>CANDCP010000005.1 GCA_947383215.1 uncultured Roseburia sp.
GTCGGGTATTATATGGATCCGACGACCGGCGGAAAGACGCTGGATGTGGTAGAACCCGTCTATGACGACGCCGGAACTCTGGTCGGAGCGCTGGATATCGGAATTCCGGTGGATGCGGAGACAATGAGCGGCATTATCCGGGGGTCGGTGATTAAGACTACGATATCGTCGGTTGTGTGCGGAATTCTTTTGATTACGCTTTTGTGTATGGTGATTTTCGTTATGGTTTTAAAGCCGATACGTTTCTTAAGCGGATGTATCGACAGGCTGGCGAAATACGATTTGACGCCGGATGCGAGCGGAAAGATGAAGCGTTACGAGAGGCGCGGAGATGAGATCGGAGTAATTAGCAAGGGATTTGAGGGCATGCGCCTTAGCATTGCCGGACTGGTAGAAGAGATTGCGAAAGTGACGATGGAGCTCTCCGGCCAATCCGAAGAATTGTCTAAAGTGTCGCAGCAGGTGTCTGAGACAGGGGTGCAGTTGTCGCAGACAGTCGGCGAGGTGGCGAACGGAGCGACGGCGCAGGCGCAGCAGACAGTAGAGGGGGAGGAGCAGGTAGGCAGGTTAAGCAGCCTGATTGGGCTTGTTCAGCAGAATATGAAGACGTTAAACGAGGCCACACGCCTGATCGAGCAGATCAAGGAGGAGGGAATCGAAGCGTTAGATCTTGTGGTGGATAACACAAAGCGCAGCAACGAACAGTCGTCCCAGGTACATGAAGTGATTCTCGAGACAAGCCGCCAGACCGACCGCATCAAGGAGGCGAGCGCCCAGATCCGTGAGATTGCAAGCCAGACGAATCTTTTGGCGTTGAACGCCTCGATCGAGGCCGCAAGAGCCGGAGAAGCGGGAAGAGGGTTCGCGGTTGTCGCGACGGAAATCGGAAATCTTGCGGTGCAGACGGATGAGCTGACGGAGCGGATCGAAGTGATTATCAAAGATTTGGTTGTAAAAATGGAGCAGGCGGTAGGAACGATAAGCAATATGGAAGAGACCGCGGGCGAACAGTCGAGAAGCGTTTCCTATACAAAAGAAAAATTTGATCTGATTGCCGAGAATCTGAAAAAAATAGAGCAGAATTGCAGGGAGCTTGGCTCTTCTACGCAGCAGATGGAAGAGAGCCGTGGAACGATTGTGGGGATTGTCAGCGATCTATCCGCAATTTCCCAGGAAAACGCCGCCTGTATGCAGGAGGCTGCGGCTTCGGTTGAAGAGCAGTCAAAGTCGATCGATACGGTGTCAAAATCAAGCGGTACGGTAGCCTCGCTTGCAGAGCAGCTTACAGGAAATATCGAAAAATTTCATGTGGGGTAAATTAAAGATCGTCCCGGTTTGAGTAGTGTTTTTTTAGCAGTTTGTATACCATGGAATATGCCCAGATTAAAACAGGTATAATTACCGTTGCAACGATAGAGGTTATAAACAGATTGATTGTCCGGGCGCTTCCGAAGATGGCAAGAACTAATGTAGACAGATACAGGCCGACAAGCAGGACGACGCCGATAATTGCTAACACTTGTTTTATTTTTTTCATAGTTTTCCTCGATTCTTTTTATTGGGGCCGGTCTGAGAGGGTATCATTTTCGTTCCGGTAGTTATATTATAATGGAAACGGATGAATTTTCAAGCGAAACAAGGAAGAATAAAAAGAGAAACGTTTTATGTGGGGGATGAAATGGATAAAATTCGGGAATTTGGGGATGCGATCGCGGCGATTGGTATCTATATTATCAAGAGGGAAGATTATTCGATTCTTTACTTTAATAAAAAGATTGCAGCCGTCTGTTCGGATATAAAGATCGGGATGAAGTGCAGCGAGTGTTTTCAGGGGGCGTGCGATCATTGTCCGATCGGAACGATTCATACGCAGGAAAATAATCTGTCCATTGCCTATGTAGAGGAGTGGAACGGGTTCGTAGAGATGTCGGCGGACGAGTATATGTGGGAAGGGAGCGTTCCGGCATATATTATCACGATGGTGCCGCAGATGCAGGCGGTAGCCGTCAAAGAGTCGGTTCGCTATAATAAAATGATGGAGAAGGCCGCGATTACGCTGAGTGAATCGTTGGCGTACGGCAATTTTACAAAAAATACTTATACAAAATACGTTCCGTCGAATGCGAGGGAGGTAAGCCGCGGGAAAGTGGAGCCGTTAGAAGGCAGTTATTTGCGTTTTCTCTCCGAAATCCATCCGGATGACAAAGCGGAGTTTGAAGCGGGATTTTCCGTGGAGCGCCTCAGAGAGCGCATTCGGGAATCCGACGGCGAGATATATGGCGAGTTTCGAAAAGGCAGAGACGGAAAATACAGATGGATTTCATTCCGGTGCATTCCGATTATGAATCCGTTTGACGAGGACGAGCTTTGCGTATTTATCGTGCGCGATATCCATGTTCGAAAGCAGATGCAGCAGCAGCTCGCCATTCAGCTGAACGCGACATATCAGTCGATTCCGGGGGGCGTGGCGGTGATGCGCATGGACGAGCAGTTGAGCCTTGTCAACGCGAGCGACGGATTTTACGAGATGATGCATAAGACAAGAGAGGATTACGGAGAAGGATATTTAAGCCACATTTTCAGGGAAGACAGAAAACAGGTGAAAAAGAGGATAAGAGCGCTTGCAAATCTTGGGGAACCGTTCGATATCATATATCGGGAGGCGGACTCGAAACAGATCGTGCACTGGGTGCAGGCGAGGGGGAGCAAAATCGGGGAAGAAGACGGGACGGCAGTCTATCTGATCATCCGAATGGACGTTTCGGAGCTCAAAAGCGTACAGCAGCAGCTGATGAAGGAACAGAGGCAGTATCGCGTCTATACGGAGGGGATTATCGATACGTTAAGCAATCTTGTGGAATTTCGCGATCTCGATTCCGGCGAGCATGTAAAGCGGACGCGCATTCTGACCAAGATTTTGCTTGAAAATTTGCATAGAAAACACCCGGAACTGGGCATTACGGAGGATTCGATTGCGAAAATTTCAGAGGCGGCGGCGCTCCACGATATCGGCAAGATCGCGATATCCGATACGATCCTGAATAAGCCGGGAAGGCTGACGACAGAAGAATTTGAGGAGATGAAGAAGCATACGGTGAAGGGATATGAAATTTTAAAAACGTTAAACCTTGCGCAGGATGAAGAACAGCTCCGTTACAGCCTCGATATCAGCAGACACCATCACGAGCGCTGGGATGGGAACGGTTATCCGGATCGTTTAAAGGGAGGCGAAATTCCGATATGGAGTCAGGTGGTCAGCGTTGTGGACGTGTATGATGCGCTCGTAAGCCCACGGATTTATAAGAAGGCGTATTCTCATAAGGAAGCGATTCAGATGATCCTAAACGGAGAGTGCGGCAGCTTTAATCCGGAGATTTTGGAGTGCCTGAGAGAGAGCATGGAGCTTTTGGAAAGGGAATACATGAGGATCGCATAAAAAACTTTGAAAAAATGACAAGATGTGCTATACTGTTACAGGCATGTGGAAAGACATGTAAAATGTAATAAAAGGATGGAAATGAAAATGGCGTTATTAGAAGAGTGGCAGAAGATTGCCTATGATCAGGATAAGGATAAGGGACAGCTTCAAAAGTTTTGGCAGAGATATTTTATGCTGGAAAAGGGTGTCTATGAGAAGCTGCTTTCGAATCCTGACGAGAAGGTAGAGGGAACGGTAAAAGAGCTGGCAGACAGATTTGAACTGAGCATTATGGATATGACAGGGTTCTTAGACGGCATCAACGACAGTCTGGTAGAGCCGAATCCGATTGAGACAATGGAGGAGGATACGAGCGTCAGCCTTGCATTTGATAACGAGAAATTGTATAAAAATATGGTAGACGCCAAGGCGGACTGGCTTTATGAGCTGCCGCAGTGGGAAGAAATTTTTGACGCGGAGACGAGGAAGAGACTGTACCTGGAGCAAAAGAAGTCCGGTACGGTGATCGTCGGAAAAAAGGTTGGAAGAAATGATCCGTGTCCGTGCGGAAGCGGTAAAAAATACAAGCATTGTTGTTTGAATAAGCGTTAGGATTTTTTGCGGACAGAAAGAGGTAGGGAAAAGTATGAAAATCACATTGAAAGACGGTTCCGTAAAAGAGTACAAGGAGGCCAGAACCGTTTTTGAGATCGCTTCGGATATCAGCGAAGGGCTTGCGCGCGCGGCTTGTGCGGGCGAGGTGGACGGTGAGACGGTCGATCTGCGTACGGTTTTGGACAGGGACTGTAATTTGAATATATTGACGGCTGAGGACGCGGCCGGGCTTGCGGCGCTTCGCCATACGACCTCGCATGTGCTTGCGGAGGCTGTCAAGCGCCTTTATCCGGATGCAAAAGTGGCCATTGGGCCGTCTATTGAGAATGGGTTTTACTATGATTTCGATTGCGAGCCGTTTTCCAGAGAGGATCTTGACCGGCTAGAGGCGGAAATGAAAAAAATTATAAAAGAAGGCCATCGTCTGGAGCGCTTTACTCTTCCGAGGGAAGAGGCGATCAAGTATATGGAGCAGCGCGAGGAGCCTTATAAGGTAGAGCTGATTTGCGATCTTCCAAAAGATGCCGAGATTTCTTTTTACAGTCAGGGGGACGGGTTTACGGATCTGTGTGCAGGTCCCCATTTGATGAGCACGAAGAATATCAAGGCGTTCAAGCTGATTTCCTCTTCGGGCGCCTACTGGAGAGGAAGTGAGAAAAATCCGATGCTTCAGAGAATCTACGGAACGGCGTTTGCAAAGAAAGACGAGCTGAAGTCCTATCTGGAGCATTTAGAGGATATCAAAAAGCGCGACCACAATAAGCTTGGCCGTGAGATGGAATTGTTTACCACGGTGGACGTGATTGGACAGGGACTTCCGCTGATGCTTCCGAAAGGGACCAAAATGATTATGAAGCTGCAGCGCTGGATTGAGGATTTGGAAGACCGGGAGTGGGGGTATGTGCGCACCAAAACGCCGCTAATGGCCAAAAGCGATCTGTATAAGATTTCAGGGCATTGGGATCATTACAAAGACGGGATGTTTGTGCTGGGGGATGAGGAGACGGACAGGGACGTCTTTGCCCTTCGCCCGATGACGTGTCCGTTTCAGTATTATGTTTACAAAAATGCGCAGAGATCTTACCGCGATTTGCCGTTCCGTATGGGCGAGACTTCTACGCTGTTTCGAAATGAGGATTCCGGAGAGATGCACGGACTGACGAGGGTCCGCCAGTTTACAATTTCGGAGGGACACAATGTGATACGTCCCGATCAGACGGAGGAAGAGCTGAAAAACTGTTTTGACCTGAATTATTTTATCTTAAAGACACTGGGACTTGAAAATGAAGTGACCTATCGCCTCTCAAAGTGGGATCCGTCAAATAAGGAGAAGTATCTGGGAGACGAGGAGTACTGGGAGAGCGCGCAGTCGGCGCTTCGGAATATTCTTGTGGAGAAAAAGGTGCCGTTTGTGGAAGAAGAGGGGGAGGCCGCTTTTTACGGGCCGAAGATTGATATTCAGGCGAAGAATGTGTATGGCAAAGAGGACACGATGGTGACAATTCAGCTGGATTGCGCGATTGCGGAAAATTTTGACATGTACTATATCGATCAAAACGGAGATAAGATCCGCCCGTATATTATTCACAGAACTTCTCTGGGCTGCTATGAGCGTACGCTGGCCTGGCTGATTGAAAAGTATGCCGGAAAGTTTCCGACGTGGCTGTGCCCGGAGCAGGTGAGAGTGCTTCCGATTTCGGAAAAGTATGAAGAATATGCCGGTCAGGTTTTAAATGAGCTTAAAAAGAACGGCGTGGACGCGACCATTGATAACCGCTCGGAAAAAATCGGGTTTAAAATCCGTGAAACCCGGCTTGCGAAAGTTCCTTACATGCTTGTAGTGGGACAAAAAGAGGCGGAGGAAGGCGCCGTGTCGGTGAGAAGCCGTTTTGCGGGAGATGAGGGAAGCAAAAGGCTAGAAGTGTTTGTGGAAGAGATTTGCAGAGAGATCCGCACAAAAGAAATCCGCAAAGAGGAGCCGCAGGAAGAACATAAATAATAAAGCTTCGGTCGTCAAGATTTTTTGACGCCAGAATCATAAATAGAGAGCTTGTCTGTCGGAAATATATTCCGGGACAAGTTCTTTTTTTGGCTTTTTTTACATTTATAAATCGTCTGACATGCGGAGAGACTATAAAAGTATAGATAAACAGAAAACTGTTTGAACTTAGAAAGGAGAAAAAGATGACAAATTTAGATTGTTCCGTAAAAAATTGCAGGTATAATGAGAATAATTGCTGTTGCAAAGAGAACATTCAGATTGACGGCAGAAGCGCAAGATGCAGCGACGAGACATGCTGCGGAAGCTTTGTCGAGAGATCGGAGGAGTATGCGACAAATTCCGTGTATGAGCCGACCAAAGAGACAAACGTTTCGTGCAAGGCAGAGGAATGTAAGTACAATAAAGACTGTGAATGTCATGCGTCCGACATCGATATAGCCGGAAGTAAGGCATGCTGCTGCGGCGAGACGGAATGTAAGACTTTTTGCTGTAAATAACGCCGGCAAAATTGCCCGGGGTTTGGCCGCGCGAGGGGCGGACATCGGATTTGAAAGAGATTTTATAGTCCGTAATCTGTCCGCCCCTGCGCTGTGGCCGGAGGGATACAGTAATTGTAATAGTTTACATAAATTTCACTTGAAATTCGGAATCATCTAAAGTACAATGGGCTTGGAGGTGTGATATGAGAAAAAAATCGCATATTTCATTGGCGAGATACATTGTGGAAAGTACAACGGATGAGGCGTTGAAAAAGCACAGAATGTCGTTTTATATCGGAAGCATTCTTCCGGACTGCAAACCGTCGTTTCTTTATAAAAAGCACGAGATAACGGGGACATTTCCGGAGGTGAGAAGATCCATAGATGCGCTTGTGTACGGTAAAAAGAACAAGCCCGTCAAGAATAAGCGCATGTATTATCTCGATCTGGGCCAGGTGACGCATTACATTGCGGATTATTTTACGTTCCCTCACAACAAGCTGTATCCGGGCGGACTGAAGGAACACTGTGCGTATGAGGAAGAGCTGAAGCACAGCCTGAGAAGTTATCTGAAGAGCCCGGTGCATCCGCAAAGAGAGATTGAATTTGCGACGCCGGAGGCGCTCTGTGATTTTATTGAGGAGAAACATGGAGATTACCTCACGGGAAAGAAAAGTATTGATGAGGATATTCAGCATATCGTCTCGGTAAATCACCAGATTGTAGAGGGGATTTCTCATTTATGTAAGTCCGCAAATTGTATTTTTTGAAAAACAATGTTGAATTTTTGCGTGTTTCGCTGATTTTGTCGAACTCTCAAACCCTTATAAACAGAGGGGTTCATCCGGGCCTTGTCGAATAATGCCGAAAAAAGGGGGAGCTTTATGTTTGATTTTTTCGAAAAATGAGGTTAGAATATGGTTTAAGAGGATGAGATGAGAGGGGGATAGCGTGATTAAAGGTACCATAAGAGAAAGAGTTGTTTTGGGCGGTGAGGATAATGGTTTGTAAATTTACACAGGATTGTGGGAGAAGGATAGATGAAAAATAACATGTTTGAATTGCAAAAGGAAATTGAAGCTGCCAGAGCGGATTTGGATCGTACGCTTGAGCAGGGAATAAATATCGGGGATTGTTATGAGAAGAGCGTGAAATTAGATCTTCTGATAGAAAAATATATTGACTTGTGCGAAAGTAATGTAAATGAGTTGGGAGTAAGTGGCGATGGAGCGCGGCAGGCATAATCAAAGGATTTGTGAGTGGGCGTAAGCATTGGATTTTGAGGAATCTGGTGTTTACGTCTATTTTTTATTGGCAAAATTAAGGATGTTTGTATTGCATTTTTGGTCAAAGTGGGGTAATATTGAACTACGAGTGGAGGAAAGTGGTGAATAATGGTTCAAAGTGGTGGATAAGTGGATAACTTTGTGGATAAAGTATCGTTTCACCGGAACCGAGTAGGCCGGATTGAAGGTGATAAGCGATGTTCATGGGAGAGTACAATCATACAGTTGACGCCAAGGGCAGGTTGATCGTCCCATCCAAGTTCAGAGAACAGTTGGGCGACGAATTTGTCGTGACAAAGGGATTAGACGGATGTCTGTTTGTGTACCCGAATGAAGAATGGAGCAACATCGAAGAAAAATTCCGGAACATACCGCTCACCACAAAAGACGCAAGAAAATTTTCCAGATTCTTCTTTGCGGGCGCCGCGAGCTGCGAGGTGGACAAGCAGGGGCGGATTTTAATACCGCCTACGCTGCGTGAGTTTGCTGAGATTCAAAAGGATGTCGTATCTGTCGGCGTTTTAAACCGCATTGAGATATGGAGCAAAGAACGGTGGCTGGATACCAATACATATGAAGATATGGATGAAATAGCAGAACATATGGCAGATCTGGGACTTAGTATATAGTTCCCTGCGAAACGGTTTGTCTGATGGCCTATCATGGCAGGAGAACAGATGGAATTTAAACACAGGTCCGTATTGTTGGAGGAGACAATTGAAAATTTAAAGATCCGGCCTGAGGGGGTCTATGTAGACGGAACTCTGGGCGGAGGAGGCCATTCGTTTGAAATTGCAAAGAGACTTACGACGGGCAGACTGATTGGGATCGACCAGGATGCGGACGCGATCGATGCCGCGACGAAGCGTCTTAGCCCTTATGCCGATAAGGTTACCGTGGTTCGCAGCAATTACCGCGATATGGGAGACGAGCTGCTTCATCTTGGGATTTGCAAGGTAGACGGGATACTGTTGGATTTGGGCGTTTCTTCGTTTCAGCTTGATACGCCGGAACGGGGATTTACTTACCGTGAGAAAGATGCGCCTCTCGATATGAGGATGGATCAAAGACAGCCGTTGACTGCGGAGGATATCGTAAACGAGTACGGCGAGATGGAGCTGTATCGGATGATCCGCGATTTTGGGGAGGATCGGTTTGCGAAAAATATTGCCAGGCATATTGTGGCGGCAAGAGAGAAAAAAAGGATAAAAACGGCGGGAGAGCTGACGGACATTGTCCGCGCTGCGATACCGGGAAAGGCGTTGAAGACCGGAGGGCATCCGGCGAAACGAACCTTTCAGGCAATACGGATTGAGTTAAACCATGAACTTGAGGTTTTACAGGATACACTGGATGAGATGATCGGGCTTTTAAATCCGGGAGGAAGAATTTGTGTAATAACCTTTCACTCTTTAGAAGACCGAATCGTAAAAAATATTTTTCGAAAAAACGAAAACCCGTGTACCTGTCCCAGTCATTTTCCGATATGCGTATGCAAAAATATTTCAAAAGGCAGAGTTGTGACGAGAAAGCCGATCCTGCCTAAGGAGGAGGAATTAGGGGAGAACAGCAGATCAAAGAGTGCCAAGCTTCGGGTTTTTGAGCGAGAGTAGGGGATTTGAAAAATACAAAGGGAAGAATGTTGTGAGACGAGAAAGATAGGGTTTGGTGGAAGAATCCCTGACAGTAAGGAGAGAGGCAGATGGCAGAAAAAAGAAAGTATTCCAGAGTAGAATATATTGACGGGAACGTCGTAAGGAAATTAGAGGCGGCGCCGGATTATCGGAGAGAGGAAGAAGAAAAGAGAAGACGCGCCCTTCGGCGGAGGAATCAGCATGTAGCGAGAAGGAACCGTGAGCGCGCGCTCAAAATGAACCGTGGATATGTGGCATTCCTGTCGTTTGCGGCAATGGTGACGGCGTTCGTCTCCGTTGTATACATACAGCTTCAGTCGGATTTGACGGGCCGGCTTCGCAATATTTCCGCGCTTGAAAGCCAGATATCGGATTTGAGGGCGGACAATGACGCGCTGTTGAAGCGGATTGACACGTCGGTTAATCTCGAGGCGGTAAAAGAGGCGGCGATTCATCAGCTGGGCATGGTATATGCGGGCGCGGATCAGATCATATATTATAGTGTGGAAAACGACGATTATATGAGTCAGTATAAAGATATTCCGCGGAATTAATTTTGATTGAAGCAGACAGGTGGAAGTGTGAAGAGCAGAAAGAAAAGGACAAGGCCGCCGAAACGGTTTTCAAAAAAAATGCAGAAAAAACTGCTGGTTGTTTTTGCGATAATCGTGATTTTGCTTGTCGCCTTGATAATAAGGTTAATGTACATTAAGCAGACCAGCGGCAAAAAATACGAGAAAATCGTATTATCCCAGCAGGGGTACGACAGTACGCTGATTCCATATCAGCGCGGAAGCATTACGGACAGCAAGGGTACGATTCTTGCGACGAGCGTAGACGTTTATAATGTGATACTCGACTGTAAGGTGCTAAACAGTGATGAAAAAAATGTGGAGCCGACAATTGAGGCGCTGATGCAGTGTTTTCCCGATACGCTTGAGGAGGGGACCATACGCGAGCTGATTGTGAAAAAGCCGGAAAGCCAGTACAATGTTTTGGCAAAGCGCCTTCCTTATGAGCAGATACACCAGTTTGTGGAGCTGCAGAATGATGAAAAGAATCATCCGTTTATCAAGGGAGTTTGGTTTGAAAAGGAGTATATCCGCAAATATCCGTATGATTCCCTTGCCAGCGCCGTGGTGGGATTTACGACCAGCGGAAACCTGGGGATGAACGGGGTGGAATATTTTTATAACAGCGAGCTCAACGGGATAAACGGGAGAGAATACGGCTATTTAAATTCCGACAGCAATTATGAGAAGAACGTCAGGCCGGCGGTTAACGGAAATAATCTTGTGCTGACGATCGACGCCAATATTCAAACCGTTGTGGAGAAGAAAATCTCTGACTTTTTGAAGGAAAATGAAAATAAATTTACGCAGAGGGCAGGGGCGGAGCATATCGGCGTGATTGTGATGGATCCGAATAACGCGGAGGTGCTTGCCATGGCCAATTATCCGAATTACGACCTGACGAATCCGTGGGACTTGAGCGCATATTATACGGAGGAAGAGATCTCCGCCATGGATGAGGATACAAAATTAAAGGCGCTGTACAAGGTGTGGATGAATTTCTGCACGACATATACGTATGAGCCGGGATCTACCGTAAAACCGTTTACGGTTGCGGCGGGGCTTGAGACAGGAACGTTAGACGACAGTATGACGTTTCTGTGCGACGGAGTGGAACAGATTGCAACGCATGATATTCACTGCGTGAAGAGGGCCGGACACGGCCTCGAAACGATGAAAAAGGCGATTATGGATTCCTGTAACGACGCCTTGATGCAGATGTCCTATAAAATCGGACCTGCCAATTTTGCGAAGTATCAGAAAATTTTCGGTTTTGGGTATAAGACAAATATTGACCTTCCGGGGGAGGCCAGGACGGACGGACTGATCTACAAGGAGAGCGATCTTACCACGCTGAATCTGGCTACGAACGCGTTTGGACAGAATTTTAATACAACAATGATACAGCTGGCGAGCGCGTTTTGCTCGATTGTAAACGGCGGTTCTTATTATCAGCCTCATGTTGTAAAGAAGATTACGGATGAGAGCGGAAATATCATCGCGGAAAATAAGGGGACGCTGCTGAAGGAAACGATTTCCAAACAGACCAGCGATCTTTTGAAGCAATATCTCTACGGGACGGTGAGCGAGGAGGGGACCGGACAGTACGCAAAGGTGCCGGGCTATTCTATGGGCGGAAAGACGGGGACGGCGCAAAAGCTTCCAAGAGGACAGGACAATTACCTTGTGTCCTTTATCGGTTATGCGCCGCAGGAGAATCCGCAGCTTGTTATTTATTGTGTCGTGGACGAACCCAACGCCGAAGAACAGGCGAACAGCGCGTTTGCGCAGGGCATTGTAAAAGAAATTCTGACAGAGATCTTTCCGTATATGAATATATATCCCGATGAAGAGGTCAGGGACGACAAGGAAGGCGAACAGCAGGAGATTTCGCCGGACGGAACGACGGATGTGCCGGAACAGATGCCGGAGGGCGCGCAGGAAGCCATGGAAGAAAATGACAGAGAAGGCCGGATCGATGCGCCGGCAGATAATCCGGATGCGAATTAGATAATGGCAACATAACCTCATAAAAGTTGTAATAGATTATAACAACTGCTTTTATGAGGTTTTGCTTATGTACCGCAATAAAACGCCGAATAGAAAGAAAATCATGATTATATTTGTTGCAATATGCCTTGTATCTTTTGTTCTTATGGGGAGGCTCGTGTATTTGATGATATTTTGCTCCGAGTATTACGGACAGAAGGCTGAAAATCTGCACGAGAGGGAGCGCGATATTAAGGCGGCGCGGGGGAAAATTTATGATGCAAACGGCGTGCTTTTGGCTTCCAACCGTACGGTATGTACGGTCTCAGTTATTCACAGCCAGATAGAGGAACCGCAGAAGGTCATAGAGGTTCTCTCGAGAGAACTCGAAATATCGGAGGAGACGGCGAGGAAGCGCGTAGAGAAGGTAAGCTCCATTGAACGCGTAAAGACGAACGTTCCGAAAGAAACCGGGGATAAAATCAGGGAATACGGGCTTGCGGGCGTTAAAGTGGATGAGGACTATAAGCGCTATTATCCATATAATTCCCTGGCCTCGAAGGTGCTGGGGTTTACAGGGGGAGATAATCAGGGAATTGTGGGCCTGGAAGTAATTTATGACAAGTACCTTCAGGGGACAAACGGAAAAATACTGACGCTTACCGATGCGAAGGGCGTAGAGATTGAAAACGCCGGGGAGACGAGATTGGAACCGATAGACGGAAATAACCTGACGATCAGTCTGGATTATAATATTCAAATGTACGCCGAGCAGGCGGCGCTTAAGGTTATGCAGGAAAAACAGGCGGACAGCGTCAGCATGATTGTCATGAATCCGAAAAACGGTGAAATCATGGCGATGGTCAACGTGCCCGAATTTGATTTAAACAGTCCGTACGATCTAAATTTTCAGACGGAGACCGAATATACCGGGGAAGAGAAACAAAATTTGCTGAATCAGATGTGGCGAAATCCCTGCCTGAATGATACATATGAGCCGGGCTCCACATTTAAAATTATCACGGCGAGCGCGGCATTGGAGGAGGGGGTAGTAAAGCTTACCGATAATTTCAGTTGTCCGGGGTATAAAATTGTGGAGGACCGGAAAATCCGATGTCACAAAACGGCGGGGCACGGTGCGGAAACTTTTGTCGACGGGATAAAAAATTCCTGCAATCCTGTATTTATAGAGGTTGGACTTCGGTTGGGAGCAGATCGGTTTTACGATTATTTTAAGCAGTTCGGACTCTTGTCGAAGACGAATATTGATCTTCCGGGGGAGGCGGCGACTATTATGCACGCAAAGGAGAATATCGGGCAAGTCGAGCTTGCGACAATCTCCTTCGGGCAGTCGTTTCAGATTACTCCGATACAGCTTGCGACGACGGTTTCCTCGCTGATTAACGGGGGAACGCGCGTAACGCCTCATTTTGGCGTGGAGGTGAAAACCCCGGAGGGAACGGTTGTTAAGAAATTTACTTACGATCAGAAAGAAGGCACGGTGAGCAAGGAAACCTCAGAGACGCTTCGGGGTCTGTTGGAGAAGGTGGTCTCGGAAGGGAGCGGGAATAAAGCGTCCATAGCCGGTTTTCGCATCGGGGGGAAGACGGCGACTTCCCAGACGCTTCCGCGCAGCGACCACAAATATATTTCCTCATTTCTGGGCTTTTCGCCGGCGGACGATCCGCAGGTTCTGGCGCTTGTGGTAATCCGCAACCCTCAGGGAATCTATTACGGGGGAACTATCGCGGCGCCGGTTGTCAAGAGCGTTTTTGAAAATATCCTTCCGTATCTTGGGATAGAGCGCGAGGAGATTGAAGAAGATAAGGAGGGGGAGGATCAAAATTAAATTCCTAAGGAAACCTTGCGTGTTTGTAGAAAATAACGTATACTGGATAAGTTAGGAAATGTACAGGATATTGTACGATTGGAGGAAATTATGGCATATCAAATTGCAATACCGGTAATCATATCATTTGTAATCAGCGCGTTACTTGGACCGGTAGTCATACCGTTTTTGAGAAAATTAAAGGTGGGTCAGACGGAAAGAAAAGAGCTGGAATCGCACCAGAAAAAGACGGGAACGCCTACAATGGGCGGTCTTATGATACTTGCAAGTATTATTGTGACGAGTATTTTTTATATCGAGGATTATCCAAAAATCGCACCGATTTTGTTTTTAACCGTAGCGTTTGGGCTGATCGGTTTTTTGGACGACTATCTGAAAGTCGTATTAAAGCGGACGGACGGATTGCTCCCGAAGCAAAAGATGCTGCTTCAGATTGTCGTGACCGCGGTTTTTGCCGCGTATATGTGGAAGTATTCCGGGGTCTCTCTTGCGATGCTCGTGCCGTTTTCGGGCGGAATGTACTGGGATATCGGCTGGATGGCGATACCGGTCTTGTTTGTTGCCGTGATCGGGACGGTAAACGGAACGAATTTCACAGACGGGCTTGACGGTCTGGCGTCAAGCGTGACAATCATGGTTGCGACGTTTTTCACGGTCGTGGCTGTGGGAATGGACAGCGGCATTGAGCCGATCACATGCGCGGTTGTGGGGGCGTTGCTGGGATTCCTCTTGTTTAACGTATATCCGGCCAGCGTTTTTATGGGGGATACCGGTTCCCTTGCGCTGGGAGGGTTCGTTGCGGGTACGGCGTATATGCTGCAAATGCCGATTTTTATTCTGATTGTGGGACTTATATATCTGACCGAAGTATTGTCGGTAATGATACAGGTGACATATTTTAAGAAGACCGGCGGTAAGCGTATTTTCCGTATGGCTCCGATTCATCATCATTTTGAGTTGGGCGGCTGGTCCGAGACAAGGGTTGTGGCGGTTTTTTCTATTGTGACGGCAATTCTTTGTCTGATAGCGCTTCTTGCAATTTAAAGGTTTGGCGAAAGGCAGGGAAATAAGATGGTTTTGAAGGGAAAAAATGTTCTGGTAGTCGGTACGGGAATCAGCGGCGTTGCGGCGTGTGAGCTGTTAAGGGCGCAGGGAGCCAATGTGATATTGTTTGACGGGAACAAAGCGGCGGATACGGAGGAAATTCGCAGAAAGTCAAAAGCTTTTGAAAATATTGAGATTATTTTGGGAGACCTTCCGGAGGTGATTAGCGGCGTTTTGGATATGGCAGTGTTAAGTCCCGGCGTACCGACGGATCTTCCGATGGTGCGCGCGCTCAGGGAGCGCGGCGTAATTGTCCTGGGAGAGATAGAGCTTGCATATCAGACCGGCAAAGGCAGCATCGTCGCAATTACGGGTACAAACGGAAAGACAACGACAACCGCGCTTGTGGGCGAAATAATGAAGAACTGCTACGAGGATGTAAAAGTGGTCGGAAATATCGGGATTCCTTATACGGGCGTCGCGATGGAGACGACAGAAGAGACGGTGGTCGTGGCGGAAATCAGCAGCTTTCAGCTGGAAACAATTCTGGAATTTAAGCCGAAGGTGTCGGCGATTTTAAATATTACGCCGGATCATTTGGACCGCCATCACACGATGGAGGCATACATTCAGGCGAAAGAGAGCATCACAAAGAATCAGACCAAAGACCAGATCTGCGTATTAAATTATGAGGACGACGTTTTGCGGGAATTTGGAGAGCAGCTCTTTGCCAGAGTCGTTTACTTCAGCAGTAAAAGAAGGTTGAAGCAGGGGATTTATCTGGAGGGAGATACGATCTACTGTTCAGGCAGAGAGCAGGTATCGGAGGTCGTAAATGTAAACAAATTAAATCTCCTTGGGGTTCACAATTATGAAAATGTCATGGCGGCGGTCGCGATCTGTTTAAGCTTTGGAGTTCCGCTTGAAAAAATTCAGGAAATACTGGTTCGCTTCCAGGCGGTAGAGCATAGAATAGAATATGTGACAGAAAAGCGCGGCGTCAAATTTTACAATGATTCCAAGGGGACAAATCCGGATGCGGCTATCCAGGGGATTCGCGCGATGACGGGAAAAACGTTTTTGATCGGCGGCGGATACGACAAGGATTCCCAGTACGACGAATGGATTGAGGCCTTTGACGGCAAAGTAAAAAAACTGGTTTTGATCGGAGCTACAAGGGAGAAAATTGCGGAGTGCGCCAGACGTCACGGCTTTACGGAGACGGTTTTTGCCGACAGCCTGCAAGAGGCGGTGGAGCTTTGCTATGCGCAGGCGCAGGAAGGCGAGGCCGTGCTGCTTTCACCGGCGTGTGCAAGCTGGGGAATGTTCAAAAATTATGAAGAGCGGGGGCGTGTGTTTAAAGATATCGTCCATGCTCTGAAGGAGTGAGTGAATGCGAAATAAGCCGGCGAAGAGACAGGAGAAGACAAACAGATATTTTGATTACACGCTGCTGTTTATTATCATATTTCTTGTTTGCTTCGGCCTCGTTATGCTGTATTCTACCAGTGCCTATAAAGCCCAGGCCACATATGGGGACGGAACCTATTATTTAAAAAAGCAGGCGTTTGCGACTGCTTTGGGATTTTCGGCAATGTTTATTATTTCCCGCATCGACTACCATTTTTGGATGCGTTTTGCGGGGCTTGCCTACATAGCGGCGTTTGGCCTGTGTGTGTTCGTTATCTTTAAGGGGACGGAGTCCCACGGACAGTCGAGATGGATTCAGATTGGGCCGTTGTCATTTCAGCCCTCTGAGTTTGCGAAAATTGCGGTTATCCTGTTTCTTGCGACAATGATAAGCAAAATGCCGAAAAAGATGGCGAAATTCAGAAATATTATCCGGGTATTCGTGACGCTGGTGCCGATTCTGGTTCCGGTCGCTTATACGAATTTAAGCACCGCCGTTATCATAGCGGGGATTGCGATTGCGCTTACATTTGTGGCAAGTCCGAAATACAAGCATTTTGTTGCGCTTGCAGGGTTTGCCGTTGCCGGAGGCGCGCTGTTTATTATGACGGCGGGATATCGCGCGGAACGGATTAAGATCTGGCTGAATCCGGAAGAGCATGAAAAAGGGTTTCAGACGATGCAGGGACTGTATGCGATTGGTTCCGGCGGTTTTTTCGGAAAAGGCCTGGGGGAGAGTATGCAAAAGCTTGGGTTTGTTCCGGAAGCCCAAAACGATATGATTTTTTCCATTATCTGTGAGGAATTGGGATTGTTTGGGGCAATCTGCACGATATTACTGTTTTTATTGATGATTTGGAGATTTATGGTGATCGCAAACAATGCGTCAGACCTTTTTGGGGCGTTGATCGTAGTGGGAATTATGGCCCATATTGCGATACAGGTGATACTGAATATTGCCGTTGTGACGAATTCGATTCCGAATACCGGTATCACGCTTCCGCTCATCAGCTATGGAGGCACTTCGGCGTCGTTCCTTTTGGCGGAGCTCGGATTGGCGTTTTCCGTTTCCCGGGGAATTAAATTAGAGGGTTAGCTTATGATAAGAGATAATCGAAGAAAGAAAAAACGGGTAAAAAAGGTTTTGATAACACTGCTTGCGTTTGCCGCGTTTTTGGGGGTGTCTGCGCTCGTCGTAGTAAAAGTATTTACCGTAAAGCAGGTGGAAGTAAAGGGAAACAAACTTTATAACGGCGATCAGATTGAAGAATGGGTATTGAATGACGAGTATTCGTGGAATTCGCTCTATGTCTATTTAAAATACCGCTTTTTTGACATGCAGGAGGTTCCGTTTATTGATACCATAGAGGTCGGGCTTAAGATCCCGCATACGTTGACAATCCAGGTGTATGAGAAGGGCCTTTTGGGATATATATACATGGATTCGCTCGGACAGAACGTTTATTTTGATAAGGACGGCTTTGTGGTGGAGACGTCGTCGGAAATTATCGAGGGAGTTCCTAAGATCAGCGGCCTGAAATGTAACCAGGTGGTACTTTATGAGAAGCTGGATCTGGAAAATAAAAAGGCGCTCACAGAGCTTCTCGATGTAACGCAGACTCTGAAGAAGTATACGCTGGCTCCGGATACAATCACATACAAAAAGGCGGATTCCATAAAGCTTTCTTACGGTTCTGTCAACGTAAATCTTGGTTCGGCCGACAACCTTATCGATAAGGTAAAGCGTTTAAAAGAGATTATGCCGAATTTGGAGGGGCTGAAGGGAACGCTCCACATGGAAAAATGGTCGCCGGAGACGTCGGATATTACATTTTTGAAAGAAGAGTCATGAAGAATTGCAATTTTTCAAATTAAAGGTTGATTATTTGGACAAAAAATTATATTATAGAGTATATGATTAGGTCTAGGATTTAATTTACATATATTTTAAGAGGGAGAGAAGGAGGAACTACCTTGCTTGAAATTAAAACAACAGACGCGGATTCGAACGCTAAGATTATTGTCATTGGTGTTGGGGGCGCCGGAAATAACGCTGTAAATAGAATGATTGAGGAGAATATTGGCGGTGTAGAGTTTGTCGGGGTAAATACGGACAAGCAGGCGCTGCTTTTATGTAAAGCACCTACGTTAATTCAGATTGGGGAGAAACTTACAAAAGGACTCGGGGCAGGAGCGCAGCCGGAGATTGGGGCGAAGGCCGCGGAGGAGAGCTCAGAGGAGCTTGCGTCCGCGATTAAGGGCGCGGATATGGTATTTGTTACCTGCGGTATGGGCGGCGGAACGGGAACCGGAGCGGCGCCTGTTGTCGCTAAGATTGCGAAGGATCAGGGGATTCTCACGGTCGGCGTTGTGACAAAGCCGTTTAAATTTGAAGCCAAGGCGCGTATGATCAATGCGCTTTCGGGGATAGAGCGCTTAAAAGAGTGCGTGGATACGCTGATTGTAATTCCGAATGACAAGCTTCTTGAGATTGTGGACCGGAGAACTACGTTTCCGGACGCCCTTAAGAAGGCGGACGAGGTGTTACAGCAGTCCGTGCAGGGAATTACGGATTTGATTAACCTGCCTGCTCTAATCAATCTTGATTTTGCGGATGTGCAGACGGTTATGAAGGACAAAGGACTTGCGCATATCGGTATCGGTATGGCCAAGGGCGATGAGAAGGCGATTGAAGCCGTGAAGCTTGCGGTGGCCAGTCCGCTGCTTGAGACGACGATCACGGGAGCAAGCCATATTATCATTAATGTCTCCGGTGACATTTCTCTGATGGATGCCAACGATGCGGCAAGTTATGTGCAGGATCTTGCGGGAGAGAATGCAAATATTATTTTCGGTGCGATGTATGACGAAAATCGTACGGATGAGGCCACAATTACGGTAATTGCCACAGGTTTAGAGGAGGCGAGAGGACAGCAGCCCGGCAAAATTGTGCCGAATATGAAATATCAGCAGCCGGTACAGACCAGGACGACAGCCGGCGCGGGGGCGATCGGCCGCCCGCTTTCCGGAGGGGGGAATGCCCTCAATCAGGCCGCTGCGCGCGCAACTGTGTCTCCGTCGAATTCACAGTCGATAGGGCAGCAGGCGCCGCCGTCATTTATGGGGATACAAAGGCCGAAGAGACCGGAGAGCAGTGTGCCGGAGAAAGATATCAAGATTCCGGAATTTTTAAAGAGCACAAGAAAATAGAGAGATACATATGTATGTGGAGCGGTAGCGCTGAGTATTTTGGCGCTGCCGCTCTTTTTATCGTATAAAATTGATACGCGCACTTTGTTCTTTCCGGCCCGGCCGGATTTTTTTGTCGAAACTTTGCGATGATTTGCGGGAAAGTAGAACGTTATTTTGACAAAAAAAGCGGATAAATTCTTATATAATGAAGCCTGTGAAAGACATCCGCGTTTTGCGCTTAGGGGAAAGCAGATTAGGGCTTTGCGCCGTGACGGGAGGTGGAATGTGCAGTATGAATTATACATAGATGTGTTTGCAATTTCTAATTTCTGCATGGATTTTCTTGCGCTGTTTTTGACGAATGCGTTTCTGGGAAGGAACTGTCCGGTAAAAACGCTGTTTTTTCCCTCTCTGATTGGAACGGTGTCCGCAATTCTTTTGTTCCTTTTTTTACCGGATTACAGTCTGTATACGTTGATTATACATTTTCTGGTAAATCCCGCCATGGTTTATTTTTCTTTCAGGGAAAATAACAGGCGGCGTTTTCTGGAAGATTGGGGCGTCGCTTATCTGGTCGTGTTGCTGGCGGGGGGAGCGATGCAGTGGATTTGCCAGACGTTATTTGCGGGAAAATATTTTTTGCTGTCCGTATTTTTGACGCTGGTCATTGGGTTTTGCGCTGTTTTTGTCTGGGAGAGAAAAGCGACGGTCGGAAAGAGAATATATGAGGTAAAGCTGTTTCTCGCGGGCAGGGAATATCCGATGCGCGCATATTATGATACGGGAAATCTGTTGATGGATCCGTATTTTCATGAGCCGGTCAGCATTACGGCGTCTCCTAAAATTCGTGAAGCGGTCAGGGAGCTGCCGGGGCGTCTGATCGTATATTCCAGCCTTGGAGAGCAAAACGGTCTGATTTGGGTCTATACGATGGAGAGAATGCTGATATACAAAAAGAAAAGTGTGGTTATGGTGGAACCGGCAGTAATCGGGATTGCGGATGAGAAGCTGTCCCTGCAGGGCGATTATCAGATGATACTAAACGGTAAGCTGCTCTGAAAAAAGCGATGCTTGAAAAGGAAAGGAAGAGAACTATGTATATAAAAGTAAACGTGCCCCGGCATTTTCAGTTTCGAATGATACCAAATATTGTTCAGATGATGTTTCATAATCCAAGAGAGGTACATTATATTGGCGGCGCGGAGGTACTTCCGCCCCCGCTGACTGTGGAGGAGGAGGCGGAATGTATCAGACAGCTTGCGGGCGAGGAGAAAGAGGAAGGCAAAAAACGGTTGATTGAACATAACCTGCGGCTTGTCGTTTACATAGCCAAAAAGTTTGACAATACGGGAGTCGGCGTGGAAGATCTGATCTCAATCGGGACGATCGGGTTAATCAAAGCGATTAACACGTTTAATCCCGAGAAAAAAATTAAGCTTGCCACGTATGCGTCGCGCTGTATAGAAAATGAAATTTTAATGTATCTGCGAAGAAACAGCAAGACAAGGCTTGAGGTGTCGATCGACGAACCGCTAAACGTCGATTGGGACGGAAACGAGCTGCTGCTCTCTGATATTCTCGGGACCGACGAGGATGTGATATATCGCGATATTGAAAGCGAGGTTGAAAAGAAGCTTTTGAATAAGGCGATCGAGCATCTCTCCGGACGGGAGAAAACGATTGTCGAGCTTCGGTTTGGGCTTAATTCCGGCGACGGCAATGAGCTGACGCAGAAAGAAGTGGCAGATTTGCTGGGGATTTCCCAATCCTACATATCGAGATTGGAAAAAAAGATTATGAAACGGCTGAAAAAAGAGATTGTGCGTTTTGAATAAATTTTTTTCTGAAAATAAGAAATATATAGTGATATTGTCTCTCATATAAGATATAATGAAAATATGTACAGCAGAAACTGCTGGAATAAAAAACGACAGAAAAAGCGAAGGCTTGTGATGTCAGAGGGAGATGGTATTATGCTATTAGAATTTTTAGGGGCAGCACATGAGGTGACCGGAAGCTGTCATTTCCTGCAATTTGGCAAGCATCATTTGCTGGTGGACTGCGGGATGGAACAGGGGCCGGATCTGTATGTGAATCAGGAGATACCTGTGAACGCGGCGGATATCGATTACGTTTTCATCACGCATGCGCATATTGATCACTCGGGGCTTCTTCCGCTGCTTTATTCCAGGGGCTTTCGCGGACAGATCTTCGCGACGACTGCGACAAGTGAGTTGTGTAATATTATGTTAAAGGATAGCGCGCACATTCAGATGTTTGAGGCGGAATGGCGGAACCGTAAAGCGAAGCGCGCCGGCAAACCGGAAGTTGTGCCGCTCTATGATATGGAGGACGCGGAAGGCGTACTGCGGTATTTTATTCCCTGCGATTATAATTGTATTGTGGAGGTCTGCGAGGGGCTTAAGGTGCGGTTTGTGGACGCCGGGCATCTGCTCGGCTCTTCAAGTATTGAATTTTGGATAAAAGAAGAGGAAGAGGAAATAAAGGTTGTATTTTCCGGTGATATCGGGAACGGAAACAGGCCGTTAATCAGAGATCCGCAGTTTATTGAGGAAGCCGATTATGTGGTGATGGAATCTACCTACGGCGACAAGCTCCATGCGGCGGCGCCGGACTATGCGATTGAACTTGCGAAGGTAATTAAGAGCACGTTTATACGGGGCGGAAACCTTGTGATTCCTGCGTTTTCCGTCGGCAGAACCCAGGAAATGCTTTTTTTCCTAAGAAGGATCAAAACGGAACGTCTTTTGCCGGAGTTCCAAAATTTTGAGGTGTATATCGACAGTCCGCTTTCTGTGGAGGCGACGAGTATTTTCCACAAAAATGTAGAAGACTGTTTTAAAGAGAAAGCCAAAGAGATGGTGCGGCAGGGAATGAATCCGATCTCGTTTCCGGGTCTGAAAAAAGCCGTCAGCAGCGATGAGTCGAAGATGATCAATTTTGTAAAAAATCCGATTGTCATTATTTCGGCTTCTGGTATGTGTGAGGCCGGGCGTATCAGACACCATCTGAAGCATAATTTGTGGCGTCCGGAGTCTACGATCTTATTTGTGGGTTACCAGGTGCCGGGGACGCTTGGAAATGCGCTTTTAAACGGGGTAAAAACAGTCAAATTGTTTGGCGAGACGATTGAAGTGCGTGCACAGATTGAAAATCTGCCCGGCATCAGCGGCCACGCGGACCGGGATAAGCTGACGGAGTGGGCTGCGGCGTTTAAAAAGAAGCCGAAGAGAATTTTTGTGGTGCACGGCGACGACAAGGTGTGCGATGACTTTGCGGCGCATTTGAAAGAGGAGCTTGGCGTGGAGGCGATTGCTCCGTATAGCGGGGATATCTATGATTTGGCTGAGAACGTCTGCATCAAGGAGGGAAGCAGAGAGGTTGTCAAAAAGCGGGATAAGATTACAAGAGCGGCTACGAATGTATTTGCAAGGCTGGTGGCTGCGGGGCAGAGGCTGCTTAGCGTTATCAATAAAAACGAGGGGATACCGAATAAGGAGCTTGCCAGGTTCGCAGACCAGATTAATGCGCTCTGTGACAAATGGGAGAGATAGCTTATTTTTTCAGAGAGAGATAGTTGCGCATATTTTTTAGCGCGGATTTTTCCAGACGACTCACCTGCGCCTGGGAGATATGAATTTCATCGGCGACCTCCATCTGAGTTTTGCCCTGAAAAAAACGAAGTTTGATAATGTAATTTTCCCGCTCATTCAGGCGGTCCATTGCGTCGGAGAGGGAGAGTTCCTCAATCCAGGTATCTTCTTTGTTCTTTTTGTCGCTGATTTGATCCATAACGTAGAGCGTATCGCCGCCGTCGGTATAAATGGGGTCATACAGACTGACCGGGCTTTGGATTGCGTCGAGGGCATAGACGATTTCTTCTTTCGGGATGCCGGCTTCGGCGGCGATTTCGTCCAGGGTCGGCTCCTGAAGGGAATTTTTCTGTAAAATTTCTCTGGTGTGTATCGCTTTGTAAGCAATGTCGCGCAGAGAGCGGCTTACGCGGATGCTGTTGTTGTCGCGCAGATAGCGCCGGATTTCCCCGATAATCATTGGAACGGCATAGGTGGAAAATTTTACGCCGAGGGTATTGTCAAAGTTGTCGATGGATTTGATCAATCCGATGCATCCGATTTGGAATAAATCGTCGATGTTTTCATGATTGCCCGCAAATCGTTTTATGACGCTTAGCACAAGGCGCAGATTTCCCTTGATGTATGCTTCTCTGGCGGCGACATCGCCCTGTTTTATCCTGCAGAATAGTTCTTCTTTTTCTTCTTCTTTCAGTATAGGAAGCTTCGCAGTATTTACACCGCAGATTTCTACTTTGTAAACAGACATGATGCCTACCTCCGGGATGTTGATATTATCATCATGCGCAAAAGAAGAGTGTTTTATGCAGATGAATTGTTGATTTTTGGTTTGTAACTATCTATAATAGGAAGTATATAAAATACGCGTGCAGAGGTGCGAAATGAAGGATAAAATAGATGAGAGAAATTTTAAGGAAAAGGTGGCAAGAAGCATTATCAAAAGGTATAATGTACATTATATTTCTCAGGAAGAATTAGATAGACAGCGCGTTCAGGAGGAACGTGAGAAGGCGCAGGAGATTGTAAAAAAGCTTCAGGCAGAGAAGGCCGCAAAGGAGTCGGAGAAATTGCGGGAAATAGAGCGCATGCGTCTTGAGGTAGAGAGAAGGCAGCGTGAGGAAGAGGCGCTTTTGGGGCGGGAGGAGGATTTTGTGGCAGGTGTGACAAAGGGGCAGGTAGAGCAGCTTCTGTCTGATAAGGAGTGATAGGGGGCTTATTTTTGTATGAAGTCGTGTTGAAGGCACGGCTGTTTTAGGAGAAGATATTTATGGATATGGATTAGGGTGTCAAATAAAGCCTTTGACACCCTAATCTAATCTTTTGAAGATTACAGCTCTTAGATTTCATGACGGCGGCGCGTATATTTTGTCACAAATTATCGAATAAGCATTGAATTTTTCATAGCTTTCCGTTATGATAAAAGAGTTAGCTAGGCGGGTTCGATTGACGCCGTTGGGCTAAACTAGAAGATTTGGAGGTAAGGTATGTATCCTATTGTAAAAAAGGAGAAACTGGCAGATAAAATTTATCTCATGGATGTAAAAGCGCCGCGTGTCGCAAAATCCTGCGAGCCGGGACAGTTTATTATTGTAAGAATCGACGAGGAAGGGGAGCGTATTCCGCTTACAATCTGTGATTATGACAGAGAGGAAGGGACGATTACGATTGTGCTTCAGACAGTCGGCGCTTCTACGGAGCGCATGGCGGGACTGAAGGAGGGCGATGTGTTCCGCGATTTCGTAGGGCCGTTAGGATGTGCTTCCGAGCTGATTACAACGGATATAGAAGAATTAAAGAAAAAAAGGATTGTGTTTGTGGCCGGGGGCGTTGGAACGGCTCCGGTGTATCCGCAGGTGAAGTGGCTTCATGAGCGCGGCGTATCCTGTGATGTTATTATGGGTTCGAAGACGAAGGATTTACTGATTTTGGAAGAAGAGATGCGCAAAGTAGCGGGAAATCTTTACGTCACGACGGATGACGGTTCCTATGGCTTCCATGGAATGGGAACGGATCAGTTAAAGGAGCTTGTAGCAAAGGGCAATACATACGACCTGTGTATTGCGATCGGACCGATGATTATGATGAAATTTGTCTGTCTTTTGACAAAGGAACTGGGAATTCCTACGGTTGTTTCGATGAACCCGGTTATGGTGGACGGAACGGGAATGTGCGGCGCATGTCGTTTGACGGTTGGAGACGAAGTAAAATTTGCATGTGTGGACGGTCCGGAGTTTGACGGACATCTGGTGGATTTTGACCAGGCAATGAAGCGTCAGCAGATTTATAAGACGCAAGAAGGACGCGCGATGTTAAGGGAATTAGAAGGCTCTACCCATCATGGCGGGTGCGGGCACTGCGGAGGTGACAAATAATGGATGTAATGAAAAAAGTACCGGTTCGCGAGCAGGATCCGAAGGTTCGCGCCACGAATTTTGAAGAGGTATGTCTGGGATATAATGAGAAAGAGGCGATGGAGGAAGCAGAGCGCTGCTTAAACTGCAAAAATGCGCAGTGTGTCAAGGGATGTCCGGTATCAATTGATATTCCGGGATTTATTGCGCAGGTGAAGGAAGGGAATTTTGAGGAGGCGTATCAGGTTATCAGCAAATCGTCTGCGCTCCCGGCAGTCTGCGGCCGCGTATGTCCGCAGGAAAGCCAGTGCGAGGGCAAATGTATCCGCGGAATAAAGGGAGAACCGGTTTCCATCGGCAAGCTGGAGCGTTTTGCGGCCGACTGGGCGAGAGAGAACGGGGTGAAGCCGAATAAAGCGGAGAATAAAAACGGGCATAAGGTTGCGGTGATCGGTTCCGGTCCGGCGGGTCTTACCTGCGCGGGGGATCTCGCGAAGATGGGGTATGACGTTACGATTTTCGAGGCGCTGCACGAGGCGGGCGGCGTGTTGAGTTACGGCATACCGGAATTTCGACTTCCGAAGCAGGCGGTTGTCGCCGCCGAGGTAGAGAATGTAAAAGCGCTTGGCGTTAAGATCGAGACGAACGTTGTGATCGGCAAATCGACGACGATTGACGAGCTGATTGAGGAGGAAGGATTTGAAGCCGTCTTTATCGGTTCCGGCGCCGGACTCCCTAGGTTTATGGGAATTCCGGGCGAACAGGCGAACGGCGTGTTTTCCGCGAATGAATTTTTGACGAGAAACAATCTGATGAAAGCGTTTGAGGATGAATACGATACGCCGATTATGAAGGGAAAAAAAGTGGCGGTCGTGGGCGGCGGAAATGTTGCGATGGACGCCGCAAGAACGGCGCTTCGGCTTGGAGCCGAGGTGCACATTGTGTACAGAAGAAGCGAGGCGGAGCTTCCTGCGCGTGTGGAGGAAGTACACCACGCAAAGGAGGAGGGGATTATTTTTGACCTTCTGACGAATCCGAAAGAAATTCTTGTGGATGAGAACGGCTGGGTAAAAGGCATGACCTGTATCCGCATGGAGCTTGGCGAGCCGGATGAATCGGGAAGAAGAAGCCCGGTGGAGATTGCGGGTTCCGAGTTTG
This sequence comes from uncultured Roseburia sp., assembly GCA_947383215.1. GTDB lineage: Bacteria > Bacillota > Clostridia > Lachnospirales > Lachnospiraceae > Roseburia_C. Next base: position 26,614 of record CANDCP010000005.1, read on the forward strand.
ATTTAGAGCTCGATACGGTCATAATGTCTCTTGGAACGTCGCCGAATCCGTTGATTTCCTCCACGACAAAAGGATTGGAAACGAACCGTCGCAAATGTATCGTGGCGAGCGAGGAGAATGGGGCGACCAGCAAGGACGGCGTGTATGCCGGCGGCGACGCCGTGACAGGAGCGGCGACGGTGATTCTTGCAATGGGAGCGGGAAAAGCGGCTGCAAAGGGAATTGATGAATATTTGAGAGAAAAGTAAGAGAAAATATGGAGGGAGCTGTGGCCATACAGGTCGCAGCTCCCTTAAATTTAGGACAAATTATTTCCCGACAGTCGTCTGTCTGCTAAATCATAGGAAAAACGTTATTCTTTATTCAAGATTGTCATTGATGCGTGAAATATTGACATCCCCAACCTCAAGATTTAGTATGTTCATGGCTCTTATTGCCTTCCGGGCATTTATCTCCATGTTCGATGCGCCCGGAAACGAGAAATCGAATTCGCTTAAAGCCCTTAAGTGTGCTGCCAGAGATGGAAAACCTGCCTTTTCTGTGAAATACAGAAAATATTTCGGTTCATCCTTGACGGCATCGATCTCAATAAGACAAAACAGAGAGTCGGCGGTGTCGTAGTTTTGCATTGCCTGTAACGCGTCAATATCTTCATCCGATAAGGGGTCTGTGTTCTTAATCCCGGAAATATCGTAAAATTTGACATTTTTTACTTTTATGGCGTTTTCTTTAAATATAGTTTGGCGCAGATTGCTGACATATGGGTAAACCTTTTCCTCCCATTTTAATTGTCTGGGTTTTACAACGGCCTGTGTATAAATGGCGAATCCCGCGCCGGCCACGGCAAGGAAAAGGACGATAATGCCTGCAATAAGCGGCGTTTTTTTTCTGTTTTTCATTAAAAATTCTCCTGATGTTTTTAAGTCTGGTTCAGTTTTTTATTGATGCGTGAAATACTGACGTCCCCGGTTTTATGTCCGCACATTTTCATAACCTTTATTTTTCCGACGCATGCCAGTTCCCATTGCTCTGCCTTTACCTTTGACTGAGTATTACATTCTCCTATTTGGATCGGCTGCGGATCATCACCGAAATTGCTGTCGCATAACAAATAGTATTTTGAATAATCCGGTATTTCATCTGTTTCAATAAGGCATAACAAAGAATTATGCGCAAGCGTTTGTAGTTCTTTTAGGGTCTGAATATCTTGTTCGTCTGTTAGGACATCCGTATTATCAGAATTTGAAATATCGTAAAATTCAACGTTTTTTATATGAATGGGTTCAGTCGACGAAAGTTGTGCCTGAGAATGAATCTGGTCGACATATGGGTAAACCTTTTCCTCCCATTTTAATTGTCTGGGTTTTACAACGGCCTGTGTATAAATGGCGAATCCCGCGCCGGCCACGACAAGGAAAAGGACGATAATGCCAAGGATAAGCGTTTTTTTGTTTTTCGTGTCTTTCATGTTAAAATCTCCTGATGTTATCTGATGTACCGTTGAGCCAGGGCACATCAGGTAAGATTTAATTTTTTGCCGCTGATGTAAACGCATGTAATATAGTAAATAACAATCAGTATCGCGCCCTGGATTAAGCTGCTTCCAAATATATCGCCGATAATTGAAACATCGTCATAGGCGCTCTGATAGGAATAGTACATGGAGTTCGTCATAAGCTGCATACTCCGATGTATATTGAGGATTAGATTTATAATCTGCAGTACAATGTAAATGATGACATAAGTTATGATGGAGGCAACTACTTTGTATTTGTTGAACAGCTGTCCGATAGATATACTGCAGTAAATCATCAGCAAACCGGAAAAACAGGATACCAGCATGTAGAGCAGGAATTTTCCGATTAAAGCCGACATGGGTTTGCCGAAGAACGTTTCCAGTTCATACAGGAAATAATTCCAGTCGGCGGAGGCGAATTCGCCGGTACTTTGGAGCGCGGTGCCAAATAGCGAGAGGACAGAGACTGCCGTAAGCGCCATCGTCAAAAAAGCCCAAAAAGCCGAAACCAGAAGCTTAACGTTAAAAGTTGAAAACGTCGATACCGGAAGCGTATGGGTCAGATACGCTTCGTCGGCGTACATAGTACGGTAAAAGCGAATCATAAGATAGATATAAGTTATGATAAACAATGCAATTATGGCGAGGATGTAGAAGAATACCATAGAGATGGCAAGAAATCCCATAGCGATGTTTTCGGAATCAAAAATTTTAAGTCCGAGTACAATCATGCCGATAATTGTTACGCCAATGAGCGCAAGATTTAGGGGCAGCAGAACCTTTGCCGTATCTTTAAATTCGTGTTTGAATAATTTGCCTAACATTTAAATACCTCCCTGAATAAAGCGTCGACGGATTTGCCGTTTTCTTTCCTGATTTCCTCTACGGTGGAAGAGAGCCGTATATGTCCGTTGTGGATGAAAATTACCTGATCCAGAATGTTTTCAATATCTGTAATCAGATGCGTGGAGATTAATATCGTTGCGTTTTCATCGTAATTAGAAAGAATCGTATTTAGGATGTAATCTCTTGCGGCGGGGTCAACGCCTGCAATCGGTTCGTCGAGGACATATAAATCTGCATGGCGGCTCATCACAAGAATTAAGTGCACCTTCTCTTTCGTTCCTTTGGACATGGTTTTTAGCTTGTCGCATGGATTGATGGAGAGTTTTGCCAGCATATCGTAAGCCCGCTTCGTATCGAAATCGGAGTAGAAATCTTCAAAATAGCTGATAATATCGCGAATTTTCATATTCTTATTCAGATAAGTATGATCCGGCAGATACGAGATTACTTTTTTGCTTTCTACGCCGATCGGTTTTCCGTGTACCGTGATTTCTCCGGAAGTCGGCGTTAAAAGTCCGTTGATAATTTTAATCAGCGTGGTTTTTCCACTGCCGTTTGGACCAAGGAGCCCTACGATGTGCCCTCCTTCCAGCGAAAGATTGATCTGGTCGAGGGCGGCGAAATTACCATAACGCTTTGTTAAATTTTTACATTCTAAAATCGTGCTCATTCCTGCTCTCCTTTGATACATTTTTTAATCATAGCAAGGATTTCTGTTTTTTGAAATCCCAGTTTTGTCATACTCTCAAAAAATTCGGAAATCTTTTCTTCTGCGAGAGAAGTCTTTAAATTTTCAATCATTTCGGTATCCTCCGTTATAAATCTTCCGCTTGTTCTGTGGGAATAGACAAGACCGGAGCGTTCTAATTCCGATAAAGCTTTCTGCATTGTGTTTGGGTTGACGGCGGCAATGCCCGCAAGCTCCCGAACGGACGGAAGCTTATCTCCGGGACGGTAGGCGCCGGAAATAATATCCAGCTGTATCCGTTCTACAATTTGTATAAAAATCGGTCGGTCAGAATCCAGGTTCCATGGCATGAAATCACCTCTTTCTTTTTCAACATAATTGTGTTTCTTTGTATTAACATATTAATACAATAATGCAATCAAAAGAAAAAGTCAAGAAGAATTTAAAAAAGGCAATTTATTAGCCTGTCATTGTCTTTCGGATTCATAAAACAGAAGCGGATGTATTTGTTGTCAAGAAACGGGAAAGTAGAGCAGTCCCGTATCATCATGCCCTGTCTGATAGCGATATCGAACATGTCCTGTGAGGTGATATCCTCCTTGAGCAGACGGACCAGAAGAAAGTTGCCGGAAGGGGGATAGACTCTAAGGTCGGCAAGACCGGAGAGATGACGGTAAATGCGGTTTCGTTCGCCGGCAATGAGTTCTTTTGTCTGTGCAATATAATCCGCGTCGCGGAACATAATCTCGCCTGCAATTACGGCGAGAGAATTGATAGTCCAGGGATTTTTGCGCGTATTGATCGCTTTGATGAGATCACGGTTGCCGGTGATGGCGTAGCCTAAGCGCAGGCCGGGCGCGGCAAAAAATTTGGAGGTGCCTCGTAAAATAATAATATTATTGTAGTAATTTGTCAGAGGAACAGAAGTAATCGTTTCCATATAATCTGCAAATTCCACATAGGTTTCGTCTACCATAACAAAAATATCATGCTGCTTGCAGACGTCCAGGATGCGGCGCATTTCTTTGTTGGTGATACACGAAGACGTCGGATTATTGGGATTGCAGATTACGACGAGGTCAATGTTTTCATTGAGCCGTCCGGTGAAATCTTCTACGTTAAGCTTAAAGTTTTGATTTTCCTGCAGCGGGTAGTAAAGCGTCGTGCCGCCGCCGAGGGAAATCTCGCGTTCATATTCCGAGTAGGTCGGACCGACAATCAAGGCTTTTTTTGGATGCTCCAATTGGATAAACAGAGAAATTAATTCTGTCGAACCGTTTCCGACAATAATATTTTCTGCCTCTGTGTGGGCGTAGTCCGCCATGCAGCGGCGAAGGGCGTTGTATTCGCGGTCGGGATACGCGGTGATCGCGTCGATATGGCTGGCGAGCGTCGCCTTTAGTTTTGGAGATACGCCCAATGGATTGACATTTGCGGAAAAGCTGATGATATCCTCTTTTTTGACGCCATAGATTTGTTCGATTTTTTCCAAATCGCTTCCATGAAAATGGTCACTGTGTTTTATCATAATTAAGACCTCCAATATTTTGGGGTTGCGATTTCTGCACAATAAAAACGTGTGTGAAGACAAAAGTTGCAGGAATCTTTTAAATAGTTTATAATCTATTATAACTGTAATGAAAGAAAAAGCAACCGGTGGAATTAAAATATCGGTTGGAAGCAGGTGTGATTTTGCGTAAACGGATTCAAAAACTGGCACGTGGACAATTTGAACACAAGGAGCCTGTTCTCACATTTTCTACGGATAAAATAGAAATTGCGGTATCGGAGGGACGGGATTATACGGGAGACTTTGTCATAAGCAGCCCTGATTTTGCTACGATAAAAGGTCTTGTGTATTCTTCGAATCCTCATATGGAATGTCTGACGCCGCAGTTTCAGGGAGAGGAGATCAGGATTCGGTATCAATTTCATAGCGAAGGATTTGTGGAAGGCGATATTCAGAAAGGAGAATTTTTTGTTATCTGTAACCAGGGAGAATATAACCTTTCTTTTGTTGTGTCCGTCTGCCGGCATTATGCGGACTCCTCGATCGGCAAGATAAAGACGCTGTATGATTTTACGAAACTGGCGGGCCAGGATTATGAGGAGGCGTTTAAGCTGTTTACATCGGCGGGCTTCCCGTATCTGTTTCAGGAAAATGAAAACCTGGAGCGTCTCTATTATGAGGCGTTTTCCATGCCGCCGGTCTCCATGACGAATATGGAAGAGTTTCTCGTTACGATTCATAAAAAAGAGGCCGTCCGGTTTAGCCTTAAGGATACGTCGTACGAGTTTCGCGATATAACCGCGAGTCTGCTGGAGAGCGTTGAGATACGAAAAAATCACTGGGGATTTCTTGAATTAAGCGTAACGTCCGGGGATGCGTTTTTGATACCGGAAAAGGAGCGCCTTACGACGGAAGATTTCGTGGGGAGTATCTGTCAGGCCCGGTATCGGATCGATGCGAAACAGCTTCACGCGGGAAAGAATTTCGGCAAACTGGTTTTTGAAAATTCATATCAGAGAGAAGAAGTAAGGATTGTCGTTGTGAAGAGCCGCACGGTCCAAACGGCGCAGGATTACCTGAAAATACAGAATGCGAAAAAAGAATTGACCAGGCTTTATATAGATTACCGGTTAAAAAAGATCGGAAACGCGATGTGGGCCGCGGACACGGTCGGATGTTTAAACCGCCTCTCATCGCTCGAGGGCGGAAACGATTGGTACAAGCTAATGAAGGCACAGGCGTATCTGGCCGGAAAACAACGGCAGGAGGCAGAGTGGATTTTATCCGAGTATAAGAGAGCGGGAAAAGATAAGACGACGCCGGAATACGGTTATTATCTTTATCTGTGTACGCTGTATGAGAGAGAATCCTCCTATGTAAACCGGCTTGCGGGGGAGATAGAGGAAATCTATCATAGGCATGAGGAGAGCGATCTGCTCTTTTGGATTCGCTTGTTTGTAAAGGAAGAATATTGCAAGGACGCGGCGTTGAAGCTGCGGATAATCGAGCAGAGAATGGCGGAAGGGAGCAGCAGCCCGTTTTTGTTTCTGGAAGCGTATTATATTTTCTGGCAGAATCCGTATCTTTTGACGAAGCTGAAAGAATTTGAGATCAAGGTACTGCACTGGGCCGCAAAGGAGGATGTGCTTACCGGGGACCTGGCGGTAAATATCGTGGGGCTTTCCGGCAGTGTGCGGACGTATCAGCCGCTGTTTTACCGGGTGCTTGCGTCTTTTTACGAGAAATATAAGCTCACAGAGCTTTTGTCCGCGATTTGTTCTTATCTGGTACGGTCCCAAAGATTTTCCCCGAAATACCACGAGTGGTATGAGCTCGGGATTGAGGAAGATCTGCGGATTACGGGCTTAAATGAAGCGTATTTGATGTCGATGGATCTTTTGAACACGAAAAAGCTTCCGAAAACGGTGCAGATGTATTTTCGGTATAATACGTCTGTTCCCTACAAACAAAAGGCGGCGCTCCTTGTAAATATTATTGCGGGCAAAGAGAAAGAGCCGTCCGTTTACCAGAGCTATCATAAAGTGATGGAAGAGTTCGCGATCGAGCAGATTATGGAAGGGCATATGGATGATAATCTGGCGGTTATCTACGGTGAAATGCTTGAGCGGGGTATGATTGAAAAGTCAATGGTTCCGGCGCTCTCTAAGATTCTCTATACGCATAAGCTGACCGTATTTTCCGGTGCGTCCACGGTCTATGTGATTCACCGCCAGCTGAAGGAGGTCCAGGTGGTTCCGGTAGTCCGCGGCGTGGCGTATTTTCAGCTTTATACAAAGGATTATGCGATTGTTCTTGAGGATACCATGGGAAGGAAATATGCGGCGGGCATGGCTTACCAGCTGGAGCGTCTGTTGAATCCCGGGATGTACCTGCGCAAATGCCTGGAGTATACGCCGTATGAAACCCCGTTTCTCTTACATTATTTTTCCGGAAGGGAAAAGAGCACCATGTTTATGCCGGAAGAGAAAAACTATTTGATCGGGCTGTTTGACGATCAGAGCCTTCGGGAGACCTACCGGGCGAGGCTCTATCCGGAGATGATACGTTTTTTGGAGCGGATGGAAGAGAGGGAGCTTGTAGAGGCGTATTTAAGGCAGGCGCCCATCCGGCTTTGTACAAGAGAGGCGAGAACATACCTGATGGAAGAGCTGATTGCGTACCGCGAGTACGACAAGGCATATGAGTATGTGAAAGAGTACGGCGTCGGCCAGCTCTCCCCTGCAAAGCTGGCGAGCCTGTGCAGTTATGAGATAGAGGCCTATGAGATGGAGGAGGACGACTTTTTAATCAATCTGGCGTCCTATGTCTTTTTGCACGGCAAGTACGATAACGCTGTGCTGGCCTATCTGGAAAAGTATTACGGCGGGACCACGAAGAATTTAAAAAGGCTCTGGCGCGCCTGCTATGCGTTTGAAATTGACAGTTTTGAATTAGAAGAGCGGCTTTTGGTGCAGATGCTTTATACGACGGAATTTGTAGATAACGTTGAGCAGGTGTATGAGAGTTATTGCGCGCACGGCGGCATTTCTCTTGTGCGGGAAGCGTATCTGTGCTATTTCTCCTATATTTATCTTGTAAAACAGACTGTTGTCCCCAATCATATTTTCCCGGAGATCATGCAGCGAATTTGTGAAGAGAAGGAAGTGCCGGATGTCTGCTGCCTTGCTCTGCTGAATTATTTTGCCGAGGAAAATGAATGGTCCGAAGAGAAAATAAAGGTTACGATGGGGATTCTGGAAAATTATGTGAATCGTGGGATGTATTTTGCCTTTTATCGCAGGTTTCCGGAAAAAATCAAACATTATTTCCAGATATACGACAAGATCTTTTTGGAGTACCGCACATTTTCGGACCGGCGCGTGCTGCTGCATTATCGCACGGATAATGAAGAGCAGTTTGTGACGGAGGAGATGCCGGAGGTGTTTGGGGGAATTTATGTGAAGACGTTTACCGTTTTTTTCGGAGAGAGTATCGAATACTACATTACCGAAGAGGGGGAAGACGGACTTAAAGTTGTGGAGAGCGAGCAGATTGTGGGAAGAGAGGCGGGCGGCAGAGACGATAGCCGCTACGAACTGCTGAATACCATGCTGTTTGTGCGTACTCTCGGAGATAATGAGCGCTTAAGGGAGCTTATGATTTCCTATGAGAGACGGGAGAAAGAAAACGAGCTGTTATTCCGTATGATCTAAGGCAGCCCGGGAGTGAGAGGAAGGTGAAGCATGGAAAAAAGAAAGCTATATGCAGGTTTGGATATCGGAACCAGATATGCGATGATCAGTTATTATATGCTTGGAATGAGCGAGCCGGAGACGGTAAGCCGCATCGCGGGGGGCGAGGTCTATCAGATTCCGCAGCTTCTCTACAAAAGAGAGGGGATCGGGCAATGGTTTTACGGGGAAGAAGCGGCGAAGACGGCAAAAAAGTATTCGGATGTTCCACTGGACAAGCTTTATCTGCGCGCCAGGGATCAGGAGAGCGTGGTGTTGGACGGACAGAGCTATACGTATGTGGAGTTGTTTGCGCTTTTTATCCGAAAAATGCTGATGCTGGCGGCAAAGCTGAACCCGAATGTGCAAATTGAGCAGCTTGTATTGACAACGGATTCCTTAAACCGGGAAAATATGAAGCTGTTTGCGGCAGTGATGGAAAAACTGGATATTGCGCCGGGGCATTTTACGGTGATCGATTATCCGGAGAGCTTCTATTACTACGCGCTTAGTCAGAAGAGGGAATTGTGGCTTCATGATACGGCGATGTTTGATTACGGAAAGAGCGGGCTTTTATATTTTTATATGGAGCGGAAAACGAAGACAACGCCGCAGCTTGTATCTGTGATGGAAAGAAATTTAGGGCAGCTTGAGGGCGATAAGGATGAGGCGTTCTTGTCGGTATTGCCCGAGGCGTTTGGAAAACGGATTTTTTCCTCCGTATATCTGACGGGAGACGGATTCGACGGGGAGTGGATGCGGCAGTCGCTGAAGTATCTTTGCCGGAACAGGCGGGTATTTCTTGGGAAAAACCTTTATACCAAGGGGGCCTGTTATGCGGCAATGGCGGCCGGAGAGGTTAAGCCCTGGAATTTTGTCTATATCGGTGAAAATGAGATGAAATTCAATGTCAGTCTGAAGGTGCGGGGGGCGAAAGGGCTGGCGTTTTATTCTCTGATTTCGGCCGGAGATAACTGGTATGAGGCTGCGGGGGAGTGCGAAATCCTCTTGTCGGGGACGCGCGAGGTTGATTTCTGGCTGCAGGCGGCGGACAGCAGGGAGGCGAAGATTCATACCCTGGAATTGACGGATTTGCCTAAGCGGCCCGATAAGATGACGAGACTTCGGATTACGGCAAAGCCGTTATCGGATTCCTCGGTGAAGATTGTGATAAGAGATCTGGGATTTGGGGAACTCGTAAAAAGTTCGGATAAGAGCTGGGAGTATACGATGGAATTTTAAGGAAGTGAAGCGATGGGAGAATTGATTTTGTGCTGCGGAGGTATCGCCGCATTGCCGTATTATATTGAAGACGCTGATTTAAATATTTATTCTCTGGAAGAGCTTTGTTATTATATAGAGAATTTTCCCGACAGGCTGGATATGGATTTTTGGAATGAGGAGCTTTGTCAGTGGCTTGCCAGGGAGCTTTCTTTAAGCGGGCTCGCCGCAAAAATCCGAACGGCGAAGCAGGAATTTGCCGAGACGGCCGAGGTTGTCCGCGTTGTTCTGGAGGAGAGCGCTTATTTTGAGCCGGAGGGACGGCGGGAGATTGTCAGACAGTTGTCGGAGATTGAACACAAAGATGAGTTTGAGCGCGGCAGGTTAAAGGCCGACCGTTTTCTGAAAAACCATCGGTATGCGGAAAGCATTTTAGAGTACAGAAAGCTTTTGCAGCAGTCTTTGAACCAGTCGTTTCGCGCGGCAGAGATTGGAAATATCTGGCATAATATGGGCGTTGCGGCGGCGCGGATGTTTCTGTACGAGCAGGCTATGGAATGTTTTGAACGGGCGTACGAGTATAACAATAATCCCGAGTCTATGCGGGAAATGTATTTTGCCAGGCAGTATGTTTTTCGGGAGGATGACGAGAAACTGCCGGAGGAGTGGAAGGACCAGGTGAGAGAGGCGCTGCGGCAGGCCGGGGAGGCGACAAAACACATCGCCGCGCCAAGAGAAGAACAGATTGAAGAGTGGAAAAAGCGTTATCGGGTATACAGCAGGCAGTAAGCTTTGAATGCGCAGTAATGGAGAAGAAAATGAAATTATTCAGGCGAAGAAGAAAAAAAGAGAAAAAAAGTATTGACGATATTTTGGAACAGGTGTCGGAGGATCTGCTTTCACCGGAGGATATGCAGGACGACAGGAAGGTGCATCACTATGTATTAAATCATTGCGAGCTTCTGATTGATACGGCGAAAGAATTGGAGGAGCAGAAATCGGAATATCGCGTAGTCACCTCGTATCTGAAAGATATACAGATGATCGAGGAGATGCCGGAAAAAGAGACCGGTATTTTAAGAGACGCGGCTTCTAATATCGTCGCGCTCAATGAGTCGAGGGACTCGTATTTACAGACGACGAAAAAGATTAACGACCTTCAGTATGCACAGATGGAACAGGATGAGGAAGAAGTGATACGGGCCATACAGACGCTGCAGTCGAACGAAATGTATCAGGCGGCAGTCAAACGCGATATGCAGTATCTGGAGGGGGAAAAGACCGAATGGATCTATTACAGACAGGAGCTTTTGAATGAGCAGAAGCTGATGCGCCGCCTCGCGTATATTTTGTTTGGCGTGTTTTTGATGCTGATGTCCGTTATTCTTGTGCTTCGGATGGGCTTTATTATGGATGTCACATACCTGTTCATTCTTCTCGTGGCGTCAGGCGCGCTTGGCGGGGCGTCCATTTTTGTGCGGATGCAGAATAACCGGGTAGATATCAAAAAGGCGGAGGCAAATACAAACCGGGCGATTATTCTGCTGAATAAGGCGAAAATTAAGTATGTAAATTCTACAAATGCAATTGATTATACATGTGAGAAATATCATGTAAAAAATTCCTACGAGCTGAATTATATTTGGGAGCAGTATATGGAAGCGAAGCGTGAGAAAGAGAAATTTGAGCGGGCGAGCGACGATCTTGATTATTTCAACGGCAGGCTTGTGCATTTGCTGAAGCAGTTTCAGCTCTACGATGCCAAAGTCTGGGTAAGTCAGCCGCAGGCGATTGTGGATAAGCGCGAGATGGTGGAAATCAAGCATAATCTTTTGGAGAGAAGGAAGAAGCTGCGCGGGCGGATTGAATATAATATGGACGTGGTACTGGAGCAGAAAGAAGAGATTGAGAAGCTGATGAAGGAAGTGGGAGCCGATATTCCGGAGGTAAAAGAAATCATCGCTTCCGTAAATAAGCTGTGCGGGCTTGAAAATTAGAAGGAGATTTTTGTGGACGGGTCGATATTGTTGTGGATTCAGGAGCATATCAGGAATCCGTATTTAGATGAGATTGTGATTTTTATTACCCATCTGGGCGACGCAGGGTGGTTTTGGATTGCGTTGACGTTTATCATGTTGTTGTTTGGAAAGACAAGGAGGGCGGGCATTGTTTCTGCGCTTGCCCTTTTTTGTTCCCTTGTGGTCAATAATGGGATTCTAAAAAATGTTGTGGCCCGTATACGGCCTTATGAGCAGATAGACAGCCTGGTGTTAATGATAGAAAAGCAGGTGGATTTTTCTTTTCCGTCGGGGCATTCCGCAGCTTCGTTTGCGGCGGCGACGGCAATCTGCTTAAATCTGCCGAAACGCTTCGGAATACCGGCGCTGATTCTTGCCGCTCTCATCGCCCTTTCGAGGCTTTACGTCGGCGTCCATTATCCGACGGACGTTCTGTCTGGCGCGGTGAGCGGGATTGCCTGCGCATGGCTGGCGCAGCTTATCTTTGGTACCGTTCGAAGAAAGCGTCAAGAAAAAATACTTGACACATGATTTCTTTTGCGGTATGATACAATCTGTTGATGTCAAGAAGAAATACTTGACATCACGGATTTTATGTTACAGGGGTGAATGTAACGTGGAAGAAAAGGTAGAGCAGGCATATCTGTACGACTTTTATGGAGAACTGCTGAACGAGCATCAGAGAAGGATTTATGAAGATTTTATATTTCAGGATTTGTCTCTCGGCGAGATCGCTTCCTGCGAGGGAATCAGCAGGCAGGGAGTCCATGATCTGATTAAGCGCTGCAATAAGCTGTTGGCGGGATATGAGGCGAAGCTGCATCTGGTAAAAAAGTTTTTGGATGCGAGACAGAAGGTTGAGAAGATACATTTCCTGATTAAAGAGTTTAAAGAAAGTCAAAATGAAGCTTTGATCGAGGAGATAGAACAGATTTCGAATCGGATGATAGAGGAGTTATAGCATGGCATTTGACAGTTTATCGGAAAAACTTCAAAATGTATTCAAAAGCTTAAGAAGTAAGGGACGTTTGACGGAGGACGACGTCAAGGCCGCGCTAAAGGAAGTGAAGATGGCGCTGCTCGAGGCGGACGTCAATTTTAAAGTTGTAAAGCAGTTTGTGAAGTCGGTGCAGGAGCGTGCGATTGGCCAGAACGTTATGACAGGGCTGAACCCGGGACAGATGGTAATTAAGATTGTCAACGAAGAGATGGTTGCGCTCATGGGTTCGGAGACGACAGAGATTGCGCTGCGTCCGGGGCAGGAGACGACCGTTATTATGATGGCCGGGCTTCAGGGGGCCGGTAAGACGACCACCACGGCGAAGATTGCGGGGAAACTGAAGCAAAAAGGCAAAAAACCATTGCTGGTGGCGTGCGATATTTATCGCCCCGCGGCGATCGAGCAGTTAAAGATCAACGGCAAAAAGCAGGACGTAGAGGTCTTTGCGATGGGCGATAAGCATAAGCCGGTGAATATTGCAAAAGCGTCTTTGGAGTATGCGGCAAAAAACGGGTTTAACGCGGTTATCTTTGATACGGCCGGGCGTCTTCATATCGATGAAGAGATGATGCGGGAATTGACGGAAATAAAAGAAAATACGGACGTGTCGCAGACGATTCTTGTGGTGGATGCCATGACCGGACAGGATGCGGTAAATGTGGCGAAGAGCTTTGACGAAAAGATCGGGATCGACGGCGTTGTATTGACGAAGCTGGACGGCGACACGAGGGGCGGAGCGGCGCTCTCCATACGCGCGGTGACCGGCAAGCCGATTCTCTATGTAGGTATGGGCGAGAAGCTTTCGGATTTGGAGCAGTTTTATCCGGATCGTATGGCGTCGAGGATTCTCGGCATGGGAGACGTCCTGACTTTGATTGAAAAAGCGCAGGAGGAGATCGATGAGGATGCGGCGCGGGAGATGGAACAGCGCCTGAGAAAGGCAGAGTTCAATTTTAATGATTATCTTGAATCCATGAGCCAGGTGAAAAAGCTTGGCGGACTGGGAAATATCCTTGGCATGATGCCGGGGATGGGGATGGGCGTCGGCAAGCTGCCCGAAATCGACGAGGATGCGGCGGAGAAGAATATGGCGAGAACCGAAGCGATTATCTATTCCATGACGCCGAAGGAGAGAAGTAACCCCGCGCTGTTAAATCCGGGAAGAAAGCGCAGAATTGCAAATGGCGCCGGCGTGGATATCAGCGAAGTGAACCGTCTGGTCAAGTCTTTTGAACAGATGAAGAAAATGATGAAACAGATGCCCGGAATGATGGGCGGTAAAGCTGGTAAAAGAGGGAGATTTAAGCTTCCTTTTTAACATAAAACAAAAATAAGAAAAAGAGGTGAAAGAGATGGCAGTAAAAATCAGATTGAGAAGATTAGGACAGAAGAAGGCTCCTTTTTATAGAATCGTCGTAGCAGATTCCAGATCCCCGAGAGACGGAAAATGCATCGAGGAAATTGGAACCTATGATCCGACAAGAGATCCAAGCGAGTACCATGTAAATGAAGAGTTAGCAAAGAAGTGGCTGGCAAACGGAGCGCAGCCGACAGAGACTGTTAACAGAATTTTCAAGGCGACCGGAATTGTAAAATAAGTTTTGCGGGTTGCAATTGAAGAAGTAAGGTGGGCGTATGAAGGAATTAGTGGAAGTAATTGCGAAATCGCTTGTAGATTATCCGGATGAAGTCAGTGTGACAGAGTCTGAAAACGAGAAAGCCGTAGTTTTGGAGCTGCGCGTAGCGCAGTCCGATATGGGCAAGGTGATCGGCAAGCAGGGAAGAATTGCAAAAGCAATTCGTTCCGTAGTAAAAGCGGCAGCCTCAAAAGAAAACAAAAAAGTGATCGTAGACATTTTGCAGTAAGCGCTACGGGCAGTGAAAGAGAAGGACAGCACCATATCGATATGTGGTGCTGTTTTTATACCGAAGGAGCATATTTTTATGGAAGAGTTATTGCAGGTGGGAATTATTACAACGACGCACGGAATCAGAGGAGAGGTAAAGGTGTACCCTACGACGGACGATGCGGCGCGCTTTAAGGATTTAAAGCGCGTTCTGTTAGATACCGGAAAAGAGAAGATAAATCTTACTGTTGCACAGGTGAGATTTTTTAAGAACCTTGTGATTTTAAAATTTGAGGGAATCGACAATATCAACGACGTCGAGAAGTACAAGGGAAAAGGTCTTTACGTGACAAGGGAGAATGCCGTCAAGTTAAAAGAGAACGAATATTTTATTGCCGATTTGATCGGCCTTGCCGTGAGAACGGAAGAGGGAGAGGAGTTGGGGCAAATCTTCGATGTTTTGCAGACCGGGGCAAACGATGTCTATGTTGTGAAGAAAGACGGAGAGCCGGAGCTTTTGATACCGGCAATCAGGGAGTGCGTTTTAAAGGTAGATACAGAGGAAGGATTTGTAACGGTACGCCTTTTGGACGGGCTTCGGGAGCTTAACACGGGAAACAAAAAAGCGCGGCAGGGAATGGAGAACGGAGAATGAAATTTCATATACTGACCCTGTTTCCGGAGATGGTCATGCAGGGGCTTACCACAAGTATTATCGGGAGAGCCGTGGAGAGAGGGCTGCTTGAAATAGAGACGGTCAATATTCGGGATTACTCGGCGGAAAAACATAAAAAGGTAGACGATTATCCGTATGGCGGCGGGGCGGGCATGGTGATGCAGGCGCAGCCGGTCTATGACGCGTGGAAGTCTGTTGTGGACAAGATCGGTTACAGGCCAAGGACCGTATATCTGACCCCGCAGGGGGGTGTGTTTCATCAGGAGGCGGCAAAGGAGTTTGCGCTTGAAAAAGATTTGATTTTGCTTTGCGGCCATTATGAGGGAATTGACGAGCGTGTGCTGGAGGAGATTACGACGGACTATGTGTCGATTGGGGATTATGTGCTTACGGGCGGGGAGCTTGCCGCGATGGTTGTGGCGGACGCGGTTTCGCGGATGGTTCCGGGCGTGCTTTCGAATCAGGAGTCGGGGACGGCGGAGTCCTTTGAGGGAAATCTTTTGGAGTATCCGCAGTACAGCAGGCCGCGGGAATGGAACGGAAGGGAAGTTCCGGCTGTGCTTCTCTCCGGCGATCACGCGAAAGTGGACGAATGGAGGAGGGAGCAGTCTATTTTGCGCACAAAGGAGCGCAGGCCGGATTTGCTGGAGCGCGCGGATTTGACAGAAAAAGAAAAAATCAGATTTCAAATCGGAAAAAGTGAAAAGCTATTTTGATAATTGTAGACAAAAGGGGAGGAAGATGATAGAATAAGGTCTGACAGATTTCGGTGCAGCAGACCGGGGTCGCACAGGGAGGACATACAGGTGGCAGGCTTATTGGATAGAATGTTTGGAAGAGTTTCCTATCAGGAGCATAAAAAAAATGCGCCGCAGATAAAAGAGGGAAAGAGGGAAACAGGGGAACCGGAAAGGACGTCAGCGCAGGTGGATAAGGAAGATTTCTTATTAAAACAGATCGATGAATTTCGGGAGAAAGCAAAGCAGCTTCAGCTTTTGCTGCTGACTAAAGAGAATAAAGTTGCACAGCTGCAGCATATTGTAAATGAACGGGAGGTAGAGGCAAGACAGCTTGAGAACGTACTGAACGAGAGAAAAGAGGCCGCGGAAGTGCTTTTGACCGGCGTGGAATCTCAGATGAATGTGATGATATCTGAGGTGGAGGACAAGCTGAATCACCTTGCGGAAAAAATTGCGAGCGATGTGAACAGTTCCAACGAGCGGACGGCGGAGCAGACGGCGGAGATGAAGCAGACGCTGGAGGAGATCTCAAAGCAGTTGGACACGATGAAACTGGAGCTTGCGGAGAAGATACATACCGAGGACGTCAAATGTTATCGGAATATGGCGGATTTGATGGAAGAGCTTGTAAAGAGGGTGGAAGAGAACGATAAGCTTGAGAAGGGGATGCAGTCGGTAAAGGGATATGTGAGATTCCTGTCATGCTTTGCGGTTCTTAATTTTATTGCATTGTTGGGACTGATTTTGTACTGCCTGGGTATATTTGATTTTTAAGAGCATAAGATATGATAGAACGACGGCGTCTGGTGGAAGCGATTTCATAGACGCCGTTTGAGATAAATGGGAATAGAGGAGAGTATATGGTAGAAGAACAGGAAAGAAAAAAAGTGTGGGTTCTCGGACACAAAAATCCGGATACGGATTCTATTTGTGCGGCTATCGCGTATGCCGATTTGAAAAGACAGACGGAGCCGGATACAATCTTTGAGGCAAAACGGGCGGGACATATCAATGAGGAGACATCCTTTGTCTTAGAGCATTTTGGGGTGGAGGCGCCAAAGCTTGTGACGGATGTCGGAGCGCAGATTAAGGATATCGCGTACAGGAAGACGGAAGGAGTCAGCAGCCATATATCGATCAAGCGCGCGTGGGAGATGATGAAAAGCCTGGATGTTGTTTCTCTGCCGATTACAAGAGAGGATCACACGTTAGAGGGGCTGATTGTCACGGGAGATATCGCGAAATCTTATATGGATGTTTTGGACAACCATATTCTCGCGACAGCCAGAACACAGTTTAAAAATATTATCGAGACGTTAAACGGCTGTCTGGTGACGGGCAACGAGCACGGATATTTTGTGCGGGGGAAGGTGGTCGTCGCCGCGGCGTCGCCGGATGCGATGGAAGAATATATTGAAGATAATGATCTGGTGATACTCGGGGACCGGTATGAATCCCAGTTTTGCGCGTTGGAGATGAACGCGAGCTGTATTATCGTCTGCTCCGGCGCGAAGGTTACGAAGACGATGATACAGCTTGCAAAGGAAAAAGACTGTATGATTATCAGTACGCCGTACGATACGTTTACGGTGGCGAGGCTGATCAATCAGAGTATGCCGATTAAGTATATTATGAAGAAAGAGCATCTGATTACATTCCAGCTGGATGATTTTGTGGATGACGTAAAAGAGGTCATGTCCAAGGTGCGTCATCGGGATTTTCCGGTTCTTACGGAGGACGGGCATTATGCGGGAATGATTTCGCGCCGGAATCTGCTCAGTATGCAGAAAAAGCAGGTGATTTTGGTGGATCACAATGAAAAATCGCAGGCCATAAACGGAATTGACGGTGCAGAAATACTGGAAATCATCGATCATCACAGGCTGGGGAGTTTAGAGACAATGTCGCCTGTTTTTTTCAGGAACCAGCCGTTGGGCTGTACGTCGACCATTGTCTACCAGATGTATCGGGAAAAAGGGGCGACGATTTCAGAGAAGATTGCGGGACTATTGTTGGCCGCGATAATATCGGATACGCTGATGTTTCGCTCTCCGACCTGTACGGATATTGACGTTCAGGCGGCGAGTGAGCTTGCAGAGATTGCGGGGGAAGAAATCGAAACGTTTGCAAAGGCAATGTTTGAGGCTGGGAGCGATTTTAAGAACAAGACGGTTCAGGAGATTTTCTATCAGGATTTTAAGATTTTCCATGTAGATAAGCTAAACTTCGGCGTGGCGCAGCTTAGCTCTATGAGTCAGCCGGAGTTAAGGCAGATCAAAGAAAAGCTGGGCGGTTATTTGGACACGGCGCTAAACGAACAGAAGCTGGATATGGTTTTTGTGCTCTTGACGGATATCCTCGAGGAGGCGTCGGAAATCATTTTCGCGGGAGAAGAGGCGGAAGAGATTCTAAAGATATGCTTTGAGGGCGCGGGGGAAGACGGGCGGTTTTATCTGCCGGGCGTAGTATCCAGGAAAAAACAGTTGATTCCTACGCTGATTGCGGGAATTCAGCAGAAGAATAACGAGTAGGAGGAAGAGAAATGGCAAAGCAGCGCTGGAAACCCGGAAACATGCTCTATCCCCTGCCGGCGGTGATGGTAAGCTGTCAGAGGAAGGGGGAGCGGCCAAATATTATAACGGTCGCCTGGGCGGGAACGATTTGTTCCGACCCTGTAATGCTGTCGATTTCTGTCCGCAAAGAGCGCTATTCCCATGCGATAATCCGGGAGACAGGGGAATTTGTGGTCAATCTTGTCACAAAGGAGCTTGCGTATGCCACGGATTTCTGCGGCGTGCGCTCCGGAAGGGATGTGGACAAATTTAAAGAGATGGGGCTGACGCCGCTTGCGATGCAGCGGGTAAATGCACCGGGAATTGCGCAGAGTCCGCTTAACATTGAATGTATCGTCACAGAGGTAAAAGAGCTTGGCAGCCACGATATGTTTTTGGCGAAGGCCGTGGGCGTTACCGCGGATGAGAAATATATGGATGACACCGGCAAATTCTGCCTGAATCAGGCGGGCCTGATCACCTATTCTCATGGAGAATACTTTGAATTGGGGAAGAAAATTGGGAAATTCGGATATTCGGTGAAAAAGAAGGGGAACAGGAAAAAAGGAAAGTAAGCAGGTTTGTTTCGACACGCAAAGGAATCCGGTGAAACCGGATTCTTTTTTCTGTTATTTTAGGAGGCTGTCCATCAGGAGGGCATAGACGTCTTCGCTTGCGGATTTCCAGTTGCGGCAGATAGCCTCTGCCTGTTCTCTTGTCTTGACAGTCAGCGTCAGATCAATGCGGGAAATTCCGTTTTCTTTGATCTGGCATTGAGCCGCGTATTTTTGATCCGAGGTCTTGTAAAAATCGGCGAGAATGGAATTCGTATTTTTGAATTTTATTTTATTCTCCAAAAAATAAACGGAAATATCCTCGCGGATGGAATCGGATATTTTGTCTTTAAAGTATTCTAACGTTTTGCTGCCTCCCGGGGTGATTCGGTATTGCGTATTGCTGTGCGTGGATTGGGCGCCAATCAGCTCGGAATCGAGCAGATCGTGGATGACTTGCTGAATTGTAAAGTAATCCGTATATTCTTTCTCTAAAAAAAAGTCCGATATCTGTGTGTTGGTAAGAGGAAAATCAATATTTTCCAGCATATACAGGATGATTAATTTATAGAGCGTATTTGGTTCTGCCATATAGCTCCTCCTTTCTGTCTGTCAGGGAGACTGCGGCGGATAAAATTTTCCCTGCCATAAATCGAAAAGTTCCATGTTTTTGTGAATCCGGTTAAGAACGCGTTTTTTATCGGCGCTCCACATCGGAGCAATTAACAGTTGTCTTGGCCCGTCTCCCGTTATACGGTGAACGACCATGCTTCTGGGCAGACGCGCCAGGCATTGCGGAATAAACGCGCAGTATTCTTCCATGGTAAACAGAGGAAACGCATGCCTCGCATAATAGTCCGCAAGATCCGTGTTTTTTAGGATATGCAAAAGCTGAAGCTTAATGCCTGAAACGGGGAGAGAGGCGACCATATCAACAGAGGACAGCATCATTTCTTTTGTCTCATTGGGAAGTCCAAGAATCAGATGGACGATTACGGGAAGACCGGCGGAATGTAAACGGGACACCGTATTGAAAAAGCAGTCCAGGGTGAAGCCGCTTCGGATAAACGCGGCGGTGGCAGCGTGGATTGTCTGAAGACCAAGTTCAACCCAAACAGGTTTTATGCGGGAGAGTTCGGACAAAAGCGCAAGGACGTCTGTGCCGATACAGTCCGGTCTGGTGGCGATGGAAAGGGCGACGATATCCGGGTGGGAGAGCGCTTCGAGATAGATGTTGCGTAGATAGGAAATATCCCCGTAAGTGTTTGTATACGCCTGAAAATAGGCAATGAACTTTTTGCAGCCCGTCTTGCCCGAAATTCTTGATTTCTCCCGGTCTATCTGCTGTGTGACGGTAAGAGAGGGATCTCCGGCAAAATCGCCGGAGCCTCCCGCGGAACAGAAAATACAGCCCCGGCTCCCGAGCGTCCCGTCGCGGTTCGGGCAGGTCATACCGCCGTTTAGCGAAAGACGGTAGACCTTTTCTTTGTAGGTTTGTTTCAGGTAGCAATTTAAAGAGTAATAGCGTTTTCCGTCCTCGAAAAACCGGTAATCTGTCGTATTCATGTCAATTCGAACAGATGTGGCTTTTTACGGCTTCGCTGACGGCTTTCGCGACGCGCGGGTCAAACGGTTCCGGCATAATGTAATCTTCATGTAATTCCTCATCCGATACAAGGCCGGCGATTGCTTTTGCGGCGGCGAGCTTCATTTCCTCGGTAATGCGGGCCGCATGCCCTTCCAGAGCGCCTTTAAAAATGCCGGGGAAAGCGACGACGTTGTTAATCTGATTCGGAAAGTCGCTTCTTCCCGTACCGATGATTCGTGCTCCGGCCGCCTTGGCGTCGTCCGGCATTATTTCGGGAACAGGGTTCGCCATGGCAAACACAATCGCGTCCTTATTCATAGTGGCTACCATTTCCGCGGTCAGGACGTTCGGGGCGGATACGCCGATAAAAATGTCCGTATTTTTTACGGCGTCGGCGAGGGTTCCGGTCTTGTTTTCAAGATTTGTGACCTCGGCCATTTTCTTTTGCATCCAGTTCAAAGTCGGGTAATCCTTTCCGATAATCCCCTTGCTTGCGCACATTGTGATGTGGCGGAACCCGTAAGATAAAAGCAGCTTGGCGATCGCTACGCCGGCCGCGCCCGCGCCGTTTACTACGACACGGCAGTCTTCTTTTTTCTTGCCGGTTATTTTAAGGGCGTTGATTGTGGCGGCAAGGACTACGATGGCCGTGCCGTGCTGATCGTCGTGAAAAACCGGGATATCTAAGAGTTCTTTTAAGCGTTCTTCAATTTCGAAGCAGCGCGGCGCTGAGATGTCTTCCAGATTAATGCCGCCAAAGCCCGGGGCAATATTTTTTACGGTATTTATAATCTCATCCGTATCCTGCGTGTCAAGGCAGATGGGGAATGCGTTTACGTCTCCGAATTCTTTGAATAAGACGCATTTCCCTTCCATAACCGGCATAGCGGCGTATGGGCCGATATTGCCAAGGCCTAACACGGCGCTTCCGTCTGAGACGACGGCTACGGTATTGGACTTAATCGTGTATGTATAAGCTTCTTCCTTATTTTGATGAATGATTTCGCAGGGCGCTGCGACGCCCGGCGTATATGCGATGGCAAGGTCTTCTCTGGTTTTCACCGAAGCTTTGGAAGTCGTTTCCAATTTGCCGTTCCATTCTCTGTGCATTAAAATTGCTTTTTCGTTCGCGTCCATAAATTCTCTCCTCTTGTCGTTTGTTTCCTGCAACACTGTTATCATAGCATTAAAAAAATAACAAATCAAGAAAAATAGGACTTCCTATTTTAAAACAAGTAGTGTATAATACATAATGAATCAAGTCTTAAGAATCACTGCGAGTCGGACGATATTTCATCGAAAGAATTCCTGTAAACAAGAGAATGATAATAGATAGAAGTATTTGTGTAGAGGTATTGAA
Organism: uncultured Roseburia sp.; assembly: GCA_947383215.1. Lineage (GTDB taxonomy): Bacteria > Bacillota > Clostridia > Lachnospirales > Lachnospiraceae > Roseburia_C. Next base: position 48,461 of record CANDCP010000005.1, read on the forward strand.
GGAGAACTTTATGAGAGAAAAATATGAAAGCCTTTCTGTGTCTGTTTTACGTGACGTGGCGAAAACAAGAGGAATCAAGAACACATCATCAATGAAAAAGGCGCAGTTGGTGGATGCGATGCTGGCTGAGGACGATAAGAACGCTGCGGCAAATGAAAAGCAGCCGGAAAAACCGGAGGAGAAGCCGGAACAGAAATATGAAGATTTAGACAGCGGGCAGGTTGCAAACGGGATTTTGGAGGTTATGCCGGACGGCTATGGGTTTATCCGCTGTGAGAATTATCTGCCGGGTGAAAACGACGTCTATGTATCGCCGTCTCAGATTCGCCGTTTTAATTTGAAGACGGGCGATATTATCCGGGGAAATACAAGGATAAAGACACAGTCAGAAAAGTTTTCCGCGTTGCTGTATATCACGACGATCAACGGAATACATCCGGCGGAAGCCGCAAAGCGTAAAAATTTCGAGGATTTGACGCCGATTTTCCCGAATGAGCGCGTTCGGTTGGAGAATGGGAGCGGAAATATGGCGATGCGTATTGTCGACATTGTATCTCCGATCGGGAAAGGGCAGCGCGGTATGATTGTATCGCCGCCGAAGGCCGGTAAGACAACATTGCTGAAAGAGATTGCAAAATCCGTTACCAGCAATAATCCGGATATGCATTTGATTATTCTTTTGATTGATGAGCGCCCGGAGGAGGTTACGGATATCAGAGAGGCGATCGAGGGCAGGAATGTCGAGGTTATCTATTCAACCTTTGACGAGCTTCCGGATCATCATAAGCGGGTATCTGAAATGGTGATTGAGCGGGCAAAGCGTCTGGTAGAGCATAAAAAAGACGTAATGATACTGCTCGACAGTATTACAAGGCTGGCGAGAGCCTATAACCTGACGGTTCCGCCGAGCGGGAGAACGCTTTCAGGCGGTCTGGATCCCGCCGCGCTTCATATGCCGAAGCGTTTTTTTGGCGCGGCCAGAAATATGCGGGAGGGCGGCAGCCTTACCGTTCTTGCGACGGCTCTTGTAGATACCGGAAGTAAAATGGATGACGTCGTATATGAAGAGTTTAAGGGGACCGGCAATATGGAGCTTGTCTTAGACCGCAGGCTTTCCGAAAAACGCGTATTTCCGGCGCTTGATATTGTAAAGTCGGGAACGCGGCGTGAGGATTTGCTTTTAGATAAGGATGAGCAGGACGCGGTAATGATTATGCGCCGGGCGATCAACGGCATGAAGACGGAGGATGCGGTAGAGAGTATTCTGAACCTCTTCGTGCGCACAAGAACAAACCGCGATTTCTGTCAGATGATAAAAAGAACGAAATTTATTTAAAAGTGCTTGCATAAAAGAATTGGCTATGTTACAATAAGTAAGCTGTTTATTCGGAAATTAAGCAGTGCTGTGTTTTGTCAGAAAAACATGCGATATGAATATATATGAGAGGTGAGAGACATGAGAGAAGGAATCCATCCAGATTACCATCAGGCAACGGTAACCTGCAACTGTGGTAACACGTTTGTAACCGGTTCTACCAAGGACAATATTCACGTAGAAATCTGTTCGAAATGCCATCCGTTTTATACCGGACAGCAGAAGGCGGCACAGGCACGTGGACGTATCGAGCAGTTCAACAGAAAATATGGCATGAACAAATAAGAGAATGCAACGTGTGGGCGAAGGTTGAGGTTAATGTAATCTCAACCTTTTTTTGAAGAGGTTTTGTATGGGATATTCAGGGATCGGCGGGCAGGCTGTGATGGAGGGGGTCATGATGAAAAATCAGGACCGCTATGCCATTGCCGTGCGCAAGCCGGATAAGGAAATCGCGGTGGAGATCAGGGAGTACCGTTCGCCGATGAAAAATAAAAAATGGAGACAGGCTCCGATTGTTCGGGGGATATTAAATTTTGTGGAATCGCTGACTCTGGGGATTTCTACTTTGACGTTTTCCGCCTCCTTTTTTGAGGAAGAACAGGAGGGACAGACCGATAAGGCTGCGGGAAATAAAAAAGAGAATGTCCGGATGGGGCTTACCGTAGCGCTGGCTTTGGCGCTTGCAGTCGGAATATTTATGGTGCTTCCCTATTATCTGTCGCTCTTTTTTGACAGATACATCTCTTCGCCGACACTTCTGGCGTTTGTAGAGGGAATGATCCGGCTATTGATTTTCGTGGGCTATGTGCTTTTGATTTCCGGCATGGAGGATATCCGGCGCGTATTTATGTACCACGGTGCGGAGCATAAATGCATTAACTGTATTGAGCACGGAATGGAGCTGACGGTTGAAAACGTGAGAAAGAGTTCCAGACGGCATAAGCGTTGCGGCACCAGTTTTTTGTTGTTTGTCCTGATCTTAAGCATTGTTTTCTTTGCGTTTATCCGTGTGGATCATCGTTTGTTAAAGCTTTTGCTGCGGTTGCTGCTGGTTCCTCTGATTGCCGGAATATCTTATGAGTTTATCCGGCTTGCGGGGCGCAGCGAGAGTAAAGTGATAGATATTTTAAGTAAACCGGGACTGTGGCTTCAGGGTTTGACGACAAGAGAGCCGGATGATTCTATGATTGAAGTGGGGATTGCCTCCGTGGAGGCTGTATTTGACTGGAAGACATATTTACAGGAAAATGATTTTAAATAGAAAGTCAGGATTGGCGTATGACGTATCGAGAGGCGGTTGAATTGGGGGCCGACATTTTGTCGGAAGCAAAGATTGATAATCCGGATCTGGACGCATGGTATCTTTTGCAGATGGTGTGTAAAATAGAGAGGAGCTTTTTTTATCTTCACGAGGAAGAAGAATTGAAAGCGGAGGAGCAGAGGGAATATGAGATTGCGTTAAAAAAGCGGGCGGAGCATGTTCCGTTACAGTATATTGTCGGAGCGCAGGAATTTATGGGGCTTTCGTTTAAGGTAAATTCAAATGTGCTGATTCCAAGACAGGATACGGAGACGCTTGTCGGGGAGGCGCTGAAAGTCTGTGAAAGCGGAATGAGGGTGCTCGATCTTTGCACCGGTTCCGGCTGCGTCATCATAAGTCTGCAAAAAAACGCTCCCGGAATTGTTGCGACGGCGAGCGATATATCGAAGCAGGCTCTCTTGGTGGCAAAGGAAAACGGAAAAATGCATGAAGCGGACGTTGAGTGGGTGCGCAGCGATTTGTTTGACAATATTGCGGGTACTTATGATTTGATTGTTTCAAATCCGCCGTATATTCCGACGTCAACGATTTCCGAATTAATGCCGGAGGTGCGGGATTTTGAGCCGTTTGACGCTTTGGACGGCCGCGAGGACGGTCTGTATTTTTATCGGGAAATTGTTGAGAAAAGCCGGGAATATCTGAATCAGGGAGGATATCTTTTTTTTGAGATAGGATGCGATCAGGGGGAGGCCGTGTCTTCTCTGATGGAGGAAAACGGGTTTGCGGAGGTAGAAATTATAAAGGATCTGTCCCATCTGGACAGGGTAGTGAAAGGAAAGAAATATGTTTGATAAATTAGAGGACTTGCTGATTCGTTATGAGGAGCTTATGAGCGAGCTGAGCGAGCCGGAAGTGGCGAATGACCCGAACCGATTCCGCAGGCTCATGAAAGAGCAGAGCGATTTGACGCCGATTGTTGAGGCTTATAAAGAATATAAGCAGAACAGACAAAATATTGAGGATTCCCTTGCGCTTTTAGAGGAAGAGACGGACGAGGAGATGCGGGAGCTTGCAAAAGAAGAGTTGAACGATTCCAAGGCGAAGGTGGAAGAGCTTCAGGAGCGGCTGAAAATTTTGTTGCTCCCGAAGGATCCAAATGACGATAAAAATGTGATTGTGGAGATTCGCGCCGGCGCGGGCGGGGACGAGGCCGCTTTATTTGCCGCCGAAATTTACCGCATGTATGTGCATTACGCCGACAACAGGCGCTGGAAGGTTGAGCTGATGGAGTGCGAAGAAATCGGGATCGGCGGTATGAAAAGCGTTACGTTTATGATTACCGGACAGGGAGCCTATTCGGTGATGAAATATGAATCCGGTGTGCACCGCGTGCAGCGCGTTCCGGAGACGGAGTCCGGCGGCCGTATCCATACATCTACCATCACGGTTGCAGTGATGCCGGAGGCGGAGGATGTCGATATTCAGATTGATGAGAAGGATATTCGCATTGATGTTATGCGCGCGTCCGGAAACGGCGGCCAGTGCGTCAATACAACGGATTCCGCGGTTCGCCTGACGCATTATCCGACCGGTATCGTCATTTACAGCCAGACCGAGAAATCACAGCTTCAAAATAAGGAGAAGGCGTTTGCATTGCTGCGCGCAAAGCTTTACGATATGGAGTGCCAGAAGCAGCATGACGCGGAGGCGGAGGCGAGAAGAAGCCAGATCGGAACGGGGGATCGCTCCGAGAAAATCCGCACCTACAATTTTCCGCAGGGACGCGTTACGGATCACAGAATTAAATTGACTTTGTATAAAATTGATGAAATTATGAACGGGGCGATTCAGGAAATTTTAGATGCGCTGATTGCAGCCGACCAGGCGGCGAAGCTGGCGAATATGAGCGAGAGCGCTTGAGAATCATGTTTTAAGTGGGGATTTGGAAAATTTAGAATGAGTGAGAATGAAATAAAAACGGAAAAAGACGGTCATGGACAGATTCATCGACTGTCTTTTTTGTTTTTAGGGTTTTATGGTGGCACTGTACTCCCTGTTTGGGCAACATGGTTGTATGCATAGCCCCTGCCGAAAGTGTTTGATTTTTTTGTTGTGGGGATATTGGGCGGTGTGGTATACTTACTGTAAAATATAAAAAAATACAGGGAAGTTTTTGTATGTTTGAAAGGTTAACATGGGAGGAGATTCAGGAAAAATACCAAGACCAATGGGTTGGGCTTGTTGATGTAAAATATGTAGATGATGATGGTATATCTATTGAGTCAGCAGTTATAAAATATTTGGATAAAACAAAAAGTGAATTAACGGTGAAGGCATTAAATGGAGAAATTGTTTCGAGGTATACAACGCCTGATCATATTTTTCAATTGGGAATGTTGGGGGTATTGCGATGAAACAATTTACGTTAAGACTTGATAAAAAACTGAAGCGGTTGTTAGAACAATGAAATTATGACAATATTTGGAGAAAATGATTGAGATTATTCTGCGCCGTGTGTATTTTATATAAGCTCTGATGCATAAACAGAGGTTTGTTATGTATACGAAATGGGGTATGGCTGTGTTTAAAATGAAAAAACATAGTCGAAGACGGTTTTACCGATAGAACGCTAGGAAGGCAGGGTGTGTAATGAAAAAGAATAAAAAATACTTTTGGCTTGCCGGTCTTTTTGCAATGGCGCTGGCCGCCGTATGGAGCGCGTCGCCCGTTTATGCAAAAAAGCTTCCGGCATTGAAGGTGAAGGGGACCAAGCTTGTGAATTCCAAGGGGAAGCCGGTGCAGTTGAAGGGCGTCAGTACGCACGGGCTTTCCTGGTTTCCGGAATATGTAAATCAGGATGCGTTTACCCATATGAAGAAAAAATGGAAAATCAACGCGGTGCGTCTTGCGCTTTATACCGGCGAGTACAACGGTTATTGTACGGGGGATGAAGAAAACCGCAAGGCGTTGGAGAAGCGGATCGACGACGGCGTGCGCTATGCAACGAAGGCAGGGCTTTACGTTATCATAGACTGGCATATTTTAAGCGACGGCAATCCCGAAACATATGAAAAACAATCGCTCGCCTTTTTTAAGAAGATTGCGTCAAAATATAAAAAGCATACGAATGTGCTCTATGAGATCTGCAATGAACCAAACGGAGGAACGTCCTGGGATACGATAAAAAAATACGCCAAAAAGGTGATAAAGGCAATTCGGGCGCGGGATAAGAACGCCGTTATCTTAATCGGCACGCCAAATTGGTCGCAGGATGTCGACATTGCGGCCGAAAGCCCGATAAAAGGCTATAAGAATCTGATGTATGTCCTGCATTTTTATGCGGGAACTCACGGGGAATGGATGCGTGAAAAGGCTCGGGCGGCTCTGGAAAAGGGGCTTCCGCTCTTTGTCTCGGAATTTGGAATCTCGGATGCGTCCGGCAATGGGGGCCTGAATAAAAAAGAGGGAACGGAATGGCTCAAATTTCTGCGGAATAATAAGATCAGCTATATCGGATGGAACCTTTCCAATAAGGACGAGAGCTCTGCTTTGATAAAGAGCTCCTGTAAGAAGACTTCAGGGTGGAAGAGCAAACATCTTACGCCTTGGGGAAAGTGGCTTTTAAAGCAATTTAAAAAATAAAATATACTGGCTCGATGGCGTCATTGAGCTAAGATTCCGGGCGGGATTGTCATGCGGCGGACGGAAAGCGCCGCATGGCGATCCTGCCCGCTTTATTTTTCATGAGCAGTCCATGTATTGCAGGAGATGCTGCATTTTTATTACGCCGCGCTGCTGTGAAATAATAATCGCGTTCAGAATCGGTTTCAGGTTGGGACAGATCGGGTATTGCAGGGCGGTTTCCGACATTTCTATGGCGCCCATATGGTGCGGAATCATTTCCCACATAAAATCGCAGTTGATATTATTTGCGGCGCGGGCGCATTTCATGTTAGAAAACATATCCTGCATAATTTCGTTGATACTGTGCTGATACAGCCATAGATCCTGGTCTGAGTTTTGAAAATTTTCACATGAGAGTTCGATCTCGCGCATATTTTTGATGCTTTTCGTCTGTTCTTCGACAATGCCGGAAGCAATGATTTCAATCGGCTTGCTGTTTGTATATTTTAGAATGTTCTGCGACATCTCAATTGCCGCCTGATGATGCGGGATCATCTGTGTTATAAAATTGTGAGAGATGCTGTCTGTCAGGTCGGCGCTTCTCATGTTTTGAATCATTTTTTCTAAGATAGAGCCGTAATAATCGAGATAAATTCGTGCGGAATTATGAAGTTTATTTTGTCTGTGCATAATACGCCTCCTTTATTTTATTATATGGCGCAAAGAACAAAAGGGTGCGGTGCGTCCGGTTGTTGGAAGAGCACAAAAAAAGTCTAAAAAAACCAAAGAAATTCAAACGGAGGCGATAAATTAATGATATAATGGAAAAGGCAAATTGAAGACGCTGAAATGAAATCAGGAGAGGGATAAACGAAGAAAGGATGTTTGGGATGGTGAAGCATAAGTGGAAGAAGTTATTGGCAGGTCTGCTTGCGGCAGCAATTACAGTCGGAGGAAATCATGTTGTTTTTCCGGCGCATGCAAAAGATGCCGGGACGCAGGATAGAAAAGCGCAGACGTTACAGGCGAACGAAACGTCAAAGGGCGCGGCGGTCGCAAGACCGGGAGAAAATGTATCGGGGATCAAGCTTCCGGACGGATATTACAATCGAAAAGTGGTGGGTTATTTTCCGAACTACGCAATTAATTCGGACGCGCACGATCACTTTTCAATTGTGGATTTGCAGTGGGACAAACTGACGCACGTACAGTATGCGTTTGTAGTTGCGGACGAGAATACATTTGAGATGAAGGCCAGCGATCAGGAAAATGATCTGGAGAATAAATTTGAGGACAGAGAATTTTATCATAAGGGCGAGAAGATTGAAATGGACGAAAGTCTTGGCTATTACGGACAGTTTAATCTGATGCACACAATGATGGAAAAGTATCCAGACGTGACGGTTCTGGCGTCGACAGGCGGATGGGCGGCTTCACGTTCTCTGTGGCTGGTGACGGATTCCGAGGCAAATATGCGTAAATTTGCGTCTTCGGCGGTGGAATTTGTCCGAAAATACGGATTTGACGGAATTGATATTGACTTTGAATTTCCTTCAGAGACATCCGGTTCGGGAAATCCCGGGGATTTTGATTTGTCGGAAAGCAGAAGGAGCGGCATATCGGACCGCTATACGCAGCTGATCAGGATCCTTCGGGAGACCTTTGATGCCGCGGCAAAAGAGGACGGTAAATATTACTGGGTAACGTCGGCAGTATCGGCGTCTTCCTGGGTTCTTGGCGGACAGACAAATTCTGATTTCCTGGATTATCTGGATTTTGTTTCGATCATGTCCTACGACTATCACGGCGGATGGAACGCGTATGTGGAAAATCAGGCGAATCTCTATCCGGATCCGGCAGATACCGAGACGAAACAGATGGCGCTTCCGACATTGGGGTTTGACTGGTCCTATAAATATTACAGAGGAAAGATTCATTCGGAAAAGATTTTGATGGGCGTTCCGTACTATACCCGGGGATGGTCGAATGTCTCCGGCGGCGACGGAACGGGACTGCACGGTACGTCGAACACGCCTGCGACCGGAAATGAAAACATCTGGTGCGACCTTGATACCAATGAAAAGGAAGTCCCGGCGGGCGCAAACCCTCTGTGGCACGTGATGAATCTGATGAAAGAAGACGCAAACTACGAGGAAGTCTGGGACGACGTCGGAAAGGTGCCGCATATCTGGAACAGCGCGACAAAGACGTTTTTAACTTACGAAAATACGCGCTCCGTTCAGGAGAGGATTCATTATGTAGAGGAAAATAATCTTGGAGGCGTGCTGATCTGGGTTATGCACGGGGATTATGACTATGATGAAGCGGCAGGGAAATACGTGGTCGGCGACACCTTGACAACGATGTTCCATGATCAGTTTGCGTCTATGGACGCGGCGCAGATTACCTCCGATATTGATCTGAATGGAACGCCGCTCGATTTTAGCGTTGATTTCGGGGGGAAATATGACCACCCGAATTATACATACTTGATTAAAGTGACAAATAATACGAAGGAAGAGATACCGGCCGGCTGGACACTGACCTTTGATCTGCCGAATTCGGCCGTATTTACAAGCTCCTGGGGCGGAACGTATTCGGTAGAACAGAGCGCGAAGCGCGAGTTTTCGACGGTCAGCCTCAGCGCGGGCGAGTGGCAGGCGCTTGGCGCAGGCGAGAGCGTCGAGCTGCAGGGGATGATAAAACTGAATTTTGCGGGAGCCAAGAATTTTAAGCTAAACGGACAGCCGATGAAATCCGCGGTAGAGGCGGAAAAGATTCGTCTGGGCCTTGGGGACGGGGAGGTTCCGGTAGTTTCCGTGACGGGGGTCAGCCTGAATAAAAACATTCTGGAATTAGAAGAGGGGCAGACGGAGCGTCTGACCGCTGTTGTGGCACCGTCAAATGCGAGTAATAAGGGTTTGACGTGGTCCAGCAGCGAGCCGTCGGTTGCGGCGGTATCTTCCGGCGGAATGGTAACGGCCCAAAAAGAGGGGACGGCGACGATAACGGTAAAGACCGCAGACGGGGGAAAGAGCGCGTCGTGCGAGGTTACCGTTTCGAAAAAGACACAGGGCGCCGTTGCCGTGGATTCCGTGACAATAGATCCGTCCGAGCTGTCTTTAAAGGTGGGAGCGGTTGTCACTCTGACGCCGTCCGTTTCTCCGTCGAATGCAAGCAATAAAAAAGTGACATGGACTTCTTCGGACAGGACAGTGGCGTCGGTGGTAGACGGAACCGTGATAGCGGAGGCGGCGGGAATCGCGGTCATTACGGTTACGACAGAGGACGGAAACAAGACCGCGGAATGTAAGGTGACCGTGTCGGAAGAGACGTCGTCATCCGTTGCGGTGACAGGGATCACGTTAAATAAATCCGATTTTACCTTGGAGAAGGGCGTATCCGAGAAAATAGAGGCGGTAATTGCGCCTTTTAACGCGACGAATCAGGAAGTAACCTGGAATTCTTCCGATCTTTCTGTGGCCGTTGTCTCAAAGGACGGCATTGTGACGGCAGTTTCGGTTGGGACGGCCGTTATCAGCGCCAAAACGGCTGATGGAGGAAAAGAGGCGTCATGTAAGGTGACCGTGACGGAGAGAGACGCCCAAGCGGTGGCGGTGACGGGAGTGCGCTTAAATGCGCTGAATTCGAACCTGTCCTGTGGGGAGACAGGTTCACTGACCGCGGTTATTGAGCCGTCGGACGCGACAATTCAAAATGTGTTCTGGAAGTCTTCCGATCCGGAAACCGTATTTGTATCCTCGGAAGGGTCGCTGCTTGCGAGAAAAGAGGGGACAGTGACAATTACCGTGACGACGGCGGACGGAAGCTATAAGGCGGATTGCACGGTTACGGTTGTTCCGCAGGCGGTGACGGGGGTGAGATTAAGCCAGACGCATCTAAGCCTTGCGGAGGGGATTTCCGCAAAACTGGCCGCGACGGTTGAGCCGGAAAACGCCAAAAATAAGAGCGTGATTTGGACTTCCACAGATGAAGAGGTGGCAAGCGTGTCTTCGGACGGAATGGTAACGGCGCATAAAGCAGGAACGGCGACGATAAAGGCAGTGACAGCGGACGGCGGTAAGGAGGCGGCGTGTCAGGTTGACGTGACGGAGCGGATGCCGGGCAGCATCGCAGTGACGGGCGTAAGTCTGGATCAAAGCTTTTTGGAACTTAAGGTCGGCGAGCAGGACAAGAAGCTGACGGCGGCGGTGACGCCGGATAACGCGACATACAGTGAAGTTCTATGGGAAAGCTCCGATAAAAGCGTTGTGTTCGTGAGCGCGCAGGGGCAGTTGATCGCGAGAAAAGCAGGGACGGCGGAAATTACGGCGATTACAGCGGACGGCGGAAAGCGGGCTGTCTGTACGGTGACAGTGAGAGAGAAAGAATCTCCGGCGATTAACTATACCGTAAGCTTTGATTCGGCGGGAGGAAGCGCCGTGGAGTCCCAGACTGTGGCGGCAGGAGCGCGCGTAATTGTTCCGAAGGCTCCGACAAAGGCGGGATATGTATTTGACGGCTGGTATTTTGGCACGGCGCCGTACAGTTTTGATACGGCCGTCAGCGGCGATATGGTATTGACGGCAAAATGGAAACTGATACAGACGCAAAAGCAGCCGGTAAAAGTGAGCGGGATTGCGATCACAGGGCTGTCGAAAAAGATTGCGGCGGGGAAGGCGATTTCGCTGGCCGCGACTGTGGCGCCGGCAAACGCGGCGGATTCTTCCGTGACATGGGCGGTTAAGAACGTGAAAGATGCGAAATATGTAACCGTAGACGCAAAGAGCGGCCTTGTAAAGACAAAGAAGGCCGGAAAAAATAAAACGGTAACCATAACTGCGACGGCAAACGACGGCAGCGGCGTTAAGGCGGAATATAAGATTAAGCTTATGCCAAAGGCCGTGAAAAAGATTACGTTAAAAGCGTCGGCGAGCGCGGTTAAGGCGGGAAAGAAGGTAAAGATAAAGGCTGTCGTCGCACCGTCCGTCTCTTCCAAAAAGATAAATAAAAAATTAAAATGGACCAGCAGCAATCCGGATTATGCGGTTGTCAGCGCGAAGGGAATCGTAAAAACAAAAAAGGCGGGAAAAGGAAAAAGCGTAAAGATTACGGCGGCGGCTACGGATGGCAGTAATAAGAAAAAAGTTATAAAGATAAAAATAAAATAGGCAAAATACAGCGGGAAAACGAACCGTCCTAACAATTGTTTTTACAATGGACAAAAACGTATTTATCTATTATAATAAAAATGTTCATGTGAATAAAAACAATTAGAAAGAAGGGCAGGATATGAGCCAGGATTTAAAAAAGCAGTTGGAAGAAAACGGGGCGGACGTTAACGGAACCCTAAAGCGCTTTATGAATAATGACGCAATCTATATGAAGTTTATTATGAAATTTTTGGAAGATAAAAATTTCGACGGCGTAAACGAGAATCTGCAAAAGGGTGATTACGAGGCGCTTTTTCACAGCGTTCACACGTTAAAAGGCGTTACGGCAAATCTGGGGCTTGATCCAATCAGCGCGGTTGCCGCGCAGATGTCGGATTTGCTGCGGAATAAACAGCCGCAGGAAATAGACGTCGAAAAGCTGGAGGAGCTTAGAGATCAGCTGGAGGAAGCGTATACCCGTTTTGTCAATATCCTGAGAGAAAATAAGCAGTAATCAATTGACATTTTTATTGAAAAATGGTAAGTTAGATGATGAGAAATATGAATGATCGGACGAAGAAATGTTGAGGAGATGCCATGGATAAGCAGCAGATATTGATTGTTGACGATGAAGAAGTAAACCGCGTGATACTTAAAGGCGTATTTCAGGATGAATATGAGATTCTTGAGGCTCCAAATGGTCAGGAGGCGACCGTTCAGATTGAGAATCATCAGAATATTGTCTTGATTTTATTGGATGTGGTCATGCCCGTTATGGACGGCTTCGGCGTATTGGAGTATATGAAGAAGCATGATCTGTTGGAGAAGATCCCTGTTATCCTGATTACGGGAGAGACGGTTCAGGACAGCGACGACCAGGCGTATACATACGGTGTGGCGGATGTCATGCATAAGCCGTTTTATCCTCATATTGTCAGGCGAAGAGGAAAAAACATTATTGAACTGTACCAGAACAAGCACAACATGGAGCGCCGCCTGAAAGAGCAGGAAGAGGCCATCATGGCGAAGGAGAAGAAGATTCGCGAGAGCAACGAATTTATGATCGACGCGCTCAGCTCAGTTGTGGAATTCCGAAGCCTGGAGACGGGGGAGCATGTAAGGCGTATTAAGTATTTTACCAGAATTATGTTGAAATATCTGATGAAGTATTTCCCGAAATACGGGCTGACGGAGGCGCAGGTCGATGCGATTGCAAGAGCGTCTGCCCTGCATGATATCGGAAAAATCGGAATACCGGACGCTATTTTGTTAAAGCCGGGAAGATTGACGGCAGATGAATTTGAGGTCATGAAAACCCACACGACAATCGGATGCGAGGTGCTGGAGAAGTTTCATGCGGATCAGACGGATGAGTTTTATCGATATTGCTATGAGATTTGTCGTTATCACCATGAGAGATGGGACGGAAACGGATATCCGGATCATTTGGTAGGGGAGGAGATACCTATCAGTGCACAGATCGTTGCCATTGCAGATGTTTATGATGCGCTGGTGAGCCCTAGAGTATATAAGAGCGCGTATGCAAATAATATTGCGTATGAAATGATCATGAAGGGTGAGTGCGGTGAGTTTTCGCCGGACGTGTTAGAGTGCTTCGGGCTTGCCAAGGAGGATTTTTTCAACATTGTAGAAGTGATAAAGATGTTTGACTTTTCGTAATGTTTGTGACATATGGCGGGCAGCAAAAAAAATGTGGAGTTTTTGTTGCCCTTCTTTTTGTTAAATTCTGTAAAACAGGAAGCGTTTTTGCCTGTATCAGAGGAGGGGTATTGTGGAGCGGGATGATGGCGGTCTGTTTTTAGTCAACGATGCGCTGGAGATGATTCTGATATTTGACCGGATGGGGAAGATATCGTATGCCAACACTGCGGCGGAGACAAAATTGGAATATGGAAGCGAGCTGTGCGGAAAAAATATATGCGATATTTTCCCGAATGATTTTCGGAAGGATGGGGAAAGCTTTGAGACAAATTATCGGTTTGGCGGCGAGATACAAAACCTTATGGCATACCGCAAAAATCTGACCTGTTTTCCGGTTGAAGTCAAGATGGACAGCAGGACGGATAACGGAACATACGTCTGTATGGCGAACGATGCGCTTGAGAAGGAGCATCTCGGAAGGGAAATTGCGCAGGTAAAGAAAGAAGCGCAACAGGCGCTGAAGGTAAAGTCGGAGTTTGTCGCAAACGTGACGCACGAGTTGCGGACGCCGGTAAACGGGGTGCTCGGCAATGTCAGAGAATTGCTCGACGTGGAGACGGACGGACAAAAAATGAAGACGCTGCGGACCATAGAGCGCTGTTGCGGCGATATGAATAAGATTATCAATAATATTTTGGATTTTTCCAAGCTGGAAGCGGGGAAGTTTGCGTTAGAGCCGCGGAAGTTTCATGTTCGGGATATGCTAGATTATGTGAAGGCAAACCATATGGGCAAAATTACCGAAAAAGGGCTGGAATTTTTTATGACGGTGTCGCCGCAGGTGCCGGAATATATTATCGGCGACGAGCTGCGGATTGTGCAGATTCTCAATAACCTGTTATCGAATGCGCTAAAATTTACCGCGGTCGGAAAAGTTACGGTCGAGGTGCTTAAGACGGCGCAGGTGAATGACCGGATTGAGCTGTTTTTTATCGTAATCGATTCCGGAATCGGCATTGATAAGGCCGATCAGGATAAGCTGTTTCAGAGCTTTTCACAGGTGGATGCGTCCATTTCCAGGAAATATGGCGGGACGGGGCTCGGATTGAATATCTGTAAGCAGCTGGTCGAGCTGATGGGCGGAAGGATTGAGGTAGACAGTGAGAAGGGCCGGGGAAGTATTTTTTCCTTTTCCATATGGGTTTCCGTCACGGAGGAGGAGGCAAAGGCTTCATCGGAGACAGACGCTGTCAGAACGTATTCTTTTGTCGGCGACAGAGCGGAGCTTTCGTCAGACGCGCAGGAGGAAGACGCCAAAAAATATGGAACGCCGAAAAATCAGGAAGCGCTTTCCAAAAATTTATCAAAGCTGATATTATGCGTCGAAATGGAAAACTGGGAAAAAGCCGAAATGTTTATGGATATGATAAGGCAGTTGACACAGGGAGCGCCGCGCGAGGTGGGCCGTGTGATCCTGAAGCTAAAGATGGCGGTTCAGAAGGAAAATTACGAAAAGGTGACGGCGGGATTTGAGGAGCTAAAAACGCTTTTGCAGGGGTAAGGAGGTATACGGATGGATCACAGTAAGGTGAGCGCGGACGGTAAGACGATTCTTATTGTAGATGACGTGGAAGTAAACAGGGTGATTCTCGAGGAGATCATAAAAGATATGAATTGCAGTCCCGTTTTGGCAAAGGACGGGGAGGAAGCGCTTGAAAAGGTCAAAGCCTGTCTGCCGCAGCTGATTTTGACGGATATTTCTATGCCGGGCATGAACGGATATGAACTCTGCAAAAGTTTAAAGGAGAGCGAGAAGACAAGAAATATTCCGGTGATTTTTATTTCCGCGTTTGACGCCCCGCAGGATATCGTTGAGGGATTTTCCATCGGAGGCGCGGATTATATTACGAAGCCGTTTATACCGGAAGAGATCCAGGCGCGCGTGGGCGTTCATCTTCGGCTTTATGAGATGCACAGAGAGCTTATGGAGATGAACAGGAGACTTCAGATTTCTGTCAGCGAGCAGTTAAAGCAGATGGAGCAGGAGAAAAAGAATATATTGTATGCGCTTGCGGATATTGCGGCGCAGAATTCTCTGTATGACAAAGCGTATGTCAAGCGTGTGGGGGACAACTGCAGAATACTGGCGACCGGAATGCAGCTGTCTTTGGCATTTGAAGAGAAAGTTTCGGACACTTATATCGACACGATAGAGCTGGCGGCCCCCCTTTGCGATATCGGAAATATCGGGGTTTCCAAAGAAATTCTGCAAAAGGAGGGGGAGCTTACGGAGGAGGAAACTCTGGCGATGCAAAGCCATACCAGTATCGGCGCCAAGCTGTTGAGCGATCTTCACGGAAGCAGTGATTACAATGATTTTATCAGAATCTCTATCGAGATTGCCAATTATCACCATGAAAACTGGGACGGAAGCGGCTATCCGAAGGGGTTAAAGCGGGATGAGATACCGCTCGCGGCGCAGATTGTGTCTCTTGTTAACGGATACTGTTTTCTGACCGGAAAGGAAGGAAAAAGCAGGGAAGAGGCGCTTGCCATCATGAGAGACGAGGCGGGCGTAAAGTATAATCCCGATATTTTCGAAATATGCTGTAAAATATCACGTCAGCTGTGCTGACAGATAATCTGACATCATAATTTGGACGGGAGGATGAAGGTTTTGATCACAGATGAGGAGTTTTCAAGAATTGCCGTATATATGAAACGAAATTACGGCATAGACATGAGCCAGAAAAAGGTGATTGTAAACGGAAGGCTGGAGAAACGGGTCAGGGAGGGCGGCTGGAAGAATTTTAATGAGTTTATGGATGCGGTTGAGAGCGGGGAATCGGATGAACCAAGAAAGCTTTTGGTAAACCAGCTGACGACGAACCATACATATTTTATGCGGGAATTTGAACATTTTGAATATTTTAAGCAGGTGGTTCTGCCGTGGCTTCGAGTCAGGGAGAGCCGGAAAAAGGATCTTCGTATCTGGTGCGGCGCGGCGTCTACGGGCGAGGAGCCCTATATGATCGCCATGGTTTTGGCCGATTTTTTCGGACTGGAGCGCAATGAGTGGGATACGAAGGTTTTGGCCACGGATATTTCCACGAAAGTTTTGCAAAAGGCGGTGGAAGGAATATACAACAGCGAACAGCTGGAAAATCTTCCGCAGTCATGGAAACGGCACTTTTTTTCGTCGATTGGAGGGGGCAGTCAGTATAAGGTAAAGGATGAACTGAAAAACGAGGTTATCTTCCGCCAATTCAATCTGATGAATCCTTTTCCGTTTAAAAGAAAAATGCATACTATATTTTTGCGGAATGTTATGATATACTTTGATGATAGGACGAAGCATGAGCTGCTTCGAAAGATATACGATATTTTAGAACCGGGAGGATATCTTTTTATAGGGACGACGGAGACCCTTGATCGGAATGAGGTTCCATTCCAGATTATTCAGCCGTCAATATTCAGAAAGAAGGAAGGATGATGAATATATGCGCCCGATAAGGGTTTTAATCGTAGAAGATTCCATAGTGTTTCGGGAATTGTTAGTGCAGAATTTAAGCAGAGATCCGGCCATACAGGTCGTGGCGACGGCAAAAGATCCGTTTGAGGCGAGGGACGCTATTTTAGAGCATAAGCCGGATGTTATGACATTGGATGTAGAGCTTCCGAGAATGAGCGGGATCGAGTTTTTGCGAAAATTGATGCCGCAGTATCCGCTTCCGGTCGTCGTGATCAGTTCTCTGAGCGATAAGGTATTTGACGCTTTAAACGCGGGAGCCGTAGACTTTGTGGCAAAGCCCGCGGTGACAAGCCGGCCGCAGCTGGAGGATTTTATCAGAAACGAGCTTCTGGTAAAAATTAAGATTGCCTCCACGGCGAAGATCAGCAACATTAAGAAGACGGTTATGATGCAGGGACAGCATCAGCTTGCCTCGGTGAAAGGAAATAATCTGCTTGTGGCGATCGGGGCGTCCACCGGGGGTACGGAGGCAATCTTTGCCGTGGCGAAGGAGCTTGGGACAGATATACCGGGAATTGTCGTAGTACAGCATATGCCGGCCGGATTTACCGAAATGTACGCGAAAAGGTTGAATGACCAGTGCCGTATTCAGGTAAAGGAAGCGAAAACCGGAGATCGGGTTATGCCGGGAACGATGTTGATTGCTCCGGGAGGAGATATGCATATGCATCTCGTGAAAGTAAACGGGGTTTATCAGGTAGAATGCAAACGGGGACCGAAGGTAAACGGACACTGCCCGTCTGTGGACGTGTTGTTCGATTCCGTCGCAAAGGTGGCCGGTTCCAGCGCGGTGGGTATTATCTTGACCGGAATGGGCGGAGACGGCGCCAAAGGGCTGCTTGCAATGAGGCAGGCGGGAGCGAGGACGATCGGTCAGGACGAGTCGACCTGCGTAGTGTATGGAATGCCAAAGGTGGCATATGATCTGGGTGCGGTAGAGTATCAGGAAAAACTATCGGATATACCGAACCGGACATATGCGCTATTAAATAAAATATAAAGGAGAAAGGAAATGAAGATTCTACTGGCAGAAGATGATTTTGTAACAAGGAAGTTTATGATGAATTTCCTGGCAAAGTACGGTGAATGCGACGTGACCGTAGATGGAATGGAAGCGGTCGACGCATTTATGATGGCTTTGGAGGATGGAGAGCCTTACGATTTGGTGTGTCTTGATATTATGATGCCGGTTATGGACGGATATCAGGCGCTTATGGGGATTCGAAATCTTGAAAAGGAAAGGAATATTCCGCAGGAGAAGGCGGTGAAGATTATCATGACCACAGCCCTGAATGAAGAGGGAAATGTCAAAATGGCGTTTGAACTGGGCTGTACCGTATATTCCGGTAAGCCGATTGACCAGGGACGGTTTGAGCAGGCATTGAAAAAGCTGAATCTGGTTTAACCAAAGAACAAATTAGAATATGCATAAAAAAGGAGAAGAATATGGCTGAGGAATTTAGTACAGACGGCATGCTGGACATGTATTTGTTTGAAAATGAACAACTGCTTGAACAGCTTCAGGAGCGTGTTCTGGAACAAAAGGATGCGGAATGCTTTGACGAAGACAGCATAAACGAGATATTCAGAACGATGCATACCATTAAGGGCTCCTCAGGTATTATGATGTTTGATAACATAACAGCCGTGTCACATAAGCTTGAGGATATCTTTTACTATTTGAGAGAGTCCCATCCTGAAAATGTACCGCATTTGGATTTGGTAGAGCATGTGCTGGAGGTGGAGGATTTTATTTCCAGTGAGATGGAAAAAATTCGAAACGGCGATCCGGTAGACGGCGACGCCACCGATATCATAGCGAATCTTGACAAATTTTTGAATTTGATCAAAGGGGATGTAAAGAAAAAGGGAGAGAAGCTGCCTGAGAATGTGCACGAGGAGCCGAAGCAGTTTTATATTGCGCCTGTGGCCGGCAGCGACAGCCGGTTTTATAAAATTTACATCACGTTCTACCCGGAGACAGAGATGGCGAACGTACATGCATATAAAAGCGTTTATGCATTAAAAGAAGTTGCCGAAGATATGCTGTATTCTCCGGAAGATATTATTTCGGATGAGAGCAGCGCGGAGACAATATTAAAAGACGGTTTCCGGCTTCTACTGCAGACAAAGAAGAGTGAGGAAGAGCTTCGGGAACTGATTGGCATCGGTTATGACATCAAGCAGGTTGATATCTTTGAATGCAAGGCGGATGAATTTTTGCGCGGCTTTGATTTTGGCGGATCGGATGTCCAGATTGATCTCGAGTCCAGCGTCGAGGATATTGAGGCGCGCACATCGGAGCAGGAGGAGAGCCAAAAGCCAAAAGGACAGATGGCGCCGGGAGATTTCGTCGTCAAATCCAAAGAGCCCGGAAAACAGAAAAAACTTGCAAAAGAAAAAGGCAAGGCGGAGAAAGCTTCGTTTATCAGCGTAAATATCAGTAAAATGGATCAGCTTATGGATTTGATCGGCGAGCTTGTTATCGCAGAATCCGTAGTGCTGCAAAACCAGGATTTAAAGGTGCCGGGGCTTAACTTAAACAGCTTTAATAAAGCGGCCGCCCAGCTCTCAAAAATTTCCACGGATTTGCAGAACGTAATTATGTCTATGCGAATGGTTCCGCTGACAAATACTTTCCAGAAGATGAACCGGATTGTGTTTGACGTATCCAGAAAGCTCGGGAAGAATATTGAGTTTGAGATGAACGGAGAGCAGACGGAGGTTGATAAGAATATTATCGAGCATATCTCCGATCCGCTGATGCATCTTGTGCGAAACGCGGTGGATCACGGAATTGAAACGAATGAAGAGCGGGCTGAGAGCGGGAAAAAAGAAAAGGGGAAAGTTACGTTGTCGGCCAAGACGGAAGCGGGAAAGGTGTGGATCAGCGTTTCGGATAACGGAAAGGGCCTTGACCGCACAAAGATTTTAGAGAAAGCAAAGAAACAGGGCTTGCTGGATGAAGGAAAGCCGGAAACCGCTTATACGGATAAAGAGGTTTACCAGTTTATTACGCTGCCGGGATTTTCCACGAATGAGCAGATTACGGAGTATTCGGGACGAGGCGTAGGTATGGACGTCGTAGTGCAGAATATTCAGTCTATCGGCGGAGCGCTCGATATTGAGAGTACGCCGGGATTTGGCAGTACCATGAGTTTAAAAATTCCGCTGACGCTTGCGATTATCGACGGAATTGTGATGGAGACGGGAACATCCTCCTTTGTTCTGGAAGCGGGGGTAATCAAAGAATTTGTCAGCGTAAAAGAAGATATGATGATTCACGAGCCCGGCGGAGACGAATTTGTTATGATCCGCGGCGAGTGTTTCCCGGTGCTTCGCCTCGGCAAGTGGTATGGGTTAAAAGAATTTAAGGAATCAGTTGAAGACGGGATGATGTTGATACTTGAGGTTGAGGATAAGAAAATATGCCTCTTTGTCGACAAGCTGATCGGTCAGCAGGAAATTGTTGTGAAGCCGATTCCGTCATATATCAAAAAAGTAAAAGGTTTGTCCGGTTGTACGCAGCTTGGCGACGGAAGTATAGCTTTGATTCTAGATCCTGGCGGATTATTGGAATAAAATTATAGAAAGGAACGGGATATACTTATGGGTGAAAAAAGCGATTTGAAGAAGAAGACAAAAAAAACCCAGGCTGCTTCAAATGAGCACGACGCGCAGAAAGGTAAGTACATGACCTTTAAGTCAGGCAACGAGTGTTTCGGGCTGAAGATCCAGTATGTGAATGAAATTATCCAGTTTCAGGCTGTGACGGCGGTACCTGAAACGGAAGATTACATTAAGGGTCTGATTAACCTTCGAGGGAAGGTTATTCCGGTTATTGATGTGCGGCTTCGATTTAAACAGGAACCGTTTGAGTACAACGACAGAACCTGTATTATGGTCATCAGCGTGAAGTCTACTGTGGTGGGGCTTGTCATTGACAAAATCGCAGAGGTAGTTGAAATTAAAGAAGAAAATATACTGCCGCCGCCAACCATCGGACGCGTGGAGAAAATGCACCATAAATATGTGTATGGTATCGGTAAGGTTGGAGATTCTGTAAAATTGCTGTTAGATCCCGATAAACTTTTGAATGACGAAGATTTATCGGTTGCTGAGTTGGCAAATGATTCAAATATTGATGAAGAATGAGAGGTATGAACATGAAAAACATGAAGATGAAAACAAAAATGATTTTGGGATTTGCAATTCCGATTCTTTTAACAATTGTTAACATTGTGCTTAGTGACTTGACGACCAAGGGAGCGATTAATGCGGAAAACGCAGAAATATTTGCAAAGAACGCCACGCTTTTTACGGCGGCGATCGCGGTGGTTTCCGTTGTGTTTACAGTTATCATTGCGACAATTTTGATTAAGGCAATCGAGAGATCTGTGGTACAGCTCTCCAACGCGGCAAAAGATATTGCGATGGGGCGCGTGGACATTGAACTGGTAAAATATAATAACGATGAATTTGGCGAGCTTGTGGACGCGTACAACAAAGTAATTGACAATATCAAATATCAGTCAAAGATAGCGCAGGAGGTTGCCAGCGGAAATTTGACAATTACGGTAAACCCTGCTTCACCGGATGATTTGCTTGGAAATTCTTTAAAGAAACTGGTAGAAGATAATCTCCACGCGCTGTCGAACATCAGCGACGCGGGGTCTCAGGTAACAATCAGCTCATCGCAGGTGGCAAGCGCAAGCCAGGCATTGGCGCAGGGCTCCACGGAGCAGGCGAGCGCGATCGAAGAGATTACAGCCTCTATTGATGAGATTGCAGATAAGACGAAGCAGAACGCGGAGCAGGCGAACGAGGCTGCCAGCCTCGTTGTTCGGGCGATCGACGATGTAAAACAGGGGAACAGACAGATGGAAGACATGATGACCGCGATGCAGGATATCAATAAGTCGTCCGAAAGTATCTCTAAGATTATTAAGGTAATTGACGATATTGCATTCCAGACCAATATTCTGGCGTTGAACGCGGCAGTTGAGGCCGCGAGAGCAGGCGAGGCAGGAAAGGGCTTTGCCGTTGTAGCGGAAGAGGTCAGAAGCCTTGCGGCGAAGAGTGCGGCTGCGGCTGCGGAGACCGCGGAATTAATTGAGGATTCAATCAATAAGGTTAGCTCGGGTTCACAGATTGTGGATGATACGGCAAAGGCCCTGGGCGCTATTACGAAAGTTGTTCAGGACAGTGAAGTGATTATCAATGGAATTGCCGAGTCTTCCAATTATCAGGCGACGGCGGTAGCGCAGATTGAGCAGGCGATCGCGCAGGTTTCACAGGTAGTACAGACCAATTCCGCTACCAGCGAGCAGTGTGCGGCGGCCAGCGAGGAGCTTTCCAATCAGGCTTCGAGAATGCGCGACATGCTTTCCATTTATCACCTTGGTTCGGGAAATCTGCCTTCTCCAAGAGGCGCGTCGCTTCCTTCCGTTGCGAGCGCAAATGAACAGGTGATTTCACTGGAAGATGATTTTGGAAAATATTAAATGAAATTATGCGGCACAGGGACTTTTGTCCCTGTGTTTTTTCCTGGCCGGGAAGCGTGCGGCCAGGCGAATGTAAGGCTGGACAGTTATTTGATGTATGTTATAATGGGAGTGTGACACATCGATGAGAGGCGAATTTGGAGTTTAAATATGGAAGAAACACAGCGTGCGTTTTTAGAGAAAATAAAACCGGATGGCGTCAGAAAAATAATTTGCAGCAATGGGCGGGGGCAGGATTTAAAATTTCGAAAGCTTTGTATCGTTGCAAAAAAGAGCGGATACCAGATAGAGAAATACACGGAAAAACAGGTTTTTCATGAAAATACGGAAACCATAGATCTCTTTGAAATTGTCGAAATTTGTCTTGGCAGGTATCGGCAGATTGATATTTTTACAAAAGAAACGCAGTATACGGTTCGGCTTACTAAGAAGGGAAAGCGTTTGTACGGGGAGAACAGTCTGAAAAGGCAGATGGGAGAACCGGAGGAACATAACCGGAAAAAGCGTTATATTCTGGAAGAGGGGACGGTCATTGAGCCCCTTATTGATATGGGAATCTTTACAAAAGAAGGAAAAGTCGTCCGTTCAAAATATGATAAATTTAAGCAGATTAACCGTTTTCTTGAAATTATAGACGATGCGGTGCGGGAGAATGAGATGGAGCGCTGCAATATCATAGACTTCGGATGTGGGAAGTCTTATCTTACGTTTATTGTCTACTATTATTTTACCTATGTAAGGCAGATTCCGGTAACGATCCTTGGACTCGATCTGAAAAAAGATGTGATTCAAAAGTGCAATGAGGCGGCTGTCCGTTACGGTTATGAAGGGCTTCGCTTTGAACTGGGGGATATCAACGGGTATCAGGCGGATTTCGACGTAGATATGGTATTGACGCTGCATGCCTGTGATACGGCGACGGATTATGCGCTTTATAATGCGGTAAGCTGGAGAGCGAAGATGATTTTTTGCGTGCCGTGCTGTCAGCATGAATTGAACGGGCAGATGAAAAGCGGGGATTTCTCTCTTCTTATGCGCTACGGGATTGTAAAGGAACGGTTTGCGGCGCTTGCGACAGACGCGGTTCGAGGGAATCTGCTGGAGTACTGCGGTTATAAGACGCAGCTGATGGAATTTGTAGATTTGTCGCATACGCCGAAAAATATCCTGATTCGCGCGGTAAGAAAACCGATTGTGACAAAAGCCGTGAAACAACAGCGGTTAGCGGAGGTGGAGAGGCTGATGGAGGAATTTGGTTTTTCTCCGACGCTGTATACGCTCCTTATTCAAAAAGAGAGAGAGAACCGAGGGATAGACGGGAACGCAGATGCGGAGGAAGAATCATAGATGGCGGGAAAATATTATGCAGTAAAAAAAGGAATAACTCCGGGGATATATGGCAGTTGGGAGGAATGTAAACGTATGGTTGACGGCTATCCCGGCGCGCAGTATAAAAGCTTTAAGACGAAAACGGAGGCGGAGGCATACCTCAAGGGGGAAAAGTGCGGGCAGGATGTTTCGGGCGGCGCATATTCGTTCGTAGACGGTTCTTACAATGGAGAGACAAAGGTTTACGGTTATGGCGGTTTTCTTTCATATGACGGGAAGAAAGAGATTCTTCAGGGATCCGGGGAAGACGGGGATATGGCAAAAATGCGCAACGTTGCGGGAGAGATTTTGGGCAGTATGGCGGCGGTAAGGCGCGCGCTGGAGCTGGGATTGAAAGAGCTTGTCATTTATTATGATTATATGGGAATTGAGATGTGGGCGACGGGAAGCTGGAAGCGAAATAAGGAAGGTACGATCGCTTATTTTAATTATATGCAGTCTGTAAAGGATAAGATACGGCTCAATTTTATAAAAGTAAAAGGGCATTCCGGTGTGGAGGGGAATGAGGAGGCAGACCGGCTTGCAAAAGAAGCGGTCGGGATTTTGTAGATTTTCGGAGGAAGTTATGGCATTACAGTTTGTATTGGGGAGCAGCGGCAGCGGAAAATCGACGTGGCTTTATGAGCGGATTGTGCGGATGGCGAAACGGCAGCCCGGGCAGATATTTTACGTGATCGTGCCGGAACAGTTTACCATGCAGACGCAGCGGGAATTGGTGCAAAAATCCGGCGGAGGAATCATGAATATTGACGTGGTCAGCTTTCAGCGGCTTGCCTATCGGGTGTTTGACGAGATCGGAAAGCAGGACATCGTCATACTGGAAGAAACCGGTAAGAATCTGCTTTTGCGCAAAGTGGCGGAAGAACATAAGGACAAGCTTCGGGTTTTATCCGGGAATATGAAAAAAATGGGTTATGTCAGCGAGATGAAATCCCTGATATCCGAACTGACGCAGTATCATATTTCTCCGGAAGATCTGGAGGATTTTTTAGATTCTGCGCTAACTTTTGACGAAGAGAATGCAGCCGGGACGGTGTCTTTGGGATTTTCCTATAAAATGAAGGATATACTTACGATGTATCGCGAATTTGAGGCGTATCTCTCCGATAAGCTTGTGACGGCGGAGGCGGTGCTCGATGTGCTGGCGGACGTGGCGGAGCAGTCAAGCCTTTTGAATAACAGTGTGCTGGCGTTAGACGGATTTACGGGGTTCACGCCGATACAGAATTATCTGATGAAAAAACTGATGAGGCTTAGCAAAGATATTTATATTACGCTCACGATAGATCCAAGAGAAGATTTTTATCATTATCGGGATATGCAGGAGCTTTTTGCAATGAGTAAAAAAACAATTGCGTCCGTTATGCGCATGGCAGGTGAGGCGGGTATGGATATCGAAAAACCGATAATCTTACAGGACGCTGAAAAATCAAGATTTTCCGACTCGCCCATGCTTGCGTCGCTGGAGCAGAATCTTTTTCGTCTTGGGGCAAGGCCCTACGAGGGCGACGGGGGGCAGATCGGGATTTACTCTCTTGCGAACCCAAAAGAGGAGCTTGTGTTTGTGGCCGGAGAAATTAAGCGCCTTGTCCGCGAGAAGGGCTATCGGTACAAAGATTTTGCCGTGGTCAGCGGAGATGTCGAGGCGTACGGAAACTATGTGCCGCAGGTATTTTCCTGTTATGATATTCCTTATTTTCTGGACACTACGAAAAATATATTGCTGCATCCGTTTATCGAATTCGTCCGCGCGGTATTAGAAATTGTAGAGAGCGATTTCTCGTGCGACAGCGTGTTCCGCTATCTGCGCAGCAATTTGACGCTGCGCAGGGAAGGGGAGAGCGTGCGCGACCGCCGTGTGGACAGTTCGCTGATTGACAGGCTGGAAAATTATATACTTGCCTCAGGAATCCGCGGGCATAAGGCGTGGTCGAAGCGCTTTTCGTATCTGCCGCGCACAATGACGCAGGAACAGCTCGAGGAGCTTGAGACTTTTCGGGCAGAGCAGATGGAGCTTCTCTTGCCGCTCTGGGATGTTTTTGTGAGAAAACATGCGACCGTGCGGGAGCAGTCGATGGCGCTCTACCGGTTTCTCAGAGAGTTGGAAGTGGAACAGCAGTTAAAGGAGCGGGAGATTTTTTATCGGGAGAACGGAGATTTTACAAAAGAGAGGGAGTATGCGCAGATATACAGGATATTGATGGATTTGCTTGATAAGATGACGTCTCTTTTGGAGGGGGAGGAGCTTACGGTAAAGGAGTACGCACAGATCCTTGACGCCGGATTTGACGCGGCGAGAGTGGGAGTAATCCCGAGCGGTTACGACAGGGTAACGGTGGGCGATATCGAGCGGACGCGTCTGGCTCATGTGAAAGTTTTGTTTTTTGTGGGATTAAACAACGGAATTGTGCCGAAATCCGACACGCGGTTTGGAATTCTTTCGCAGATGGAAAGACAAGAGCTTGCGAAGCATAATCTTGCGCTTGCGCCGACTGCAAGGGAGCGTGTGTTTATGCAGAGATTTTATCTCTATCTTGTGATGACGAAGCCCTCTGATATTTTGTATCTCTTGTGCGCGAGGGTCGGGGGGGACGGACAGGCATTGCGCCGTTCTTATCTTCTCGGAACGGTTCAAAAGCTTTTCCCGGATTTGTCCGTACAGGAAATCGAAGAGATGGATTTTAAGAATCTGATCGTAACCCCGAAGAGCAGCCTCGCTTTTTATCTGGATTATCTGAGAGGGCTTAGGGAAGAGGGATACATATATGACAAACAAAAATCGCAGCTTTTTGGGGCGCTGGGAGATTGGTATCAGGGGGATGAGGAGTATCTGCGGTTAATCGGGCAGATTGAGGAAGCCGCGAAGATGCATTACCAGGGAAATGCGATAAGCTCCGCGGTGGCGAAAGCGCTGTATGGCAGCGTCTTAAAGAACAGCGTGACGAGATTAGAACGGTTTGCTTCGTGTGCGTGCGAACATTTTTTGCGCTACGGACTGTGTTTAAGCGAGCGCGAAATCAGTCAGTTTGCCGCGATGGATATGGGAAGCATTTATCATCTCGCGTTGGAGAAGTATGCCGCAAAGCTGGCAGAGAGCGAATATGACTGGTTTACGGTGGAAAAACCGATGCGAAAAGAGCTGGTTGCGCTTTCGCTGCGGGAGGCGGTTTTAGAGAGTGGAAATCAGGCGCTTGCGCAGACGTCTAAAAATCAATATTTTCTTTATCGTATGCAGGAGATTTTGCAGACGACGGTTCGCGCGTTGACGGATCAGGTGCGCGCGGGAAAGTTCGTACCGGAGGATTTTGAGATCTCATTTGCGTTTACGCAGGAGCTTGACGCGGTGAACTTTGCCTTAAGCGAGGAAGAAAAAATGCATCTTCAGGGAAGAATCGACCGCGTGGACACATATCGCGAGGGCGGAACGCTTTATGTGAAGGTGATTGACTATAAGTCGGGAAACACGAACTTCGATTTGCTGTCGTTGTACCACGGTTTGCAGCTGCAGCTTGTGGTCTATCTAAATGCGGCGGTGGAGGTGTTAAAGAAGGAGTATCCGGATGATAAGGTGCTGCCGGCCGGGATTTTTTATTATCACATCGACGACCCCGTCGTCGAGGGGAACGGCGGAGAGAGCGAAACGGAAATTTATGAGCAGATTTTGGAAAAGCTGCGGCCGGACGGTCTTATAAATGCCGAGCGGACGGTTTACGAGGCGATGGATAACGGGATTGACGGGAAATCTAAGGTGATACCTGTGACAGTTTCTAAGGATAAGACGCTCTCAAAGGCGTCGAAAGCGGTGACAGAGGAAGAATTTGAGGTGATTTCGGCCTATGTGGATCGAATGATGAAAAGACTTGGGAAGCGTATGGTTGACGGGGAAGTAAAGGCGGAGCCGTATCAGCTTAAGGAGAAAGAGAGCTGTACGTTTTGTCCGTATGCCGGGGTTTGCGGGTTTGACAGGAATGTGCCGGGATATCAGTATCGCAGGCTGGAAGATGGTATGGACAGGGAAGATATTTTGAAGAAGATGGCAAAGGAGAATACGCAGGAGGAAAACGAATGAGAATATCGTGGACGCGGGAACAGCAAAAGGTTATTGATTTGAGAAAACGCAATATTCTTGTATCGGCGGCCGCAGGCTCGGGAAAGACGGCCGTACTCGTAGAGCGAATAAAAAAACGTGTCTTGGAAGATGAAAATCCCATAGATATGGATGAACTGTTGGTTGTGACCTTTACGAAGGCGGCCGCCGCGCAGATGCGCGACCGCATTGGGGCGGCAATCGAGAGTGAGATCGCGTTGAACCCTTCGAATCCCAGGCTTCAGCAACAGCTTGCCCTGATACAGAACGCACAGATTACGACGATAGACAGCTTTTGCCTTTACGTGATTCGAAATCATTTTCACAAAATTGATTTGGAGCCAAACTTTCGAATTGCGGATGAGGGAGAGCTGAAGCTTCTAAAAGAGGAGGTGCTTGAGGGCCTTTTAGAGAGGGAATATGAGGCGGGGACAAAAGAGTTTTTGGATCTTGCGGATATCTATACGACGGGCAAGAGCGACGACGCGTTCAAAGGGTTGATTTTACAGCTCTTCGAGTATGCGCAGAGCTTTCCTTGGCCGAAAGAATGGCTCGCTTCCTGTGAGGAAGGCTATGGCATAGAGACGGCGGAGGAGCTGACGTTAAGCCCGCTGTTTCGCTGCCTTATGACGTATATTTTGAATATGGCGGACGGAATCCGTAAAAAAATGGAGCGGGTTTGTAATCTTTGTCTTGCGCAGGAAGGGCCGTATATGTACGAGGACGCCGTTAAATCCGATATAGAGCAGATAAAGAGACTTCAGGCTGCGAAGACATACGGGGAAGCGTATGATTGGATGCGGTCTGTCAGCTGGGCAAAGCTAAAAGCGGCAAGGGGATTTACAGGCAGCAAAGAGATGCAGGAGTATGTCAAGGCGGCAAGAAACGATTGGAAGAAAACGCTCGATGCAATCGGAAAAAAGTTCTTTTTTCTGCCGCTTAAAGATTTCGTCGGACAGACCGGGCGCCTGTTTCCGATTGTTCACAAATTGATTGCGCTGACGACAGATTTTATGGATGCGTTCGCGAAAAAGAAGCGCGATAAAAATATCGTGGACTTTGGAGATCTGGAGCATTTTGCGCTGGAAATCCTTGTAGACCGCGAGACGAAGGCGCCGACGGTTACGGCGCGGGAATTTCAGCAGGCGTACGCGGAAATTATGATTGACGAGTATCAGGACAGCAATTATGTGCAGGAGGCGATTCTTCGGGCAATTTCAAGGGAGAGCCGCGGGGAGAATAATATTTTTATGGTGGGAGACGTCAAACAGAGCATTTACCGTTTCCGCCTGGCAAGGCCGGAGCTTTTTATGGAGAAGTTTGATACATACAGTCTCGACGATTCCGACAGACAGCGAATTGATCTGCACGAAAATTTTCGCAGCAGAAAGGAAGTTCTTGCCATTACAAATGATATTTTTCGAAAAATTATGCGCCGGAGCCTGGGCAATATTGAATATGACGACGCGGCCGCGCTCTATCCGGGCGCGTCGTACCCCGATATGAGTCAGATGTTCGAACCGGAAATTTTGATTGCGGACAGCGCTGACGAAATGCTGGAGGAGCTTTCGGAGGACAAGATTCATATGGAAGCGCATATGGTTGCAGGAAGGATTCTCGAGATGTTGGAGAATCAGCTTGTGACAGACGAGAAGAGCGGAGAGCTTAGAAAAGTGCGTCCCGGGGATATTGTCATTCTATTGCGCAGCCTTAGCGGATACGCCCAGGTATTTGCGGACGTATTGATGAGCCACGGAATTGCCGCGCATACCACGACAAAAACCGGCTATTTTTCCGCCGTTGAAGTGCAGACCGTTTTGAATTACTTACGGATTCTGGATAATCCGTTACAGGATATTCCGCTTGCGGCAGTCCTGAAATCGCCGATTGGGGGATTTACGGAAGAGGAGCTGGCGCTGGTGCGTATCAGTAACCGGGAAAAAACGTTTAGCGAAGCGTTTTTTGACGGCGTGAGGGAAGGCGTATTTTTGGAGCTTTTATCGGAGAAAGCAAATGAGTTTTACCGCACATACGAAAAGCTTCGGGGAGAAATTCTGGATCGTCCGATACACGAACTGTTGACGGCGGTTTTGGAGGAGACGGGGTATGAGCGAATTGCGGCGGCAATGCCGGGTGGCAGGCAGCGTCAGGCGAATATCGCAATGCTTGTCGAAAAGGCGATCGCCTATGAGACGACCAGTTACCGAGGTTTATTTCATTTCATTCGTTATATTGACGAGCTTCAGAAATATCATGTGGATTTTGGAGAGGCGGATCTTGTCGGTGAAAATGAGGATGCCGTGCGGATTATGAGCGTTCATAAAAGCAAGGGTCTGGAGTTTCCGGTTGTTTTTGTGAGCGGTTTGGGGAAACATTTTAACAGACAGGATTCCCGCAGCCGCATGATTCTGCACCATGAATTCGGCATAGGACTGGATGAAATCGACAGAGAGAGGCGATTGAAGATCCCGACAATTTACAAGAGGATTTTGGCAAATCAGAGCGATCTCGAAAATTTGGGGGAAGAGCTCCGCATCTTTTATGTTGCTTTGACAAGGGCAAAAGAAAAGCTCGTATTGACGGCTTCCACGGATCATCCGTCAGAGCGCGTCGAAGCCGGCCGTTTGATTTACGAGGGGGCGGAGGAGATTGAGTTTCCTGCTATTGC
Source organism: uncultured Roseburia sp. (assembly GCA_947383215.1). Taxonomy (GTDB): domain Bacteria; phylum Bacillota; class Clostridia; order Lachnospirales; family Lachnospiraceae; genus Roseburia_C. The sequence goes on from CANDCP010000005.1 coordinate 78,719, forward strand.
GGGAGCGCTCAGCTATCTCGACTGGACGCTTGCCGCGTTGGCAACGTACGGCGGGAAATACCGGATCTCGTCTGTCGGCGTGTCGGATCTTGTGTGGCGGGAGGCCGCGCGTCAGATAAAAGACGAACGGCTTGCCGGGGAGGCTTTTCTTGCGGAGGGGGAGGTATCGCAGGAGGCGAGGGAGTTTGTAAATGAACGGCTCTCTTATCGGTATCCGTATCAGGCTTCCGTTGATTTACAGATGAAATATTCGGTGTCCGAGCTAAAGCACCGTGAGATGCGAAAGCTCCAGGAGGCGCAGGAGCTTGAGACGGCGCCGGAATTTTTGGAGAGACCTGTCGTTCCCTATATTCCTTCTTTTGCGGCGGAGGAGGGCGGGAGGGAAGAGGTCAGCCTGGGTGCGCTGCGGGGGACTGCGGTACATCGTGTGCTGGAATGTCTTGACTTTCCTTCGCTTTCGGGTGATAATCTTCTTAAAAATGTGGAACAGCAGGTGGAGCGGATGCTGTCTTTGGAGCGCATTACGCCGGAAATGAAGAAATTGATAAATCCGGCGGCGATTGCGGAGTTTTTAAATTCTCCGGTGGGAAAACGCATGAGGGCGGCGGCAAAACGGGGAGAGCTTTTTAGGGAGAAGCCGTTTGTACTTGGCGTGCAGGAGGAAGAATTGATACTGATCCAGGGGATTATTGACGTATTCTGGATCGAAGACCGCAGGATTTATCTTCTCGATTATAAGACTGACCGTGTATCGGACGATGGACAGCTTGTAAAAATGTACAAAGAACAGATCGAATTGTATGCGAGGGCGCTTCATGAAATCTGGAATATGGAGGTTGCCGGCCGGTTCCTTTATTCGTTTTGTCTCCATAAGATTGTGCCGCTGTGATAACGGAGGTAACAGAATATGAATATAATTTTAGCGTCCGCGTCTCCAAGGCGCAGAGAACTTTTGGAGCAAATCGGGCTTTCATTTGCGGTTATTCCCGCGCAGGCAGAAGAGCTTATCACGAAGGAGAAGCCTTGGGATATTGTTGCGGAGCTTGCGGGCAGAAAAGCGGATGAGATTTACAGAACGGTAAATGAAAAAAACTGTCTGATAATCGGAGCCGATACGGTAGTAAGTTATGAGGGCAGAATCCTTGGAAAACCAAAGGATGAGGCAGGGGCAAGGGAAATGCTCTCGATGCTGTCAGGCCAAACGCACGAGGTCTATACGGGCGTCGCTCTCCTGTTTTGTAAAGACGGAAATCTGACTTGCCGCAGTTTTTATGAGAAGACAGAGGTGACGATGTATTCGATATCTTCCGGGGAGATAGACGCGTATATCAGGAGCAAAGAACCGATGGACAAAGCGGGGGCTTACGGGATACAGGGGCTTGCCGCGAAGTTTGTCCGAACGATCGACGGAGATTACAATAATGTAGTCGGTCTTCCGGTTGCCCGCATTTATCAGGAAATGAAAAAGCTTGGCATTGATATTTCCGGAAATTCATAATAAAATAAAAACAGAACATACTAGGAGGAAGGCAATGGAAGCGTATGAAAGAGATGTGGTGCAATATTTTTTTGATCATCAGGGACAGTTGTTTGACCAGAATGTTGCGGATTCTCTGGAGGAGGCCAGGGAGTTTTTAGAGGATTGCATGGCGGTTGTCTGTAAAAATATTCGGGAAGTCAGACAATATTTTGACGAGAGCGGTATGGATATTTCCGGTATGAATGATTTCGAGATAAATGAGGCGGACGAGGTGTTTGCTCTGCCGGATGGAAGATTTCTTATTGTAGAGGCATGAGAGGAGGGGAAGGGGATTTCGATGGAGAACAGATATGATGTGATTATTATCGGAGCGGGGCCTTCCGGTATTTTCTGTGCGTTTGAATTGAAGAGGCGGCGTCCGGACATAACGGTTTTGATGATTGAAAAGGGGCGGAGTATTGAAAGGCGCCAGTGTCCAAAGCGAAAGACGAAGGTGTGCGTCAACTGCCAGCCCTGTTCTATTACAACCGGTTTTGCGGGCGCGGGCGCGTTTTCTGACGGAAAATTATCTCTCTCGCCCGACGTGGGAGGGAATTTGCCGGAGATTCTCGGATATGAGAAAGCCGTGGAGCTGATACGGGAATCAGATCGCATTTATTTACAGTTTGGGGCCGACGCGTCTGTGTACGGACTGGATAAGGCAAGGGAGATACGCGAGATCAGAAGGAAAGCAATCCAGGCGAACTTGAAATTGATTGAATGCCCGATCCGGCATTTGGGTACGGAGGAAGGGTATAAGATCTACGCAAGATTGCAGGAGCATCTTTTGAACGAGGGTGTGGAGATTGTTTTTGATACGATGGTCAAGGATATTGCGGTTGAGGAGAACGCGGTGACCGGCGTAATTACCGATAAGGGAGAGTATCGGGCGAAGGAGGTAGTCTCTGCGGTCGGCCGGGAGGGTGCGGACTGGTTTTCCCATATCTGCAAGGAAAGGGGAATCGAGACGCAGGTCGGAACGGTCGATATCGGAGTTCGCGTTGAGGTTCGCGATGAGGTCATGGATTTTTTAAATAAGAACCTTTACGAGGCAAAACTGGTATATCACACGCCTACGTTTGACGATAAGGTGCGGACATTTTGTACAAATCCGTCCGGCGAGGTTGCGACGGAGTATTATGACGACGGGCTTGCCGTTGTAAACGGTCATGCGTACAAGTCGAAGGAACTGAAGACCAACAATACAAACTTTGCGCTTTTGGTGTCGAAAAATTTTACGAAGCCGTTTAAGACTCCGATTGCGTACGGAAAGCAGATTGCGCAATTGTCGAATATGCTCTGCGACGGCAGGATTATGGTGCAGACCTTCGGGGATTTTCGCAGGGGACGGCGGACAACGGAAGAGAGGCTGTGCCGGAATAATCTTGTTCCGACGCTTAAGGACGCGGTACCGGGAGATTTGTCTTTGGTATTTCCGCACCGTATTATGGTAGACATTGAGGAAATGATTGTTGCGCTTGATAAGGTGACGCCGGGAATCGCGAGTGATGAGACGCTTCTCTATGGGGTGGAAGTCAAATTTTATTCCAATAAGGTTGTGGTTAATTCCGATTTTGAGACGAGTGTGCGCGGCCTTCGGGCAATCGGCGACGGAGCCAGCGTTACGAGAGGGCTTCAGCAGGCGTCTGCAAACGGCATCAGTGTTGCGCGCAGTATTATAAAATCTATGGAGTAGAAAGATGAAGATACAAAAGAGAGTGGGGGTGGCGGCCGCAGTTTTTTTTGTTGCCGTATTGGCGGCGGGCTGCCGTTTTAAAAAAGCGTCGTTCGCGTCCGAGTTGGGAGATGGGGATGTGTTCCGGATCGGGGATATCGTTTGTACGTTGCCGGAAGCGAAAGTGTATCTGTGTAATTATCAGAATATTTACGGTACGGCATTTACCATCAATCTCTGGGAGCACGAAACGAGCGAACATTTGTTGGAGCATTATGTGAAGGATATCACGGTCGCCGAGTTGACACGTATTGTCTGCATGGATGAGCTTGCAAAACGCCAGGAGATTTCGCTGACAAAAGAGGAGAAGATGACGGCAAAGGAGGCGGCGGAAGAATATTACCAATCGCTGACCGAGGAGGAAATATCCTATATGGATATCAGCGAGGGGATGCTTGCGCAGATGTATGAAAATTATGCGCTCGCGCAGAAGCTTTACGCGTCGTTGACTGAGGGCATTGACGGGGAGGTCAGCGATGATGAGGCAAGGATTATGGAAGCGATGCAGATTTTCGTGACAAGCGAAGAGCGGCTGGAAGAGGTGAAAAAGGCGTTAGATGCGGGGAGAGACTTTTCTGCCGTTGCCGCCGACTATAACGAGGCGGGAAGGATTGAGATTACGTTCGGCCGGGGAGATTTGCCGGCGGAGGTGGAAGCGGAGATATTTCAGACGGAGGAGGAGGAGATTACTCCGTGTATCCAGACCGAGAAGGGTTATTACTATATGAAATGCATCGACAAGTTTAATCAGGAGCTGACAGACGAACATAAACTTACGATTGTAAAGCAGCGTGAAAAAGAAGCGTTTGACGATGTTTATCGGGAGTTTATCGGAGGGCTGGATTCGGTGATGAATGATACGCTCTGGAAAACCGTGAGAGTTGAGACGGGGGATAATATTACAACCGATAGTTTTTTTGCGGTATACGAGGATAAATTTGAAAATTGACAGGCAAAAACAGAGGCTTCGGATCATAAACCCAAAGCCTCTGTTTTTTATTTTGCAAGTAACAGCATAATTTTGTTGCTGCGGTCGATAAATTTGCTCATGGCATCTACGGAGAGCGGCTGGTTACTGATCATTGCAAGGTCATACAGCTGCTCGCAGAACATTGGAACATGTTCGGTATCTTTGTGATCTAAAATATATTTTACGAGTTCGTTGTTGGCGTTTAAGGTCAGTGTCGCGTCGGCGGCGAACATGGAACTGTCCATACCGCCCATACCGTTCGCAGCGTACATTTTCATCATATCCTGCATACGTCTGCCTTCCTCGGAGAGCGTAATGACGGAAGAAATCTGTTCATTTTTTAATTTCTCGACTTTAACGGCAAGCTTGTCGTTGTTTAAGGCTTTGCGGAAGATCTCGGTCAGGCTGTCCGTCGCCTCTTTTAAATCCTCTTCGGACGTCTCTTCTTTTAAAGATTCCGTTACGTCGGCGTCGATTCGCATAAAGCGGTAAGTGTCATTGCGCTGTTCCAGCTGTGAAATGAAGGAGGTGTCAATGTTGTGGTTTAAGATAACGGCGTTCATTCCCTGCTCTTTAAACAGTTTAACGTATTGTCCCTGCTGAATCAGGTCGGTGACATAGTAAACCGTCTTTTTTTCTTTTTCTTCATCGTCTTTTTCCACTTCCACATTGTCTTTTTCGTTATCGGAAGACGTATCGTCTTCAGCCGAATTTTCACTCTGGTTTTGCGTATTCTCTTCTTCTTTTTTGAGCAGTTCCGGCAGTGTCAGATAGTTATCATTGATATCCTTGAATAAAATATAGTCGTTCATTTTATCGCAGAATTTGGTGTCCTTTAAGCAGCCGAATTTGATAAACGGGCTGATGTCGTCCCAGTATTTCTCGTAGCTTTCTTTTTCCGTTTTACACATTCCGGTCAGCTTGTCCGCAACCTTTTTGGAAATATAGTCGGAAATTTTCTTTACAAATCCGTCGTTTTGCAGAGCGCTTCTCGATACGTTCAGCGGAAGATCCGGGCAGTCGATGACACCCTTTAAGAGCATCAAAAATTCAGGAATCACTTCTTTGATATTGTCGGCGATAAATACCTGATTGTTGTATAGCTTAATGGTGCCTTCAATGGAGTCGTATTCCGTATTGATTTTCGGGAAGTACAGGATACCTTTTAAATTGAATGGATAATCCATGTTCAGATGAATCCAAAACAGCGGTTCTTTGTAATCCATAAATACCTTGCGGTAAAAGGTTTTGTACTCCTCGTCTGTGCAGTCGCCCGGATTTTTTGCCCACAGCGGGTTTGTGTCGTTTAACGGAACCGGACGTTTTACGATTTTTAGTTTTTCTTTTTGTGGACTGATCTCAACAATTTCTTTTTCACCGTTTTCATTTTCTTTTTCTTCTGTCTTTGCTTCTTCGATGATTGTCTCCACAACGGTATCGGTGTCCAGCTTGTCTTCCGGATCGATGGTCTCATATGCAGGCTCGGCGTCCGCATTGTCTAAGAAAATCGGGATCGGCATAAAGGAGCAGTATTTCTCAATGACTTCTCTCGCACGGTATTCATTGGCAAATTCCAGGGAATCTTCGTTTAAGAAAAGCGTAATTTTCGTTCCCACTTCTTCTTTGGCGCCGTCTTTCATATCGTATTCCGTGCCGCCGTCGCATTCCCAGTGAACCGGAGTCGCGCCTTCTTTATAGGATAAGGTATCAATGTGCACCTCGTCGGCAACCATGAATGCCGAGTAAAAGCCCAGACCGAAATGTCCGATGATCTGATCCTCGTTTGCCTTGTCTTTATATTTCTCTAAAAAGTCGGTCGCGCCGGAAAAAGCGATCTGATTGATATATTCCTCTACTTCCTCCTGGGTCATTCCAAGGCCGTTATCTGTAACGGTAAGGGTTTTCTCTTTCGGATTGACCGTAATCTGTATGTTTGCCTTATAGTCTGCCGGCAATGTGGCCTCTCCCATCATTTCAAGCTTTTTCAATTTCGTGATAGCATCGCAGCCATTGGAGATTAACTCGCGATAAAAAATGTCGTGGTCGGAATACATCCATTTTTTTATGATTGGAAAAATATTATCGCTGCTGATCGAAAGATTACCATGTTTATTGCTCATAAGATAAGACTCCTTTTCTTTAAAATTTATCTAATAGAAATATTAGTACGAATCATTTAAAATGTCAACAGGAAATTAGCACTCTTTTTGATTGAGTGCTAACAGGAATAAAAAATCGGGATCAAGAGATTGTATTTCTTTACGATAAAAATACATAAATTTTATATTCGGATAATAGACTTTGTCAACGCTATATGATATACTCGTTGTTAGCAAAACGCGGATGAAAGCGGTTGGTTGCGAAACGGCACAATCCTTTGTAAATTCTTGAGAATCTTTCCGGGGTTCTAAAGGAGCGGTTATACAGTCAGCGCTTTCACGGTAACGGATATTTATTTAGAGGGGGCATGATATTATGACAGATAGTGAAAAACTTGATTTATTACTTGAGAAGGTCGGTAATCTTGAGAAGAAGGTGGACAGTTTTGAGAAGAAGGTAGACGGTCTTGAAAAGAAGATAGACAGTCTTGAGAAGAAGGTGAACGATCTCGATAAGAGAGTAACGGACCTTGAGAAGGAGGTTGCAAAAATAAAAACGACGCTTGAGAATGAGACGAATCGGAATATTATGGTTATTGCGGAAGGTCACCTTGATTTATCGCGAAAGCTAAATGAATGCATAAGACTTTCGAGCGATATAAAAGCAAGACAGGAGATACAGGATGTTTTTATCAATGTCCATAACAATAAATTAAAGGCGCTGTGATAGCTAGCCATATGATTACATAAAAAACGGTGTTTCTAAGATCGCCGGTCAGATGTAAATCTGACATGAAATAAGACGAAGATTCCCGGGAGCGTTTATATGCTCCCGGGAATGTTTATTTTGAAAGATTCTTCTGTGCCGTAGAAAGCATCAGCTTAATACGGTTTAACTGGTTTACTTCGCTGGCGCCCGGATCATAGTCGATCGCTACAATATTGGAATCGGGATAGAGATGGCGGAGCTTTTTGATGACGCCTTTCCCGACAATATGGTTCGGCAGGCAGGCAAACGGCTGCGCACAGACAATATTGCTTGTGCCGGTGTGGATCAGTTCTAGCATTTCTCCGGTTAAAAACCATCCTTCTCCGGTTTGATTTCCCTGTGATACAATTTCGTCCGCATATTTTGCGAGATGCTCGATTCTGGCAGGGGCGTCAAAATGTCTGCTCTTTTCAAACTCGTCTCTTGCGGCGCTCCTAAGCCACTCGAAGAAGCGGATTCCAAGATTGGAGTTTCTTGCCGATTTTTTGCTCGTCCCAAGATTTTCAGCTTTAAAGTTCTGATTGTAGAAGCAGTAGAGCAAAAAGTCTGTCAGATCCGGCACGACGGCCTCGGCGCCCTCGGCTTCTAAAAGTTCCGCAAGATAGTTATTTGCGGCCGGAAGAAATTTAACGAGGATCTCCCCGACAATTCCGACGCGCGGTTTTTTGATATCAAGCATCGGCAGATTGTCAAAATCGCGGATGATTTCACGGCACATTCTTTTGAATTTCCTGTGAGAGATCATGCGGTTTTTCGAGAGAAACGCGATTACCTCTTTTTTCCATTTTTCATGCAGTGCGTTGGCGGCGCCGGCCGTTTTTTCGTATGGCCGCGTGCGGTAGAGACAGCGCATAAAGATATCGCCGAATATCAGCGCGTAAAGTCCTCTCTGCAAAAGCGGTACGGATAATTTAAAGCCCGGATTTTTTTCAAAGCCGCTCAAATTGATAGAAATTACCGGTACGTTTTCAAAGCCGGATTTCTCCAGCGCTCGGCGGATAAAGCCGATATAGTTGGAAGCGCGGCAGCCGCCGCCCGTCTGCGAAATTAAAACGGCAGTCCGCTCCATATCGTATTTTCCGGATAAGATAGCGCTCATAATCTGGCCGACAACCATCAGAGAAGGGTAGCAGGCGTCATTGTTCACATATTTTAAGCCTACGTCCACAGAGTCTCTGTTATCATTATCCAGGACAATCAGACGATAGCCGGAGGCGTTAAAAGCCGGTTCCAGCAGGTCGAAATGGAGCGGCGACATCTGCGGACAGAGTATCGTATACGTTTTTCGCATTTCTTTTGTAAATATCACGCGCTTGTGTCCGGATGAAACAATGGAACGTTTTTCCTGCTTTTTCTCTTTGACACGTATGGCGGACAACAGGGAGCGGATGCGGATTCTTGCTGCTCCGAGATTATTAACTTCGTCAATTTTCAGGCAGGTATATATTTTACCTGATTTTGTCAGAATATCGTTGACGCAGTCGGTGGTGACAGCGTCCAGGCCGCAGCCGAAAGAATTTAGCTGAATAAGGTCAAGATCGTCCCGCGTCTTGACGTAATTTGCGGCCGCATACAGACGGGAGTGGTACATCCACTGATCCATAACGATGAGAGGCCGCTCCACCTCGTGTAAATGAGAGATCGAATCCTCTGTCAAAACGGCGATGCCGTAGGAAGTAATTAACTCCGGAATCCCGTGATTAATCTCGGGATCAATATGGTATGGCCGTCCGGCAAGGACAATTCCCCGCATCTGATTTTGTTCTATATAATTAAGAACCTCCTCGCCTTTTCGTTTGATGTCCTCCCGGGCGTCTGCAAGCTCGTTCCAGCCTGCGCATGCGGCGGCCCGGATTTCGTCCTCCGGTATCTGGAATTCCCCGGTAAAGGTTTTGACAAGCTGGCCTGTCAACGCTTCCAGATTGGTAAACGACATGAACGGGTTCAGAAAACGCATCTGTCCGGAGGTGATTTCGTCTACGTTATTTTTGATATTTTCCGCGTAAGAAGTTACAATCGGACAGTTGTAGTGATTGTTGGAATCCGGGAATTCATTTCTCTCATATGGAATGCACGGATAAAAAATAAAGTTTACGTTCTGTTTAATCAGCCATGAGACATGTCCGTGCGCAAGCTTCGCAGGGTAGCATTCCGACTCGCTTGGAATACTGTCAATGCCAAGCTCGTATATTTTTCGTGTCGACTGTGGAGACAGGACAACCTGAAATTTCAGCGCTTTAAAAAAGACTGCCCAAAACGGGTAGTTTTCGTACATATTCAATACCCGTGGGATGCCAACGGTGCCCCTTACGGCCTCTTTATCCGGTAATGGTTCATAGGAAAACATCCGGTCATTTTTGTATTCAAAAAGATTTGGGATATTATCTTTGTTCTTTTCTTTTCCGAGCCCGCGTTCGCATCGGTTTCCGGTGATGTATTGCCGGTTTCCGGAAAAACGGTTAATGGTTAGAAGGCAATGGTTCGTACAGCCCTGGCATCTTGCAAGCTTCGTATCAAATGTCAGCTCATTGATTTCCTTAATCGAGAGCATGTTTGTTTTATAGTTTTTTTCATGGCGCTCCCTTGCAATTAAAGCGGCGCCGAATGCGCCCATAATTCCGGCGATATCCGGGCGTACGGCCTGAACCCCGGCAATTTTTTCAAAGCTTCGGAGAACGGCGTCATTGTAGAAGGTTCCGCCCTGGACGACAATATTTTCTCCCAGATCCTTTGCGTCGGAGAGCTTAATAACCTTAAACAGGGCGTTTTTGATAACGGAGTAGGCAAGTCCCGAAGAGATATCGGCGACGCTTGCCCCTTCTTTTTGGGCTTGTTTTACCTTGGAGTTCATAAAAACCGTACATCTTGTTCCAAGGTCAATCGGATTTTGGGCGAACAGCGCCTCTTTTGCAAAGTCCTGTACAGAAAAATTTAAGGATTTCGCAAAGGTTTCGATAAAAGAGCCGCAGCCGGAAGAGCACGCTTCATTCAGCTGAACGCTGTCGACGGTCTGATTTTTGATTTTGATACACTTCATGTCCTGACCGCCGATATCTAGAATACAGTCAACCTTCGGATTAAAAAACGCTGCGGCATAATAGTGAGCCACAGTTTCAACATCTCCGTCGTCTAACATCAGGGCGGCTTTCATCAGGGATTCTCCGTAGCCCGTGGAACAGGAATGGACAATTCTAGCACGATCCGGCATCAGGGAATAGATTTCCTTGATGGCAAGGATGGCGGTAGACAGAGGGCTGCCGTTGTTATTGCTGTAAAAAGAATAGAGCAGCGAGCCGTCTTCGCTTACAAGCGCAACTTTTGTGGTTGTGGAGCCGGCGTCAATGCCAAGGTAACAGTCTCCCTCATAGGTGGAGAGATCCGCGGTCTTTACGTTATTTCCGATATGGCGGCGCTTAAACGCTTCGTAGTCTTCCTTAGAGGCAAATAGCGGCTCCATGCGCGCGACTTCAAACTCCATATGGATATCGGAGGAGAGTTTGTTTAACAGCTCGCTTAGCGAGGTGGAAACATCATCTTTATAATTCAGCGCGGAACCGATTGCGGCAAAAAGGTGCGAGTGTTCGGGCGCGATAATATGTTCGTCATCCAGCTTAAGCGTGCGGATAAAAGCGGCCTTAAGCTCTGAAAGGAAATGCAGAGGGCCGCCTAAAAACGCGACGTGTCCCCGAATCGGTTTTCCGCAGGCTAATCCGCTGATCGTCTGGTTGACAACCGCCTGAAAAATAGAAGCGGACAGATCCTCTCTTGTCGCGCCCTCATTGATTAACGGCTGGATATCCGTCTTTGCAAATACGCCGCATCTTGCCGCGATCGGATAAATTGCTTTGTAGTCTTTGGCATATTCGTTCAGGCCGGAAGCGTCCGTCTGGATCAGGGACGCCATCTGGTCAATAAAAGAACCCGTGCCTCCGGCGCAGATACCGTTCATACGCTGTTCAACATTTCCGCCCTCAAAATAGATGATCTTTGCGTCTTCCCCGCCGAGTTCGATTGCAACGTCGGTCTGCGGCGCGTAGTCTTGCAGCGCCGTAGATACGGAGATGACTTCCTGGACAAACGGAACCTCTAAATGCTTCGCAAGAGTCAGACCGCCCGAACCGGTGATCATCGGTGAAATCTGCAGTTCTCCCAATTTGTCAAAAGCTTTTTGGAGCAAATTTCGCAAGGTCTCGCGAATATTTGCAAAATGACGTTCGTAATCGGAAAAAAGCAGATCGTTTTTTTCATTTAAAATGGCAATTTTTACTGTAGTGGAACCAATATCAATTCCCAGTTTGTTTATCTTGTTCATATATACCTCCGGTGTTTTATATGGAAACGATGTGGTTTTCATTCAAAACAAAGACATTATACGACATGATGTTGCAAAAAACAATTTGTTTTTTCTTATTTTAATTTGTTTTTGCTTTTTTCATAAATTCTTTAGAAAATCTCCATATAAGCTATTCGATTTTGGGAATACATAGACGCAAAATCTAAAATCAAAATAAAAAAACTTCTGCTTCGTTGACAATAGGAGGTGAAAAACATATAATTTAATTCAAGTACACGGTGAATAAGGGTAAGAGTGTCAAACCCCCTTTGTTGATACGCCGGTCTGAATGATTAACGAGGTGAAATTATGAATTGGCTGAATAAATTGGAGAGAAAAATAGGAAAATATGCGATTTCGAATCTGATTATATATCTGATTGGCGCATACTGTATCGGATTTGCCATCAGCGTTGTGAACGCAGATCTCCTGGGATATTTAACGTTAAGCCCGTATCATATTCTGCGCGGGCAGGTTTGGAGACTTGTAACCTGGATCTTTATGCCGACGGATTCCAACCTTCTGTTTCTGTTAATTATGGCGATTTTCTATTATCAGCTTGGAACTACGCTGGAGCGTACCTGGGGGACGTTCCGTTTTAACGCTTACATTTTCGGCGGCATTATTTTTACGGTAATCGGCGCGTTTTTATATTACGGCATCTTATATGCCATAAACGGCGGCGTAACGCTTGAAATGTTATATATGGGCTATTATTTTAGCACCAATTACATTAATATGTCTATTTTCCTTGCGTTAGCGACCATGTATCCGGATATGCAGGTTTTGCTCTATTTCATCATTCCGATAAAAATGAAATGGATGGCATATGTTTATGCGGTTCTTACGATATATCAGCTGCTTATGACCGAGTGGGCGGGAAGAGTTTCTATTGTGATGTCTTTAATGAACTTTTTGATTTTCTTTCTCTCTACGCGTGATTTCAGACGAATTTCACCGAAGGAGATTCATCGAAGGCAGGCGTTTCGGGCGCAGATGCGAAAGCCGCGTCCGGGTTCCGGCATTACGAAGCACAAGTGCGCAATTTGCGGCAGAACGGAGTTGGACGATCCGAATTTAGAATTTCGTTTTTGTTCAAAGTGCGATGGGAATTATGAATATTGCCAGGATCACCTTTTTACCCATGAACATATAAAAAGAAACTAATTTTTATCTTTTCACTCTTGCCAAGCACTGCCATTTTGTCATATACTAATATCAATATAGTGTTTTAGAGAGAATGGCAGGAGGAAGACAAGATGGAAAACGAAACTGTCTCCAAAAATTTTATCGAACAGATTATAGAAAAGGATTTGGAGGAGGGGCACTGTGAGACAGTGCATACGCGGTTTCCGCCGGAGCCGAACGGATATCTTCACATCGGACATGCCAAGTCTATTTTATTGAATTACGGCTTGGCACAGAAGTATGGCGGACTGTTTAATATGCGTTTTGACGATACAAATCCGACAAAGGAGAGGGCAGAATTTGTCGAATCCATAAAAGCAGATATTAAATGGTTGGGCGCTGACTGGGGAGACCGGCTTTTTTTTGCGTCCGATTATTTTGGACAGATGTATGAGGCCGCGGTAAAGCTGATAAAGAAGGGAAAGGCGTACGTTTCCGATCTGTCGGCGGAGCAGATACGCGAGTACAGAGGGACGCTGAAAGAGGCGGGCAAGGACGATCCCGGCAGAGAACGAAATGTGGAAGAGAATCTGAAGTTGTTTGAGGAGATGAAGGAAGGAAAGTACCGGGACGGAGAGAAGGTGCTCCGCGCCAAAATAGATATGGCGTCTCCCAATATGAATATGCGCGATCCGGTGATTTACCGGGTGGCTCATATGACGCATCACAATACCGGCGGGACATGGTGTATTTATCCGATGTACGATTTTGCGCATCCGATTGAGGATGCCATTGAGGGAATTACGCATTCTATCTGTACGCTTGAGTTTGAAGATCACCGTCCGCTGTACGATTGGGTGGTGCGTGAGCTTGCGTATGAGAAACCGCCGAAGCAGATTGAATTTGCGAAGCTGTATCTTACGAATGTAGTGACCGGTAAGCGGTATATCAAGAAGCTTGTGGAAGACGGCATTGTGGACGGCTGGGACGATCCGCGCCTCGTTTCGATTGCGGCGCTTAGAAGAAGGGGATTTACGCCGGAATCCATAAAAATGTTTGTAGATTTGTGCGGCATTTCAAAGAGCAACAGTTCCGTGGATTACGCGATGTTAGAGTACTGTATTCGCGAGGATTTGAAATTAAAGCGCGCGAGGGTTATGGCCGTGCTCGATCCGGTCAAAGTGATTATTGATAATTATCCGGAAGATAAGACGGAATATTTTGAAGTGGCAAATAACATGGAAAATGAAGCGCTTAAAACGCGGCAGGTTCCGTTTACCCGCGAGCTTTATATTGACCGGGAGGATTTTATGGAGGAGCCGCCGAAAAAGTATTTTCGGATGTTTCCGGGAAATGAAGTGCGCCTGATGCACGCGTACTTTGTAAAGTGTGAGAGTTATACAAAGGATGAAAATGGCAGGGTGGTCGAGATACACTGTACTTATGATCCGGCTTCTAAGGGCGGAAACAGCCCCGACGGAAGAAAGGTAAAAGGTACGATTCACTGGGTATCCGCAAAATATGCGAAAAAGGCGACAGTGCGTCTGTATGAGAATATTGTGGATGAAAATCTTGGCGTATATAATGAGGATGGGAGCTTGAATTTAAATCCGAATTCTCTGGTTACGCTCGATCATTGTTATGTAGAGCCGTCGTTGGAAAAAGCAGCTGCATATGACAGCTTCCAGTTTGTAAGACAGGGATATTTTTGTGTCGATGCAAAGGATTCCACATCGGAGGCTATGGTGTTTAATCGAATTGTATCACTGAAGAGTTCTTATAAACTGCCGTCAGTGCAGTAGATGGAGGAAAAAATGAATTTATTTGCAGGCCTTGAAAAATTTGGTTTTAAATCAACGGAAGAGGTTGATTTGTTTGCGGACGAGAAGGGTTCCGCAAAATCAGCGGAGGACGCCGCTGAGAAAAAGGCGGAGGAACCGAAAGAAGAGGAATTTCTTTTGGAAAAAAGTATTCGTTGTATTGTCTGTGATAAAGTATTTAAGACGAAGGTGGTTAAGTCAGGAAGAGCAAAGCGTTTGGAGCCGGATGCGGATTTGAGGCCGCGCCATATGTATATTGACACGCTCAAGTATGATGCGTCTTCGTGTCCGAATTGCGGATATACCGCATTGAACCGATATTTTGAACACCTTACGTCCGCGCAGATCCGGCTTGTGAAGGAGCAGGTCTGCTGTAACTTTAAAGCGGGTGTGCTGAGCTCGGAGCCGACGAACGATTACGATAAAGCGATTGAAATGCATAAGTTGTCGCTTTTTAACGCAATGGTTAAGAAGGCGAAGACAAGTGAAAAAGCATATAATTGCCTGATCCTTTCTTGGCTGATAAGGGGCAAGATTGAGACGCTTGATGCGTCCAATCCTGAAGAAAAAGAGAAAATAGAAGCGCTTCGCAAGGAGGAGGAGACCTTTTATGAGCAGGCGTATGACGGTTTTATGAAAGCAATCAGCACGGAGATGTTTCCGATTTGCGGAATGGATTCAAGTACGATGGATTATCTCCTGGCGGTTATGTCGATGCATTTTAAGAAGTACGATATCGCTTCAAAGAGCCTTGCAAATGTAATTACATCGGCGAGCGCGAGCCGCAAAATAAAAGATAAGGCGTTGGAATTAAAGGAAGAAATTATCAAAGAGCTGAAGCAGAAGAAATAGCGTTGGAGGGATCATGAGAGAGCTGTTTATTAATTTAGACCGCGATTCAAAAAAGGCGCTATATGAGCAGATCTATGATTATATTTGTAAGGAAATAGCGGACGGTAAGATCTCCCCGGGGGAGAGATTACCGTCTACTCGTTTTATGGCCAAAAGTTTGCAGGTCAGTCGAAGTACCGTTGATTTTGCATATGGCCAGCTTGTTGCGGAGGGATATTTACAGACAAAGCCCTGCTCCGGATATTTTGCATGCGATATCAGCGGTTTATATCAGTTTCAGGGGAAGAGGCGGCAAAAGATGGAGGAGAGGCGTGGAGAAGAGAGGGCAGGCGGAGGCGGTAAAATCGTATTTTCTCCGTTCCAGGTAGACAGAGAGCATTTTCCGTTTCGAGTGTGGCAGAAATTGAACCGAAGCATCAATATGGAGGATGAAGAAAAATATTTTTTTTCGGGAGATTCCAGGGGCGATGAAAATCTCCGCGGTGTAATCAGCGATTATCTTCACCGAGCAAGAGGGGTGAGATGCAATGCGAATCAGGTGGTTATCGGAGCAGGCAACGAATATTTGCTGCTGTTGCTGTCGCAGCTTTTGGGCGGGGGGCAGCGGGTAGCGATGGAACGGTATACGTACATTCAGGCGGCGCGCACGTTTTCAAATATGGATTATCCGGTTTTGGCAGTGGATATGGATGAAAGTGGTATGCGAACGCAAAGGCTGACCGAAACCGGGGCGAATATTGCCTATGTGATGCCTTCGCATCAGTTTCCGCTCGGAACAGTCATGCCGATGAAGCGCCGTCTGGAGCTGTTACAATGGTCGATGATGCGGGAAGGCCGCTATATTATTGAAGACGACCATGACAGTGAATTTCGATACAAAGGCAGACCGATTCCGTCTCTGCAGGGGATGGATGCGTCAGGGAGAGTTGTTTATATCGGAACCTTTTCGAAGAGCATTGCGCCCTCCGTGCGCGTCAGTTATATGGTGCTGCCGGAAGAATTGTTGGAGAAATATTATGATAACTGTGGGTTCTACGCGACGACGGTTCCGCGAACACAGCAGGAGCTGCTGTATCGCTTTATGGCGGACGGCAGTTTTGAACGCCATCTGAACAGGATGAAAAATATATACCGGACAAAGCATGATTATATGATGGGGCTTTTGAAACAGGAGACGTGGGTTCGCCGTATCTACGGGGAACATGCGGGACTTCATATGATGGCGGAGGTCGACACCTGTTTTACGGAGGAAGCATTGATAAAGAGGGCGGCGCAGAGAGGAGTCCGGCTATTTGGCCTACAAGAAAACAGATTGTTTCCCGATGCAAAAACAGGGGAGCCGGTCACATTGGCGATGGGATTCGGATGTCTGAGGGAAGCGCAGATGGCGGAAGGGATTGCGATTGTGAGAGAATGTATTCAGACGCAACTGTAAAAAATAAGGCTGTGAAAGCTGCCGCTAAGCGAAAAAGACGGTCCGCAATCTGCGGCCGTCTTTTATAATTGGGAGCTGGCGCGGCTTGTCCGCGCCGGTCTGTTACAGATTAGGAATTGTCTTTTGCATTCTCCTGCATTTTCATTGCGCGAACCTTTAACGGAAGACCGAATAAGGTGATAAATCCTTCCGCGTCATGGTGGTCATATAAGTCGCCGGTTGTAAAGCTTGCAAGACTTTCGCTGTAAAGTGAGTACGGGGAAGTCGTGCCGGCTTTGATGATATTCCCTTTATATAATTTGAATTTAACTTCTCCGGTTACATATTCCTGTGTAGATTTTACAAACGCAGAAACAGCTTCACGTAAAGGCGTAAACCATTTACCCTCATATACAATCTGAGCCATCTTATTGCCCATATCTTTTTTTACGTCCATGGTGGCGCGGTCAAGGACAAGTTCTTCCAGCTGTGCATGAGCTTCCATCAGAATGGTTCCGCCCGGCGTTTCATATACCCCGCGGGATTTCATGCCGACGACACGGTTTTCGACAATATCAACGATACCGATACCGTGTTTGCCGCCCAGGCGGTTCAGTTCACGGATGATATCGGAGACTTTCATTTTCTTTCCGTTCACGGAAACCGGAATTCCTTTTTCAAAAGTCATGGTTACATATTCGCCCTCTTCTGGCGCTTTTTCGGGAGAAACGCCAAGGACAAGCAGATGGTCAAAGTTAGGTTCGTTTGCAGGGTCTTCCAGCTCCAGGCCTTCGTGGCTGATATGCCACAGATTGCGGTCGCGGCTGTAACTGGAGTCTGCAGAAAAAGGAAGGTCGATTCCGTGAGCCTTACAATACGCAATCTCAGCTTCCCGGGAATCCATATTCCATTTGTCGTCTCTCCATGCGGCGATAATCTTTAAATCAGGAGCCAGAGCTTTGATGCCGAGCTCAAAACGGATCTGGTCGTTTCCTTTTCCGGTCGCTCCATGACAGATGGCGCTCGCGCCTTCCTTTCGCGCGATTTCAACTAATCTTTTGGCAATTCCGGGACGGGCCATAGAGGTTCCGAGCAGATATTTATTTTCGTAAACGGCGCCCGCCTGTACGCATGGAATAATATATTCGTCGCAGAATTCGTCCACAATATCCTTGATGTACAGTTTGCTTGCTCCGGACAGCTTTGCCCTCTCCTCTAATCCGTCCAGCTCTTCTTCCTGGCCGCAGTCGATACAGCAGCAGATGACGTCATAGTCGTAATTTTCTTTTAACCACGGGATGATCGCGGTAGTGTCCAGACCGCCCGAGTAAGCTAAGATAACTTTTTCCTTCATAAGTGTGATCCTTTCTTTGTTCGTGTATTTTCTTCAATAAAAATAATATACAACAAATGCAGATGGAAAGCAAGTGAAAAAATATACATAAAATCATGTAAAATCGAGAAAAAACTTGCATAAATTCAAAAATAAATGTATAATTATGCAATGCGGAGAGGAGAGACGAAAGAGCATAAAGATTTTAGTGGAAAAGCCGAAGAATTTGCGCTATATTAGAGGAAGAAAAATAAGAAGAAAGAAGATGAAAAAATGATAAAGGTAGGAATTATCGGAGCAACAGGGTACGCAGGGGGCGAACTTGTAAGAATTTTGCTGGGCCATAGAGAGGCAGAAATAAAATGGTATGGTTCCAGAAGTTATATAGATAAGAAGTATGCCGATGTTTACCGCAACATGTTTGAGTTGGTTGACGATAAGTGCATGGATGATAATATGGAAAAGCTGGCGGAGCTGGTAGATGTGATTTTCACGGCGACACCGCAGGGATATCTCGCGTCGATTTTGACGGAGGATATATTAAGAAGGACAAAGGTGATTGATTTGAGCGCGGATTACCGGATCAAGGATGTGGGTATTTATGAAAAGTGGTATCAGATTGCGCATAAGAGCCCGCAGTTTATTGAGGAGGCCGTGTATGGGCTCTGTGAGATCAACCGTGAAAAAATTACCGCGGAGACGAGATTAATTGCGAATCCCGGATGCTATACGACGTGTTCAATTTTGACGGCCTATCCGCTTGTGAAGGAGGGCTTGATCGATCCGGGAACTTTGATCATTGACGCCAAGAGCGGTACGTCGGGAGCCGGGAGAGGGGCAAAAGTCGATAATCTCTACTGCGAGGTCAATGAAAATATGAAAGCGTACGGCGTGACGACGCACAGGCATACGCCGGAGATTGAAGAACAGCTCGGATACGCGGCGGGAAAAGCGCTTGCGGTAACATTTACGCCGCATCTTGCGCCGATGAACAGGGGAATACTCGCAACGGAATACGCGTCCCTGACTAAAAAGGCGGACGGTTCTTATCCGACGAAGGAGGAGGTGCGCGGCGCGTATGAGAAATACTATAAGAAAGAAAAGTTTGTCCGCGTATTGGAGGACGGCGTCTGCCCGGAGACAAAGTGGGTAGAGGGAAGCAACTATGTAGATATCGGTTTTAAGATTGAGGAGCGTACCGGCCGTATTATTATGATGGGGGCGCTGGATAATATTGTAAAGGGAGCCGCGGGGCAGGCAGTACAGAATATGAATCTGTTGTTCGGATTGAGGGAGGCCGAAGGGCTTGAACTCGTTCCGCTGTTCCCGTAAGAGAGCAAAATTTCGTATAGAAAAGAGAAGACAATGAGAGACGGCACATATCTGATAAGAGAAATGAGAGTAAAGGACTATGACGGGATACGCCGCTTATGGGCGTCAATTCACGGATTTGGAATCAGGACGATTGACGATTCTAAAGAGGGTGTGGAGCGTTTTATAAAAAGAAATCCTACCACCTGCGTCGTGGCCTGCGACGGGGAGCGGATTATCGGGACAATCTTATGCGGGCATGATGGGAGAAGGGGCTGCTTTTACCATGTGTGCGTAGACGAGGCATACCGCAAGCACGGAATTGGAAGGGCGATGGCGACGGCGGCGCTGGAGGCGTTAAAAAAGGAGCGGATTAATAAAGTGTCGTTGATTGCGTTTACAAGCAATGAGATTGGAAACCGTTTTTGGCAGGATATGGGATGGGAGAAGCGGGAGGATTTGAATTACTACGATTTCACGTTAAACGAGCAAAATATTACAAAATTTAATTTATAATAAATAAAATGGAGGAAAGTATGAAGAAGATAGAGGGCGGCGTTACGGCCGCGAAAGGCTTTTTTGCGGCGGCGACGGCGGCGCAGATTAAATACAAAGACAGAATGGATATGGCAATGTTATACAGCGAGAATCCGTGCGTGTCTGCCGGAACATTTACGACGAACGTGGTCAAGGCGGCGCCGGTACTGTGGGATCAGAAAATTGTGTCACAGAGCGATCATGCCCAGGCGATTGTAATAAATGCCGGGATTGCAAACGCGTGTACCGGAAAAGAGGGAATGGAGTACTGCAAGAGGACGGCGGAAAAGGCGGCTGAGGTTTTGGGGATTTTGAGCGAATCTGTTTTTGTGGCCTCTACGGGAGTTATCGGAAATCAGCTTCCGATCGACCGTATTTGCGCCGGGGTCGAAGCGCTGGGGAATAAATTAAACGACGATTTGTCAAGCGGGCATGAAGCCGCGCTTGCAATTATGACGACGGACACACATGAAAAGGAAGTCGCGGTGCAGTTTGAGGCGGATGGAAAAGTTGTGACTGTGGGCGGAATGTGCAAGGGTTCCGGGATGATTCATCCGAATATGTGTACCATGTTAAGTTTTGTGACGACAGATATGGCGATTTCCAAGGAGCTGTTGCAGGAAGCTTTGAGCGAAGATGTAAAAGATACATATAATATGGTGTCTGTGGACGGAGATACTTCTACAAACGATACCTGCCTTGTTCTTGCAAACGGAAAGGCGGGGAATCAGAAAGTCACGGAAAGAGATGAAAATTACAAGAAATTTAAACAGGCTTTAAATTATGTTAATCAAAGCCTGGCAAAAATGATGGCCGGAGACGGAGAGGGCGCGACAGCGTTATTTGAGGTACAGGTAATCCATGCAAAGAATAAGGAGCAGGCGGTGGCGCTCAGCAAATCCGTTGTCTCGTCAAATCTTACAAAAGCCGCAATCTATGGGCATGATGCAAATTGGGGGAGAATTCTTTGCGCCCTTGGCTACTCGGGCGTACAATTTGAACCTGAGCGTATTGATTTGTCATTTGAGAGCGGGGCGGGGAAAATTCAGATTATGAAGGACGGTGTTGCGGCGGCTTACAGTGAGGAAGAGGCGACAGAGATTTTATCGCAAAAGGAAGTGAGAGCGGTTGTGGATATGAAGATGGGCGAGGCGTCCGCGACGGCGTGGGGATGTGACCTTACTTATGATTATGTCAAAATTAATGCGGATTACCGTTCGTAGGACAGCTGTCAGGGAAGTCGGTAAGCGTGGATGCGCTGCGCATTGTCTGTGGAAATTTATAGTTTTTTAGGAAGGGAAAGCAGAGAAATGGAAGAAAAATATATAAAAGAAATTATGGAAAAAGCAGAGGTTTTAATTGAGGCGCTGCCTTATATTCAGCGTTTTAACAGAAAGATAATTGTCGTCAAATACGGCGGAAGCGCGATGGTAGACGACGAACTCAAAAAGAGCGTAATACAGGACGTTACACTGCTAAAGCTTGTGGGATTTAAACCGATTATCGTACATGGCGGCGGGAAAGAAATCAGCAGGTGGGTTGAGAAAGTCGGCATGGAGCCGGAGTTTGTCAACGGGCTGCGCAAGACGGACGAGGGTACCATGGAGATTGCCGAGATGGTGTTGGGCAAAGTGAATAAATCGCTTGTGCAGATGGTCGAGCAGCTTGGCGTGAACGCAATCGGCATCAGCGGAAAGGACGGAGGGCTGTTAAAGGTAGACAAAAAGCTTTCGGGAGGGGAGGATATCGGTTTTGTAGGGGAAATCAAAGAAGTCAATCCAAAAATTTTATACGATTTGCTGGAAAAGGATTTTCTCCCGATTGTATGCCCGGTCGGTCTGGACGATCATTTTCAGACATATAATATCAACGCCGATGACGCCGCGTGCGCGATTGCGCGCGCAGTCTCGGCAGAGAAGCTGGCATTTTTGACGGATATAGAGGGCGTTTATAAAGAGCCGGATGATAAAAGCACCCTGATATCTGAACTTATGGTATCGGATGCCAGAAAGCTGATTGAGGAGGGGTATATCGGCGGGGGGATGCTGCCGAAGCTGAACAATTGTATTGAGGCGATTGAAAACGGCGTCTCCAGAGTCCATATTTTAGACGGGCGGATCGCACATTGCCTGCTTCTTGAGATATTTACAAATAAGGGTATTGGAACGGCAATTTTGGGAGATAAAGAGAGGAAGTTTTATCATGAATAAACAAATATATATGGATGAGGCTGAGCGCGCGCTTTTACATACATACAACCGTTTTCAGATTGTGCTGGAAAAGGGCGAGGGCGTTTATCTTTACGATACGGACGGAAAGAAATATCTTGATTTTGCGGCCGGAATTGCGGTGCAGGCTTTCGGATACGGAAAAAAGGAATATAATGACGCCCTGAAAGCACAGATCGATAAGCTCTGCCATACGTCAAATTTATTTTACAATGTGCCGATTATCAACGCGGCAAAGCGTTTTTTGGATATTTCCCATATGGACCGCGTTTTCTTTACGAACAGCGGCGCGGAAGCCATTGAGGGCGCCGTTAAAGCCGCAAAAAAATATGCTTACACAAGAGACGGGCATGGAGGGCATGAAATTATTTCGATGAACCGCTCGTTTCACGGGAGGACCATCGGGGCGCTGTCGGTCACTGGCAATGCGCATTACCAGGAGCCGTTCGAGCCGTTGATGCCGGGAGTAAGATTTGCCGATTATAATGACCTTGAGAGCGTGAAGAAAAATGTCAGTGAGAAAACATGCGCGATTTTGTTGGAGACTGTGCAGGGGGAGGGCGGGATTTATCCTGCGACCGAAGAATTTTTGAATGGGATAAGAACCCTTTGCGACGAGAACGATATCTTGTTGATCCTGGACGAAATCCAGTGCGGCATGGGCAGGACGGGCTATATGTTTGCGTGGGAAAAATACGGTGTGAAGCCGGATATCTTAACAAGCGCGAAGGCGCTTGGCTGCGGGGCGCCGGTGGGCGCGTTTGCAATGACTGAAAAGGTGGCGGAAAAGTCGTTAAAGCCGGGCGATCACGGGACGACTTACGGAGGCAACCCGTTTGTCGGAGCGGCGGTGGACAAGGTGATCGAGTTGATGGTGAAAGAAAATATTCCGGCGCATGTGCAAAAGGTCGGCGCGTATCTGGAAGAGAAATTGAACGCGCTTGTAGAAAAATATGATTTCATTACCGAACGCCGCGGAATAGGGCTGATGCAGGGACTTGTCTGTGAAAAACCGGCGGCTGAGATTACGGCCGAAGCGTTAAAAGAGGGGCTGATTGTGATCTCCGCCGGCGGGAATGTTTTGCGGATGGTTCCGCCGCTGATTATTGAAGAACAGCATGTAGATGAGATGGCAGAAAAATTGGAAAAAGTATTTGCGTTATTTTAAATTAGTGCTTGTAATGGGGAGAAATTTTCGTTAGAATAATAGTAATCGGGCATCAGGAGCTCCTTTTATTTGAAAGGAGCAATGTCTATGAAGAAAAATATAATTGGTATTGTTATGATATCAGTACTGGTATGCTGCGCGTGTGCCTGTACAAAAGAGGAGTCTGTTTATCTGGAAAGCGAGAGGGAGATTTCGGTGACAACAGAAAAAACTATGCCGGACACGAATAGAGAGCCGGCTTTCTGTTGTGTCTATGTTTGCGGAGCGGTCAAGGTTCCGGGCGTCTATGAATTAAAGGAGCGTTCCAGGGTTTTCGACGCATTGGAGGCCGCGGGGGGATTTACGGAAGCCGCGGCGGATACGGCGTGCAACCTTGCGGAGTATGTGACAGACGGACAGAAAATTTATTTCCCCACCAAGGAAGAGGAGGCCCAATTTGAGCAGACAGAGCGCGAATCGGTGTCGGGGGAGACGGGGAAAGTAAATCTGAATACGGCAACCCTTGCGCAATTGATGGAGATTCCGGGGATCGGAAAGTCAAAAGCAGACAGCATTCTTGCATACCGCGACGAGAAGGGCAGATTTGAAAAAATAGAAGATATTATGAATATAACGGGAATCAAAGAGGGAATTTTTGAAAGAATAAAAGACAGAATCACTGTCAACTGAGGTGTAAAATGGCGAAGAAAGTTCTTGTGGTAGATGATGAAAAGCTAATAGTAAAAGGGATCCGTTTTAGTCTGGAACAGGATGGAATGGAGGTAACCTGCGCTTATGACGGCGAGGAAGCGCTGAAGCTTGCGACGGAAAATAAATTTGATATGATCTTGCTTGATATTATGCTTCCGAAAATGGATGGTTTTACAGTGTGCCAGCATATCCGCGATTTTTCGAACGTGCCGATTGTCATGCTGACTGCAAAGGGCGATGATATGGATAAAATTCTTGGGCTTGAATATGGGGCGGATGATTATATAACGAAGCCCTTTAATATTCTGGAGGTAAAGGCGAGGATCAAGGCGATCATGCGCCGTACAAGACAGAGCGAGCCAAAGCAGGAGAAGGAGAAGGTCATTGAGAGCGGAGATTTGAAGCTGGACTGCGAGAGCAGACGGCTGTTTGTGACGGGAAGAGAGATCAATTTGACGGCGAAAGAGTTTGATTTGCTGGAGCTTCTTGTGACGAATCCGAACAAGGTTTACGGGAGGGAGAATCTGTTAAATCTTGTGTGGGGATATGAGTATCCCGGAGATGTGCGCACGGTTGACGTCCATGTGCGGAGACTTCGGGAGAAAATCGAACCGAATCCAAGCGAGCCGAGATATGTCCATACAAAATGGGGGGTAGGATATTTCTACCAGAAGAGTTGACGGGATAAAGGGATATGAAAATGAAAAAGGGAAAAATACGTAACTTTTTAAAGAGCATGAAAATTCAGCTGGTTTTGCTGTGCATTTTAATCGGAGCGCTGTCCGGTTTGATTGTGCGCGTGGGGATTTTAAAATCCTACGAGAAGCGGGCGGTATCCGTAAAAAATATCGAGATATTAAGTCAGGCTAAAATTCTTGCAAATCAGATTGCGGATGCGGATTATCTGCACGATATGTCTTCCGAGGCAATTACCGCACAGCTTGAACAGCTTTCCCAGTTTTATGACGGAAGAGTTATGATTATAGACGCGGCTTTTCGGATTATCAAAGATACTTATGATCTGGATACCAATAAGATTATCATTTCGGAAGAAGTCATCAAAAGCTTTGACGGAAAGGGAAAAGAAATTTCAAATTATGACGCGCAGAACCATTATATTGAGATGACGGTTCCGTTAGTTGAGACAGAAGAAGAGACGGAGCAGCAGCGGGTAAGCGGTATTTTGCTTGTGAGCGTCTCCACGGACGAGATCGAGACGAATCTGGAATATTTGCGGAGCAGAGCTTTGATATTGCAGACGGCCGAGCTGCTTTTATTATTTGCGGTTGGGGTCGGGATTTCTATACGCATGACAAAGCCGTTAAAGCGCATGGCAAAGTCGTTAGATGAGCTTCGGAACGGATACGGGGAAACAGACGGAACCCTGATGATTACCGATTATACCGAAACGATTGAGGTGTCCGAGAAACTTAACAAGTTATACGCAAGAATGAAAATGCTCGACGATTCCAGGCAGGAGTTTGTCTCGAATGTCTCCCATGAGTTAAAGACTCCTTTAACTTCTATGAAAGTCCTTGCGGATTCGCTGAATGGGCAGGAAGATGTTCCGGTAGAATTGTATCGTGAATTTATGCAGGATATTGGAAATGAGATTGAACGTGAGACAAAAATTATCAATGATTTGCTGTCCCTCGTAAAAATGGATAAGTCGGCGTCCGATTTAAATATCACGTCCGTCAATATTAATGAGATGCTGGAGCAGATTTTAAAGCGTCTTCGTCCGATTGCCGGGGGACAGCATATTGAGCTGGTGTTAGAAAGCTTTCGTCCCGTGACGGCGGAGATCGACGAGGTGAAGCTGACGCTTGCCATCACAAATCTAATTGAGAACGGGATCAAATACAACAAACAGGAGGGATGGGTGCATATTTCGCTCAATGCGGATCACCAGTATTTTTATGTGAAAGTGGAGGATTGCGGAATAGGAATACCGAAAGATTCCATTGAACACATTTACGAGCGTTTTTACCGCGTTGACAAGTCCCATTCCAGAGAAATTGGCGGTACGGGGCTTGGGCTTGCGATTACAAGAAATGCGATTCTGATGCACCGCGGAGCAATTAAGGTGTTTAGTACCGAGGGAGAGGGGACGGTGTTTACCGTAAGGATACCTCTTAATTATATTGCGTAGGAGGCGCGGAATATGAATAGAAAGATACGAATTGTGCTGATTACGCTTGGCATGTTTGGTCTAACAGGATGTTTCTGGCCGCCCGGAGCGGACTTAGACGACAGTCAGTATCATGCGTATTATCTAAATAAAGAAAAGACAAAAATTATTGAAGAGGATTATAACCCGAATGGGAAGAGCCAGAGAGAAGTGATAGAAGAATTTTTAAGTCTGGTCCACGAAGACGCGGACAGCGTAGAGTACCGCAAGCCGCTGTTAAACGGCGCGGAGATTACAAGCTACGCATATGACGGAGACCAGCTTTCCGTGTATTTTAACGAGGCGTACGCTACGATACCTCCGGCCGAGGAAATTCTCTGCCGGGCGGCAATTGTCAGAACTTTGACGCAGATCCCGAAAGTCGCATGTGTTTCTTTTTATATCGGGGACGCGCCGCTTACAGATGCGAACGGCGATGTCGTCGGTCTTATGACAAACGAAAGCTTTGTTGAGAATCCGGGGGAGCAGATTAACGCGATTCAGACTGCGAATATCCGGCTTTATTTTTCAAATACAAAAGGAAACGGTCTTTTGGCTGTGGACGAGGAGGTGCAGTATATTTCCAATATTTCTCTGGAAAAGCTTGTTATGGAGCATCTTTTGGAAGGGCCGAAGAAAAAGGGAATGGTATCCGCCATTCCAAAGGGGACAAAGCTTGTCAGCGTGACGACGACGAATGGGGTTTGCTATGTAAATCTGGACGACGGATTTCTCAATCAGGAGTACGAGATACAGGAACCGATCGTAATCTATTCGATTGTAGACTCTCTTTCAGAGCTTCCGACAGTGAATAAGGTGCAGATTTCCGTGAACGGCGATACAAGCGGGGTTTATCGCGACAGCTATGCGCTGGACGCGGTATATGAGCGGAACCTGGATTATGTGATTACCGATACGAAAGATTTAAATTTGGAGGGGAGTGAAGCGTCGAGTGAGTAAACGGCCCTTTGTCTGGGCGGTGATATCTTTTGTATTTGGCGTTTTGTATATTTTATATGGACGGATCGTTTTGCTTGTATGGCTGCTGTTTTTGATAGCGGCAGCCTGCAAAAACAGAGGGCGTCGAATTTCAAACAAAAGGTATACCGCGATTATATTTTTTGCTCTGCTGTTTTTTGCAGCGGGGGCGGCGAGGGCGCGG
Source organism: uncultured Roseburia sp. (assembly GCA_947383215.1). Classification (GTDB taxonomy): domain Bacteria; phylum Bacillota; class Clostridia; order Lachnospirales; family Lachnospiraceae; genus Roseburia_C. The sequence continues at coordinate 105,957 of CANDCP010000005.1, forward strand.
GGGGATACGGCCCGTCGCTTCAGCTATTTACAGTATCTGGACGCAGAACAGCAGGTACTCCTTCAGGGAGAAATCTGTGGGAAAGAGAACAAAGAAGAACAATTTCAAATCTGTCTGGAAAATGTCATATTACAGACAAATCATCAATTACATCATACAAACCGAGTTTTGGTTTATCTCGAAACCGATCAATATCCGATCGGAACAACCCTTGTATTAAAAGGAACGATTCAAAAATTTCATAAGGCCCGAAACGACGGAGGCTTTGACGAAGAAGCATACTACTGGAGCAAAAAAATTGATTACCGTCTGAAACAGGCAAAAGTCATCGGCTGTTATGGAAAAGCGAGTAGAATCGGGGAAGCAATGTATATTTTAAAAAGAAATCTGCGAAAGAGCTTTAAAGAAAATACAGATGAGAGCAGCGCGGGAGTTTTGTCCGCAATGATTCTGGGGGATAAAACGCTTCTTGACCAGGATGTCAGGGCAGTTTATCAGAAGGCCGGAATTGCGCATATTCTGGCAATCAGCGGTCTGCACATTTCTTTGATCGGGATGGGCGCGTATCGTTTCCTGCGAAGGTGGAAGCGCGGCATTTACGGTTCGACCGTTTGCTCCGCTTTGATATTGTATTTGTATGCGGAAATGACGGGAAGAGGGCCGTCCGTCGTCCGTGCGTCCCTTATGTTTGCAATCCTTGCGCTTGGGCGATGCATTGGGAGAACGTATGACCGGATGACGGCGCTCGCTGCCGCGGTTCTCGTTCTTTTATATGAAAATCCGTTTTTAGTGGGAGATCTGGGTTTTTTGTTTTCCGTTGCAGCGATTCTCGGCGTGGTTTTTGCGGGAGAGCGCGCGCCGGCATGGAAAGTGAGCGGAATGATACAGCTTATGACGCTGCCGCTTACGGCGTACAGCTATTATGAAATCTTTTTTCCGTCTTTGTTGGTCAATATGATCCTACTGCCGCTCGTTCCGTTGACAGTGCTTTGCGGTATTTTGGGGGGAGGAATCGGAATTTTTTGGAAAAGCTTTGCCAAAATCCTCTTGCTTCTCCCGCATTTCTTGTTGGAAGTGATCCATATTGTCGCGCGATTCGCGGTCTCATTTGGCGGGATGATGAATGTGACAGGGCGTCCCGGCTGGAAAAGAATATGTCTCTACTATCTGATTCTTGGATTTTGTATGATTGCGGTCGGCGGGAGGAACAGGCGGAGAGAAGACGGCGGGAAGCAAAGAGAGCGCGCTGCCGGTTGGGGAATGAAAATGTGTAAAATGGCGGCTTTGTTTTTAGCTCTGTGGGCGGCGCTTTCTTTTCATATTCGCAGAAATACAAAAATTGATGTGCTGGATGTGGGACAGGGGGACGGAATATGCATACAGGAGGGAGGAGGAGCGAATATTTTTATCGACGGAGGAAGCAGTGACAAAGAGCGGCTCGGCAATTATACAATTTTACCGTACCTGAAAAGCAACGGTCTTTCTTCTGTTGATTACTGGTTTCTTTCCCATGCCGATACAGACCATATGAGCGGCCTTTTGGAGGTTTTTGAGAGCGGTTATCGGATCTGTAATCTTGTGCTTTGCGAGCAGGGGATTGTAAATGACAATTTAAAAGAGCTGCTGGAGCAGGCAAAACGGCGGGGCACAAAAGTAATCTATATGCGTGCCGGAGATGAACTGAAGATGGCATGCGGGCGCATAAGCTGTGTTTTTCCGAAAAAAGGGTATAATTCTACGGACATAAATGCAAGATCTATGGTTCTTATGTATGAAGAAGGCGGCTTTAGGGGTCTTTTTACCGGGGATATCGGAAAGAACGAAGAAGATTGGATGAGGGAAAACGTAGATTTGGGCAGGGTGGATTTGTATAAGGCGGCGCATCACGGTTCTGAAAATTCCAACGGAAGAGAGTGGCTCTTGTCCCTGCGTCCGGCCGTATCCGTGATTTCATGTGCGAAAAACAATCGTTATGGACATCCGGGAAAAGAGGCGGTGGAAAATATTGAGAATGCGGCGAGCGATATTTATGGTACGATGGAAGGCGGACAGATTCGCATTTTCCTGACAGGACGGGAGTTTGAGCTTACAAACTTTCGAAACCCGCTTGCGGTGCGCCGGTACCCTGTGCTAAAATAGATTGCATGAAAGCGATTGATGAAGATATTAAAAACGGAAATTTCAGGAGCGTATACCTCCTGTACGGCGAAGAGAATTATTTAAAACGACAATATCGTGATAAGCTAAAGAACGCCATTGTGCGTCCGGAAGACAATGTAAATTTTTCGGCTTTTGAGGGAAAGAATATCAGCCAGGGAGAATTGATTGATCTTGCGGAGACGCTTCCTTTTTTTGCTCCGCGCCGGATGATTTTGGTTGAAAACAGCGGCTTTTTTAAAAATTCCGCGCCGGAGCTTTCAGATTATCTGAAAACCGTCCCGGAAACGACATGTTTTCTCTTTGTCGAAGAAGAGGTGGACAGGCGTTCAAAGATGTACAAGGCGGCGAAACATACGGGAAGTGTTGTCGCGTTTGAGCGACAGAAGGAGGATGTTTTAATTCGTTGGATCTCCGGGCGCATCAGGCGGGAGAATAAAAATATAACAAACCAGGCGATGAAGCTTTTTTTATCTATGACGGGCAGTGATATGGATAATATTGACAGGGAATTAGAAAAGCTGCTTTGTTACTGTATGGAACGCGATGCGATTCTCCCCGTGGATGTGGAAGCGGTCTGTTGCGGACAGATTCAGAATCGGATCTTTGATATGGTCAATGCTATTGCGCTTGGAGAGCTGCAAAAAGCGTTGCGACTGTATTATGACCTTCTGGAGTTAAAAGAGCCGCCGATGCGTATTCTGTTTTTGCTTGCCAGGCAATTTCAGAATTTGCTGCATGTAAAATCTTTGCGCGCGCAGGGGTTTGACAGCGGAGCCATTGCCGCAAAAGCGGGAATTCAGCCGTTTTTGGTGCAGAGAAATATCAGACAGGCGGGGAACTTTACGCTTCCGCAGTTAAGGAATGCGATAGAAGCCGCGGCGGACGCGGAGACAAAGATTAAAACGGGATACATGGCAGACCGCGTGGCAGTGGAGCTTTTGATTGTAGAGTATGGGATGCAAAATACGCAAAAATAACAGAACAAAGGTATTTTCAGGGATAGAAAAAACCACCAGCATGACGGGACTGGTGGTTTTGTTATGTTCCAATATCTATTCTTCTTTAAAATCGTTTATGCAAGCTTGTTTACAGCTTTTGCCAAACGCGAAATCTTTCTTGAAGAATGGTTTTTGTGGTAAACGCCTTTGCTGGTAGCTTTGCTGATCTCAGCGGTAGCAGCCGTCAAAGCGGATAAAGCGGCAGCTTTGTCGTTTGCAGCGATAGCGGCGTCTACTTTTTTAATAGCTGTCTTTACTTTAGAACGAATCGCTTTATTTCTCGCAGCTTTTGTCTCGTTTACAAGAATTCTCTTCTTTGCAGATTTAATGTTAGCCAACCCGTACACCTCCATTACAGTTCATAGTAAGTTGATGATTGTTTCATTAAATACGGACACGGTCGTTTTAATCGAAACATACTAGAATAATATAGTTCATTCTATGTTATATGTCAATACATATTTTGAGATTTTCTGTAAAAAATATAGCTTATCAGAGATAAGACAAACAAATGGAAAAGGGAGTTAGTGAAAAGTATGTATGAAGTTCGTACAGATTTGGCGCTGGAGGCCAGAGAGAAATTTGAGGAAGACAACGTCGAGATAAAGGGGGTCCGTCTTGAGGAGGAAGAGGTAGACGGGGATATTAAAATTGTAAAAGTGGTGGTGGAGACAGAAAACGGGGCGAAGGCGATGGGAAAGCCGCGGGGAACGTATATCACGCTGGAGGCGCCGAATATGATAGAGGAGGACGAAGACTACCACAGAGAAATTTCAAGGCAGCTTGCGAGAATGCTCGCGCTGCTTTTGCCAAAAGGCAGCAAGGATATGTCGGTGCTTGTGGTAGGGCTTGGAAACAGAGAAGTAACGCCCGACGCCCTGGGCCCCAATGTGATCGACAATATTATGATCACGCGCCACATTATAAAAGAGTTCGGAACCTATGCGCTCGGGGAGGAGCATACGAGGAAAATCAGCGGAATTGTGCCGGGGGTGATGGCGCAGACCGGAATGGAATCGGAGGAGATCATAAAAGGCGTGGTCGAGGAGACGGATCCCGACTGTATTATAGTCGTCGACGCGCTTGCAGCCAGAAGCACGAAGCGATTAAACCGCACAATACAGATAACGGATACCGGGATCAATCCGGGGTCGGGCGTCGGAAATCACAGGCATGCGATTAACCAGGAGGCGATGGGGGTTCCGGTTATTGCGATTGGGATTCCGACGGTTGTGGACGCGGCGACAATCGTTACGGATACGATGAGCGATTTGATAGGGGCAATGGCCGCTTCCAGCCGGCTAAAGGGACTTGGCGGAACGCTTGAGACGCTGGATGAAATGGAAAAATATGAGCTGATACGCGAACTGTTATCTCCGCATCTGAATGCATTTTTTGTGACGCCCAAGGATATTGACGAGGCGGTAAAGCGTTTGAGCTACACCATTTCCGAAGGATTGAATATGACTTTTTCGGGAAGTTTTTTCAAACAGGCATAGACATGCTTTCGCAATCATAAAATATAAATATTTCGGAAGTCATACGGGAGTGCCGTCATTCGCGCACTCTCTTGACTTTGTGGGGGAAGGAGGATGAAAGCGGTACATGAGGGTCAAAAAGTTGAGAAGGAAAAGACAAAATAAAAAGTGGCTGGCGGCGGGGATATTCGTATGTTTTGCCGTCAGTATCGGACAGTTTCGCGGAAGAGATGTTACGCTGGCGGCGGCGATCGCGGATGAGGTAAAACGCGGAGCCTATCAGAGTGCGGTTAAGAATTATATGCCGGGTTTTTACTATGGAATGTCGGGGGAAAAGGCGGGAATGACGGCATGGGAGTATGTTTCGGGAAAACTGCTGCAGATAGTTCCCGTCTACGGATATATAACAAGTCAGAAAACATATGAGACTCCGGCGGAGAGCGAGCTTTCTTATGAGGCAATCTTAAAGCGGGAGGCGCTCGACGAAAGCTATATCGACGAGGAGACAGGCGAAGTTATGCTGGCTGCGTACTACGAAAATGAAGAAGAGCTCCTCTCGCAGGCACAGAGTGAAAATATGAGAACCAGAGCGGAGGACGCGGGGGAACAGGAGACAGAGCTTATGGAAGAGCCAGACGGACAGGCGCCGCAGCAGGCGCAGGGGGAGGAGGCGCTTGGGAATGCAGCCGATCTGATCGGAAATTTCCCGGTGCAGACGACGCCGCTTGTCAATTATCCGAGAGAAAAATTAGACGACTTTGATTATCTGATTCAAAATTTTTATACGGTAGACCGGACGACGACAATTAACAGCGGCCAGCTAAAAGCCGGGGAGCTATTGTCGAAGGATCTGAAATTAAAGGGAACGAACGAACAGCCCCAGATTTTAATTTATCACACGCATTCGCAGGAAATGTACATAGATTCTACGCCGGGGGATCCGATGACCGGCGTGGTGGGCTGCGGAGAATATCTGACTCAGATTTTGACGGAGAAATACGGGTTAAACGTCATTCACCATATGGGACAGTATGATGTGGAAAAAAGGGACTATGCCTATTCGAACGCCGCGCCGGCGATCGAATCGCTTCTGGCGCAGAACCCGGGCATTGAAGTAGTGATCGACCTTCACAGGGACGCGGTTCCCGAGGATGTACATATGGTAAGAAACGTGCAGGGGATTCATATGGCGCCGGTTATGTTTTTCAACGGTTTAAGCAGGCTCGCGGATAAAGGGGATATAGATTATCTGAAAAATCCGTATATACAAGATAATCTGGCGTTTTCGCTTCAGATGAAGCTCGCAGCGAGCGAGTATTATCCGGATTTGACAAGGCCGGTTTATTTGAAAGGGTACCGTTATAATATGCATTACTGTCCGAAAACGCTTTTGATCGAGCTTGGCGCCCAGACAAATACGTTTGAGGAGGCGAGGAACGCAATGGCGCCGCTTGCCGATTTGCTTCACAAAGTTTTGTGCGAATAAGCGTTGCGGAAAATATCAAAAATATCATAAGAAAGCTATTGTAAGAATTGGAAATATCGTTATAATAGATAGGGAGTATTAACAAAGGAGAGAGCTGTATGGAATTTTCCAGTTTGGTATTTTTGTTTCGGTTTATGCCGGTCGTTTTTTTGTATTATCTTTTGCCTGATCGTTTCAAAAATCCGTTATTACTGATAGCGAGCGTGGTATTCTATGCGTTTGGCGAGCCGTTTTATATATTTTTGATCTTGATCTCCGTGTCGGGAAATTATCTGGCCGTCCGTGTGATGGACTGCATCGAAGGAGAAAAAAAGAAAAAAATATGGCTCGGCGCTCTCGTCTTTATAAATGTCGGCGTTCTTCTGTTCTTTAAATATACGCCCTATACGATGCCGCTCGGCATGAGCTTTTATACCTTTACCGTATTGTCTTACATCCTGGATGTATATTTTGGACACGCCCCCGCGGAGCAGTCGTTTGTGGACGCAGGCGTTTATATGATGATGTTTCCGAAAATGATATCGGGACCGATTGCGCGCTACGGCGCGGTGCGAAAACAAATAAAAGAGCACACGGTCAGTCTTTCGGATATGGAAGCGGGCGCAGCGGTCTTTATCGTCGGATTTGGGTTTAAAATGGTGCTTGCGGACCACTTCGGTATGCTCTGGCATGACATTCGCTCGGCCGGTTTTGACAGTATCTCCACCGCGTTGGCATGGCTTGGCGTTGCCGGTTACAGTGCGCAGCTTTTTTTTGATTTTCAGGGCTATTCGCTGATGGCGATAGGAATCGGGCGGATGTTCGGATACCGTCTGCCGCAAAACTTCAATCATCCGTACCGGGCGAAGAGCGTGGGAGAATATTACAGAAGATGGCATATAACGTTGGGAGAGTGGTTTAAGCACTATCTTTATATTCCGCTCGGCGGAAACAGAAAAGGCGCGTCGAGGACAATGTTCAACTTGTTCGTGGTGTGGCTGGTAACCGGAATCTGGCACGGCGCGACAGTGAACTTTCTGATTTGGGGTATGGCGCTGTTCCTTTTGATTGCGGGGGAAAAATTAGTCTGGGGGAAATTTCTGGAAAAGAACCAGGCGATTTCGCGGCTCTATATTTTACTCTTGATACCTCTGACCTGGATCGTATTTGCAATTGATAATATAAAAGATTTGGGGGTTTATTTTACGCGTCTGTTCCCGTTTTGGGGATCGGCCTCATATGTAAATCCGATGGATTTTACGCGTCACCTCAAAAATCATACAATATTTTTCATTATGGCGTTTCTGGTATCGCTGCCGGTTACGGACAAGCTTTGCCGCAGATACCGCGACAGTAAAGTGTGTAAGGCCGTCTTGTTTGTATTGTTTGTGTTCTGCCTTTATGAGGCGGCGTGCGGAGCGAACAATCCGTTTCTGTATTTTCGATTTTAAGGGGGATTATTCATGAAAAAATGGAAAAAATGTCCGCTGCTTCTCTCGATTGTTCTTTTTATGTTGGCAGTCACCGTAATCGGGGCGGTGGGGAGAAACGGAATTTATGAAGAATACGCGAAGGACTGGCCGAAATATCCGGTTGCAGCCTCGGTTTTCTGGGGAATTGCAGACGGGAAATATCCGTGGACAAGGCCGGTGCGACAGGAAGCCCCGCCGGAGGATACGCAGATAATGGAAGCAATCAATCTTTCTTCGGATACCGAGCTTTTGAAGGAGGATACCGAGACAGAGCAGGATGAGAACAAAACGTATGAGTTTACCCATGTAGAGGAGGACTATTTTGATGACGCCGTGTTCATTGGGGATTCCAGAATGGTCGGACTTCATGATTATTCCGGGTGGGATCATACGACTTACTATGCAAGCATTGGACTTACGATTTACGACCTGTTCGATTCCCCGATTGTGGAGGAGGACGGTAAAAAAATAACCGTGGAAGAAGCGCTTGGAAAACACCGGTTTAATAAGATCTTTTTGATGGTGGGAATCAATGAAATGGGGACCGGCACCGTGGACAGTTTTATGAAAGTGTATGAAGAAGCGGTGCGCCATTTAAGGCAGTTACAGCCGGAAGCGATTATTTTCGTGCAGGGGATTATGTATGTAAAGCAGGAGAAGTCGCAGACAGATCCGATTTTTAATAATCCGAATATACAGGAACGGAATGACAGAATCGCAAAGCTGGCGGATAACCGTGATATTTTTTATCTTGATATAAACGAAGTGGTGACGGATGAGACCGGGAATTTAAATCCGGAATATACCTATGATGAGATTCATCTGCTTGGAAAGTATTACAGTATCTGGACAGACTTTTTGAAAGAACACGGAATTGTGAAGGAGGAGCGGTCGAATGGCAGTTGACCAGGGAAAAATCAGAAATTTTTGTATTATTGCGCATATTGATCACGGGAAATCGACACTTGCCGACAGAATTATTGAAATGACGGGTCTTTTGACCAGCCGCGAGATGCAGTCGCAGGTTCTTGATAATATGGATTTGGAGCGGGAGCGCGGAATCACTATCAAATCGCAGGCAGTTCGCATTGTATATAAAGCCAGGGACGGGGAAGAATATATTTTCAATCTGATCGATACGCCGGGACATGTCGACTTCACCTATGAAGTATCGCGCAGCCTTGCGGCCTGCGACGGCGCCATTCTTGTAGTGGACGCGGCGCAGGGAATCGAGGCGCAGACGCTGGCAAACGTATACCTTGCGCTGGATCATGACCTGGAAGTGATTCCGGTGATCAATAAAATTGATCTTCCGAGCGCCGATCCTGCCCGGGTTGTGGATGAGATTGAGGATGTGATCGGGATTGAAGCGCAGGATGCCCCGCAGATATCGGCCAAGACAGGACTGAATGTGGAAGCTGTGTTAGAACAGATTGTGGCAAAGCTTCCGGCGCCTGAGGGGGATCCAAAAGCGCCGCTGAAAGCGCTGATTTTTGACTCCCTGTATGATGCGTATAAGGGTGTGATTGTATTTTGCAGGGTCAGAGAGGGAAGCGTAAGGGCCGGGATGGCAATTAAAATGATGGCGACAAACGCCGTCGCGGATGTTGTCGAGGTCGGAT
>CANDCP010000006.1 GCA_947383215.1 uncultured Roseburia sp.
CCACGTCTCGCAACACTCTTTCCCTACACGACGCTCTTCCGATCTGGGTCATCAAAGATGACGTTTTGAATAAATTTTTATTTGAACTTATGATGTAAATTTAGTATGGCACTAAACATAATTCTATTATATACCATTTTCAGGAAACGTCAATAGTTTTCAGACAAATCCCCGAATAAATTGATTGATATACTCATATCCGACCGCTAAATTAATATTCTGACCGTCGTCAAATCCCGCCGTACTGATTCCGATCACTTCCCCGTACATATTTAACAGCGCGCCGCCTGAACTCCCATGCGAGATCGGAGCCGTAAACTGTATCATATCCACATCGTCAAGCTTCCGAAAACCGGATATAATTCCGTCTGAGACGGAATTAAAAAGCCCCAGAGGACTTCCGATCGCGACGACTTTCTGTCCCCTCGCCAGTTTCGCCCCGCCCTGATACACCGGAAGCGGATTTAAACTCCGCGCAATTCTGATTACCGCCAGATCCAAATTCTGATTATACTTTATCATCTCATCCGTCTGATAAATCTCTTCCTCATCCTCAATCCTTACCGAATAAAATCTCCCCCTGGCTGCGACATGATTATTTGTAAGAATATATCCCTTTTGTCCCACCATAATGCCGGAACCCGTCCCCATCACATCTCCGCGGTCATCGTGAATGGCAATCATAACAACGGAGGCCGCAAGCTGTGCAAGCTCTTCAAAGCTCATTTCGCGTCTCTCACGCGTCGGCATAGCTGCCCCGGTATGACGAATGGCAGACGGCACGCCCATTGCATGCGCAGGCGCCTGTACCTTCCCGCCGTTTAACTGCGCTCTTGTCCGAGCATCCCTGTCGGCGCGCCTTACATTTACAACCTTGTGCGACGTCGCAGCGCGGGAAGTCTGCGAAGGCTCACAAGACTGCACCCGCTCCTGTGCCTGACTATGTTCGCTGACGGGCACGCGGTATTTCGCGGCATCATATACGGGAACTTCGCAATTTCCAAATCCCCCAAGCACAATCTCGTCTGAGAGTCCGAGCCGCTTTAACTGTTCGTCGATATCCGCCTTCTGCTGCAGCAGAAGCACGTCAATTCCAAGCCGCGTCAAAAGATAACAGAATAAGTATTCCTGTTTCTTCGTGATATCAGAAAACACAAGCTTCAGGGACGTCTGAATCCCAAAATTTTCCGCAAATTCATCAAACAACATATCAAACCAGAATAAAAGCTTTACTACGAAATTCTTCTCCATCGAAACGCTTATATTTACCGAAGTCCGGCGAAACACTTCAAGCGTACATCTGCACGCTTCTCCAAGAATCGCTCCCAATCCCTCTTTTGTTCCGGTAAGCTTTGTGGTTACGGTCTTCCGGCCTCCATCCGCCCACGCGTCATAAGCGCTCAGATAGTAATCCGTATTTCCAAGCTCCGCAAGGTTCGGCAGCGATTTCGCTCTGTGATATCCGCCTCCCCCCGAAAGCGGTTGCTTTGACAAAAGCTCGTCCATCTGCTCAATATCTCTGATATATGTAGCGTTCGCCCCGACGGCGCGTATAAAATATACGTCTTTGCAATTCCCGTTTATCCTGCCCTTTATCTTGGCGAACGCTTCAAGCGACGAAACGCGCATCACATTATATCTTACCTTAAAATCTTCACCGTTCATTTTTTGCTCACACCCTTATATCACTAAATTCAACAGCCCAAGCAGCAGCCCGATCAAAGCCCCCAGATAGACAATGGCATTCAGCTCCCTTTTCATAACCGCAAATATCATATCTTCCAGCTCGCGCATATCCATAGCGTTAATCTTCTCCTCCACGATCGCGGATATCCGAACCGCCTCTAACATGTCTTCGCTCTTTTTCTCTACAAGCTCCCGGTAGCTGTCGGATATCTTACTTCTGACTTTCCCCGCGTTGGCGCCGTATTTGGTGAGAATCTCCTCCACGCACATCCCCGAAAGCTTTTTGATTTCCTGATCCACCGCCTCTGAAATCACATGCTTTCCGTCATGATTCAAATAACTCTCAAGCTTGTCCGCAAGATTTTCCGCAAGCTCCTGCATCAAACTGTCGCTGACAAACCTCGCCATCAGATTACCGGAAATTTTCTCGCTCATATACCGATATAACTCTTTGGAAACAGGCTCTTTAATGTTCAGGTGCGACAACGCCTCCGCCACAAGCTTCCCGGGGGAGCTTACCACCCCGCCCTCCACAGACATTTCCTGCGAAGAAAAAGCGCCCTCTTTTTCTTCCGGAAATTCCACTGTATATCCAAGCAGAAAATCCGCGACTTTATCTGTAATTTCCTCACTGCCCAAAGCCGCGGCGACAGCCTTTTTATCTAACAGATCCCGCTCTACCATTGTTCCGATCGCCCTTGCAATCTCTTTCCTGCGCTTTGGGATGAGCCCCGGCGTAAACGGCAGGTTTTTTCCAAACAACCGCTTTGGCTCATAAGGCCGAAATAACATTTTCAGTGCAATATAATTTGTAAAGCAGCCGATCACGGCTCCTATCAAAGGCTCTATTATAAAATCCATGCAATCATCCTTTCACAGCTTAACTCGCGCCATTCGCAAAGGTGCCTTCGGCACTTTCCCGCTGCTCCACAGCTTAACTCGCTCCATTCGCAAAGGTGCCTTCGGCACTTTCTCGCTGCTTCGCAGCTTAACTCGCTCCATTCGCAAAGGTGCCTCCGGCACTTTCCCGCTGCTTCGCAGCTAACTTTGCTCATAATCGGGCGCTCCCCTCATAGAATACCATCGTTGAAAAATCATCTGCAAGCAGCCATTTTTCAACGATGGTATTCTATGGTTAAGCTGTTACATATTTTATCACATCCTTTAAAAAATATCTATCAATTTATAGCGAATAATGTTATAATAACAAGGATTGTAATTAAGAAACGGAGTACTCTATAATGAAAAACTCTAAAATTTATTATAGTGTCGGAGCTCTTCTATATTGCCCTGCAAACAATGAACGCATTGTTTCTTCGCTGATCAAGGAAAAGTTCGGCCGGCACTTTTCACTTGCTCTTTGTCTGGAAGATACCATTCGGGACGATCGCGTGAAAGAAGCGGAAGAGATTTTGGTAAATACGATAAATACGCTTTTCTGCGAGAGAGCGCGCAGAGACTTTTTCATTCCCAAAATATTTATCCGGGTAAGGAACCACGGGCAGATCTTAAACCTGTTCGAGCGCTTTGGCGAATCCCGATCGCTTATCACAGGATTTATTCTCCCGAAATTTTCACTGGAAAACGCCGATCCCTATATCGACGCAGTTTCTTCCATCCAGAGATATACCGACAAAAACATCTATATGATGCCGATTATGGAAAATCCGGCGATTATCCCGTTAAAAAACAGGCCGAATCTCCTTTATCTTTTGAAAGAAAAACTTGACGAAGCAGAAGATCTTGTCTTAAATATCCGGGTTGGCGGGAATGATCTGTGCCATATGTTCGGGTTCCGCAGAAACAGCAACGAATCCATTCATAACATCCGACCGATTTCCAATATCTTTGCGGATATCATCACAGTTTTCGGTATGGATTATGTGATTTCCGGCCCGGTCTTTGAATATTACAGCGGAGACAACTGGGAAAACGGCTTTCGACAGGAGCTGCAAGAAGACCGTCTCTGCGGCTTTACCGGGAAGACCGTGATCCACCCGAACCAAATCGAAGCGGTCAACAATACATATAAAGTTTCTCAAAAGGATTTTGAGGATGCCAAGTCTATCTTAAACTGGAATCCCGCCTGCCCATCCCTTGTCTCGGGAAGCATTGCAAGGGAGCGCATGAATGAATGCAAAACCCATTCCAATTGGGCGATTCGGATTCTTCTTCTTGCGGAGACATTCGGCATTCAACACAATTGATAAAGGAGGTTATTTCCAAATGAAAACAGCAAAAGGAACAAGAGAAAACGTCAGAATTATTGAAGAATACCAAAGCGGCGGCTTAAAGGTAGAAATACTGGAGTACGAGAAGCTTCTCGGCATCTCTAACTCTTCTATGGCGCAGCAGGTATATTTTATGGAGAAACAAAATATCCGTGTGCGCCAGATTGCCCTATATCTGAATAACGAAAAAGTCACGATTGAAAAAGGCGCTATGAGCTACTTCCAGGGAAATATTCAGATGGTGAGCGGCGTCACCCTCGGAAACGCGCTCGGCCGCATGGTTCGCGGAGCCGTTACCGGCGAGCAGATGGCGCAGCCGGAATACACCGGAAGCGGCCTTCTCGTCCTTGAACCGTCGTTCCGTCATTTCCTTGTTCTCGAACTTGCGCCAAACGAATCCGTTATCGTCGACGACGGCATGTTTTACTGCGCGCAGGGCAGCGTAACCGTAAAAACCGTTTCCCAGAGAAATCTCTCCTCCGCAATTGCCGGGGGCGAAACCCTATTCCAACAGCAGCTTACGGGACCGGGAATCATTATTCTGGAATCGGTTGTGCCGATGGCGGAAATTGATATAATCGATATGGAAAACGACACCCTGAAAGTGGATGGAAATTTTGCCGTTCTGCGCTCAAGCACACTGGAGTTTACCGTAGAGCGGAGCGCCAAAACTTTAATCGGCTCTGCCGTCAGCGGCGAAGGCCTGGTAAATGTTTACCGCGGAACCGGACAAGTATGGCTCGCCCCTACGATCAAGGTCTACAAAACGCTGGAACACGCACAGCGCATGGGAATTACCAGCACAAAGGGAATGAATATGAATACAAGCAAATCCTGACAACAATTTGCCATAAGCTTAACCCCTCGATCGGAACGCATTCCAATCGGGGGGTTTTTATGTATAATTACATATTTTACTCCGAAAGGCACCGGAGCAGATCCTCGTTCATAACACGGTATATCTCCCTGTTTTTGCGTGAAATCGGATTTCCCGCATACTCCGACAACAAAAACAACATATCCATAATTTCTTCCGGCGTATATTTCGTACGTTTTTTAATCCACTCCCTTGTTACTCCCACAATCTGATGCGCCGCAAGATTGCGCACCTCTCTCTCCACCAATCGTATCTTGTCCATCAACTGTATGATTTCCTTGTCGGCGCCCAGCTGATTTAGAATCGTCAAAACAATATAGGAAGAGATATTCGTATGGTCTCCCCATTTTGTTTTCGGTTTGATGCGCTTTGCTCGCAGCTTATCAATCGACAGATTCCAGGCTGAGTCTTTCTTCTCGCCGATATCCGCAAAATGCAAACCACAGCATTTCCACAGCACTTCCTCCGAAAAAGAATAAAAAATCGGCGTTACATCCTTTATAAAATCGGCGTACTGTTTTTTCCAGAGCTTGGTCTGCATCGCCAGCAAATATTCGTATTCCTTCATTTTCCTCTCCTGCACAATCGGAAACCAGCTCTGCAGCTGCAATGCCTGACGATATGTATTGACATATTTTAAATCAAGCTTCTGCCTCGCAATCGCAATGTCAAGCAGCTTCTCAAAATTTTCGGAAGGCTCCTGATACAGGGTCTTCGCCATCATTTTGGCCGCTTCATAATCATAGACCTCGATATATTTTTGAATATGTTCTTTTCGAATCCGATCCAACAAATGATGTACATCAGAAACCATACATCTGTTTTCAAACACGTCCTCCCTGTCACGATTTTTTTCCCACTGCAAGCCTAAATCGTAATGATCCTTATCCTCATGCTGCCAATTACTGGATTTTAACGGAGTAGATACCTGTATCGCCACAATATCGTTCCAAAGCATAGATATCATTTGAAGAGAACATTTCATGGCCGGCGTCCCGGAAGAAATATTAACCATAAGGCTCTCGGGCTTATCCCGCTTTCTTATGTTATCCAGAATACGCTCAAAAGAATTGATAAACGCGTCAAACAACTGAACATTTTCCATCTCCTCATCGCGAATTACCTCTATCTCACACTGCCAGCCCGTCTCTGCTTCCAGCAGACGGACGGCTCCACGGTATCGGTCGTCCATATCGTGATATATACACATCTCACTCGACAAATAAAAATATACCTTATCCGGACGATACAACCGGCAGATATGCAGCATCCCTCCATCCCTGCAATTTGAAATCGGATCCGTGCTCCCGATCGGACTAAATAATACCTTCATGTTCTTTCCTCCTATTTCTTAACGCTTCCAAGTGAAACTGTTTATCTAAATTAAAATAATATCGTCATCTTCTATATCCGTTGTTTTTCCAAATGACGTTACCTGTCCGCGGCCGATAATCTTATAAACCTTCACGCTGTCCTCGCCGGTCACATATCTCTGTACATCCAACAAAAGCTGCGAATATTTTCTCTTTGGAATCATAGCTTCAAACGCTGATTTCTGAATCCGAAACCCATATCCCTGAAGACACTTCGCCAGTTTCACTCTTCGCTTATTATCAACAATATCATAAATAATCAACACAAATACCTTGTCCTGATTTACATTTTCTTCGATCTCAAAAAAATAATCTTCCATACATTTACCTCAACCAAACGGGATGATATATTGACGCGTCCTCTTCCTCAATTGCCTTTGCAAGCTCGTTTATCTGCAAATCGATTGCCTTTCGGAAACTGACCGGATAATCAATATAATCAAGATAGTTCGTCGTCGTTCTCATTTTCATATCGTATTTTTTCAAAAAAATGTTTAAACCCGTTTTTGTCAGGTAATACCCTGGACTGTCCAGATCATGTGAAAAATGCTCTAAATGAATTTCATTTCCGTTTACAAGACTCATCACCATAGAATCAATCAGAGTGGCACGCCACTCTTCCATCAGGTCGCTGGCCAACGTCGGATGCTTTTCTTTATCACTGTGCAAAAACCCAAAATACGGATGTAATCCTTTGTTTTCCAATTTTCCATAAATTTCGTTCATTAATATGGAATATCCGAAGCTCAGCATGGAATTAAATTCATCCCTGGGCGGTCTTCTGCTGCGCCCCTTAAATGCAAATTCCTGGTGCACGAGTCGACTCAATCCTTCAAAATAATGCCTTGCCGCGTTTCCCTCATATCCCATAACTTCGCTCACCGACCGGCATCCGTTGATCTTCCGGAATGATTGTTTTATCTCGGTCAGAATATCCTTAATTTCTTTTTGCTCACTTCTCGCGTAACGCCTTAAAATAACTTCCTGATTGTGAATTTTCCCCGAAACAATATTTTTTGACAAGTCCAGCGAAAATTTCGTACCTGCAAGCGCAGCCTGCTTTCTCTGCCTGTGCACATTGACATGCCCGGTGGACTGTAAACGTCCAAAATATACGCCTCCTTTTGAGTAATACGAAACATGAATTCCACGCGTCAGACACTGAATCATGCATTGCGAGGTAATCTGGGCATTTGAAAAAATATAGATTGCCTCCAGCGATTCTACCGGAATTTTTCGCAGCGAATCTTCCCCATATTTTACAACAACACAATTTTCATTAAAATGGATAACCGCGCCTTTTTCATTTACAAATAGATAACTCATATTTCACCTCCTTAATCCGTTCATACAGATAATTACTTTTAATCAAATGTTCTTAAACCTCCCTTCAAACCTTATCCCATCCACACTATAAATCCACAAAAGCTTTTATCCCTTGGCAGGACTTTCTTACAAAACATCAAAAAAGGCTAAACGGTGGAAAATACGACAAACTCTCGTCCCCTTTCGGGGAATTACCCTAAATAAGTCAAACAAATATCGAAAGGATAAGGTGAATAATAGTTTCCGTCCCCTAGCGGGGGTTTTATATTTCTAAACGAGAATTAACCACACCACCCACCCGGCAGGGTTGCGTTTCCGTCCCCTGACGGGGTTCTATATTTCTAAACCATTTCTCATAACCGAAGAAGAGATTAGAGGCATTTCCGTCCCCTAACGGGGTTCTCTATTTCTAAACCTTCGAAAGCGTATCTGATCGCTCAAACAATCTGGTTTCCGTCCCCTAACGGGGTTCTCTATTTCTAAACATGGAACAGATGAACATGCAGGAAAATGCAAGACTGGTTTCCGTCCCCTAGCGGGGTTCTATATTTCTAAACGAGGATTAACCACACCACCCACCCGGCAGGGTTGCGTTTCCGTCCCCTGACGGGGTTCTCAATTTCTAAACATTCCGAATTTCGACAAGGCTATTTTCAAAGAGAGTTTCCGTCCCCTAACGGGGTTCTCTTTTTCTAAACTAAACTTTCCGATATCAGAAGGCACTGGAAGAAAGAATTTCCGTCCCCTGACGGGGTTCTATATTTCTAAACGGACAAAAAACGGAGAAGAATGCGCAGTGTTAAAAAAGTTTCCGTCCCCTAACGGGGTTCTATATTTCTAAACGAGGGTCATAATATGTCCATGATAAATTGCCCATTTCCGTCCCCTAACGGGGTTCTATATTTCTAAACTATGTAGAGATAGGAGATGATAGGAAGTTTGATTCTAGTTTCCGTCCCCTAACGGGGTTCTATATTTCTAAACAATTCGATGCGACTGAACTTGTGATGGTCTGGTAGTTTCCGTCCCCTAACGGGGTTCTATATTTCTAAACGAAATGGGACACAGCCGACGATAGTAAAAGGACAAGTTTCCGTCCCCTAACGGGGTTCTCTATTTCTAAACCATGCTGATTTGACATATATGGATATATTTTTAAGGTTTCCGTCCCCTAATGGGGTTCTCTATTTCTAAACAATATTTAGTTCATTTAAAAGAATTTTTAATCTGGTTTCCGTCCCCTAACGGGGTTCTCTATTTCTAAACCGGAAGCAAAGGTCGGCGAGACTTATCGCATCCCGCAAGTTTCCGTCCCCTAACGGGGTTCTCTATTTCTAAACACAAAGTAGATATCTTGTCGGAGTTGAAGAAAAAGTTTCCGTCCCCTAACGGGGTTCTCTATTTCTAAACAGAATTTTGTAGACCAAAAAAAAATGGTTAGTAAAGTTTCCGTCCCCTAACGGGGTTCTCTATTTCTAAACCAATTACACCGAAAGCGGAACGGTTGATGAGGTAGAGTTTCCGTCCCCTAACGGGGTTCTCTATTTCTAAACAATATTATCGTATATATATAGGCGACGAAGATTCGTTTCCGTCCCCTAACGGGGTTCTCTATTTCTAAACTAAAGGTAAGGCAATCGCCGAGCTGCCCCAATTCAGTTTCCGTCCCCTAACGGGGTTCTCTATTTCTAAACATATTTTTATACGCCTGCAAGTAGCGTTATTTAAGTTTCCGTCCCCTAACGGGGTTCTCTATTTCTAAACAGAATACGAAGTTATTTACGAAGAACACTGGGGAGTTTCCGTCCCCTAACGGGGTTCTCTATTTCTAAACTAGATTTAAAATATGAATTGATGAAAGGGCAGTAGGTTTCCGTCCCCTAACGGGGTTCTCTATTTCTAAACTTTAGTAAACTGAGAGGGAAGATAGTGGAAAAATAGTTTCCGTCCCCTAACGGGGTTCTCTATTTCTAAACACGGCAATTACGATATAGAAGATGAGGATTAGCCAGTTTCCGTCCCCTAACGGGGTTCTCTATTTCTAAACAAATAAATCTGCTAATATGATTAGGCGTTTAATATTAGGTTTCCGTCCCCTAACGGGGTTCTCTATTTCTAAACAATGATAACAAGCGCATTGACTTTATAAGCTACAGTTTCCGTCCCCTAACGGGGTTCTCTATTTCTAAACAGGAGGGAAATCATATGAGTAGAAAAGAGTATGCAGTAGTTTCCGTCCCCTAACGGGGTTCTCTATTTCTAAACGGTTATTAGTATCTGGTATGAGAATGGCAAGCGCGTTTCCGTCCCCTAACGGGGTTCTCTATTTCTAAACTGTCAGCTGAAAAACTTTTTTGAAAAAATTAAAAATAGTTTCCGTCCCCTAACGGGGTTCTCTATTTCTAAACGATAACAGGAAAATTTTAAGTAAAGGAAAATTGTTTCCGTCCCCTAACGGGGTTCTCTATTTCTAAACAATACAAAAAATATTAAAAATTCAATAAAAAAAGTTTCCGTCCCCTAACGGGGTTCTCTATTTCTAAACTTACAGATAATGGAGTAAAGAAAACATGGATAGCGTTTCCGTCCCCTAACGGGGTTCTCTATTTCTAAACTCCATCCCCTACACTCCCCCAAAATCAATGCCTTCAAGCCCTATCTGCGGGCCAAAACAATTTACATGCACAATTCTCACTCCCTTCTCTCCAAAACCATACTCAACGACAGTAAAATCAATATGCGGGGAAAAAAAGCAACCATTCAGCCAAGAGGGAATCCGGCTCTCTGTCGAAGACAAACTCTGAATAATGTGACAGGGCAGCTTATCTAAACTGTTACAAACTAATTTTTCCTTGTTATTTTTATATGACACATTCCCATCTGGCGCCGCCGGCCGTCATAGTACGTCACCTTGCAGATATGAGGGGATACGCCAAGCTTCTTATCTCTGTCGTGCTTATGCTGCTTGGGCACGGCGGTAGAATGGAAAATATCCGCCGTCATCTCTACGCCTTCCCTGTCTCCAAAAAGCGGGTATACCTCTGTTTTTGTCACAAAACCCGCTCCGCCTCCGAGCCAAACCGTATCGCTCTTTGGCATAGCAAACGACGGAAACTTTCTCAAAAAACACTCAAAGTAAATTTCCCCAAAACAGCGCAGCGCCTCCTCAAGCATTTCCTTTGAAATCTTACAGACGCCGGTGTCAATTGTAAGTGGAAACCGCACCGTTGTCCCCGGGCGCAGCGCCTCCCGCAAAACATTCAGTTTCTTCTCGGTTCCGTCCGCGTGAAGCTCCACCCGCTGACACAATATCAAATCTTCCGCTGACAACGGCTCGCTGTCGCCGACAATCATCCCCGACATCATATCATTGACTGCGTCATTTTCCTTTGTCCCGCTTCTGTGCAGACAGCGAAAATAACTGTTTTCCAACTCGGACGCTTCCTTTTTTAAATAAAGATTGCGCTTTCCTTTTCCATATCCGCTGCCCTTAATCTTCGCCTTTATCCCCGCATAAGTTCCGGGATTCCTATGTATATCATACGCGAGCAACGCCGTGCGCAGCATCCCCTTGACCGAACTCCCCGGTACGTAAGGCATTCCATAAGCATCCTTTATAAACTCCATGACAGAAAGCTTGCTGTGTGTATCGACCGCCGCGTCCGCACTGTCTAAACGGTAACGGACGCATTCCCTATATTCCTCTTCCCTAACGCCGTTTTTCTCAAGCCATTTCCCAAGATCCTCCCGGTGAAAACCAAATATAAACTCCTGATAATTTGAAAATAACCCTTTCTTTCCAAGAAGCTGACATAGTTTCGCCGTATTCATAACGTAAATTCTTTTTTTCGCCGCCGAAAACGCATATTCCTTTTTTGCAATCTCTTTTCCGCTTCCAATGAACAAAGGGCCGTCCACATGCAATTCCACATCGAATGCTTCCAATATCCGTCTCAAGAAATCACCTCCATAAATAAAGGTTTGGCGTAGCGGTAAACCGGATGCGCTCCCCCTGCGCTGACGTCATACACATCTCCCTCAAAACGATGACCAAAACAAGAGCCCGACTGCATCACATACAGATCACGCTTTCTTTGCTGCTCTCTCGCATAGGTGGGCGATAAGACAAACCCGCTCCTCTTTAGCAGCAAAAAATTTGCGCGCTCAAGCGCAGATTCCAGCTCCTCGTCACGCGGAAGGCTCACCGACAGCGTCATTGACACCGAAGCACGGTCACAGCTTAAACGCCTCTTTAAATTTTCAGGCATAACTCCCGCTTTTAAAACATATCTCCCCAGCCCCGCGCTGCGCTTCCCGCCAACTCCCGACAGTGCAAGCGCGTCCAGACAATCCTCTGCCTCCCGCAAGTCTTCCTCCTTTTCATAGCCTAAAATAACATACAAACCGCTTCCCTGTTTAAAATAATAAGTCCCCACGCGATACGGGCGCGTCTGCTCTTCGCTCCTGACAAAAGCTTTCGTTCTCGTCGCTTTATCTCCCAGATTCTTTCGAAAATACTCTTCTTCTCTCTGCACCGGCAGCCGCCCCTCCAGATAGATATCCAGCGACTGTGCCGGAATATAGGCCAGCTTTTTATATGCCTTCTTTATAACGGAATCTCCCTGCTCCCGCTCCGCCGTAACTTTTATCATTGGCTTGGGGATATAGTAGGTATCCCCGATATACGGAAACGCGTCGGATATCTGAATCTGCCCTCTGCAAACCTTCCCCACAAACGCACGCAGACATGTCTCCCCCTGTTTTACAAACTCATGGCACATCGCGGAAAAAATCGTGTCTGCGCACAGCGTATACCCGGCGTCCTCCAGGCTCCGCTTTCCCAAATGAACTCCCGTTGTAAACTGTAACTTATATATTTTATATTCCATAGCTTTCCTCTTACACGTCTGCAAGCCGCGCGTTACACGCCGCGATAATTTCCTCCGGAACCTCGCCCACGACAACGTCGGCCGCCAAATCTTTAAATTTCACCTTGCCGTATCCCCTTGAACCGTTTCCGCCGAGATAATCATACTGCAGTAATTTCATTCCCTGCGCAAGCGCCTCAAAATCCTCCGAAATTTCGCCCTCCTCAACCGCCTCGTAAATCATATCAAGGCCAAACCGGGAGCCTCTGACCGCGCGCTCGATCTGCCTTGGATTGGCCACAGCCGTAACGCGGTCAATCGTATTCTCAAACTTTACCTCCGTAAAACCCTGCAGTCCCTGTTCTCTAAGCTCCTCACCGTTTACCAGCATCATATCCGATATAATCAACCGGCTCGCCCTCACCGCATCCTTTTTTGCCGAACCAAACAGCCTTGTCAGCCTTATGTGGTCGTCGTCCGGTTTACTCACCGGCGCCGTATTATACACCTTTGCCAGCAGCGCGCGCATTTTCCCTTTCAGCGAACTCCCCGGAATCATCGGACGGTTTGTCCTCACATCCTTAATGACCGGCGAGTCCACCGCGCCAATCGCCGCAAATGCGCCGGATCCGCCGATATGCATTCCCGTTACCGCCTCAAGTTCTCCCGTTATCTGTATTTTCGCGTACATCACGTATCCCCCTTTGTCTAATTATCCCTGCCGCCATAAAATCTGTGGTATGCCACTAACGCCTCCATATAACGGCTGAACCGTATATAATTCTTCTTGCTTCCCTTTATCGCGTCTATACAGTCCATAATATCTGTCGTCTCAACAAAACTCTTAACCGTCGGCTCCCGACCCGCCTCATACAGAAACCTGACTTTCAGATAATCGATCCGCCCGCAGATTTCATCTCCTAATTTTTCCTCCCGACAGCCCAGCACTTCATTGTAAATATCCGCCGTCATCGCCAGAAGATTCCGGATCTTAGAGGTTGTCACCATAGGGATTGTCTTTCCGGTCCGCTTATCCTTCCTGTTCTTGAGCTCAAGAATTGCCTCCTCCGCCTTCTGTACATAATTTTTTTCCGTGATAACCATCAACGCCCCTCCTTCTCTCTAAACATATATGCATACAAATTTATCGCCGTTTTTAGCTGTCTGCAGTCCTCCTCGTTCTTAATCCAGTAATACATATTTTTTGAAAAAGCCTGATAGCGCATTCTCTCTTCCTCCGACGCATCCCTTCCCGGCTCCATCCTCGACAACAAATACACGTATCGCGCCAAGTTGATTTTCTCCTCGCCTTGTCTGCGGATCAATTCCAGAAGATGATACAAAAAATTTCTGCCTTTCTCTTCAGAGCGACCGAAAAACTCACAGACGGTCCGATATTTTTCTCCCAATACCTTCTCCACAAAAACGTCCCAGGTATACGTTCCGTCGCTGATCTTTTGTCCGTCCCCCTCCAAATGCGTTTCCCCGTCCGGCAAAAACGTCACCGCATTTTTTTGTGGCAGACTTTTGGAATCTTCCTCCAGCCCGGCCACCTCATCAGCCATAACATGCGCGGGAAAACCGGGAGGATACACGCCGATCCCGGCGGATATCGACAACGTACCCTGCGTGTATCGCAAAAACGCCTCTCTGATATCGACCGACAGTTCCAGCACATCGTTCCACGCGCCCACAATAAACAGATCGTCTCCGCCGGAATACACGATCGCCGCCCTGCGTCCCCCCTCCTTCGTTCCGTTCAGAAAATACCGCGGATTCCTAAGTATCTCATTTATATGGTATTTGAAAAACATTGAGAGCTGCCTTGACAACACGGCCGTCCTCGACAAGGTTACATAGAGATCCCCGTTGTCATCGCGCTCAAATCCCGATACAAACGCTCTCCCAAGATTGTCGACATCCGCCCTCAAAACGCCGATCCTCTCAATTCCGTCCGACTGCCCCGCCAGCTCTTCAAACGTCTCCCCCGTCGTATAGTCGCCGACCCAGAGCTTTGCGGACACATACTTGCCGGAAAACAATTTATTCTTGCCGTATACCCGAAGCGGTTTTTTTGCCTCGCGGATTCTCTTTCTCAATTTATCTTCCTTTTCCGCAATCAAATACGCCTCAAACGGCAGCTCTAACGCCCCGCTTTCTTTCTCTGCGGTAACCGCGAAAAAATCACTGTACAGCACATTTTTGGAAAGACCCGCAACGGCCGCGCAGACTTCGCACAGATTTTCTTCATTTAATTTTCCGAGCCGCTTGCAAACCTTACATTCCCTTGTAACATCCTTTTCCGCTCTTTTGTTCAACCAGAGAATCTGCTCTTTTGTATACCGCCCGGATTTCTTTTCGGATATCGCGTTGCTTATCGTGCGAAAAATATCGCCGTAGCTTCCCGCCGGATTATTTTTCAGGCTGTCTGCGCTGCAAGGAGCGCTCCCCACAGCCACATACAAAGAAATATCAAACTGCTCCAACAGCCACTGATTCAATTCGCGCTCAAATTCGCCCGCGATATCTCTCGTCTTCTCTGTATTCGGAAGAAGGAGATAGCAGTGCCCGCCTCCCGAATAAATCAAATTGGCTCTCGACAAACCTAAGCGCTCCAACAGCGTATCCACGATATGCTCCATCATAATTTCCAGATAAAAAGAGCGCGCCCGAAGGGTCCTTAACGCCCCTTCGCTGTGGATGGTATAGATAAAGCTCTGAATGCCGGAGACATCCATAGAAAACAGGATAAATGCGTTCTCTTTGTAAAATTCCGACGCGTTTTGAAATAACGCCGACCGAAAATCCGTGATTTCCTTTTCTTTTAAATAGTCATAGATACACGAACCAATCGCCGCCGTCAGCTTCAAATGATCATACAGAGAAATATCCGCAAGCTCATCCTTTGCCGTAGACGACGGGACAAAAGCGAGATTTGCCTCCAGAATTTCAAGCAGAGAATTTATATACTCTTTCTTCCACTCCAGCCCCAAAAGATTGTCCAACAAATTCTGCCGGATCTTATAATAAAAATGCTCGTCAAACGCTTCCTTCTCCTCCGTCGGATAATTGATCCCGGTTCCCTCCTCCAACGTTCCTCTGTGATAATAAAGCTTCTGCGCATTTTTATTCAATATATTAAACACCGGCTCCAGCGGCGCGCTCATCTCGAACCCAAACTCTTCCCCGTCATTCTTTCTCCTGTCTGTCGAAGATGCGATATTGTCCGCAATATAAATGATGTACGCGAAAGAATCCGCATCGATATGCGCCGATTTTAACTGCGCGCCGTGGTGATATTTTACCGCATCCAAAACCGCCGGATTTTCTATATGCGCCTCCTGCTTTAAAAAATCGTATCCGCTGACGCTGTGTTTTCTGCCGTCTTTATGCCGATAAATGACCTTGCCTATGTCATGAAGCAATCCGCCGACAATCAACTGAATTTTTTCTTCTGTCATACTTTAATCCTTTCCGCGACGCAAATATTTCCCATCCCCATCGCCGTTTTTATACCAATACCGGAATACTCGCCAAAATGAAATAACAAATTTGCAAAATTCACCATTGCCTGCGGCCCGGCAACCTTAATCGTAATTTCTCCCATAAAAGACGGGATTTTTACGCCGCCCACCGCAAAAAAGCCGCTCTGCAAGCGATACTGAATGATTTTTCCGTACGCGACTAACTGCTCCAACGCTTCGTCGCTTTTTACGGACTCGTCGACGGACGCGGCGTCATATTTGTTCATCAGGCTCTGGTAAATAAGCTTCAGATCCGGAAAAAACACATACTGCCCCTGGCTTTTAAACGCTGTGGGCGTCCTGAATATGACTTTTATCGTTCTGCCAGAATCCGTAAAATAAAACCGATCCATAAAATCAGTTTTACAGATTATATTTTGTTGTTTGGTTCTTATGGATACGTTACAGGAATCATTTTCCATCACAAATCGCGTAAAACTGTCGCTTTGCAACGGCTCAATGATGTTATGATAAGATTCTTTATTAGATGTACAGACAGTCCATATACTTTTCCCGCGCTCCGTCCGCACCGACTGACTGTACGGGTGCAGACCGGATTCGTGCATAGCCTGCGCATATTCCGGCTTAATCCGGCTCATTAAAATACTCTGCAGGACTGTCGCTTTTTGAAATTGTATCGCCTGATTCTTCTCTGACGCTAACTCCATCTGTATTTTCGCAAACATAGACGCTCCCCCTCTGACGATTCTTTTCTGATGTTCGCACAACGGCCTCAACTCTCAGAAGATGTCTTAAATTATACCATGTTTGACAAAAAAATAAAACAGTTTTTTACAAATATTTCCATTTTTTGCACAAAGTCCCCTCTCTCAACGGCGCTAAATTGAACCCGCCGTTGAGCTAAACGGGTTCGAGCATCAGCGACGACATCATGCAGACTCCCGCCGCGCCCGCCCCGATACACTGCGCCGCATTTCCGGCGGTAATTCCCCCGATCGCGTACACCGGAATTTCTACGCCCCGGCAGACTTCTTCCAGATAGGAAAGTCCCCTCGGCGGCGCTCCCTTTTTACAGTCCGTCGCAAAAATATGGCCCGCAATCACATAAGACGCTTTCGCGACCTCCGCCTCCCCGGCCTCCCGCAGGGAATGCACGGACACGCCGATTTTCTCAAATCTCTTCCTCTGCTCCTCCTTCATCTCCATAAATGCGGCAAAAGAAAGATGCAGACGCAAAACGCCAAGCCGCTCGGCCACGCCCGGATATGTATGGATTATCAGCGGAACGCGGTATCTGTCACAGATTCCCTTGATCTGCCGCGCAAGCGCTTCATATTCTTCCTCACCTAAATCCTTCTCTCTCAAAATCACCGCCTCTACCCCGGATTTTGCGGCCTTTTCCACCCGGGCCGCAAATTGCTCGCCGGCCAGTTTGCGGTTTGTCACACAAATCACTCTACACATAGACATAATCATTTAACACCGGCTGCAGCCCCTCTCCCGAAATATCGTGATACATCTCCTCAAGACTTCGCGCGTCCGATATCTCAAACTGCTCGTCGCCGGTTCCCTCCTCCTGCGTTCCCTCATACTTGCTCTCATGGTCTCCGATACCGGTCGAAACGCCGGCCGATACCTTGGTCGCCGCAATCTTTACGATTCCGTCCCGAAAATGCTGCTGCTCCCTTGAAGAAACCGTAATTCCCACATAAGGAAGAAAGATCCGGTATGCGCACAAAATCTGGCAGAGCTGCCGCTCGTGCACATCCATCGGATTGATCCGGTCGTTATTGATAATCGGGCGCAGTCTCGGGCAGGAAAGCGAATACTCTACATGCGGATACTTCCGCTGCAGATAATAGACATGGAGCGCGGACGCAAGCGCGTCTTTTCTAAAATCGGCAAGCCCAAGGAGCGCGGAAATGCCGACCCCGCGCATCCCGCCCAAAATAGCGCGCTCCTGCGCGTCAAATCGGTACGGGAAGACGCGCTTATGCCCCAGAAGATGCAGCGTTTCATACTTATCTGAATCGTAGGTCTCCTGAAATACGGTCACATAATCCGCGCCGCACTCATGCAGATACCGGTACTCCTCGCTGTTGACCGGATAAATTTCAAGCCCTACGTTTCGAAAATACTTTGCCGCCATCTCGCACGCCATTCCGATATAAGAAAGATCGCTCATGCTGCGGCTCTCGCCGGTCAGCATCAGGATTTCCTCAATCCCGGAATCGGCGATAATTTTCATCTCTTTTTCTATTTCCTCTTTTGTCAGCTTCTTCCTTACAATATCGTTGTAACAGTTAAAGCCGCAGTACACGCAGTAATTCTCACAATAATTGGCGATATAAAGCGGCGTAAAAATATAGACCGTGTTCCCGAAATGCTTTCCCGTCTCAATCTTGGCCCGCTTTGCCATCTCCTCTAAATACGGCAGGGCGGCCGGGGAGAGCAGCGCCTTGAAATCCTCTATACTGCAGACCTCATGCGCCAAAGCCCGTCTGACGTCCTCTTTTGTATACCGCCCGTATTCATAGCCGTTCCTCTCAGACAACACCTTGTCCATAATGTCGGAAGAAATCTGCTCCATCCCCTCCATATACTCCATATGATTCGTGCGGCTTGCCGGCTCCCGCTCCAGGCGGTGCTTCTTTTGAAGCGCGGCCTCGCTCAACTTATCTGAATCCACAAAAAAACTGTTCTGCATTTCCCTCACCTCTAATCTCTCAAAAATCCCGTCAGCGGATCCGATGCGGAGGCTCCGCGCTCTAACACTCTCCCAAGCCCGGACAGATAAGCCGCCCGCCCCGCTTCGATTGCATGCTTAAACGCCCCCGCCATCGCCGGAATATCTCCCGCCGTCGCTATCGCCGTGTTTGCCATAATCGCGGCCGCTCCCATCTCCATTGCCTCGCAGGCCTGGGACGGCTTTCCGATTCCCGCGTCCACAATCACAGGCAGGTCGATCTCATCAATGATAATCTGAATAAATTCTTTCGTCGCAAGCCCCTTGTTGGAACCAATCGGCGATGCGAGCGGCATCACCGCAGCCGCCCCGGCGTCGGCGAGCGCTCTCGCCGTATACAAATCGGGATACATATACGGCAGGACGACAAACCCTTCCTTTACCAGCATTTTTGTAGCCTTTACGGTTTCCTGATTGTCCGGCAGCAGATATTTGCTGTCTTTCATAATTTCTATCTTTACAAAATTTCCGCAGCCGATCTCTCTGGCCATACGCGCAATGCGCACCGCCTCATCCGCCGTCCTCGCGCCGGAAGTATTCGGCAACAGCGTAACGTGATCCGGAATATAATCTAAAATATTTTCATCCTTCTTTGTGTTGGTCCTGCGGACGGCAAGCGTAATGATTTCGGCCCCCGCGTTTTCTACCGCAGCCCTGATAAGCTCCATAGAGTACTTTCCCGACCCCAAAATAAATCTCGACGTAAATTCTTTTCCGCCTAAAACAAAGGTATCTCTTTCCATTTTCTATTCTCCTGTCAAAATTAATTCCAATATTTTGTTCGCCTGGTGCGCCGCGCAGAGCATCACGCGCGGAGCCGTCAGGCCGCCGTAGACAGCCGCATCTTTTTTGCCGTCCCCGCACAGATAATAGCGCCCTGTGATCTTTCTTGTCAAAATAGAGTTGCTGTCCCCAAATCCTGCCATTCCGGAGGCTCCGACTAGATATTTTTCGGGGAAACGCGTCAGCACGTAATTGGTCAGCATCGCCTTTTCCTCCGGCGCGTCGAAGGCCTCGCAGATAAACGCTTCCTCCTCCAAAAGTCCGCCGATATTCTCTTCGGTTATTTTGACACAGTCCGTCCTCACCGAAAGATACGGATGAATCGCAAGCAGATTTTCCTTAAGCGCCTCTGTCTTTTTCTGTCCCACCTGATCCGCGCGGTACTGCTGCCGGTTTAAATTTGTGAGATCCACACAGTCAAAATCGATCAGATGCAGACTGCCGACGCCGCATCTCGCCAGCGCTACCGCGATATTGGAACCCAGCCCTCCAAGGCCGCAAATCGCAACGCCCGCATTTCCGATTTTATCCTGACATTCTTTTGTGTGGCGGATTTCCAGCGCATTTTGTATCTCCTGTTTTGTCGGCGCCCCCTGTTTGCTCCCGCACATTTTCAGCCTCCTCCCACAAAGCTTACCACTTCTATGACATCGCCGTCCTGCAATACCCTGCTTTCATATTCGGCCTTTGGCACAATCTCTCCGTTGCACTCCACTGCAATCCGGTCCTTTTTATATCCGTTTTGCTCCAGATAACGCGCAAGCGTTACTCCATCAGCCGCATCTATGCGTTCTCCGTTTACCTGTACCATACGTATATCCTCCTCTCGCACGAGTACACAAAAGCCGCACAAAAACATACACCCGTGGTGGTGTACCCCTTTGTGCGGCTTTTGCGCATGACTTATTATAAACAAGATTGCACATTTCTGTCAACCCTTATTTCTGAAACGGGAGACGAGAACCCTCAAAACCGGGGTTCTCTCCCTCTCCCGCTTAAAACAGCTCTGCAATTCTCGACACTGCCACATAAATCTCGGATATTCTGTACCATGTCCGAAAATCCACAACCCCGGTCACCGGAAGTCCGAATACCGACTGAAATTTTTCAACGGCCTCTCTCGTCGCCGGCCCGAAAATTCCGTCCGCGCGGATGCTCGGAAGCGCCGGATAACTCTGCGCGATTCGATTCAACTGTTCCTGCATCTGGCGTACCTTCGGCCCCTGGGAGCCGACTCTAAGGTCGCTGCCCGGCCACGACGCCGGCACGCCGCTAATCTCATCGGCAGTGTTGATAAACATGCTGCTTCCATAGTAATATCTCAGGATCTCGATGGCAGAATACCCCTGATCCGCCAAAAACTTCGACCCCCACTGCGTCATCCAGTTCGGACAGGTCACGTTCTGTCCGTCGCAGTACTGTGTCAGAATCGGCTGGCGCACGCCCGGTCTCGACAGATAATTCGCAAACATCTCATCTACAATCTGCGAAATGTTTGAATAAATATTTCTGCCGTAGATAAATTTATGATCGTACGCCGTGGAGGATGTAATTGTAAAGTTATATCCCTGATTCCGGTACCACTCCGTATAAACACGGTTTAAGGTGAAGGACATAATTGCCAGAATGTTTGCTCTAAGGCTTGCATCCGGCCACGTCGCATATATTTCGCTGGAAGCGACATTTTTAATATAATCCCTGTACCGGATGTAGTATTCCGGGGCCGTACTGTCTGTGGGCGCGCCGTCATGTACGATTATATATTCCGGAATCACCACGCGGCTCAAAACAATCTCGCCGGTTTCCGAAACGGGCTTAATCTCTGCCTCCGGTATTTTCGGCGGATAATTGCCGTAAAGCGTGTTTGCCCCGATCACAATATTTTCCTCCGCCGGTCCGACCACATCGTCGCTCCTGAGATTTACCGGCTGAATCGCCGTCTCCTCCGGCAAAACGGCAATGCCCGAGATGTCGATCGGCCGGTATCCCGGCGCGGAAACCTCAACGGTATACTCCGCGTACGGCTGTCTCTCCGACGGCTCCATACTAAGCTCCAGCGGCGGCGTATTTACCTCTATGACCGGCGTCTGTCCGGATTCGTCCGTCTCCAGCTCCTCCACCGTCTGGGTAGGATTTCCGGTGTAGGATACCGTAACCTTCGCGTCTTTTATCGGCTCCGCCCCCACAGCGGTCGTCACGTTTATCTGAAGTTTGCCTCTTTCAAAAGTCTGCATGGCTTTAAGATTGGACATGGCATCACAATCCTTTTTTCACGATTCATTCCAATATATGGCCGTTTTAAAAAAATGTGCATGTCCATTGCTCAATAAAATCCCGCAAACAGCGACGCGCCAAAAACCGTTATCAGCCCTGAAACCACAATCGACAGACTGCTCATCGCCCCCTCGACTTCTCCCATCTCCATCGCGCGCGTCGTCCCGACCGCATGCGAGGAAGTTCCGATCGCGATTCCCCTCGCCACCGGCTCTTCAATACGAAACAGCTTACAGACCGCCTCCGCAGTAATATTTCCAAACACGCCGGTAAGGATAATTACCGCCACCGTAATTGTGACAATCCCGCCCGCCTCCTCTGACACGCCGATTCCGATCGCCGTCGTAATCGACTTCGGAAGCAGCGTTACATATTGCTCATGCGTCAGACGAAATAACGCGGAAATCCCAAGAACGCTGACAAGGCTTGTCAGCACTCCCGATACAATTCCCGCAAGGATCGCTTTTCTATGTCGCTTCAAAATCTCAAGCTGCCGGTATAAAGGAAGCGCCAGGCATACCGTCGCCGGCGTCAGAAGATAACTGATATATTTCGCGCCTTCATAATACACGTCGTAGTCGACCTGAAACACCGCCAGAAAAAGCATGACGAACAAAATGGAAATCAACAGCGGGTTGTAAATCGCTTTCTTCCATTTTCGTTTTACAGATAGCCCAAGCCCGTACCCGGCCAGACTGACCAACACGCCGAAAAAGAGCGAGTCCACAAATAATTTACTCATGTCCGCGCCCCCTTTTTATGACGAACTGCGTTATTTTCCCGGAAACTGCCATGACAAGTACGGTCGTCAAAAAGATAACCGCCAAAACCGGCAGCCAGATTTTCTCGACGTCAGCCCAGGAATCCAAAATCCCCACTGCCGCCGGGATAAACATCACAGGCATAATTTCCACCAGAAAATCTCCCGTTTCCTTTACCGTTTCGTACGGTATCACGCCCGTGACAAGCGCGGCCAGCATGAGGATTAACCCGTAAATACTTGCCGGCGCCGAAAACGGGAGAACAAGGCGGCACGCCTCCCCCAAAAAAGAGACAAACAAGATAACTCCAAACTGTTTCAAATATTTCATACGTATCCCTCAATTCTTTTTATCTGCGAATCCCACGGATAGCGACAACTTATCCTTATTCTTCCCAATTTGTAACGATATTAAAGTTGATTTTAAAGATCAGGCGCCTTTTTTCTTCTCATTCTCATCCGCCGCCGTCTCCGTTTCCTCCTCGCTCCCCCCAATCAGATTTGACAGAGGCTTAAACTGATACCCCATCTCTTCCCACTTTGTCAGCAGTTCATCCAAAATCTCTCCGTTTGTCTTAGAGGTGCTGTGCAGCAATACGATCGCCCCCGGATGAATCCGCTTAAGCAGTTTATCAAACGCCTCCTCCTTCGTCGGCTGCTTATCCTCATACCAATCTACATAGGCAAGGCTCCAGAAGAACGTGTGATAACCCAGCTTCTTGGCCATCTCCAAATTTTTTGCGCTGTATTTTCCCTGCGGCGGCCGATAATACTTTTTGATTTCCTGTCCCGTAATCTTCTTATACAGAGAGGCGACGTCGTCCACCTCTTTCCGGAAGGAATCGAGATCCGCAATAGAAGACATATCCGGATGGTGATATGTATGGTTTCCCACCGCGTGGCCCTCTTCGGCCATCCTCTTTACAATGTCGGGGCTCGTTTCCAGAAAATGTCCGACAACAAAAAACGTTCCCGGCGCACTGTGTTTTTTTAGCGCATCCAATATCTTTTCCGTATTTCCGTTCTCGTATCCGCAGTCAAACGTCAGATAAATTATTTTTTCCTGACTGTCCCCGACATAGTAGGCGTCATTCTTCTTTAACTCTTCGGCAGACGCGTTTCCGGTAGGCTTCGTCCCCTCCTCCCCAAATCCCAGGCCCCAGTTATCGGCCTTTGGCACTATGGTAAAGGTTCCCTGCCATTTTTCTACCGCCATGCGGGCGCCGCGCCCTCCGAAAAAGACGATCACAAGCAGCAGCGAAGCCAGCAGCCATTTCTTTTTGTCTTTTTTCATAATACTCCATATAAAAAAGTCCTTACCAAAATATATGGCGGGGACTTTTCCAGTATTATGAAATTCTGTTTACAGCGACCGAAAAGCTTCTTCCAGGTCTTCTATGATATCGTCGATATTTTCGGTTCCGACAGACAACCGGATCGTATTCGGCCGAATGCCCTGTTCGGCCAGCTCCGCATCATTCAGCTGTGAATGCGTCGTCGACGCCGGATGAATGACCAGAGATTTTACGTCCGCCACATTCGCAAGCAGAGAGAAGATTTCCAGGTTATCAATAAATTTCTTCGCTTCCGCCTCCCCTCCCTTTATCTCAAACGTAAAAATCGAACCTCCGCCCTTCGGAAAATATTTCCGGTACAATTCCTGCTGCCGCTCGTCGTGCGAGACTGCCGGATGATTTACTTTCTCCACCATCGGATGACGGTCAAGATATTCGACCACCTTCCCCGCATTTTCAACGTGGCGCTCTACGCGCAGCGACAAGGTCTCGAGGCCCTGCAGCAACAGAAACGCATGAAACGGAGAAATTGTAGCCCCCGTATCCCGCAAAAGCACCGCCCGAATCTTTGTCACAAAAGCGGCCGCCCCCGCCGCTTGCGTAAAACTGACTCCGTGATAACTCGGGTTTGGCTCCGTCAAAGACAAAAACTTTCCGGACGCCTCCCAGTCAAATTTACCGCCGTCGACAATCACTCCGCCGATCGCCGTTCCGTGTCCGCCGATAAATTTCGTGGCGGAATGTACGACAATGTCCGCGCCATATTCAAACGGACGCACCAGATACGGCGTCGCGAACGTATTGTCGACAACCAGCGGAATCCGATGCGCGTGCGCAATTTTTGCAATCTCTTCAATATCCGACACATCCGAGTTCGGATTCCCAAGCGTCTCAATATAAACCGCTTTCGTGTTCTCCCGGATCGCCCCCGAAAGAGCCTTTGGATCCGGATCCGTAAACGTCGTCGTGATTCCGTACTGGGGCAGCGTATGCGCGAGCAAATTATACGTTCCCCCGTAAATATTTTTGGCCGCGACAATATGGTCGCCGTTCTGCGCCAAATTTAAGATGGTATAAGTAATGGCGGCCGCCCCCGAAGCCGTCGCCAGCGCCGCAACGCCGCCTTCCAACGCCGCAACGCGCTTCTCAAACGCATCCTCCGTCGGATTCGTCAGTCTTCCGTAAATATTTCCGGCATCCTGTAAATGAAAGCGCGCCTGCGCGTGCTCGCTGTTGTGAAACACGTACGACGACGTTTGATAAATCGGAACGGCCCTTGCGTCGGTCGCAGGGTCCGCCTCCTCCTGCCCCACATGCAGCTGTAACGTTTCAAATTTTAATTTCCGCTCTTCCCGGCTTAATTTTTTCCCCATATCTCTTCCTCTTTTCTCTCTGTTTGCAAGTATTCCTATTGAGTTAGTATGTTTTATGGGTCTGATTATACCGTTCTTTCCACAATCTGTCAACATAAAATTGACGCCGCCGCACGAAAAAGAGGAAACTTCGAATCTTTGAAACCGGTTCCTCTCACACTGCGGCAGGACGCATATGCGGCGGCTTTCCTCTCCGCCGCATCGCGTTCCCGCCTGAGGGGCCCTCTTTCCTCCCCGGACCTACTCTGTCTCCCGGATCGCCTTGCGCACAGAAAGCACACTGCCCGGAGACACCGACAATTCATCCATTCCCATCTTCAAAAATCTTCCGGTAAGCTCTGTGTCAGCCCCCAACTCTCCGCAGATCCCGACCCAGATTCCCGCCTCGTGCGCGTTCTTTACGACTGTTTCGATCAGGCGTAAAATCGCCTCATGGTGCGGGTTGTAGAAATCATCGAGCTTTGCGTTCTGACGGTCGATGGCAAGCGTGTACTGCGTCAAATCGTTTGTTCCGATACTAAAGAAGTCAACTTCCTTCGCCAGCACATCGCTCATTACGGCCGCGGCCGGCGTCTCTATCATAATTCCCTGCTCTACCTCGCCAAACGCAAGTCCCGCCGCTTTCAGCTCCTCTTTCACTTCATTTACAATCCTCTTTATCTCACGCACTTCTTCGACAGAAATAATCATCGGATACATGATGGCAATATTCCCGTAATTGCTCGCCCGAAAAAGCGCGCGCAGCTGCGTCTTAAAGATATCGGGCTGTTTCAGGCAGATGCGGATTGCGCGATATCCCATAGCGGGATTCTCTTCTTTGCCGAGATTAAAGTAGTCGACCTGCTTATCGGCGCCGATATCGAGCGTGCGGATAATGACCTTTTTTCCCGCCATTGTCTCCGCGACCTGACGATACACCGCAAACTGCTCTTCCTCTGTCGGAAAATCCGTTTTCTCCAGATACAAAAATTCGCTTCTGAAAAGTCCGATTCCTCCCGCGTCATTCTGAAGCACAGAGGCAAGATCCGAAACATTTCCGATATTTGCGTAAAGATTGATTTTCTGTCCGCTTAAGGTTACGTTCTCCTTTCCTTTTAACGTAAGCAAAAGCTCCTTCTTCTCCTTGTCCGCTTTGAGCCTGGCTTCATACTCCCGTAAAACCTCCTCCGTCGGCTCTATCACTATTTTTCCTTCATAGCCGTCGATTACCGCCGTCTTTCCATTCCACGCCTCCTGAATCTCTACCCCAATCAACGCCGGAATCCCCATGGTTCTCGCAAGGATCGCCGTATGGGAATTGGATGACCCAAGCCGCGTGACAAACCCCAGCAGCTTACTTTTGTCCATCTGAACCGTCTCGCTCGGGGCAAGATCCTCGGCGACAATTATCACGGGCTCCCCGGAAATATCGATATCGGTGTCGTTGCCGCTCAATATCGTAACCACGCGCTCTGAAATATCCTTCACATCAACGGAGCGCGCCTTAAAATACTCATCCTCCATATCGGCGAACATCTTTGCAAAATTGTCGCCCGTTGTCGCCACCGCATACTCGGCGTTCACATGCTGTCCGTTTATCAGATTGTGGATGGAATCATTATAATCCAAATCCTCAAGCATCATGGAATGTACGTCGAAAATCTGTGCGTTTACCTCCCCGACCTCCTTCAGCGCCTTTTGATAAAGCCCCTGCAGCTGCAAAACCGCCTTCGCCTTCGCCGCCTCAAACCGCGCGATCTCGGCATCCGTATCTTCCACCTTCCTTCGGACAACCAGATTCTCCTTCTTATGAAAAAACTGAATTTTTCCGATTGCGACACCATGAAATACCTTTTTTCCCTCTTTAACCTCCATGCAGCTTCTCCTTTCTTTTTCATTCAAATTCGTTCATATTCATTCATCTACATTCATACTAACACATTTAAATGTATTTTTCCACCAAAAATCTATTCATATACTGTACAAATAATTGCAATGATTTTTGTCTGTTTTGCATAATACAAAAAAGTGCCAAAGGCACTTTTTTATTTCTGTCCAATATTCTTTCTGTCAATTCTTTCCCCCCGCGCCAAATTCTATGCGTCTGCGCACCGCTTTAACAGCAATTCATGCATAACCGTCATCAGAATTAATATCGCCGTCAAATATACCGGAAACAATGATACGCTGATATGGTTCGCAATCAGTCCGAACAACGGCGGCATCAGGCACGTCCCGACATATGCGGACGCCATCTGAACGCCAATGACCGCCTGCGATTTGTCGCTGCCAAAATGCGCCGGCGTCGAATGAATAATGCACGGATAAACGGGCGCGCATCCCAAACCTATCAAAATCAATCCGATAAAGGACGTCGCCATCCCAAACGGCAGGAACAAAAAGATAAGCCCGGACAAAATAATTCCAAAGCCCAGCCGAATCATCTGCGTATCGCTAAGCTTCATCGTCACAAATCCGCTCAGCGCCCGGCCGACAGTAATGCCGACGTAAAACCATGCCGCAAAACCGGCGGCCGTCTCCGAGGCGATTCCTCTGTGCATTACGAGATAACTGCTGGCCCACAATCCGGCCGTCTGCTCCAGCGCGCAATAGCAAAAAAAAGTCACCATCACTTCTTTTGCGCCCGCAATACCGACAATCTGTTTTAAAGACAGCGGTTTTGACGCCTCATCCTTTTCATCAGAATCCGTATCTTTTGCGCGCCCTTTCCACAACGGCAGGCTAAACAGCAATATTCCCGTCAGAATCATCTGAAGAATTGCAATCCAAAGATACCCCTTATTCCAGCCGTAACCGCCGTTTAGCGCAAATCCCATAACATACGGTCCCACAGACGCCCCCACTCCCCACATGCAGTGCAGCCAGCTCATATGCCGGCTCGCATAGTGCAGCGCCACATAGTTGTTCAGCGACGCGTCTACGCTGCCCGCGCCAAGCCCGTACGGAACGGCCCAAAGGCACAACAGCCAGAAAGAATGGCTGACGGAAAATCCGAACAGCGCGGCGGCCGTCGCAAACACGCTGACAGCCGTCACCTTTCCCGTTCCGAAGCTTCTCGTCATACGGTCGCTAAGCAGACTTGAAACTACGGTTCCGACGGCAATAATCATTGAAATAATACCGGCGTAGGAAATCGGAACCTGCAGCTCTTCGTACATGACAGGCCATGCGGAGCCTAAAAGCGCATCCGGCAGCCCCAGGCTTATAAATGCCAGATAAATAATCGCCAACAACAACTGAAACATCTTTCTTCTCCTTTTCCCAGCTTTCGCCTTACGATTTGAGAAATCAGGCTAATATCTTATCCAGTACGGCAAATAGCTTTTCTATATCAATCGGCTTTGCGATGTGGGCGTTCATTCCGCTTTTCAGCGCCTCCTGTTTGTCCTCCTCAAACGCGTTGGCCGTCATCGCAATCACCGGAATCGACGCCAATTCCTTATTCTCCAGCTTGCGGATGGCCTTTGTCGCCTCGTACCCGTTCATCTCCGGCATCTGGACGTCCATAAGAACCAGCTGATAATATCCGGGCTCGGAATTTTCAAGCATATCCACGGCAATCTTCCCGTTCCCCGCAATCTCCGTCTGAAAACCGGCGTCCTGCAAGATCACAGTGGCAATCTCCTGATTCAGCTCAACGTCCTCTGCCAAAAGGATACGACCCGTCCGGCTCTTCACCGCATTTTGGGCGTCCCTCTTCTCCGCCTCTCTCTCCGGCTCCATAACGGACTGCAGGCAGCTCCTTAACTCTGACAAAAACAACGGCTTGCTGCAAAACGACGTGACGCCGGCTTCCCTTGCCTCATCCTCGATATCTGCCCAGTCGTACGCGGTTAAAATGATAATCGGCACGTCTCCTCCAGTCTCCTTTCGTATCCTGCGCGCAACCTCGACGCCGTTCATATCGGGCAGCAGCCAGTCAACGATATAGACGTAATAATCATCCTTGCGCATCACCGCCTGGTGCGTCCGCAGAACCGCCTCCTTGCCGGACAATGTCCACTCTGCGCGCATTCCCAACTGCCCCAGCATATAGGATACGCTGTCGCAGATATTAAAATCATCGTCCACGACCAGAGCGCGGCAATTCTTTAACTCCGGTATATCCTGTACCTCATCCACCCCGGAATACAGACGGAACGCAAACGAAACCGTAAACTCTGTGCCGACTCCGAGCTCGCTCTCTACGCTGATGGAACCGTTCATCATATCCACAATATTTTTAGTGATCGCCATGCCAAGGCCGGTTCCCTGTATGCCGCTGATTGTCGAATTCTGCTCTCTCTCAAACGGCTCAAAAATATGCTCCAAAAACTCTTTGCTCATGCCGATACCGGTATCTTTGATGCAAAACTCATAGTTCGCATAGCCCTCCATCTCACTGCTCTTTTCCGTAAGCCTCATGCTGACGCTTCCGCCCGCCCCCGTATATTTCACGGAATTGCTAAGCAGATTAAGGAGTACCTGATTGAGCCGCAATTTGTCGCAGTAAATATCTTCATCCCAGACATCCACGGTATCGATCTGAAGTTCAAGCTGTTTCGCATGGATATCGGCCTGTAAAATGTTGTGCAGTCCATGTAAGATATCCGGGAGGCTGCACGGTTTTTCCTCCAGATGTATCTTGCCGCTCTCAATGTGGCTCATATCCAAAACGTCATTGATCAGGCTTAACAGATGATTTCCGGACGTCATTATTTTTTTCAGGTACTCCTCTACCTGTTCCCGATTGTCTATATGTTTGACCGCCAGATTCGTAAAGCCGACAATCGCATTCATCGGCGTGCGGATATCGTGCGACATATTGGAGAGAAATACGCTTTTCGCCCGGTTTGCCTTATTCGCCTGTGTAAGCGCGTCCTCGAGCAGCTTTTTCTGCTCGATTTCATTGCGGATCTCGTCGTCGATACTGCGAAATCCCAAAACAATGCCATGGCTTGTATCCCATGTCCCGGCGCGCACCGCCCTCATCTGAAAATACTTGACCCCCTCGTCGGTCATCTTGCGGTAATTTACGCTGTGATGATTCTTCCTCGTCATTTCCCTCTTCAGCGTCTCCACAGAAGACATCTGCCGCAGCATTTCCCTGTCATCCTCATATACAAAATTGCATATGTATCGCTCCAAACTCTCTTCCAGCGATATATTTCCGCTAAAGATCGAATCAAACTCGCTTCCGTTGTCGCTGACATTTTGAATGGAAGAGCCGAGGCCCGTATCGAGATTAAAATAGCAGACCAGCTTGAAATCGATGCTCAGCGCCTGAATCAGCTCCATCTGATGTCTCTCGTTTTTCTTTTCCTGCAGCTTCTGGGCAGTACAATCCAGGAGGAACCGCTGATACACCAATTCCCCGTTCTCTCTTAAAAGCTTGACGTTTCCCATAACATGCAGTTCTTCCCCGTCCTTGTGACGCACACGGTATTCCACGCTGACGCTGTCGCCCTCATTGGTCAGCGTACGGATACTTTCTCTCAGCTTTTCCCGATCCTCCATCACAACCGTATCCGCAACCATATCGAACCCATCCGCTTCCATTTCTTTTTGGGAACGGTAGCCCAAAATTTTAAGCGCGGCTCTGTTAACGCTCAGGACGTGCTTCCCATCCAGCGTATGACGCATAACCCCGCAGTCTATCGTTGTAAAAATCGTCTCCAGCGTCTGGTTCTTTTTGACAATCTCCCTCTCATACGCCCTCTCCTGCGTCACGTCGATCGCCACGCCAACCGTACCCATCACGCTCCCGTCGAAATCATACAGCGGAGATTTATACGTGGTAAGCGTCCGCATTCCGTCGCCGGTCTTAATAATCTCCTCGGACACGCAAGTCCGCCTCTTACTCATCACCTCGCGCTCGGACTCGATACACGCAGGATCGTCCTGCTCGACGTCCCAGATATAAGCGTGACCGCGCCCCTCCACCTGTTTCCTCGTCTTATTGACCGTCTTGCAGAAGCTCTTATTTACCTTCTCATGGATACCGTCCTTGTCCTTATACCAGATCAGATTCGGCGTGTTATCAATCGTCGCCTCCAGAAAATGACTTGTCTGCCAGAAATCCTTCTCCATTTTGCAGTTCTGCTGCCATCTTAGAAAACGAAATCTTATCTCTTCGTCTGACATAGGCGTCGTCCATATATCCCGAATCGCCGTCATATCGTCTGTCAAATCCATAATCTGTTCTTTATCGGCTATTATGATCAGTTCCGTCTCCGCGTCTTTTTGCAACGCACACAACGCTTCCCTGGCATCCATGCCGCATATATTGGCAAAAATCACATCCGCTTCCTTGGCCAGCGACGCCTCAGGCTTATCGCTCTCCCGAAATTCATGCGAAAAATGTTCAAACGGTGGCATTCCCTTTACGATCTCAAATACTTTGCACAAATGGCCTGTTAAGTAAAATTGAATATGGCAATGATACACAGCCGTTTCCTCCTTCTAATCATAGTAATTAAAATACGATACGCCTTATTTTAATATCTTACCATGACCTACGAAAACCTTCAAGGATTTTGACTTATTTGCTGCCGGTATAATACTTATCCCATTTAAAATCTTTCATTGCAATTTTTGTTTCGGCAGTCCCGTCCCATTGAACGCAAAATCCAACCGCCTTTAACTCACCGGCGATAATCTGCCCGACTTCTTCAGCCGTCGGGTTTTCAAAGTAGTTCCCAAATGAGACATAGAGCAGAGTACCGTCCTCATGTAAAATATGTTCCAAATCCTGCTCTGTATAAAAGCAGCAGCCAATAACCTTTTCTCCTTCTTCCTGCAGCCGCTCAGCCACTTCATTACAATCTTCAAAACCGTCCGATTGCGTATATCCGGCATAATGTAATGCAACAATCCCGCGTTTCATGAGCGAATGGAACGCTGACTCTAATTTTAAAAAGTTTTCCTGATTACCCGTATTTTGAAACTCTTTGCGAAGCGCTCTGATAATTTCAAGCAGGTCGTCTTTCGTTATATTATCGCATTCCTCACAATAAAAATCTTCCATGTATTGTTCACATTCCATTATAATTTTATCGTCTGACAAAAAACCGGCTTTAATATAATTGATGATCATTTCTTCTAATTCATCTGCACAACATTCATCTTCTATTTTACATTTCCATTCCATAAAAACATTTTCTCCTTGCGTAAAAAATTCCGATCAATATACTTAGCTATGAATATAAAATCGCTTACAAAAATGCTTACAGCCTTTCCCACCGCGTTGCGACTGACTTCAAACCGACAGACGATCCCTCACGCACAGCACGCCCCAGCCCGTTAATGTCGACCTATTACTACAAACGTTTTTCACTTTTTAGAAATTATCTTTTCTTTTTGAAGTTCAAGCTCACGCACTATCTCATTTACCCGTTGATATACTTCTATAAAATCCGGTTTATTCCTTATGCCCTTCATTTTGTCATAGGCTTCATTAAGCTCTGTCATTTGTGTTTTATATGCTTCAAAGTTCCCCAGTTCCCTGCCGTTTTCCATCCATATCCCGTACAATTCATCCGTGCTAATTTTTGTAATGAAAGACATTACATAAATATCCAGCACATCTTTCATTCTTCTACACACATTTTTACCTGAAATTGCATATATTTTATCCGACAACATTTTTGATAAACTAGCACCTGTAATAGATACTCCATTCACATAAGAAATATAATTACTGTAAAACTGATTCTGTCTGACACTTAAATCAATACTTGCAATCTTCTCTCCCAATTCATTGACAATCTTAAAGCCCGCTGACTTTCGTTCGGCGAATGTCCTGCTAATCTGAATGTCCAGAGATGAATCTACTCTTTGCACTGCATTTCTCAATGCCTTTCCCATTTCCTCCATCGTTGGAAATTCACCAACCCAGTCGCCATCAATGTCCCTAGTCATTCTCTCAACTTTTGATGGATTATTTTCTCTAATTACAAGGTTTAGAATCATCGCGCCTTTAAAAACAATCGGTATTCCTGCACGCGACAATTCTTCCATTACTCTATATAAAAAATCCACCAGTTCCATACGCATCACCTATTCTTCATAATACTCTAATGCCCAATCCCGATACTTTTCAAATCTTAATTGTAAATGTTTTGGCATATTAAGTCCATCAAAACTCTCATTATGCTCATCGTAATAATTTGCCAGACTTTCCGTAATAATCTGCTCATCGCCATTTTGCTCCAGAAGATCAATAATGGTCTGATTTATTGTAGTACATACTAACCCGTTCCGTTCCTCACACTCCAGATTCTCCAACGAAGGTACCAGAATTTGTTCGGTTCCCTCTATATCCTGCTTTTCACTAACAAATATCTGTGCCACATCTCTATAACCACCATTTGTCAGTCCTAAAAAGTCTGCCGCCGTATCGAGAGCCAGTACACATTCCACATTAGCTAATAAATTTCGTAATTGATCATTGTATGCTCTGACAACCATTTATATCGCCTCCTGTCTTTTCCATTTTTAATTAGATATATGACAGCATAATATGATCTGTTGTAACCTATTATTTAACCTCGTTTATTAACTATTCGTCTGCTGCAATCACTACATGAATAGCAGATATGCAGCAATAGGTCCTGTAGCCGCCCGGAAACCAATCTCCCTTAACATTATTATTTATTTTACCATAATCTGTCTATTACACCACTATTTTTTAGAAAAAATCATACTCAACTTCAAACCGGCAGACTGTCCCTCACGCACAGCACGCCCCAGCCCAGCTCTTTATTCGGCCACTCCCTCACTCCGGAGAGTTGTCTTGCCCCCTTGATCAGGTAGGCCTTCATTTTCTCTCCGTACAAAAACGGATCGTTTCCGTTTACAATCCCCCATTCCATCATAAGCGCCGCCGCCCCCGTGACAAACGGCGTCGCCATTGAGGTTCCCGACTGCGCCACGTAGCCGCCGCCCACCGCGGCGCTGACGATATCGACGCCGGGCGCCGCAAGATCCGGTTTTATTTGATTTGTCTGCCTCGTATAGCCTCTGCCGGAAAAAGGCGCATACTGCCCATAATAGGCGTCATATGCCCCCACGGAAATTACTTTTTCAGCGGTAGAGGGAATTGTAAGCGTCGTGTTTTCGGTCGGACTCAAAAATCCTGTTCCGCTGTTTAAAATTGCGGCTGAAGGAAGCCACAGATTATATGTTCCATAGACAATGCGCTCCGGCGTCAAAATGATTTTCCATACG
Organism: uncultured Roseburia sp.; assembly: GCA_947383215.1. Classification (GTDB taxonomy): domain Bacteria; phylum Bacillota; class Clostridia; order Lachnospirales; family Lachnospiraceae; genus Roseburia_C. The sequence goes on from CANDCP010000006.1 coordinate 34,285, forward strand.
CCGCTGTCGATATAATCTCCCGCGGGGATAAAATCAATATAAATTTCCTGATACGGGCTGTACGGGCTCGGCTCGCCGTAATAGACAAGGATTTGCGTCCCCTCAATCGTAAAGCGCTGAATTCCCTGAAGCTGGCGAATCACACCGACAATCTGCCCGTTGGGGTGAAGAATGCTCATTCCGATCGTATCCGCATATGATTTCCAGATCTGAACGTTCAAAGACGTCTCGTACGTCGCGACAAGAAGCTCAATCTCCTGCTCTCTTGGCGACGACGGCGAGATTGTACCGTAAGTATGTCCCCTTGCGGCGCCCTCGTTTCCCGTCCCCACAACGATTGAAGTTTTCCAGAAATTAGAAATATCCGAGATATATGTCTCCAGAAGGGACGTCCCGTCATGGCTGCCGTAATTATTTCCGAAGCTGATATTAACCGCAGCCGGCATCTGCATCTGTCTCGCCTTGCGTATCACATAATCAAGCGCCTGCATCAGCTCTGTCGTCCTTGGAAAAGAATTGGCGCCCGGCGTTCCCAGCTTTACCACAATCAGCGTACTCTCAAACGCCACTCCCCGGTATCTCCCGTTTGAGGCCCGGCCGTTTCCCGCCGCAATCCCCGTCACATGCGTTCCGTGCCCGCTCGTATCCACCGAGGGGCAGATCCGCAGAGCCGCCTGCTGCGTGGGCTGCTCTAACGCAAGATTAATCTGCTCCGCCGTAAACTCGACGCCAATGCGGTATCCCTCGGGCGGACGCCCCCCTTCTTCCAGGCTCCCCGCGCCGGACGCTTCCGGCGTCAGGGTCTGATCCCACAGATATGCAATCCGCGTCGTGCCGTCCGGACGAATGAAATCGGGATGACGATAATCAATCCCGCTGTCGATCACACAGACCAGGCATCCCCTCCCGCTCAAATTAAACGGCATACTGTAAAGCGGTGTAATACAGGAGGAACGAATCCCCTGATCCACCGCAAAAAATAACCGCTTTGGCTTTTCAATATACTCGATTTCAACCCGATCCGTCAAAACGTCAATCATCGACTGCGGAAGCGTCACAATCGCGTATTCGTTGCTAAGCTCCACAATCTGAATCTCGGGATACGCCTCCTCTATCGCGGCAATATTGCCGGAATACTTTACAATCAAATCCCAGGTTTCTTCCCCGGGCGAATAGCCCACATTCAGCTCCAAGGATTTATCGCGTTCATCCGGCGTCGCGTCGAGCGCAAGATTCAAAAGATTTTCACGTTTCGGATTATCCATATTCATACCTGCCAAATTTTTTCTATTTGTGATACCAGAACCGGTATCATTCATATTAATATATTCTCCGGCAGTATTTTCGTGCTAGCGGCGTCGCCCCCGTATGTGCCAGACAACCCGCGTATTAATCCTTTGTTTCCGGAGGCGTAATGATAATTTTGCCGTCCGTCGCCTCGATATGGACCCGGTTGCTGTCAATTCCGGCTTTCTCAAGCACGTCCTCGCTCAGCTGCAGACGGTGCGCCCTGTCCATAACCACATATTCTTCATGCGAGCGGTCCTCCCCCTCGTTCCATGTATATCCGGCAGTTTTTCGCACCTTCTCTTTGCTGATCTTTCCATCCGAAATCATAATCACACGGTTAACCTTATCCGCAAGGCTGACGTCGTGCGTTACAATCAGTATCGTAATTCCCAAATCCGCATTCAGCTTCCGAAACAGCTGAAAAATCTTATCCGAGGTCTTCGTATCGACGGCTCCCGTCGGCTCGTCCGCCAAAAGAACCGACGGCTCATTCGCGAGCGCAACCGCAATCGCCACGCGCTGCTGCTCGCCCCCGGAAAGCTGCGACGGAAACTTATCCGCATGGGAAAGCATTCCGACCTCGTCCAACAGCATTCTCGCCCGCTCTCTGCGCTTCTTTTCCTTACCCTTCGCAAAAAGCATCGGCGCTTCCACATTTTCCAGCACCGTCATATACTGGAAAAGATTCCTGGTACTCTTCTGCCAGACAAATCCAACCGTATTTTTCCGATACGTTACCATTTCCTTTTCCTTCAACGCGGACAGATCCTGACCGTCAATAAACAGCCTTCCCGCGGTCGGCGTCTCCAGTCCGCCGATCATATTTAAAAGCGTGGACTTCCCGGAACCGGATTTTCCGATAATCGCCGTCATCTCTCCCCGTTTAATCTCTAAATCCAGTCCCTGAAGCGCCATAACCTTTAACCCGTCTGACATAAATATCTTCACCAGGCCGTCGCAGTAGACAACCGCGTCCCTTGGTATATCTTCTTCCTGTCCCGGCCGATCCTTACTCTGTTCCATATGTCACGCTCCTTTTTGCGAATGATTCCTGGTGTGTCCGACAATCTCTCCGTCCGCAATCTCAAAAACCTCGTCGCCAAGCTCCATCAGGTTCGGATCATGCGTCGTCATAACAATCGTCGCCCCCTCTTTCCTTACGATTTCTTTAAAAAGCTCTACCACCGCAAGTCCCGCGGCCGTATCCAAAGCTCCCGTCGGCTCGTCCGCAAAAATCACCTGCGGCCGGTGCGCGACTGCGCGCGCAATCGCTACGCGCTGCTGCTCGCCTCCGGAAAGCTGGTTTGCCATATGATTCATGCGGGCCTTAAGCCCGACACGGTCCATCACCTCTACGATACGTTTATTGCGGTCTTTGGCGTACCCTGCCAAACGCAGCGCAAAATCCACATTCTCGTAGGCGCTCATCACCGGTACCAGCGCAACGGACTGAAAGACAAAGCCGATCTGATAGCGCCTGAGCTTCTCCTTTTCGCCCGACGAAAGTTTATCAAAATCCTTTCCGAGAAATTCAACCCTACCCTCCGTCGGCTCGTCCAGAGAACACATCATATTTAAAAGCGTCGTTTTTCCCGAACCGGAACGGCCTTTTAGAATTGTAAGGCTTCCCCGCGATATCTCAATATTTATATCCTTTAGCACCTCGACCGTACTCTTATTTCCAAGCACAAAGCTCTTCCTTAAGTGTTCCGTGCGTATCGCCATCTCCATATGCAGCACCTTTCCTCTCCTAATCTTCCCCAAGCTTCAACGCCTCGGCAATCCTCATCTTCTTAAGCAGCTTCCAGATCACAAAGAGGCAGATTATTACCACAAGCATAACCACCGCAAACAGCTTCCAGATATCCCCTCCATAGATAAACATCCGAATCGCAATGTTATGTTTCTTCGGCAGGTAGACAAGCGCAAGCAGCTTCACAAACAAAAGCGTCCCCAGCGCCCCCACGCCTCCTCCGGCTAAAATCGGAAGTATGGAGCCGAAAAACTGTTCGTTGAGCAGCATCCCGTAAATACTTTTTATCGGCATTCCCATCGCGCGGTAAATTCCAAACAACAGCTCCCGGTTCTTCATAGACATAATCCAGTAAATCAAAAATCCAACGGAGCAAATCAGAATCGAAATCAAAAAACTCATTGTAAACATACCGTTCGTAATCTGAATCATCGCCGAGCTCCTTCTCTCGCTCACCTGCTCGGCGGCGCTGCTTTGACTGCCGATACCGATATTGTTTTCCGTCAGATGCTCCACAACCTGCTCGTCAGACGCGTTTGCCCCAAGCCGCATCCAAAGCGTATATGGCGTCAGCCCAAAACGGCTCACCACCGTCGCATAGTTTGCGATAACCAAATACTTTTCCTGTACATAATATTTTCCGTCCTCGTCCTGCATATACTGGTATCTGCTGTAACCGGGAAACGCATCTATCACAGCGCAGATTTTCCCCCTGACCGTGCCGATCTCCTGATCTTCCTGGCTTTTAATCGGACTGTAACGCGTATAGTTAACGGAATCCCCCACCGAAACGCCGAAAGCGTCGGCGATATTTCTTGAAATAATCACGGCGTCGGGATTTTGCGCCAGCTGATTTAACGCATAAAACCAGTGCTCGTCATTTAAACCGTCCAACAGTCTTGCGGTTTCTCCGAACTCCTTTGTATGAATTCCCATAAGCTCGCAGCCCCTGTACGTCTCTTTCTTATATGAAAGATCCACATTGCGGTCTTCAATCACCTTTGTAACGCTCTCGCAAATCCCCTCTTCTTCCAGCTTCGTGTACGCTTCATAGTCCGGTTCCTTATACGACCAGTAATATGTATCGCCTCTCTTAACGACCTGCAGCGACCATCTGTCATCTGTCGCCTTAAAGTCTGTCCCCACGTCATACAACACGCGCTGTTCATTATTTTCATTCATAGTCCGCGCCATATTCGCGTCAAAAAGGCCGCTCGAAATCGTCATAATCAGAAACACCGACAAAAATCCCTGACGATGAAAGGTTCTTCTGATCTGCAAAAAAGAGGCGTACGCCGCAGGCTTCCAGCGCTTCTTCCCGATCCTGTCAATCGCCGCGATCAGGTATCCCACAAGACGCAAAAACAGTAGGCCGCAGGAAAACAAAAACAGTGAAGCATTCAAAAAAATCATCGGATCGACGCTCTCTCCGTCGACAATGCGAAGCGCGATCTCGTCGCTCTGCTTATTATAATTATAAAAAAGGTACACGGAAACGCCAAGCAGAACGATATCCAAAAAAAACTTCTGCCAAAACGGCTTCTTGTTGGTGTAACGATTCAATCCCTTCTGCTCTACAATCGTAAGCCTCGCCCTCTTAAATACCGGAAACGTCATAAAGAAAACCGCGATCACACAGGCAATCCCGCCGTAGAGGAACATCTGCCATGTAAACTGATAGAGACTGATATCCTTTGCCGAAAATTTTAAAAACCCATCGGTCGACGCCGCGCACCTGCACATCACGAAACCGAGCAGGATCCCGACGAAGATCCCGACAACGGATAACAGCGCCGACTGCAGAAGATACAAATTCATCACCTGTTTTCTGGTGACCCCGCGGCTTCTAAGCACCGCAATCTCCCCCTCCTCCAGAGCAAGAATCTGAGAAGACACCATATAAATAAATAGCAGCAGCAAAACAATGCACGGCAACTCCAGCACAGCAAGCACCATACTCGCCGATTTATGCTGCTCCTCAAAGCTCTTAAGCGTGTCCAAAAAGTTAATGGTAAGCGCCCCGTCCGCCTTTATAAACTGCTCAAGATACTCCCTGTACACACTCGCCCGGCTGCAGTCAATCTGCGTATAATTCAATAACAGCCGCTGGCTGCACGCGATGCTTGCCTTTGGAGAACGCTCAAATAACCGATCCATTGTCTCTTCCGACACAAAAATCGTCTTTTGATACTCCTCCAGCGGCTCTGTCCAGTAATTATCGCTGTAAGAACTCTGCCGGATCACTCCGGAAATTATAAAATGCAGCTCTTCCTCCTTATTTAGAGTGTAGGTCACGGAAAGCTGCTCTCCGGTCACCAGGCCGTAGTCGTCCATAACCGCCTCGCTGATCAGACAGTAGAACGCCCCGTCCTCCGTCGTCGTCTCCTGCGGAATGCTTCCGTCCACAAGCTCTATATGCTCCTGCATATTCCGAATGCACCCCACCGTAAAAAAACGTTTATTACTGCGGAACGCGCTTCTGGCCGTAAAACCCGAAAACATCAGCGACTGATTGGAGCTGACCGTATCCGCCTCGACATACTCCTGCCATTTATTCTCGTATGCGTCCATGCGGTCGTAAATCGCCTGCGTGTCCTTATACTCTTCGACCTGATAATTTTCCTCCCGCGTGATAACGGCGGGAAACTCCTTCTTCTCTTCGACGTAATTCTCAAAGGCCGTCTGTAACAGCTGATTCGCCGCGCCCCTTTCAAACATCGGATGACAGGCAAACACCGCAACCAAAAGGATAATCCCCACAAGCAGACAGAGATTCAACCACTTTTTATTTTTTATTTTTCGTCGTATAAATTGAAACAAAGCACAGACCTCCCACTACTTTTTTGGTTTTGCCAGGACATCCTTCTCTTCCACTCCCGATAAAATTACGGTCGTATTGATATCGGAAAGAGACGTATCCACAATCACATACTGCTTTACAAGCCCGCCGTCCGCCACGCGCCACACATAATAGAACGATTCGCCCGGTTTTGAAAATTTTTTCTCCTCATGTACGAGCGAGGTGGGAACGGCGACAATCTGCTGCATAGTCAGATAGGAAAAGCTCATTTTTCCCTTCAACACATCCTCATAAAAACTTTCATCCTCCATCTCAACATAAAACTGCATTGCCCCGGCGTCGGACTCCGGGTATCTGGACAGATTTGCCCCCTCTTCATTGGAAGAAACCCAGACCTTATTTTTATTTTTTTCATTTACGGTCCAGCCGGTGCAATATCCGATATACTCTCTGTCTTCTACGGTGAGCGTAATCTTTTCTCCAAAATCCGCAATGTTGTCCGGATAAGTCTCCTCCTTTTCCTCCTTTACCATCTGAACAAGCAGTTTATTTTTCGCATTCTCGCCGACTGCCACAATGTGGCTGCCCATTTTGACGAACTCTCCGTTTGAGACGGCAGCCTTCGCTATTGTCCCGGCGGCTCTCGCGTACACGCTTACCTTCCCTGTTCCGTCGTTATTTTTCGCAATCCGGTTGTAATCCTTTTGCAGCTGACTTAAACGGTACGCGTGATTGACCGATTCCAGCTCCCTTTGCAGCGAGAGAATCGCGCGCGCATTCTCATCCTCCTCGGCCGCCAGCTGCTCGTCCACACCCTTTATCGTTTTCTCAAACTCAACGTTCTCATGATGGATTTTATTCCTTGCCTCCTTAAGCGCCGCTCTGCCGGCTCCCGAATCGATGACATAAAGGAGATCGCCGGCCTCAACCGTATCGTCTTTTCGCACCATAACCTCTGTAACCGTCCCCTCGTACGGCGCGTCATACCAGATTGTCTTTCTGTTTGAGAGCTCATAATGCTTTGACATATTTTTTACGTTGTAATCCGAGAGCTTTACGGTATACTCCTCATAGTTCTCCGGCATTCTGGCCTCGGAGGCATAATATACTAGCTCTCCCTCCTCCAGACCGTCGGTCACCTGCGCGTAATTATCGTCCTTCTCCCCGATCGTCACCTCGCGCTTCTCCTGTTCTCCGTCCTCATGCACCACATAGACATAATATGCGCCCTCCTCCCCATACAGTGAATCCAGACCGATCACCGGCATTTTTTCTCCCTCTTTTTTCCGAAAATATACCGGATATGTATCGCCAAGCGCAAGATTCCCGACTTCGGAACAGGTCAGGCGCACATTCGGATATGCGTTGCTCGCCTTCGCAAGGATAATTTCATCCATGCTATACGCAATCTCCGCCACTTCATGGCGTTTTCCGGCAATCATCATATATTTCACTTCGTACTTCGAATATTGATACTTGTCAATCGTGCTGTCCGTAAGTTCCAGATAGGTCTCCTGCGGATCCGACACGATAACGATATTTTCATAGGCGCCGGCATTCGTAGATTTTCCAAGATCCTTTGTGTAAGTCACGGTTCCCGCATGGTTTGCCGACAATGTCCCCGTGGCGATCACTTCCCGCTGCTTCTCTATCGATTCGTTTAGTTTCTCTACGCGGTACTCATGGAGCAGCCCGTCATAGCGCAGATTTTCCCATTCAGCCGCCAGGCGCGCCGCCCGCTCCCCCTCCTCTATATCGACGGCCGTCTCGGCCTGAACAATCCGCATACGCGTAATTCTGCTGCTCAACTCATAATTGCGGTTTTCATTTGCAAGCTCCGCCGTCAAATCACCTAACGTCTCCTTTGCCGCATCCACATCCGCATACGCAACGACGTCCCCCGCCTGCACACGGTCTCCAACCTCTACCACAATTTCAGACACCTCGACATTTGTAGAATAAAAACTGCAGTAATCCTTTGCCACGACCGTAGCCAGCAAAACCTCCGTCTTGCCGACCTCGTCGATCTCCACCGCACGGCAGGAAGAATTTGCGGCCGCCGGCTCTATCAGCTTCGGCGCCGAAGACGCGCCTTTTTTTCCGCATCCCGCGCACAATATCATCTCCGCGGCAAAAGCGGCTGTCATCAGTACCGCCACCGTTCTTTTTCTTCTCATTCCAGAGTCACCTTCTCTCCGGCTTCCACTCCGCCCGTAATCACAATGTAATCGTCCGTCTGCTCTCCGACCGTCACCAATACGGCCTCACGATACCCGTTCTCTTTCACTCTGTACACATAGCAATCCGCCAGCGCGCCCTTGTCATGATCCGCACAAAAGACCGCGTCTTTATCTACATAGAGGACATCCGTAATCGGCGGCTTTTCTACCGTCAACGTGAGCACATCCGACTCCGATACCGAGGACATATCCGAAAGCGGTTCAAAAATCAGCTCCTGATCCCTAATCTCGCTGAGGCGAAGCTCATAATCCGCCACCCCCACGGTTACCGTATAGGTCTCCCCCACGGTAAACACATCCGGTTCATCTGTCGACGCGATATAATTGCCGCTTCCACACATCTGCGTCAAAAGGCCGCTATTCGGCCTATAATACCCGTTCAGCAGATACTCGTCAATTTTGACAATTGTCCCCGACTCTTCTGCGACAATCTGATAGTCCGCAAGCCTGCCTTTTGCCTCTTCAATATAAAGCGCGGCCACCTGGATATCCTCACGCAGCATGGCGAGATCCGAGCTGTAATCGGCGTTTGCGTCTATCTTCATCAGATTCTCATAATGCTGGATCAAAAGCTCCTTCTGACGCTTTTCGTCCTCATGCCGCTCAATCTCCTCCTGAATGCTTTTCGACTCAAACGAGACCAAAAGATCTCCTTTTTTCACCTTATCTCCCACCGACACATGCAGCGTATCCAGCTCCAGCTCGTCGTTTGTCGCGTCATACTTAATTCTGTCGTACCCCTCCATACTCAACGCCAGCGTAATGCTGCGGTTTAAATCTCCCCGCTGCACCTCCGCTGTCTGATACACAATTCTCTCATACGGCTGCCGCGTTACCACCGCCACCTGCCGGTCCGCCGACGCGCATCCGCCGGATACCGCCGCCGACGCCATAAGCAGTGAAGCTGCCGCGCATACCTGTCTGATTTTTCCCTCCATAACGCCGTCCTTCTTCCTTCTTTCTATATTTCATTATAGAAATTAATCACCGAACCGTCAATTGCATTCACCAATATACAATTATAAATGCTGTTTTTATTTCCCATGTCTCCTCCGGAAGAAATCTGACCCAGCCTCCACGTCGGGACATAACTGTAACTGCCTTCATTCTCTTCGTCTTTGACACGAAAATAAATAAGCTCCATTTTATTAAACTCAACCTGCCTGTCCTCTGACGTATAGATGAACCGGAAGCTTCCGAAATCTTTTATCACTTTTTCTTTTATAATATTTTGAATATCCTCCAGCGCAAGGAGACTGACGTCCTCCAAAACACCGGTAAACTCTATCGGATGATGCGCTTCCACATAAAGAATGCCGTCCTCATTTACATAAATCTCCATCCGCGCATTCATACTATACCGCTGCTCTGTCCCCTCCTTTTTGTAAAATTGTTGATAGTCCCACGCTGTCCCCGGCATTACAAATGAAACGTCGTCTATTCCCGCGTCGTAATAAAACACATAACCGTCGCAGTCCTCTTTCCGGTTTGCCTCATCCTGAGAGCTTCCCCATACAAGCGGAAGGTAATACGCATACACGGTGTAATCCAGTCCGACTTCCTCTACAAAATCGTCCGCAAGCTCACGCGCCTCTTTCACAGACATCTCGCATCGATTGTCAACCATATTGTATCCTCCGTACGGATAACACGGCAAACTCATGGCGCCCACAAAGCCTGCCTCGTCGGCGGAAACGCGTTGACGGATATTCTTTTTTTCAAGCACAAAGTTGCGGATCATTTCCCCCGTATCAAATTTATAATCCCAAAAGCTCAGCTCATAAAATTTTCCCCCGCGCTCTCCAAGATACTGATCCACGTCAAAACGTTCCGCCGACGTATACGTCTCCTTTGCCTTTTCTATCAGCTCTTCGTACGCCTCTATATTCTCCGAGCTCCACTCTAAGCTTTCCCTCATTTCCGAATCTTCTATCGTTTTATCTGACGCGTACGCGTCATACTGGCTCTTCTCCTCTTCCAAACTCTCTATCAAATCCTTTTTCGGACGATGGGCGCCGTCATAATAATAGATACTTCCGCCGCCAAACACGCCCTTCGCCACACGCTCTTTAAACGCAGCGTTTATTTCAACCTCTCTGGCTTCTACCACCGACATCTGTTTTGCGTCGGGCAGGACAACATCCGCGTTCACCTGCACGGTCACCTCATTTCCTTTGGAATTTACGGCGGTCCACTCGTCCTCCCAGACGGACGCATCCGCAAACTGTTCCAGACCTTTTCCGTTTCCCCCGCTTCCTCTCCCGGTCCATTCGGTGCTTTCCACTACGCCGTAATCTACGTTTCGCCCGCCACAGCCCGCAATTGAATTCACCGCAAAGATAACCGCAAGCGTTATTCCCGCTGTCTTTGCAATTCCCCTTCTCCTCATATATTTTCACCTACACTTCGTCATAAAAATCGATCACCGAACCGTCGATCGCATTGATCAGTACGGCGTTGTCGATGCTTTTCATATTCGACTCCTCGAAATTCAAGACATACCCCAGTCTCCATGCCGGAACATAACTGTAATGCCCGTTGTTCTCTTTGTCCCTGACGCGGAAATAGATCAGTTCCATTTGGTTAAATTTAATCAGCCAGTCTTCCGATGAATAATGAAATCTGAAATCCCCAAAATGCTCCGTAATCTCCTCTTTTATCACGCCCTGGATATCCTCCAGAGCCAGAAATCTGGCGTCCTCCGAAACCCCGGTAATCTCTACCGGATTCTGCGCGTTCAGATACAGAATGCCTTTGTCGTTCACATAGACTTCCATCCTCGCATTCATACTGTAACGCTGCGGTTCCGACTCTTTCTTCTTTTGATAATTCTGATACTGCTCCGCCTTCCCCGGCGTTACAAACGAAATATCATCAACCCCCACATCATAATAAAACACATAGCCGTCGCAGTTTTTTTCATCCTGCGCCTGTTCCCAGTTACTTCCCCATACAAGCGGAACAGTATACGCATATACCTTATAATCCAGCCCGCATTCTTTCACAAAATTATCCACAAGCTTGCGCGCCTCTTCCTCCGTCATCTCGCACTTATTGTTTACCGCGCCCAAACCCGTATCGTACGGATAGCACGGCACAGACATGGCGCCGACAATCCCCACGCCGGTCTCTTCGATATCTTCCTTGGAAAGGTATTGCCGCAAATTTTTTGCCTCGAGACTAAAGCCTCCCCAGTCAACCGTTCCTTCGTCCGTTTCATGAGACCAAAACGACAGCTCATAAGGAGCTCCTCCAATCTCTCCGAGATAATCAGGCGCTTCAAAATCCTTTGCCGGGATATACGTTTCTCCCGCCGTCTTTATCAGCTCCTCATAATGCCTGATGTTTTCCTCCATCCATTTTATACTTTCCAACATCTGCGGATCCTCTATTGTCTTATCAGACGTGTACAAATCGTATAGACGCTGTTCCTCTTCCAGCATCTTTATCAATTCCTCCTTCGGGAGATGGTTCACATCATTATAATAGACGTCCCCGCTTCCAAACACGCCCCTTGTCACACGCTCCATAAACGCAGCGTCAAATTCAGCCTGCCTCGTCTCGACCACGGACATCCGTTTTGCTTCGGGCAAAACAATATCCGCGTTCACCTGCACGGTTACCTCATTTCCTTTGGAATTTACGGCGGTCCACTCATCCGCCCAGACGGACGCATCCGCAAACTGCTCCAGTCCCTTTCCGTTTCCCCCGCTTCTTCTCTCGGTCTGCTCCGTAGCGTCTCCTATGCCGTAATCCACGCTTTTTTTACTGCAGCCGGCAGAAGAATTTACGACGCAGATCACCGCAAGCGTTATTCCCGCTGTCTTTACAAACCCTCTTCTCCTCATATTCATTCGCCTATACCTCCTCATAAAAATTAATAACAGATCCGTCCACCGCGTTAATTAACACACAGTTGTTCATAATCATCATGTGATCGTTCTCATAGTGGTAAATTTCTCCCAGCCTCCATGTCGGAACATAGCTGTAATGCCTCTTATTCTCTTTGTCTCTGATCCGAAAATAGACAAGCTCCAATTCGTTAAATTTAACCAGCCAGTCTTCCGATGAATAATGAAATCTGAAATCCCCAAAATGTTCTGTGACGGCTTCTTTCATAATATTTTTCACGTCCTCTAAGGCAAGAAGCCCGACAGACTGCGAAACCCCGGTAAACTCCACCGGATTCTGCGCCTTTGCGCTGATAACGCCATTTCCGTTTACATAAACCTCCATCCGCGCATTCATACTATACCATTCCGGTTCCGACTCCTTCTTTTTGTCGTAATTCTGATACTGCCACTCTGTTCCGAACATTACGAATGAAACGCCGTCAACGCCCGCATCATAATAAAACACGTAGCCGTCGCAACTTTCTTTCACCCTTCCGTCGCCGTCTATTTTTGTCCATGCGAGGGGCATCGAATATGCGTATACCGGGTACTCCATCCCCGTTCTTTCTACAAACCGGTCCGCGATCTCCCTCGCCGCCTCCTCTGACAGTTCGCATTCATTGAGAACCGTATAGGAATCCGTATACGGCAGATAAACCAGCTCCGACTCATCGCTCACGTCTTTTAATTCCTCTGGACAAAACTGACGGATATCCCTCGGCTTAAAATCAACTTCCTGAAGCTCCATGTTCCCCCCGTCTGTCTCACGGCTCCAAAAAGTAACTTCATATACGTTCCCCCCAAACTTCCCGAGATATTGATCGGCGCTAAAATCTTTTGCCGGCGTATACGCCTCCTTCGCCCCCGGAATCCGTTCGTCCAGAATTCTGATATTTTCCTGTATTTCCTCCATTTGCTCTAAATCCGCAGGATCAACCGTCGTCCCATCATAGAAATCATACGATTTCTGTTCCTGCTCGCGCAATTTTATCAAATCCTCTTTCGGAAGATGATCTATATCAAAATAACAGATACTTCCTTTCTCAAACACGCCCTCTGCCACACGCCGTTTAAAATCGGTATGCATCTCGGCTTCCTTCACCTCTGCCACAGACATCTGATCCGCTTCCGGCAAACGAATGCCCGCGTTTATCTGCAGCGTCACTATATTTTGCTTCGCGTTCACCGCAGTCCACTCGTCCTCCCAGACAGACGCACCCTCAAACTGTCCAAGCCCCTTTGCCTTCTGCACGCTCTCCGGCCGCTCCGTGGCATCCTCGATACTGTAATCTACGCTTCGCCCGCTGCAGCCCTCAAAGAGGTTTGCCCCAAGATAACAGATTAACCCCGCGATTAAAAATTTTCCCGCCGCTTTTCCTGTCATATCCTTCTCCTACGCTTCCTCGTAAAAATTGATTACGGTTCCGTCGATCGCATTGATGATAACCGGATTATCGATCCGAACCCCGTTCCAGGCATTTCCCCATCCCCCCTGTTCCGATAATCTCCACGCGGGAATAAAGCTGAAACTCCCGTCGATTTCTTTATCCCTGATTCGAAAATAAATAAGCTCCATCTTATTGCAAAGAACACTGAACCCATATTCGCCAATCTTATGAGGATATACATTATCCGGCAGATCAAACCGAAACTGTCCGCCATTTTCCGCTGTCTGCTCCTTCATAATCATTTTGGCCGTATCCAGCGACAGAATCTTTATCTCTTTTGACATGCCCGAGAGCTCCAAAGGGTTGTGCGCCCGCATTCCGATTACCCCATTTTCCGTGACATAAATCTTCAGACGGGCCATCATGTTATACTGCGGCCCCTCCACTTCCTTCTTCTTTCTCATATTCCCGTAATTTTCCTGCACTCCCGAAGCGACAAAGGACACCTCGTCTATTCCGAAATCATAGAAAAAAACATAGCCGTCTGCAAGATAATTGGCGTTCACAGCCCTATAATTTGTCCCCTTCCACCATGCAAGCGGTTCTGCCCCGCCGTATATGGGATAGCTAAGCCCAAGATCACGGATAAACTCCTCCGCCAGTTCCTTCGCCTCTTGTTCTGAAAGCCCACACTGATTTTCCGGCTGCGACTCAAATTCCACCGTATCAAAATACAACCCCTCCACCCCGCTCACCTCATTGGGACAAACCTGATAGACGTTTTGAGGCATAAGCGTTATTTCCTTCGTCCTGCAGCTAGCGTTCCACCCGTCTGCAACGCCGCTGTAAAACGCCAGCTCATAGCGGATTCCGTTTCGACTGCCCAGATACCGGTCGGATTCATAGCTGCGCGTCAGAGTATATGTATCCCCCGCAGTTTCCAACGCCTCGTCGCAGCTTTGAATCATGTCGAGCAGACTCTCCCTGCCCCGGATATCTTTCTCGTCGCAGGAATTGTACTCCCGCTGCCAGCGCTCACGCCATTTTATCAAATCATTTCTTGGCGCATGCCTGATATCGTAATCATAGATATCCCCGGCAAAAAAGATGTGTCTGGCCAGACGCTCCTTATAGTCCGCGTCAAACTCCGGCTCTATTGCGTTCAGAACATACATATCCTCCGTATCGGGGATAAGGACCTCCACATCTTCTATACTAAGAGTTACCTGCGTGCCGTCTTCCATTTCCGACAGCCAATATCCGTCCTCTTTCGGCTTGTGGAAACAATAACCCGTATTTTCCGCCAACTGCCCCAGCGATTTAAAGCTCTCGCTGTTTTTTTCCGATATCCCCTGCAAGCTTCCCTGCAAAGCGGCCAAATCGTCATTCTGAAAAGCCGCTCCCGTATTCCCCTCTATCTCGTACTCCACAATTCTTTTCTCACTGCAGCCTTTCAAAAGGCCGATCCCAAGATAACATATAAATCCCGCGATTAAAAATTTTCCCGCCGCTTTTTCCGTCATATCCTTCTCCTACGCTTCCTCGTAAAAATTGATTACGGTTCCGTCGATCGCATTGATGATAATCGGATTATCAATCCGAAAAGAATTTAACCTTCCCCGAAAGGTACACCACTCCGAAAGCCTCCATGCCGGAACGTAACTGTAACGCCCTTCATTTTCTTTGTCTCTGACGCGAAAATAAATCAGCTCCAATCTATCATAGAAAATATCCAGACTTTTCATGTCGCCGCCTACGGTTATATGATCCGGCAGGCAAAACCGAAACAGCTGCGGGTTTTTCACCGTCTGTTCTTTGATAATCTCTTTGACCGTTTCCAGAGAAAGAAATTTCACGCCTTTTGAAATTTCTGTAATCTCCGCCGGATTATACGCCCGCATCCCGATAACCCCGCTCTCCGTAACGCAGACGTCCATTCTGGCTTTCATGTTATACTGCGGCCTCTCCGATTCCTTCTTCTGTCCCATATTCCCGTAATTCTCCTGCGCGCCAGCCGCGACAAAGGACATCCCGTCTACCCCGATATCGTAGGAAATCACGTAACCGTACGCAAGATAGTTTGCATTTACAGAAGAAAACGACGTCCCCTTCCACCATGCAAGCGGCTTTGCGCCGCTGCAGACGGGATAACAAAATCCAAGACCGTCCACAAAGTCCTCCGCCGTCTCTCTCGCCGCCTCCTCGGAAATCGGGCACTGGTTTTTGGCCTGCTCGTCCCCGTGCTCTAAGATCTCGCCGTCATAATATAACCCTTCCACCCCGCGCAACTCTTCTGGGCAGACCTGGTAGATATCTTCCGGCGCCAGAGAAATCTCTCTGGATTTACAATTCCACTCATCCGTTTCTTTTTCATCGAAAGACAAGAGATAGGTAATTCCCCCGCGTTCCCCCACATACTGCTCCGCTTCATCGTCATTATACACGTTCGCGGCAGAAAAGACGGCCTTTGCCACCCGGCTTTTATAATCGGCGTCAAATTTCACCTCCTCCGCCTGCACGACAAACATCTCTTCGACGTTCGGAATTACGATTTCAAGATCGTAGCCTCCCCCTACTTCCAAAATCACCTTTTCCCCTTTTTCATCTTTCAGCTTCCAACCGTCCGCTTCCCAGCTCAATTTTCCCTCAAACTGCTCCATCCCCCCGCCGACGACGCCCTGTGACTGCGTATTCCCCTCTATCCCGTATTCCACGGTCTTTTTCCCGCTGCACCCTGTCAAAAGACTGATTCCAAGACAGCAGACAAGCGACGCGCCAAGCCGTCTCCCCCTCGCATTTCCCGTCATATCCCCCTCCTATGCTTCCTCATAAAAATTGATTACGGAACCGTCGATTGCATTGATAATTACTGAATTGTCCATCCGCCCTCCAAACACACTCTGGGCAAATCTCCATGCCGGGACATAGCTGTAATGTCCGTCATTATCTTTGTCTCTGACGCGGAAGTAGATCAGCGCCGCTTCTCCATAATTTACGAAAATGCTCCCGCTTTCTATATTGGCCGGCTGATAAAATCGAAACAATTCCGGATTTTTCATCGTCTGCTCTCTCATCATCTCCAGGACGTTTTCCAGAGGAAGAAATTTCACGCCTTTTGAAATCCCTGTGATCTCCACCGGATTATGCGCTTTCATCCCGATAACGCCTTTCTCCGTGACATAAACCTCCAGTCTGGCCTTCATGTTATATTTCGGCTCCTCCGAATCCTTCTTCTGTTCCATATTTCCGTAGCTTTCCTGAGCCCCCATCTCAGTAAAAGACAGCCCGTCTACCCCGATATCGCAGAAAACCTTATAGCCATACGCAAGATAATCTTCATGCACATCCGCGGTTTTCCTTCCCGTCCGCCACGCAAGCGGCCGCACCGCGCTGCAGACAGGATAAGAAAGCCCGAGTCCGTTCACAAAACGCTCCGCCGTCTCTCTCGCCTTTTGCTCTGAAATGTCACAGCGGTTTTCATCCCGCAGCCCAAAATCCACCTCGTCTTCCATGCACAGATCCTCTACCTCGCTCACCTCCTGCGGACAGACCTGATAAATATCTTTTGGCATCATAGAAATCTCTTTGCTCCTGCAATTCCATTTATCCGGGTTGTCGTCCTGAAACGAGAGCACATAAGAAATTCCCTCATACTCTCCCAGGTATTGCTCCGCGTTAAAGTTATCCGCATTATAAATCTTACCCCCGGAAAAAACGGCTTTTGCCACCCTCCTCTTAAAATCGGCGTCAAATTCCGGCTCTTCTACCTCCACGACAAACATCTCTTCCGCATCCGGAAGAACAACTTCCATATCCGAAGCATTATCTGTAAATTTTCCCAGTCTCAACTCCACTTTTTCCCCGTCTTTTGTCACGCTCTCCCATCCGCCTCTAAACTCTTCAAACTCCCAATCCTTATCAAACTGTTCTACATTTCCCCCGGCCGCCCCCTTCGCCGGCACACTCTGCGTACTCCCCTCTATCCCGTATTCCACGGTCTTTTTCTCGCTGCACCCTGCCAAAAGGCTGATTCCAAGGCAACAGATAAATCCCGCTCCAAACCGTCTTCTCCTCGCATTTCCCGTCATATTCTCCTCCTACATTTCCTCATATAAATTAATCCACGAGCCGTCCAGCGCGTTAATCAGGAGCGGATTCTCCACGTTTATCATATTAGAATCAGACCCGCTCTGCCTGTCCCCAAGTCTCCACGCCGGAACATAGCTGTAAGTCCCCTGATTTTCCTTATCCCTCACACGAAAATAAATCAGAGCCATCTCGTCAAACGAAACGTTCTTTTTATTCTGATAATAATAAAAACGCAGTTTTCTTATATGATTCAGCAGCTGATCACGCATAATATCCTGAATTGTCTGAAACGGCAAAAGTCCGACGGCGGCGGACATGTCGGTCGTCTCAATCGGATTGTACGCATCCATCCGGATTACGCCCCGCTCTGTCACAAAAAGACGTATACGCGCCTTCATGGAATACTGTATCTCCTCCGAATCCTTCTTTTTCACATAAAGATTCACATAGCTCTCCTCCTCGCCGGACGCAACCACCGATACCCCGTCTATCCCGTAATCATAGTAAAAGACATAGCCGTTCACCGCCACTCCATATTCCGCGGGAAGCGTCTGAATGTCCGGGCCGAATTCTCCACTCCAGGCCAACGGCTCCCGATAAGCAAAGACCGGGTATTCAAGTCCCAGCATATCAATAAAATCCTCGGCCTTTTGTTTTGCCTCCTCCTCGGTAAGCTCACAGTAATTGTCCGTAACATACGACAGCTCCGACGGATATTGGGGCATATAGGAAATATGCTTTGTCCCTGCAAACGCCTTCGGACACAACTGCTCTTCTTCCTCCTCCTTAGGGACAAGGGAAATCTCTTTCGTGCGATGAGGAACCGGCCTGTAAGGATCATTCAGGTTATCTCTCTCCGTAAATGTCAGTTCATACGTGACGCCTTCAATTTTTCCGAGATATTCATTTACCGTAAAGTCTTTTACCGGCGTATAGGTATCCTTCGGATTGGCGACCGCTTTTTGATACGCGGCAATTTTTTCTTCCAGATGCGCGTCATAATCGCCAAGTTCGTTTTCGACATAATAATCGTACCACGCCTTCAGCTCCTTTTCGGGCAAATGCGCCACATCGTTATAATAGATCTCTCCGTCGCCAAAAATCTGCTTCGCCATCTTTTCTATATATCCCTCATCAAACACGGCTTCCCGCACCTCGGCCACGGACATTTTCTTCGTATCCGGAACAGAAATTTCCGCATTGATATCCACGGTTTTGATATCGCCCTGCTTGGTAATCACAGTCTCAAACGCTTCCTCCCATCTGGGCATATCCGCAAACTGCTCCACGCCGCCGATTCTCCCTTCTGCTGCAGTCTCCCGCTGCGTATCCCCGTCCACGTTATAATTTACATCTTTTTTCTGACAGCCGGAGAGGACGTTTATTGAAAACACGCATACCAAACCAAGATTTATCCATTTTCGCCTCATCGCGCTTCCTCCTTTCTTAAAATGATTGTACCCTGCTCCTGTAAACAACTTGTATCCGTCTGCCATCTTTTTCCGTAAACGGATACCGCCCGGCTAATTAGCCGGGCGGACAGCCGTCACATAGCGATGCGAGGACGATGCCTGTATCAGTTCATAGCCCTCCTCCCCCGAGGACGTCTGCGACAAAGATACCCAGGTCAAATCCTCCGCGTCCAGATCCAAAAACGCAAGGTAAGACGATACGCTCTGGCCCGGTATATCCATTCGCTGCGTCTTTATCTGCCCCTCCTCCGAAAAATATTCCCCCGAGAACATTCTCTCGGCATAATTTTTTCTGAGTCCGCTCGTATCTATCTTCCCCTCCACGTCCGCCTCGACCAGAAAAATCGTCCCGTTCTCAAGCATACAAATCCTGTGCTTCTCTGTGCCGTCGTACTTATCAAATGTGATATCCCAATAATAGGCCGCATACGTTCCAAAAGTTGCGTCCACCGCTTTATACCTTTTGGCATCCCAGGTAAACCAGTTTCCATAGTCCGATGCAAGGCTGACCGGATAGAGTTTTTTCTGATACATGTCCTCTATCTGATCCCTGGCGATCTGCGCCGCCGTATACGCCTTAAGCTCAACCTCATAGGACGACGCCTGCTTTCGCACGCTTTCCCATCTCCCGCTGATCAGCTGCAGCTTCTGATACGTTCCAAGCTGTACGGACGCGTTGCGCGCGATCGCCATATTTGCGGCCGAATAATATTCCGGCGGCGCGGCCGTCACAAGAGACAGCTCCCTCTCGCTTCTCACAAAAAGAAACCATCCCGGCAAAAATGTCCCAAGAACCGCCGCCGACAACATAAGAACGCACAGTATTCTATTCCGATATCTCTTCATCTTCCGAAACCATTTTCTCATTTTCATAAAAAACCACCCTCATCGTTGTCCCTTCTCCCAGACTGCTCTCCACATGCAAAACCGCCCGGTGCCTCTCCAGAATCAAAGCGGACAGAGACAGGCCCAGGCCCGCTCCGCCTTCCTTTCTCGAACGCGACTTGTCCACCATATAAAATTCGTCGCAGATATGTTTTACATCCTCCTGCGACATTCCGATTCCGCGATCGACTACCCGAAGCTCGTAATACGCGTCCTTCCGTAATTTCCTTCCGACAAGCCCGACGGCCGAGCCTTCCTTCGACGCCTTTCTCGCATTGTCAATCAGATTCACAAACACCGTAACTAATAAGTCCTTATCCCCCTCAAGCACCGCCGGCTCTATATCCGTCCGAAGCTCTATGCGTTTATGTTCAAGCATCGGCTCTGTAATCCGCCTTAGCTCCCTTTCCAGATCGTCGACATGCACCGGACCCATCTTAAGGTCATGCCGCTTTAAATAAAGCAGTTCAAACAATTTGCCCGACATAACTTCAAGGCGTTTTCCCTCCGAAAAAATATAATTCGCCGCCAGAATCTGCTCTTCCCTCGAAAGCTCCATAGAACGGAGCATATCGGAATACCCGATAATCGTCGTCATCGGCGTCTTAATCTCATGCGTAAAATCCGCGACAAACTGCTCCCGGCTTTGGATCATTTCTTTCAGCTCCTCCACATGCTTTAAAACCGCGTCCGCCATGATATTGACATTTCCGGCAAGCTGCCCCACCTCGTCGCCGCCCGTCACCGACACATGTACATCGTAATTGCCCGCCGTAATCTCCCCCGTCACGCGGTTCAGTTTCTCCAGCGGCCTTGTCAGATAAACGCTGACAAAATACATGATGACGGAAACCGCCAGGATTACTCCCGCAATCAGCATGCGAAAATAACGCGTCTGCTCCTCAAGCATACGATAGACGTCCGAAATCTCCTGCTTACTGACAATATACAGATTGCTTCCAAGCGCCTTGCTGTAAGAAGTGACGTAAATGAAATACTGCCCGTCTTCCTTACAGATCATATAATTTTTCCCTCCGATATTCAAATCGGAATACAAAGAATCGTCGATAAAGGCTTCCTTTTTGTCGCTCGAATAGACATAGTCGTCCCCGTGCCGCACATAGACAGAGGACGAATCCGCGAGCATACCGCCCACGACGCGCTCTCCGATTTTTTTCAGTCCGCTGATAACCTCGTCTCTGCCCCCCGCCGTGTTCATCAGCTGCAGCAGCTCGTATTCTACGGAAGACTGCACAAGGTTATTTTCCATAATCGCGTTCTTCACCTGCGTATCCCGCCCAAGTTCAAAATTCCTGCGAATCATGAGATATCCCACAACCCCCAGGCTTAATGAAAGCGCGATCAGATTCACCATCAATACTTTATACCGAAACTTCATCCGTATCCTCCATGCGGTATCCGACCTTAAACACCGTCTTTATGGACTCCTCCAGACCTAATTTTCTGCGCAGCCGCTGAATATGCAAATCAAGCGTCCGCGATTCCACAGAATATTCGGCCCCCCAGATTTCCTCATATATACGCTCCCGAAACAGGGTAATATTCCGGTTGCGCATCAAAAGCTCCAACAGCTCGAGCTCCTTCGGCGTGAGCACAATCTCCCTCCCGTCCCTCGTCACCCTCTGATTCTCCACATCCACCGCAATATCGCGAAACTTAAGGCAGCGCTCCGCCTTGCGGTATCTGCGCAGCACAATATTGACGCGCGCCAAAAGCTCTACAATCTCAAACGGCTTTACCATATAATCCTCGGCGCCCGAAGTCAGCCCTTTCATCCGATCCTCCAGAGACGACTTCGCCGTCAGAAAAATCACCGGGATTTCCAGCGAACGGATATACTCCATCAGCTCATATCCGCTGATATGCGGCAGCATAACATCCAGAATAATCAAATCAAACCTGCGATCCTCCAAAATATCGGCGGCCTCCAGCCCGTCATACGCGCAGGTGCAGCAATACCCCGCTTTCGTCAGATTCCACAAAATCAAATCCGAAATCGGCTTCTCGTCTTCCACAATTAAAATCCGAATCATCTTACGTTCCCACCTTTTATGTACAGTATACCGCACTTTAATATAAGATAGCAAAAAAATGTATCTAAATTGTAACAATTACCACAGTTAATTTAGCTCTTCACGCCGTCGAATTTTTTTACGACAAAACAAGCGCCAAATGACTGTGGTCCGCCATTTGACGCTTGTTCTGATTGTAATTAAAACGAAGTATTTTGCAAGATCCTCCCCTCCCCGTCCACGGTAATTCCCTGCGATATTTCCTCCATATAACGAAACAGCGCTTCCGCCTCGTTTCCCTCGAGCGTCGACGTGCAGCCCCCCACGGCCTTTGCGGGGATCAGCGCGTATTCCGCTTCCCCGCTTTCAGACACCGTAACGCGAAGCGCCGCCGTCCTGTCAATGGAGGAGCCAAAGATAAAATTCCCGAGACTGTAAAAGACCGGTTTGCCGTTGTAGAACTCGATCCCCTGCAGACAGTGCGTGTGCGCGCCAATCACCAGATCGGCGCCGGCGTCTATATACTGCCTCGCAAGGGTCCTCTGATAATCGACCGGATCGGCCTGATGCTCGATCCCCCAATGAACGAAAACCGTGATAAAATCACATTCCCTCCTCGTCTCCTCAATCGCATTGCAAAGCGCCGTCCCGTCATACGTCGTAAAAACGCCCGGCACAGCGTTGTCTACATTCCATGATTCCACCGGAATCACGCGGGAAGCGGCGAGAAAGGCGAATTTTCTCCCGCCGCACTCCGCGTAAAAGGGTTCTCCGGCGCGCTCCTTATCGGCCCCGGCCCCCACGTACGCGATCCCCGCGTCATCCAGCGTGACAAATGTGTCCGTCAAAGCCTCCCCGCCATAATCCAGAATATGATTATTGGCGAGAGAGACGACGTCCACGCCCATCTCCAAAAGCGCCGATACATAGACCGGATCCGCCCGAAACGTATACTGTTTATCCTCCATCGGAACGCCCCGCACGCTAAACGGAAACTCCTCGTTCACCATCGTAAGATCCGCCTGCGTGAGCGTCTTTAAAATTTCTTTTGAGACGACGGCGTCAATCCCTCCCGCCTCATAGCAGCTTTGGAAAGAATTTGCAAACAACACGTCGCCCGCAAATACCATTGTAAAATCCCGTTTATCCGCATTCCCTTCCTGCCGGTTGGCGCCGCTTTCCATTTCGGTCGGTTCCGTTTCTGCAGACAGGCTCTCTTTGCGCTCTTCTCTCTTCGGAATCTTCCTCTCCGTCACAAAATTTTCTCCTGCCGAACCTTCCCTCTGCGCTTCCCCGCTCCTGAATGCGAGAAAACCGCCCAGCAGCGCGGTGAAAACCAGCAAAACGGCAAGCGTGGCAATCACATGCTTTTTCATACCGCTCTATTCCGTTTCTTCTGTTGTTTTTTCTTCCGGCCGCTTTTTCGCCACAAGAATCTGCACGCTCCGCGGCATTAACGCAATCCGGTTGTCCCCGGCGTACCGGGCGTCTTTTACAAATCCAGTCTCAAGCCAGGTATCGACCTCCACCTGCCAGACCATACTTTTCGGAAGCTCCGGCAGCGTAAGCATCTGCTCCTCCCAGTGCGCGTTTACGGCTATATAAACGACGTCCTCGCCGTCATGATTTTCGCTGATCCCGGCAAACATTACCCCGATTGTGTGCGTATTCCACTGATAATCTCCGTGCCACGGCCTCAGACCGTGAAGGCTGACCTCAGGAAAATTAATCGCCCCTTCCCGCATATGTTTTCGGACAACGGCGTACTTTTTGCGGAAGGCGATCATAAAACGGAAAAACTCGAAAATATCATGATATTTTTCCAGGCGCGACCAGTCAAGCCAGGACACCTCGTTGTCCTGACAGTATGCGTTGTTGTTTCCGTACTGTGTATTGCAGAACTCGTCTCCGGCAAAAAACATCGGCGTTCCCCTGCTTGTAAGCAGTACCGCGCACGCATTGCGGATCAGACGCCTTCTAAGGCGCATAACCTCCTCATCCTCCGTCTCGCCCTCAACGCCGCAGTTCCAGCTCCTGTTGTCATTCGATCCGTCCGTATTATTCCATCCGTTATCAAGATTGTGCTTCTCATTATAAGAATACAGGTCATACAGCGTAAATCCGTCGTGGCAGGTCAAAAAGTTTACCGACGGATTGCTTCCCCGGTCTCTCAGATCATACAGATCCATCGAACCTGTAATTCTGGCGGCCGCCGCTCCCGCCATACCGTCGTCTCCCTTTAAAAAGCTGCGCAGATCGTCTCTGTACTTCCCGTTCCACTCCGCAAACCGGTTCCAGGACGGAAAACTTCCCACCTGATACAGACCGCCCGCGTCCCACGCCTCGGCAATCAGCTTTACGCCGCCGAGAATCGGATCAAACGCAAGACTCTGCAAAAGCGGCGGCTTGCTCATCGGCGTTCCGTCCTCATTGCGTCCGAGTATCGACGCAAGATCAAACCGAAAGCCGTTTATCCGGTAAGCCGTAACCCAATAGCGCAGACATTCCAGAATCATCTGCTGTACAATCGGATGATTACAGTTTAACGTATTGCCGCAGCCGCTGTAATTGTAATAATAGCCGTTCGGCGTCAGCATATAATAAATGTTATTGTCAATCCCTTTAAATGAGAAAAACGGTCCGTTTTCATTTCCCTCCGCGGTATGGTTAAATACAACGTCAAGAATCACTTCGATTCCGTTTTCATTAAATGTCTTGATCAGCCACTTTAACTCATTTCCCTCTCTGTTGTACTCGACGCCCGAACAATAACTGGTGTTCGGCGCAAAAAAGCTGACCGTATTATATCCCCAGTAATCCAAAAGCTCTTTTCCCTCATGCTCGCGCCGGTCTTTTACCTCGTCAAATTCAAAGATCGGCATCAGCTCCACGGCGTTCACGCCAAGGCGCTTCAGATAAGGAATCTTCTCCCGCAGCGCCGCAAAGGTTCCCGGCACTGTTTTGACGCTCCCGTCCGCAATCGTAAAGCCCCGCACATGCAGCTCATAGATGACCAGATCCTCCATCGGTATCTTTAACTGTTTAAAATCCCCCCAGTCAAAATCATCCTTTACCACTCTCGCCTTGTAACAGGTCATCTGCGGCCTTCTCCCCCACATACTCTGCCCTGTCACAGCCTTCGCGTACGGGTCTAAAAGATATTTGTTCTTATTAAAAATAATTCCCTTTTCCGGTTCATACGGTCCGTCTAACCGATATGCATACTCAAACTCTTCAATATTCAGCTTAAACACAATCATGGAATACACATTTCCAATACGATAATGCTCCGGAAACTTTAAAACCGCAAAAGGCTCCTGTTCCAACCGACGGAACAGAAGCAATTCGCAGGAGGTGGCCTGGTTGGAGTGAATCGTAAAATTCACGCCGCCCGGTATGGCCGTCGCTCCGTTAATATCATAAAATCCCGGTCTCACGTCAAAACCCGCAATATTGTCAAATGGTACCAGATGTATTTTTTGTTTTGGTATCTGCTCCATAGGCTTAATACTGCTCCGGCATAATGATTGCGGCAATAATGTACGCTACAACCCCGGTTCCCGTACAGGCGATCAGCACCCACAGCAGACGGATGATTGTGGGATCAATGTTAAAATATTCTCCGATACCCCCGCACACACCGCAGAGTACCCTGTTATTCGTTGATTTATATAGTCTTTTTGGCTGTTCCATAAGCGCCTCCTTTTCTGCTCTAATTAAATTCTACCTCAATTGTCCCAAGTCCGCAATCAAGATTCATCATTTTTTTCGCATGGTTGTCAATTTTTTTCTTTTTTCCAAAGGACGTGTATGAGATATCTCCGATCTCTACCTCCCCCATGCCGCACTCAATCGAGTAATCAAAATTCTCCTCCGAATCGTCCAGATCAAGATGAATCTCTCCTACGCCGCAGTCTGCGTCGATATTTCCATCTATTTTGCCCGCAATATCTATACTTCCCATGCCGCATTCCAAATTTACGTTCTCCGCATACAGATCTTCAATTTCAATTTCTCCGGCTCCCACCGACGCCTTCAATTCTCCCTGCACCGCCGCGCTTTCTAACGAGATGGATCCGGCGTCCACATTCAGCTCCATGCTTTTCGCGTTCAAGCAAATTTCATCCATATCGGTCTCTCCGGCATTCACGTCTATCGCTACGCGTTCAAACTCCATATCGCGTGGAAGGTAGAGATGAATCTCCAATTTGAAGGTTCTCCACCATACGTCCTGCGTGCGATCCTGAATCACCAACGTATCGTTCTCTATTTTGTGTTCCACTTCGGCGCGTTTCGAATATACCTTCATTCTGATCTGATTATCGTCGCTCTCATGTATCTGAAGAGAGCCGGCCTTTACGGAGATATCCAGATTCTGCACTTTTGCAGTCTCCTCCTGTGTATAAAGAAAATCCTCTTCGCCGGATGCCATCCCGAAAACGTGCGATCCGTCCGCCTCGTCATTCCAGAAAAACGTCCAGTTTCCGTATCGAAACGGCATAAACCTCGCGCCGAACGCGGCGCCAATAATACACAGAACAACTCCCACAACAGCCAGCGCACCGGCCAGACTTAAACAAACCTTTGTAAATCTCTTCATATCCTCTGCTCCTTTCCTCGCCCCCGAAACAGGCTCTGCACCAGATTCACCGTACCGCGCACAAGCCACGGAAGCGTCTTACCGCAGAACAGTACGCAAAGAATCAATGTTAAAAGCCCAACTGACACAAGCAGCGCGCCGACGCCAAACACCAGCAGACCGCCCGGAACATCCCCGATTCCAAACTGCCCGATTCCGAATCCGACGCACACAATTCCGCCCACAAGAAAACCCACGGTACAGCCAAAGAGCGCGCACAAAATCCCGAGAAGACATCCCCCAATGCCCAGAAGGATTCCGCCCCAGACCGGACTCGTCACAGCCGCAACAAGAACGATTAACACCACAAGAAGCGTGCGGTCCTGTGGTCCTCTCTCATAACTTTGACGGCTTGCCGCGTCGTTCGCATCCCCGGTTTTTTCCTCTTTTACAAAGGGATCCTTCTTTGCCGGCATATCCCCTTTTCTGCGATCCGCTCCAAAAACTCCCGCTTCCGTATACTCCATGTCGCCGCCGTCCATAGACAGTCCGGCTTTAATGGATGCCGCCAGCTTCTCCGGAGATTCCAGCTCTCTTATCACTTTCTCCTCATTTTCCTCCCCGGCGTCCTCAAAATAATTTCTGTAAAATTCAAGCGCCTCTTCCTTTTCTTCCGGAGAAATATCACTTAACAATTCCTCCAGACGTCTCATAAACTCCTGTCGATTCATACTATCTCCTCTCCCGAAAACATCGCCGATATTTTCGAAGAATATAATTTCCACTCCTGTTTGTACAGATTCAACTGTTTTTCGCCCTGTTCGGTTATCTTATAGTAACGCCTGTTCCTGCCGCCGCACTCTACATTATACGCCTCCAGGCACGCGTCCTTTTGCAGCCGCCTTAGAACCGGGTAAAGCGTGGATTCCGAAACCTCGATTGCTTTCCTTACATCCTGCGTTATCTTGTAACCGTAGGTGCCATCCTCTTCCCGCGACACGGCCGCAAGCACGACCGCGTCCAAAAGAGCAGCCCCCGTATTAAATACCATGCAATCACTCCTTTTCCCCTGTATTATATAATATTGTTCACCAAACATTACTGTTTCTTGTTTAATACTATATATTATATAATATTATTTGTCAAGTTCTATGTGCAAAAAAATTTGCGCAAAGCCGTCGGTCCTATAATATGCGTTCTACTGCCTCCGGCAGCTCCCTCAGTCCGTAAATTTTTGGCACGTCCCCGCTGACCGTCCCAAATCCGTACGCCGCATGGATAAACTTTACGCCCGCCTCCCTGCTCGCCTGATAATCCCCCTCGATATCGCCGACATATACCGCCCGCAAAAGCCCGTTCCGCTCCACAACGTTTCGGATGTTCTCGCCCTTTTGCAGGCCGTTGTTCCCAAAACATTCTATATCCTCAAAGTATTTTTCGAATCCGTAATACTCCAAAAACGCCTCGATATATCCGCTCTGGCAATTGCTGACGATATACAGCGGATATTTTAAAGAAAGCTCTTCCAGCGTCTCTCTCAAATCCGGATACAGAGTGCCGCCATGCCTGCGCAGATATTCATTTTCCCACTGACAGCACTTATTCATAAGCTCCATCTGCCTCTCGCGCGGCAGCTCCCCCCAAAAGTAGCCTGCAATCGCATCCATTGTGTTCCCCATCACCCTCCGCATATCCTCCGCCGTCAGCGTCATCTTTTTCTCAGATTCCGCCGCGATCACTTCGCTCCAGGCCTTTGCCACGCCGCTGCTCGAATCCCAGAGCGTTCCGTCCATATCAAAAATAATGCCCGATTTCCCCATCTCTTCAACCTCTTTTCGCTATATTTTAAGCCCGCGTATCGTTTGGCTGCTCATTTGGAATAATTTTATTGTAAAAAATAAAATTTTTCAACAAATATCCGCGAATATGTAGTATAATATGTTTCAAACAGCGTCCGCCGCCAGATGTGCGGCGTCCGCAAATATATTTACAAGGAGATTGAACATGAGTCAGAAAAAAGTAGACCTCTATAAAGAACAAAAAAAGAACCGCAAAAAAATCATGAAAAAAGAAAAATACATGCATTATCTGCGGTGCGCCGCCGCCGCGGCAGTCTGCGCCTTAATCGTAGGGTGGGCCGGATGGTCAGCCTACGCGAAATACCAGGCGGGAAAACCGGCGAGCTATACGGAAGTAAATATGGATGCCCTTAACAATTACTATTCTAGTCTGGAAGGAAACTAATTTGGATACGACTTATATCATTCAAATCATTATATTGGCGATTCTGTTGCTGCTTTCCGCTTTTTTTTCTTCCGCGGAAACGGCGCTGACCACGGTAAACCGGATTCGCATGCGAAATCTCGCGGAGGAGGGAAGCAGACAGGCCAGGCGCGTACTCGCCATTACCGACAACTCCGGGAAAATGATAAGCGCCATCTTAATCGGCAACAACATCGTAAATCTTTCCGCCTCCTCCCTTGCAACCTCTCTTGCAATTAAGCTTTTCGGAAGCGTAGGCGCCGGAATCGCCACCGGAATTCTGACCGTACTGATTCTGATTTTCGGAGAGATCTCGCCAAAGACAATCGCCACCATTTATGCCGACCGGCTTTCCCTGTTGTACTCGGGCGTCATCGAATGGATTATGAAGCTCTTAACCCCGGCGATTTTCCTTATGAACGCGCTCTCGCTCGCCTTTCTCCGTCTGATGCGCGTCGACCCGAACGGCGGCAGCCGCGTTATGACAGAAAACGAGCTGCGGACGATAATGGACGTCAGCCATGAGACAGGCGTCATCGAGTCCGAAGAGCATGAGATGATTAACAACGTGTTCGACTTTACCGACGCGGAAGCGAAGGAAATTATGATTCCGCGAATCGACATGACCTTTGTGCCGGTGGACGCGACTTACCAGGATCTGCTTGAAATCTACCGCGATACCCGCTATACAAGGCTTCCCGTCTATGAAGAGTCGAACGACAATGTGATCGGCATTCTGAATGTAAAAGACCTGCTTTTGTGTGAAGACCAGGATGCATTTTCGATTCGGGATATCATGCGCAAGCCGTTTTTTACCTACGAGCATAAAAATACGGCCGAGCTGTTTTCACAGATGCAGGAGTCTTCCATCAATATTGCGATCGTCTTAAATGAATACGGCACAACCGCCGGATTGATTACAATGGAAGATCTGCTGGAAGAGATTG
The DNA here is from genome assembly GCA_947383215.1 of uncultured Roseburia sp. Classification (GTDB taxonomy): domain Bacteria; phylum Bacillota; class Clostridia; order Lachnospirales; family Lachnospiraceae; genus Roseburia_C. The sequence goes on from CANDCP010000006.1 coordinate 63,916, forward strand.
TCGGCGAGATTCACGATGAATACGACTACAATGAGGAAGACGGCGTATTTGCCATCAATGAGCGGGAATATCTTGTCTTAGGTTCCATGAATCTGGAAGATGTCTGCGAGTCTTTGGATATCCGTCTGGAATCCGAGGATTACGATTCCATCGGCGGTTATATGATCGGGCTGCTAGATCACGTGCCCGACGAAGGCGAATCGGTTACGGCGCCGGACGGCACGATTCTCCGTGTCGATAAGATGGACAAAAACCGAATTGAAAAAATATATGTCTTAAAACCGGAAAAAAGAGAAGCGTAGGAATAAACCCCGCTTCTTTTTCCGGTTCTTTTTCTATTTCGTATAGTTCTTGTACCCGACTTCCTGAAGCTTTTTGTCTTTTGCGACAACCTGCTCCTTTAAATTTTTCGAATACGCTTTTAACCGCTCCAGCAATGCATCATCTGATGCCGCAAGAATCTTGGCTGCAAGAATTCCTGCATTCGCGCCGCCGTTAATCGCTACGGTCGCCACCGGAATGCCCGTCGGCATCTGAACGATAGAATACAGAGAATCGCGCCCTCCGAGAGACGTCGTATGCATCGGTATACCGATAACCGGCATCGGGAAAATCGCCGCGCACATTCCCGGCAAATGCGCCGCCATCCCCGCGCCCGCAATAATCACCTTGAACCCTTTTTCCTCCGCGGTTCTCGCATACTCAAAAAATACGTCCGGCTCTCTGTGCGCCGATATGATCGTCATCTCATACGAAACCTGCAGTTCCTCCAGGATATCCGCCGCCTTTGCCATCACAGGCATGTCCGAGTCGCTTCCCATTACAATTCCTACTTTTGCCATGTTTTTTCTCCTTTGCGCTTATTGATCTAACGGCACGTTCAACTCCTGCGTACCGCTTACTCTAAACCTGCCCCCCGAAATGATATCTTCTCTGCTGCCATCCCTGCGGATTACGGTTATCGAATCCAGCTCGTCAAACGGTATTGTGATATCCGTATGACAGTTAAAGTACGCTTTGCCCATATCCTCTTTCCGCAAAGCGGAAATCTCGTTTTCTCTTGCTACGATCTCCTTCCCGTCCGGGTTGTAAGAGCTTGTGTCCTCCTCGTGCGAATAGCACGTATCTCCTACCGCAAAATGCGGGCCCGTCTTCTCCGCGATCAGTATCGGCAGTTTATCCGCTATCCCATAGTCCTTCGCCATCCTGTACGCGGTGGTGTTTGTCCCAATTGCAAACTCTCCCAGCGGAAGCGTATCGTGAAACTTGAGTAAATTTTCATAAATATACTTCCTGTTCTCCTCCTCGGATTCGAAATTCGAACAGCTGTAATCGGAGATCATCCCGTCGGTAAACGTAAGCTTCAGATCCGTATATTTTAATTCATTCAAATACACCGCGGACACATGAAGCAGTCCGTTGGTCCCCTTTAAAACCGGGGATGTAAACACTTCGCCGACGGGTATATTCACATCCGCGACACAGTTTTCGAAGATTGTCTCTGTCTGCGGATTTTGAAGCGGCCAGAGCGATACCGTCAGATCTGTCCGATTCTTCCCCGCCCCCTTAATCTGCACCTTCTCGCCCGTATCCAAAAGATCGATCATTTTCTGTTGCATATCGCGGTAGCGCACGTAATCAAGCGTATTCAATTCCACGGTCTTCTCAAATATTTCTGTAAATTTCTCTCCGATCGCCGGAAGCGGAAACGCAATAATCGTAAAGCTTCTTTCCTCCCCCGGAATATACCGATTTGTAATCTGCGCGCTCTCGGACGCATAATATACGTTCAGTTGATTCTGCTTCTCATCATATCGGAATGCCTCGGGCTTAACATGCGGCGCGAACGCCTCCTCCCCAAATACTTCAATCACCGCCGGACCGCCATAGCGCTTCGCCAGATCCTTATAGCGCTCGAACGCCGTCCTAAGCGTCTCTAAACGCCGCTCCACAAACGCTTTGTCAAGATAAAGCGCTCTGTCGTTTTTATGGTCGTAGTCAAACTGCTTATTGACCGCGGTGGAATAACAGCCTCTCTTTGCCCCGCCCCTTCCGTTAAAGGAAGATACCGCGTCGCGGTAAATCACCGGTCTTAATCCGATTTTTTCAAAATTACGGACCGCCGCGCGGACCATGCGCTCCATCCCGATCGGATAACTGATTCCGACCGTAGATTTTATGGAGATATCCTTGCCTGTCGCAAGAAATCCGAGCCGGTATCCTTCCGTATAAGTATCCGCCATCTGCCTTATCTTTTCCTCGGGCAGCGCGTTCATAAACTGCGCGAGCCGAATCTCATTTTCGCCGATTGGCTCGCCGTAATCATATAGATAGCGAAGATCCGTCAGATCCGATTCCATCAAAATTGCGGTGAAAAAATTATCTTCGGGGTCAACCGTATCCCGAACGAACTGCTCTGAAAATATTTCGCTGTAATCATGAAAAAACCAGTATACCGCGTCCCGTATTTCACGCCCGGTTCCTTCCGCCCCCTCCTCAAAGCAAGCGTATACCTGCGAAAACAGCTCGCAGAGAATCGTATAATTCAAAACTCTGCCCTCGTACGCATAGGCAATCAACGCCCGAAGCTCTGCGTACAGCATACACAAAATCTGACCGTACGCTTCTCCGAGGACTCCCACGGCATACGCCGGGTTCGCAAAGCTTTTCTCATATTGTTCCGCCCGGATATCCGCATACAGACTTTCATTCACCGCTCTGCACGCTTCGACGCTCTTCTTCTCAGAAGCCGGCCGCGTCTTTTGTCTCAACACCTCATACGTCTGTAAAATAAACTCCGCCGTTCTCCCGAAATACTCCCTCAACGCCGGATCTGTCATATTCTCATCCGGAATCTGCGCAATTCTCTCCGTCACGAGAAGAAGCCGCTCCTTTAACACGCCCTCTTCCGTCTCATTGATTCCTGGTTCCATTTGAATCTCCCTCGATATTTCCCTTCCCAATATTTTTTTCAATCAGGTCTTTTACATATTCCCAGAGCTCCTTAGAACCCTCGGGCACTCTCTCGTTGCGTTTCAGAATCCACGACTCCTTCACGCCGTGCTCCCTCCACGATTTTCCGCAGGACGCATCATTCAAAAGAGCCGGCTGTACCTTGTCAAGCGTATTGGCAAACTTTGCCTCTATCGTCTCCATCGCCTCGAACTCGTCCCAAAGGCCGCGGTACTCCTGCGCCTGGTCAGCCGGAAGCAGTGAAAATATCCGGTCGGCCGCCGCGAGCTCTCTCTTTTGCTTCGTTGAATTTCCCGCCGTGTCATAGGCGTAAGTATCTCCCGCGTCAATCTCAACTACATCATGAAGCATTACCATTTTCATCGTCTTTAATACATCCACGGGTTCGTTCGCATACTCCGCGAGGACGAACGCCATTAACGCCAAATGCCAGGAATGCTCCGCGTCGTCCTCTTTCCTGCTCCCGTCGGCAAGATACGTCTGACGCACAATGGATTTCAGCTTATCCAACTCGAGAATAAACGAAATCTGCCGTTTTAACCGTTCCATCAAATCCCTCCCAAATACAGCGCAATCCATATGAATACGGACACAATCGAAACTCCGAGCGAAGCGTACGGCAATGTCCGAAATTTATCGGGCTCGCGCACACTTGAGACCGCCACGGCAAATGAGAGAACCGCGACAAAAAAACCTCCAAAGCCGGCGCTTCCAAGATAAATTCCCACATTGCCTCCATTGTCAAAAGAATAAAAGATAAACCATGCGCACGCGATGATAGAGAGCAGCGCAAGAATAATTGCGAATACGCCCCTGACCGAATGCGTTTTCTCTGTAAATTTATAGTTGTGTCCGCCGCGACGTCTATGTCTCATCTGTTTTTCTCCTAAAATAACGGTTGTGAATTGCATATATCAAAAGATAACACCAATATCCCACCGCGCCGCCGATTGTATTTAGTATTAAATCATCCACATCAAAGCTTCCCACCTTTGAGATCAGCTGAATCAACTCCACAAGCAGACTAAAATCAAAGCTTAAAAGCACGACATGAAAAAAGCTCCGACAGCGGTGCGCCAGAAGAGGTAAAAACATACCGTACGGGACAAACACAATTATATTTCCCGCCAGATTCAAAAACACCGCCATAAACCCCAGCGACTCCCTGTACTGCACAAATCTTTTGATCTCTTTTAACGGCACAAGATTATAATGATACGTCCTTCCCATATACGTCCTTCCCATAAGCTCTGAAAAGAACAGGAAATAACAGAGGGAGAGCAGATATATCCCAAACAATATCCATGCCAGAGTGCGCAGTATTTTTCTTGTTTTCCAATTCACGCCCTATTCCCCAATCCGTCTCTGACTCTGTGTTTATTTCACTCCATATTGTTCATAGTACGCGTCCAGCGCCGCCTTTACCGTATCGTCGATGAGCGCTTTGCCGTTGCACGGCCTGTTATACAAAAATTCCGTAACCTCCGCCATAGATACAATCGCGCGCGCGGCAAAGCCGTATTTTTCTTCAATCTCGTCCAGCGCGCTCTTATCGGTCTCTAACCCTCGCTCCATGCGGTTCAGGGAAACCATCAGACCCAGAATCTTCACATCCCCCTGCGCCTCAAGAATCGGAAACGTCTCTGCAATCGACTTTCCCGAGGTCGTCACGTCCTCAATTATTACGATGCGGTCTCCATCCTTTATTTTGCTGCCGAGCAAAATGCCGGTATCGCCGTGGTCCTTCGCTTCCTTTCGGTTGGAACAATAACGAATCTCCCTGCCATAAAGCCGGTGAAACGCCATCGTCGTCGCGACAGACAGCGGAATCCCCTTGTATGCCGGCCCGAACAACACATCAAACTCCGTTCCGAAATTATCGTGAATCGCTCTTGCGTAATATTCCCCCAGACGTTCTAACTGCCCCCCCGTCACATAAGCGCCCGCGTTCATAAAAAACGGGGATTTTCTTCCGCTCTTCAAGGTGAATTCCCCAAATTTTAAAACTTCGCAGTCTACCATAAACTGTATAAATTCCTGTTTATAACCTTCCATCTGTCTATTTCTCCTTATCTTATAAGACTTTTTAAGCCGCTATATTTCATTGTCGCCGCGCCGTTTCCGAACCCTGTCGTTCGTTTTATCATATATTACCTGTCTTTTCCCGAATCTATTCGTAAAACGCGCACAGATATACCTGTTTAGTATACCATCAAATTCCTTCTCTTTCAACTTACAAATCACAAAAAATCCCCTGACTGTACGGCCATACAGTCAGGGGGTTGTTCTTTTATACCGGCATCCAACGATCTATTCTTCCACAGCGCCGATCAGATCACGGATATCGTTGACGCTCTGCGCCGCCATATACTCCATTATTCCGTTTACAATATCCGTCGTCGCCGTCGGATTCTTGAAATTAGCCGTACCGACAGATACCGCCGTCGCGCCGGCTAACATAAGCTCGATCGCATCCTCCGCGTCCATCACCCCGCCCATACCGATAATCGGCAGTTTCACGGCCTGCGCCGCCTGATAAACCATGCGCACCGCGATCGGATGGATCGCCGGGCCGGATAATCCGCCCGTCTTATTTGCGAGAACAAACTTTTTCCTTCTGACATCTATTTTCATGCCCGTGAGCGTGTTAATCAGAGAAAGCGCATCCGCTCCCCCTGCCTCCGCCGCCCTGGCCATCTCGCCAATGTCCGTGACATTCGGGCTTAATTTCATAATAATCGGCTGCGCCGCGCGCTTTTTTACTTCCCGGGTAATCGCCTCGACGGCCGCCGGGTCCTGACCAAACGCAATTCCGCCCTCTTTTACATTCGGGCAGGAAATGTTGATCTCAAGCATATCCACAGGCTGATCCGCAAGACGCTCTACCACCTCGCAGTATTCCTCTACCGTATGCCCGCAGACATTTACAATGATCTTTGTGTCGTAATGTTTCAGAAACGGAATATCGCGCTCGATAAACACATCTATGCCCGGATTTTGAAGTCCGACCGCGTTGAGCATTCCCCCGTAGACTTCCGCGACCCTCGGCGTCGGATTCCCCTCCCACGGCACGCTCGCCACGCCCTTGGTAACGACTGCGCCAAGACGGTTCAAATCTACAAATTCACTGTACTCTGCGCCGGAGCCGAATGTCCCCGAAGCCGTCATAACGGGATTTCTAAAGGTCACGCCGGCAATATTGACTTTCGTATTCATTAAAAATCCACCTCCCTGGCACGGAAAACCGGACCTTCCTTACAGATTCTTTTGTTCTTCACATTCGTGTGACTGTCCTTATGTCCGGACTTACATACGCAGGCAAGGCAGGCGCCGATTCCGCACGCCATTCTCTCTTCCATGGATATCCAGCATTCCAGTTTTCTCTCAATCGCAAACTTCTTGAGCGCACGAAGCATCGGCGTCGGACCGCACGCGTAAATAATATCCGCCTGCAGGCCGTTCTCCCGTATGGCATCCAGCACGTTTCCGCAGGTTCCAAAGCTTCCGTCCTCCGTCGCAATATAAATGTCGCCGTACTTTTTAAAGTCTTCCGCCAGAAACAACTCGTCGCGAAATCCTAATACAATCTGTTTTTCACACTTTAATTCCTTCGCCAGCTGCAGCATCGGCGGAATACCGATCCCCCCGCCGATCACAAACGCCTTCTGGCTCTTTTTCGGAAACCCGTTGCCAAGCGGCCCTACAACCTCCAGCTGGGCCCCCGTGTGAAGATCCGAAAATTCTTCCGTTCCCTTCCCTGCAATCCTGTATACAAGACGAATCGCACCGTCGGCCCTGTCTATCTCACAGATGCTGATCGGTCTCGGCAAAATTCTGCTTCCGTCGCGGCAGTATACCGAGACAAACTGGCCCGCTCTGGCGCAGCTCGCAATTTTCTCCGTCCGAATCCACATACTGTAAATATCATCTGCGATCTCCTCCTGGCGGATGATAATTACCTGCTCTTTGAATTTCTCAGCCATTTTCTTCCTCCTGTGCCTCCCTTACGCACATCCTTTGTCGTCACTTTGCAGCCTCGAGCGCCCCGTTGATATCCGCGATCATATCAAGGACGGCCTGCCTCGAGGCGTCCGCGAAATTCTCCTCCGCAAACGACGCGTATTTTTCCTGTTTATATGCAGCGATAATTCCCCGCGAAGAATTCACAATCGCTCCCAGACCGTCTTCGTTAAAATAGTGCGCAAGATCCGCGCCCGTTCCCCCCTGCGCGCCATAGCCCGGCACAAGGATAAACGTTTTTGGCATTATTTTGCGGAGCGCTTTCCCTTCCTTCGGATAAGTCGCCCCCACAACCGCGCCGATATAACTGTACGAATCGCCCATATGGTCTTCCCCCCACTTCGCCACCATCTCGCCGACATGCTCATACAACGGCCTGCCGTCTATCAGGCGATCCTGAAACTCTCCGCTCGAGGGGTTGCTCGTCTTAACCAGGATAAAGAGCCCCTTTTTTTCTTCTCTGCAGACCTCCACAAACGGCTTCACGCCGTCCGAACCAAGATACGGGTTGACGGTCGCAAAATCTTCGTCGAACAACGAATACTTCTTAGAACCCACCTGCACTTTCCCGAGATGCCCTGTCGCGTAGGCGGCGGAAGTCGAACCGATATCTCCCCTCTTTATATCTCCGATTACAACGAGATCCTTTTTGTGGCAATAGTCGACCGTCTTCTTAAACGCCTGCAGCCCCTCAATTCCAAACTGCTCGTACATCGCAATCTGCGGCTTTACGGCCGGAATCAGATCGCATGTGCAGTCGATAATCGCCTTGTTAAACTGCCAGAGCGCATCCGCAGCCCCCGCCAAAGTCTCTCCGTACTCCGCGAAAGACTTCTCCTGAATATGTCGCGGCACAAAAGAAAGCGTCGGATCTAACCCGACCACAATCGGCGCGCCCGTCTTTTTTATCTTCTCTATAAGTTTATTAATCATATCGAATATCCTTCTCTATTTTAATCTGGCTCCCGGAATATACGCGCCCTCTTTATCGGCGTCCCTGCGGACCTTCTTTGGAGGCGTCTGGCTGTCCCTGTCATAGACAAGCTCTCCGGCAACGAAAGTCATTTTCACCTCGCCTGTCACCTCTCTGCCGTCAAACGGCGTATTTTTCGATTTCGACCAGAATTTGTTTTTGTCTATTGTATACGTGGCTTCCGGATCGAAAATTACAAGATCCGCCTCTCTGCCGTCCCGCAGGCTTCCCTTTTTCAATCCCATAATTTTTGCCGGATTATAGCTCATTTTCTCCGCCATCTGCATCGGGGTGAGATAGCCGCCCTTCACAAGCTCCGTGTAGGTCAAGGACGCCGCCGTTTCTAATCCGACAATCCCAAACGGCGCGCGCTTCATAGACGTATTTTTGTCGTCCGCCGTGTGCGGCGCGTGATCCGTGGCGATCACATCCATTATATCATCCTTCAGTCCCTGTCTCAGCGCTTCCACATCCGCGCGCGTGCGCAGCGGTGGACTCATCTTATAATTTGTGTCTCCCTCTTTTATGTCGTCTGAAGTCAGGGTAAAATGATGCGGGCACACCTCCGCCGTAACCGAAGCCTGCTCTTCCTTTGCATGTTTCACGAGCGCCACGCTCTCTTTTGTCGAGCAGTGGCACAGATGCAGGCGCGCGCCCGTATCCTGCGCAAGTACAATATCCCGCGCAATGATCGTATTTTCGGCCGCGTTGACAATCCCTTTCAGCCCCATTTTCGCCGTCGTCTCGTCCGCGTTGACGACGCCGCCCCTCACAAGGCCGGCGTCCTCGCAGTGAGCCAGCACAGGGATGTTTAAGCGCGCCGCCTCCCGCATGGCCTCCCGCGCCAGAAACGAATTCATAACCGTCTTTCCGTCCTCGCTGATCGCAGGGCTTCCCGCCTTCACCATGCCTTCGATGTCGGCAAGCTCCTCCCCCTTCTGCTCTTTCGTAACCGCTCCGATCTGGAACACATTCACAAGCGCAAGGCTCTGCGCTTTCTTCTGTACGTAATCTACCACGTCCGCATTATCGACTACCGGCCTCGTATTCGGCATCGCGAAAATCGTCGTATAGCCGCCCCTCGCCGCAGCCTGCGCTCCGGTCTCCACAGTCTCTTTATCATTAAATCCCGGATCCCTCAAATGAACATGCATATCAATAAATCCCGGCATGACAAAGCAGCCTGTCGCATCTATCTTCTTATCCGCCTTTGCCTTGCTGTTTTTCTCTTTTTTTACAATGATACCGTCCTCAATCAATACATCCAATACCTCATCCGTCTTGGTTGCCGGGTCAATGACACGGCCGTTTTTTATCAGAATTGTCATTGGCTTCCCCCTCTTTTTCTTCTTCGTTTTCTTTATTCTCTACATTATTTTCCATATAATTCAATATTATCACACAAAAGATTCGGAATCAACCGTTCCGTCGTCTCATCTCTATAAATTTTTTCCGCAAAAATCAAAGACCGGACGCGTATTTTCCGATATTCGACGCGTTGACATACTTTTTCGCCGCGCCGTCGCGAACGACGACAAGCGTAGGCGCCTGCATGACCCCGTATTTCTGCGCCAATGTCATATTCTCCTCCGCGTCGATGAGCACGTAATCCTTCCTCGCCTCTTTTAAAATTTTCTTAGCGGCAGCGCAGTTCGGGCATGTCTTGGTCGTAAAGAGATAGCGCCCGTTTGCGTCGGAGGCGCATTCCACCTTCTCTCCCGACGCTTCCTTTCTTACAACCGTCCCTTTTTTATCTCTTAGCTCCTTCACGTCATACAGCTTCCGGTTGTTGTACTCCGAAATTTTTCCGTCATTCCAGTTTTGTACCGGGCGGTAATAACCGGTAATCCTGCTGTACACCTCTGCCTTCGCGCCGCAGATCGGACATTCAAAATGCTCCCCCGCAAGATATCCGTGCTCTCCGCAAATCGAATACGTCGGAGACAGCGTATAGTACGGCAGCTTATAATTCTCGGCAATTTTGCGCACAAGGGCCGCCGCCGCTTTCCAGTCCGGAAGCTTCTCGCCGAGAAACGCGTGGAACACCGTCCCGGACGTATAAAGCGTCTGCAGCTCATCCTGAATGTCAAGCGCGTCAAAAATGTCCGACGTATAGTCCACAGGGAGATGCGAGCTGTTCGTATAATACGGCGCGTCCGTCCCGCTTCCCGCACAGATGATATCCGGATACTTCGTTCTGTCGTGCTTTGCGAGACGATACGTGGTAGATTCCGCCGGCGTCGCCTCCAGATTATAGAGGTCCCCGTACTGCTCCTGATAATCGGAAAGTCTCTCACGCATATGATTTAACACGTCCTTCGCAAACTGCTGCGCCTGCCCGTCGGTCAGATCCTTTTGAATCCATCTCGCGTTTAGCGCGGCCTCGTTCATGCCGATTAAACCGATCGTAGAAAAATGGCTCTCAAAGCTTCCGAGATAACGTTTCGTATACGGATATAACCCCTCGTTTAAAAGCTTTGTGATAACGCCTCTCTTGATCTTCAGCGAGCGCGCCGCAATGTCCATCATTTTATCTAACCTCTTATAGAACTCCGCTTCGTCTGACGCAAGGTACGCAATCCTCGGCGCATTAATCGTCACTACGCCCACGGAACCCGTGCTCTCGCCCGACCCGAAATATCCGCCGGATTTCTTGCGGAGCTCCCGCAAATCAAGGCGCAGACGGCAGCACATAGAGCGCACATCGCTCGGCTCCATATCGCTGTTAATGTAGTTTGAAAAATAAGGCGTGCCGTACTTTGCCGTCATCTCGAACAGAAGCCTGTTATTCTCCGTATCGCTCCAGTCAAAATCCCGGGTGATCGAGTACGTCGGTATCGGATACTGAAAGCCCCGCCCGTTTGCGTCCCCCTCAATCATAGTCTCAAGGAAGGCGCGGTTCACCATATCCATCTCCGCTTTGCAGTCCTTATATTTAAAATCCATCTCTTTTCCGCCCACAATGGCCGGCATCTCGGCAAGATCGTCCGGCACGGTCCAGTCCAGCGTAATATTGGAAAACGGCGCCTGCGTCCCCCAGCGGCTCGGCGTGTTGACTCCGAATACGAACGATTCTATACACTTTTTTACCTCCCGATAAGAAAGGCCGTCCGTCTTTACAAACGGCGCGAGATATGTATCAAATGAAGAAAACGCCTGCGCCCCCGCCCACTCGTTTTGCATGATCCCCAGGAAATTTACCATCTGGTTACAGAGCACGGACAAATGCTTGGCCGGAGCCGAAGTAATCTTGCCCGTGATGCCGCCCAGCCCCTCTTTGATCAGCTGCTTTAGCGACCAGCCCGCACAGTAGCCGGTCAGCATCGACAAGTCATGGATATGAATGTCCGCGCCCCGGTGCGCCTGCGCAATCTCCTCGTCATAAATCTCCGAGAGCCAGTAATTCGCGGTAACCGCCCCGGAATTGCTCAAAATCAGCCCTCCCACGGAATACGTCACCGTGGAATTTTCCTTCACACGCCAATCTTCTACTTTTACATAGCTGTTGATTACCTCTTTATAATCTAAGATTGTCGATTTCATGTTCCTCATTTTTTCACGCTGTTTCCGGTAAAGAATGTACGCCTTCGCCACCTCCGTATAACCGGTCTGTTCCAGGACCGTCTCAACGCTGTCCTGGATATCCTCCACATGTATTTTACTCTCCTTTAACTTCGCCTGGAAATCGGCGGTTACGCGAAGTACAAGAAGGCTTAGAATATCGTCGCTCGACTCCATTCCCGTCGCATCAAACGCCTTCGCGATCGCATCCTTGATCTTATTCAGATTAAAATCCGCTATCTCCCCATCCCTTTTCACTACCTTGAACATGACATACCAATCCTTTCCTTTTCAATCAAACACTGTTAGATTATTGTAGCAGACCATGCGGGATGCGTCAATCAAAAATACCATATATTGTATTTATTTTCCGTCATCAAACATAGATATAGTGTCATTGACAGAGCATGGCGATCCTGCCCAGGGGCCTTTTGTTACGGCGAATCCGCCGTGCCCTATCGCTTCGAAGCTTCCTATAAACAGAAAAACAGGAGCGCCAAAGCGCTCCCATTAAATTTTTACAAAACACGATCCGTTCCCGGTACGGTATCTTTTTTCAGTCTCGAAATCATCTCCGGCGGAACAAACGCCTTTATCCGGATCCCGTCCGCCTCGTATTCCTGTGAAAGCACCTCGCCTTTCCTGTGCAGCAAATCGACAATGCCGCTTTCGCTGTAAGGCAAAAGAACTTCCAGATACTGCTTACTTTCACGCAGAACATCACAGAGCAGCTCCTTTAAATCGTCCATCCCCCATCCGGTCTTCGCCGAAATCTTAAGCGTCCGGTCCGCGTGCCCGTCGCGCAGCGGCTCCTGCCGTTCAATCTTATCCTGCTTATTGAACAGCGTTATCACCGGTTTATTCGTAATTTTAAGATTTTCCAGCGTCTCATATACGATATACATCTGCTTTTGCGCCTGCGGATTCGACGCGTCCACTACATGAATGATAAAATCGGCATACTTCGCCTCCTCAAGCGTACTGCAAAACGCCTCGATCAAATGGTGCGGAAGCTTGCGGATAAATCCCACCGTGTCTGTCAGCAGAAGCCTCTGACTGCCGGAAAGACAAAGTAGTCTGGTCGTCGGATCCAGGGTCGCAAACAGCTTGTCTTCCTCCGTCACACCGGCCCCGGTAAGCCGGTTTAAAAGCGTGGATTTTCCGGCGTTCGTATAACCCACAATCGCCGCCACAGGCAGACCGTCGCGCTCCCGCCGCCCTCTGGTAACCTGACGATGCTTCTTCATCTCTTCAAGCTCCCGCTTCAATTGCGCGATTCTGGCATTGATAAAACGCCTGTCTGTCTCCAGCTTCTTCTCGCCCGGACCTCTCGTTCCGATTCCGCCGCCCAGCCTCGACATCGAACGCCCAAGCCCCGTAAGCCTGGTCAGACGGTACTTTAACTGCGCCAGCTCTACCTGGATCTTGCCCTCGCTTGTCGTCGCCCTCGCCGCAAAGATATCAAGTATCACCAGCGTTCTGTCCATTATCTTGGTATGAAGCAGATCTTCCAGATTCCTAAGCTGCGCAGGGGAAAGTTCATCGTCGCAGACAATTCCCGTCGCATCACACTCCGCAAGCAGCAGGCGAATCTCTTCCACCTTCCCTGTGCCCACATAAGTTCCCGGATGTATCATCTGCCGGTTCTGGACAACCGTCGCGACGGCTGTCGCCCCGGCGGTCTCAACCAGCTCCCCAAGTTCCGTCAAGGAATCCGGCGTATCGTCCCCGTCGCGCTCGCTGACGCCGACCAGAATGACACGCTCTGTCGGTTCTTCATTTTTATACAGCTCTGCCACCTCCCATGCATGATTCTATGTATTGGGACATGACAAAAATCCCTTTACCAAAACGTTTTCATCCGCGTTTCCCTAGAAGCTTTTCTGCTCCTTTGATAATTTTTCCACAATATCAATAATCTGATTCAGATCCGACAATAATTCCTTGGAATCGCGCTCCGCTTCCCCGCAAACCTTCTCGGCGCGCGCATAATCCCCATGGAAAATCGCATTGATCGCGTCCGAACCGTATGAGTGGAACTTTTTGTGCTTTGCGCCAAGCCCGTTCCACACCGCCAGAACTTCTCTGCTCTGCGGCGCCAACGCATGGTAGACGTGTCCGAATCCGCACTTCGTCTCATCCAGCTGAAGCGGACGCACTTCGCGCTTCTTTACAATATCCTTCAATTCCTCAAGCCACTCCGTATGCGCCGTCACAGCCGTGCGGATATACTCCGTAAACCGGCGGTTATCGATCATATAGAACGCATCCTGCCCAAGCTCGCCCAGAATCTTCGCGACCTCATCCAGATCCTTCTCCACATCCGAGACAGGCTCCAAAACATTCTTCAGATTCTCGCTGACGCTCAAAAGCTTGTCGGAATCGTCCTTCAAACCGGAACACTGCTCCTCAATCCTTGACGTCTGAGACTCCATCTCGTCGGTCGAGCTGCTGATCTCCTCGCTGACCGCCGCCAGCGCGCTGATCGAATCCGTAATTTTCCCTACGCTTCCCTTATTCTCCTCATTCAGCTGCCATACGGAGCTGATTTTATCGTTAATGCCGCTCAACGCCTCCGTCGTCCCGGTCACGCTGCCGGAGCTTTTCTGCGACGCGTTGCGTATGCCCTCTACGAAGTCGCCCATATTGCCTGTCAGCTGCTTTGTCTGCTCCGCAAGCTGTCGGATCTCCTCCGCAACGACCGCAAATCCTCTTCCTGCCTCTCCCGCTCTCGCGGCCTCGATAGACGCATTCAGCGCCAACAGATTCGTCTGCTCGGAAATCGCCGTAATTCCGGAGATTACCTCGTTCATATGGTTGATGATCTCTAACAGCTCATTCATATCCTCTTCCATATTTTTAGACAAATCAATTGCCTCTGTCGAAAGATTCTTGATCGCCGTCAGCTCCTGCTGCTCGTCGCGAATCTTATTATATACGGTTTCAGCCTCCCCGGAAGCCTCCACAATCGTATTGGTCAATCCCTCATGCGCTCTCGCCACATCGCCCGCAACGACTGTCGCCTTCGACGTAGCCTGATGGATATTCTGCGTCGCGTCCGATATCAGATTCGATATCTCCATCATATGCTCCGTCTCACTCTCCAGAAAAAGATCCAGTGAACTTATCTGTCTGACAGCGTTTAAATTCTTTGCCAGCACCCCTTCCAGCTTCTCCCTGCCGCCGCTTAATCTCTCGTAGATCGCACGCAGCTGCGGATCCGCCTTTGAATAATCCACACTCTTTAATTCCGCAACAGATTTCACAAATTCTGCGCTCTTTTTCTTACTTCCGAATGCCATATTGGTACCCCCATCTTCTGTTATTTGCTACCTTTAATTTTGTACCTTTTCGACCGGAATGTCAATCATTTCTTTTCCCGATTTCAAGGTATTTCTTCAGTTTCCGAACCTCGACGCGATAAAGCAGAATAAAACTCCGATCATTGTCGGAATCAGCGCTGAGAGCAGCGTATATTTTACGCTTCCGGTCTCTTTTTTTATTGTCAGAAGCGTTGTCGAGCACGGCCAGTGGAACATGGAAAATAATACCACGCACACCGCCGTCGCCGTCGTCCAGCCGTTCGCTTCCAAAAGCTGTTTTAGCTTCGCAAGATTTTCAAGCTCCTGAAGGTTCCCGCCCGAAAGATACGCCATGACAATGATCGGAAGCACAATCTCGTTTGCCGGAAATCCCAGAATAAAGGCAAGAAGGATTACGCCGTCGAGCCCGATCAAAGACGCCGGATAATCGAGAAATCCCGAGAGCGCGCCAAGCAGGCTGCCATCCCCGAGCGATACGTTTGCAAGGATCCAGATAACCGCCCCCGCAGGCGCGGCGACCGCCGCGGCCCTTCCCAGCACAAACAGCGTGCGGTCAAAAACAGATCGCACAAGAACCTTTGCAATCTGCGGCCTTCGATACGGCGGAAGCTCCAAAATAAACGACGACGAATCTCCTTTCAACAGCGTCGCCGACAGGAGATACGACGTCAAAAATGTCACTGCGATTCCCAAAAGTATGACGAGCGCCAGAAAAAACGCGGCGGCGCCTTTGTTCTCCCCCGCCGCAAAAAAGACCGTCACCATTGTGAGAAGCAGCGGAAACCGCCCGTTACACGGCATAAAACTGTTCGTTATGATCGCAATCAGCCGTTCACGCTTAGATTCAATGATCCTGCAGCCCGTAACGCCCACCGCGTTACAGCCTAATCCCATGCACATCGTAAGCGCTCCTTTTCCGCACGCCCGGCATTTCTGAAACGGCCGGTCAAGATTGTAGGCTATTCTCGGCAGGTAACCGACGTCCTCAAGTAGCGTAAACAACGGGAAAAAAACCGCCATCGGCGGAAGCATAACGGACACGACCCAGGCTAACGTGCGGTAAACGCCGCGCACAAGGAGGCCGCAGACCCACTCGGGCGCGCGAATAAAATCAAAAAAATCCAGCAGATATCTTTCCGCTCCAAACAGCACGCCCGTCAAAAAATCGGAAGGATAATTCGCGCCCTTTATCGTCAGCCACAAAAGAAAAACGAGGAGCAGAAACATGAGCGGATACCCTGTCCGCTTCCCCGTAAGCAAACGATCCAGTTTCCGGTCCTTTTTGTCTGTCCCCTCCCTGCATTTTACCGTTTTCGCGGCAATTTTTTCCGCCTGCTCAAAAAAATATTTTTCGTCTCCCGCTTCAGCCGTCCGCGCCTCCCGCGCGCTTTCGGACGGAAGCCTCTTTACTCTCTCAAATAAAAATTCCTTCATTATTTTTATGTTTTCTTTTTTCCGCGCGCAGACGCCCAGCACCGGCAGCTTCAGTTCCCGCCGAAGCGCCTCGATGTCGACTTCTATTCCTTTCTTTTTGGCCTCATCCATCAAATTGACAAATACGACCGTATTATCCCATCTCGCCTTAATCTGCAAGACGAGCGCAAGACTGCGCTCAAGACAGGTCGCGTCGCACACGACGAGCACCGCGTCGGCTTCCCTGCAAAGAAACTCAAGCGCCTCCCTCTCCTCCCCCGAATACGGAGTCAGAGAATACGTTCCCGGAATATCCGCCAACACCAGCTCCCCGCCTTTATAACGGCAGATCCCCCAGGCATTTTCCACCGTTTTCCCGGTCCAGTTTCCGGTATGCTGCTTCATTCCGGTCAACGCGTTAAAAACCGTACTTTTCCCTACGTTCGGATTCCCCGCGACGGCTACGACGGGAAGCGGCTTTTTCTCGCTCTTTACCCAGATATCTCTTCCGTCCGCCTCACGGATCGCCACAACCGCTCCGCGAATGCGGTAAGCCGCCGGATCCTTCGCGGGACTTCTCCCGACGCATTCCACATAAGTCCCCTCCACAAGTCCCATATCGCAAATGCGTTTTTTCACGCTTCCCTCTGTCTCAATCCGGCACACCCTGCCCGCCTCGTTCCGTCCAAGATCGCTTAAACGCTTTTCCATTCCCGCATTTCTCTCTTTTTGGGATGCTCTTATTCCACTATATGAAAAAAGACACGGCCTCATTCCGTGTCTTTCCCCCGGATTCATCAACGGGTCTTCAAAAATTCATATTCCCGCTCCGCCTTTTTATCCTCCGGACAATCCTTTATATAGCGCTCCATCTCGCGCTTTGCGTCCGCAAAATTGCCCGCCATCTCACAGGCCGCAATCAGCTTTTTTTGCAGTCTCCTGCTGTTCTCCCCCTCCTTTGTCTCCTGCGCCTTTTTCAGATAGGAGACGGCTTTCTCGTACTCCCCGCGCCTCAGCGAAATATCGGCAAGGCTGACCAGCGCTTTCGCATCGTCCGTATGGTCCCCCGCATAGGATTCGTACATTTTTTGCGCCTTCTCATCCTCTCCCGCCGCCTCGTACATCTGTCCAAGATAAAACTTTGCCTCGCCGTTTTCTTTTTCAAGCGCAGTCTCCAGCGCCTCTTTTGCTTTCTCGTTATCTCCTGTCAGAAGGTAAATTCGGCCGCGCTGCAAATAATCCTCCGCGGATTTGCCCGATATTTCTAGCGCGCTCTCCAGATATTCAGCCGCTTCCCCGCTCTCCCCTGCCGCGGACAGCTGTCCGTAAATCCCGATATACAGCTCGTAGTCGTTCTTTTCATATTTCACGGCCGCGGCAAAATCCTCCTTCGCCTCCTGTCCCCTGCCCTCCGCTAAGTACATGCATCCCCGCAGATAATACGCCTTTGCATCCTTTTTGTCATACTCAATCAATGCCGTATACGTTTTTTGCGCGTCCGAGACATTCCCCGCAAGATACTGCGCTTCCGCCTTATAATAACAGATATCGAGCTCCCGCTCTCCGATGCGCGCAAGCGACTGGTCAAGCGCGCTCTGAAACGCTTCCACGGCTTCGTCATATTTCCCCTCTTCCATACGGTTGATTCCAATCTGACGGTACGCCTCCTGGTTTTCTTCTTTTTCTTTATCGTTACAGCCGCCCGCAAAGACGAGAAACGCCAAAAGCAGCGCGGATATCGTTTTCTTTTTCATTTTGTTCTCCTGTTCGCCCGATATTTTAAGATACATTTCAGTATATCAGACTTTCCCGCTCCTGTAAAATAAAGTTTTCCCGTATCTTTCGGCACGGCGCACTTGTATCGCCGCCTAAAATATGATAAATTTATAAGCGAAATGATTCAGACAGCTAATATTTTATATAAACAAAAGGAGGATTTTATGAGCTACGAGATCAAAGATATCAACCTCGCCCCGTCCGGCGAGCACAAGATCGACTGGGTACGCAAGAACTGTCCGCTTCTTCGAAGCCTGGAAGAGGATTTCAAAAAGGATCAGCCGTTTCTCGGCATCCGCATTGCGCTCTCCATCCATCTGGAAGCCAAAACCGCCTACCTGTGCAAGGTGCTGGCCGCCGGAGGCGCGGAAATGTTTATTACAGGGAGCAACCCGCTCTCTACGCAGGACGACGTAGCAGCCGCGCTGGCCGCCGCAGGTTTAAATGTCTTCGCATGGTACAACTCTACGGAGGAAGAATATTTCCATCATATTACAAAAGTTCTGGAAAATCACTGCAACATTATCATCGACGACGGCGGCGACCTTGTCAATATGCTTCACACCCAAATGACGGACGAGCTCTCCCACGTTATCGGCGGCTGTGAGGAAACCACGACCGGAATCATCCGTCTTATGGCGATGGCCAAACAGGGCCAGCTGCAATTCCCGATGGTTATGGTTAACAACGCCGACTGCAAGCATTTATTTGACAACCGTTACGGCACGGGTCAGTCCGTCTTCGACGGCATCAACCGCACAACAAACCTGATTGTCGCGGGAAAATTTGTCGTCGTCGCAGGCTACGGCTGGTGCGGAAAGGGCGTCGCTATGCGCGCAAAGGGACTGGGCGCTCGCGTAATTGTGACGGAAGTAGACCCGATCAAGGCGATCGAGGCCGTAATGGACGGTTTTGACGTGATGCCGATGCACGAAGCGGCTAAAATCGGAGATTTCTTTATCACGGTCACCGGCTGCGCGCATGTCATTACGGAGGAAGATTTCAAGTCGATGAAAAACGGCGCGATTCTGTGCAATGCCGGCCATTTCGACGTAGAGATAGATATGAAGCGGCTTCGTGAAATCGCGCTTGACACCGTCGACCAGCGGCAAAACATTATCGGCTATCAGATTGACGCAGACCGCTGGATCTATGTGCTCGGCGAGGGCCGTCTCGTAAACCTTGCGTGCGGCGACGGGCATCCTGCCGAAATTATGGATATGAGCTTCGCAATCCAGGCCCTGTCCGCAAAATACCTGGTAGAGCACGCAAAAGAACTGACCGAAAAGCTGATCGTGGTTCCAAAAGAAGTGGACAACGAAGTGGCTGTCAGAAAGCTGCGTTTCTTAGGCAAGGAAATCGATTCCCTGACGCCGGAACAGGAAGCGTACCTGAACAGCTCGGCAATTTAAATTCTTAATAGATCGATGCGGACCGGGCCGAAACCCAGTCCGCATCGATTATTACTTCAGCTTCCAGATATCTTTATTATACTGCTCTATCGTCCTGTCCGACGAGAAAAATCCTGCTTTACTGATGTTTACGATCATTTTTCCCGCCCAGGCTTTTTTATCCTCATAATCGGAAAGCATTTTATCTTTCTTTGCGCAGTAATCCTCCCAATCCGGGAACGTCATAAACCAGTCCTTGTTCAACAATTCATGATACAGCCTCTCAAGGCTTTCCCTGTGCCCGACGGCCATCATCTCATCGCCGACAATGAAATCGACCGCCTGCTTTAACGCTTTGTTTTCCTCGTAATATTTGCGCGATACATAATCGCCTCTCCGGTAACGTTCGATTACCTCATCCGATGTCTCTCCGAAAATATAAATATTGTCATCCCCCACAAGCTCTGCGATCTCTACATTTGCCCCGTCCATGGTCCCGATCGCAACGGCGCCGTTTAACATAAATTTCATATTGGAGGTTCCCGACGCCTCTTTGGACGCAAGTGAGATCTGCTCATGAATATCGGCCGCCGGAATCAGCTTCTCCGCCAGGGTCACATTATAGTTTTCTACCATGACAACCTTTAAATACGGGCTCACCTGCGGGTCATGACGGATAATCTGAGAGAGCGACAAAATCAAATGTATGATGTCTTTCGCAATTGTATAGGCCGGCGCCGCTTTCGCCCCGAATATCACCGTAATCGGCCTTACCGGCTTCCTGCCCGATTTGATTTCAAAATATTTCCGGATCACATACAGCGCGTTCATCTGCTGACGCTTATATTCGTGCAGACGTTTGATCTGAATATCAAACACGGCGTTCTCATCGAGGTCGATGTTTTGCGTGCGCTTTAAACATTCTTTCAGCTCCCGTTTCTTTTGCATTTTTACCGCGAGCAGACGCTCCGCCACCGCGTCGTCGCAGGCAAATTCCCCAAATTTTTCCAGCTCCATCGCGTCTTTCTTAAATCCGTCTCCGATTTTCTCTTCGATAAGATCGGTAAGCGGACGGTTGCAGCTTAACAGCCAGCGCCGAAACGTAATTCCGTTTGTCTTGTTGTTAAATTTTTCCGGATAAATCCGGTAAAAATTATGCAGCTCGGTATTTTTCAAAATTTCCGTATGAAGATGCGCCACGCCGTTTACGCTGAACCCGTAGTGAATATCCATATGCGCCATATGCACGCGCTTTTCGCCGTCGATTATATATAAAGACGCATCCCCGTATTTCGCTGCAATCCGGTTATGCAGCTCATAAATAATCGGGACCAGCTGCGGAACCGCCCTCTCTAAATATGCCAGCGGCCATTTTTCCAGCGCCTCGGCCAGTATCGTGTGATTCGTATAGGCACACGTTTTCGATACGATCTCTATCGCCTCATCTATGAAAATGCCGCGCTCCATGAGTAGCCGGATCAATTCCGGAATCACCATAGACGGATGCGTATCGTTGATCTGGATTACCGCATAGTCAAAAAGATCATGCAGCGTACATCCCTTTGCAACGGCTTCCTCCAAAATCAGCTGCGCGGCGTTGCTTACCATAAAGTATTGCTGGTATACCCGAAGCAGACGCCCCTTGTCGTCGCTGTCGTCCGGATACAGAAAAAGCGTCAGATTTTTTGCAATCTCTTCTTTATTAAAATCGATCCCCTCTCCCACAATGCCCTCGTCGACAGTCTCAAGGTCAAATAAGCGCAGTTTGTTGACGCGATTCCCGTAACCGATCACATCGATATCGTACAGCCGCGACATCACCTGAAACCCGCCGAACGAAACCGGATAACAGGTATCCGTCCGTCTCAGCCAGCTTTGCGGTTCGATCCATGGATTCTTTTTCTCTTTTTGCAGATGATTTTCAAATTCCTGCTTAAACAGTCCGTAATGATAATTGAGTCCCACGCCGTCTCCGTTTAATCCGAGCGTCGCGATGGAATCCAAAAAACACGCGGCAAGTCTGCCCAGACCGCCGTTGCCTAAGGACGGTTCCGGCTCCGCTTCCTCAACGGCCGCGATATCCTTTCCGTTTGCCGCAAGAAGCTCTCTTACCTCTTCATAAATTCCCAGATTAATCAAATTGTTCGAAAGAAGCTTTCCAATCAAAAACTCGGCGGAAATATAATACAGCTTTTTCTTTTCCTCGACGCGTTCCTGCCCTGCCGCCGTCTGCTTCACCAGATCGAGCAGCGCAAAATACAATTCTTTATCGGAACACTGCGCAATATCTCTGCCATACTTTGTCGTTACGATTTCCTTCAAATTCATGTTTTCTTCCTCCATTTTAATTTTGCTTGCGAATGGCGCAGACTAAACTGCTACATATTATCTTACATCTTTTCTGTTTTTTCTTGTCATATTCCGGCAAAAAGTAGTACAATACTATCATATGTTACCTGTGGAGGAAATGTTTTATGGATATCCTTGAATACGAAAGTTATCACGAAAAAAAATCTCATGGCTCCGAGCTTTTTGCTTACAACACCTACCTCTGTTCGATTCCGCTTGACTTTTCCTCCGTTCCCGATCACTGGCACGACGAAATGGAAATCATCTATGTAAAAAAGGGATGCATGACCGTAAACATTGACTTTACCGCCTTTTGCGCCTGTGCGGGCAGTATTCTCTTTTTGATTCCCGGGCAGATCCATTCGATGGAACAGTACCCGTCGTCCTCGGCCGAATACGAAACGATTCTATTCAAACCGGAAATTCTGATTTCCCAAACGGCAGACATCTGCAGCGATTATTTTCACGCGCTCTTAAACGGCGCGATCGAAATCCCCGCCCATCTGACGCCGGACATGCCTTACTACGGCGAAATTGCCTCCTGTCTTGACCGCGCGGATGAAATCTGCCAAACATGCCCTAACGCATACCAGTTATTTATCAAAGGGCAGCTTCATCTCCTGTTCTTCGCGCTTTTTTCTAAATGTTCCGACCTGAAAAGCCGTCCAAAAAACAAAAAATCCCTGATAAAAATAAAGTCTGTCATTAAATTTATCGAGAGCAATTATATGCAGAAAATAACGATAGAAGATATGGCCGATCTCGTCTCTTTAAGCCAATCTCATTTTATGAAGTTTTTTAAAAACACAATGGGAACGACTTTTATTGATTATCTGAACCATTACCGCCTGACTATGGCCTCGAGACTTCTTCTCACCTCCGACGCCACCGTCTTAAATATCGCATCCGCGACCGGCTTTGAAAGCCTCTCTTATTTCAACCGCCTCTTTAAAAAGCGTTTCGGAATGACGCCGAAGGAATTCCGCAATCGGCCGATAACGGACCATAAGGACATTTTTCGTTAGATTTTCCATCACAAAACAAATAAAGTATCCGTTCAGAACACTTATCTTTTGTGTGAGTAATTTCCCTTTGTTCCGAACAGATACTTTATTTAAAAAATTTATCATATTTCCATATAAATTGCCGTTATTTTGTGTTGTTGTTTTTTGTGACTTTTTGTCTAATGCCGTCGTTTTCGGTTGATTTTCTCACTCTTTCATACTATAATTCCATCTTAGAAGTCCAAGAGATTTTCGGCAAATTACCAATATCCAGAAGGGAGTATTTCGATATGAATGACGTTTTTTCTATCCTTTTAGTCGAGGATGATGCCGGAGAATGCGAAGATATCAAAAACTATATAAATACGCTGGATCAGGTACGGCTCACAGAAATCACAAACAATTCCGACGACGCCATTGCCTCTGTAAAAAGGGATCTCCCAGACGCAGTCATTCTTGATTTAGAATTACATCACGGCGGAGGCGACGGTCTTCTCTTTTTGAGCGATTTAAAACAGCTCGAGCTGCAAAGGACGCCTTACATTCTAATCACAACAAATAATCCCAGCAAAATCGTACATAAGGCCGCAAGAGAAGCCGGCGCGGATTTTATCTTTGCTAAATTTCAGAGCGACTATTCTGCCCGGCGCGTAATCGGACATCTTCTGCAAATCCAAAAGCTTACTTCACACCACATTCTGTCCGAGCAGTCTGCCTCGTCGGAACCGCCCGATCAAAAGGAACGGCGGATACTCGAGCGCATCCGGCATAAATTAAACTTAGTCGGCGTCAGTCCAAAAGTCGTAGGCTACAAATATCTGACAGACTCTATTCTTCTGACGATGCGGCAGACAGACGTAAATCTCTACCGCATTCTCGGCGAAAAATATAGAAAGAGCGACGCCAGTATCCAGCGCGCAATGCAGAACGCAATCAACCGCGCCTGGAGAATGTCAGACCCCGACGATCTGTTAATGTATTATACCGCGCGAATCTCCTCCGAAAGGGGCTGCCCGACAATTATGGAATTCATTTTTTATTATGCAACTAAGCTTCGGGATGATTTTTTACCATAGAATATGGTGTTGAATTTTATTGTTAATGAGAATATACTCAAAGAAAGGGCGGAATACTGTAACTGATTCCGACAACGCGAATACTTTTTCGGGAAATTTTCCAACAAAAATTCCGTTAACGTTTTCTTTCATACGTCACATTCGCAAATTATGGATTTAAACCCATAATTTGCGAAATATAAACAATTTCTTTTAAACACAAAAAATATTAATAAACCACCAAAACCAATCCAACGCCCTTACCTCCTTCTTTTAATTTATAGGAAGTATATAAAACCATGGTCGTTTTCCCCATTGGTTCATGTACTGTGGTTTTTGTAGATAAAGGTTACTTTTTGTAACACGGAGACGCAATATGACAAAAGATGTTTTAAAATATTTATTTAATCTGTTAAGTTGCTTTTATGTTTACCGCAAACTGTTGAATCTAAAACCATTTTCTGTCAAAGAACGATTAGCCTCCGCTGCTTTCAGTCTTACTCTTTCTTTCTTTATGTACCTACTATGCCTCTACATACCACATCTTCGCTTTTTTGTATTTACAATAAGTTTTTTTCTTTTTATTCAAATCCATACCCATGCTAACGCTAAGCTACACTTTATCACAACGATTCTATCCTTCGCACTTTGCAATATTTTTTACATTATATCTATAATTTTAACTGCAGCATTAATCTCTCCGATATATTACGGTCGCTACGATCTTCCCTTGACATTTCTCCAAATCTGCATTGGAATCCTGCAATACTTGTTGCTCCACCTACTTTTTCATTTCCGAAGATTTCGAAAAGGAATGCCATTTTTATACCAGCCTCACACCACAAATGCGGGGATTGTTTTCAGCATCATTACTCTTATATGCATTACAATTGCAGGAATACCTAACATAACAAACTATGTATATGTCTCTTTTCCTGTTTTCATCCTCATCCCAACCGCCTGCATTTTTGCATATTGGTGGCTGCATAAAATTACTCAGAATTATCTTACCAGATTACATAAAACAGAAATTGCATCATTAGAAACCGAACTTAAAGAAAAAGATGCCTTAATTGCACATATAGAAGAAGATAATCAACGACTGGCCGCTATCATACACAGAGACAACAAGCTGATTCCCTCCATGGAATTGGCCGTATACGATTTTTTGAGCGCAGGAAATAAATATTCTTCAATTGAACGGGAAAAACTTGGTCTAACGCTTGCCAGAGAACTGCAAAGCATGTCCCGCAACAGACGGGACGAGCTTTCCTCCCCATATTTACCGGAACAAGTCATACCGACTACTGAAATACCGACTGTCGATATTTTACTTTCTTTTTTACACAAACGCGCCTCGGAATGGCAAATCTCTTATTCTGTTACCGTTGATTCTAATTTGACAAATCTGACCTCGGAGGAAATCAGTGTTGAAGATCTGACTCACCTATTAGCAGATTTGATTGAAAACGCAATTATCGCATCAAAAGAATGTACCACGAAAAACGTGTCCATCCACTTTTATTTTTGCGAAAAATACTACGCCATAGAAGTGTCTGACAGCGGTCCATATTTCGACATAAAAACATTCGACGCCTTTGGGTTGATGCGCCATACGACCCATAAGGAGCTCGGCGGAAGTGGGATTGGCCTGATGAATATCTGGCAAACAAAAAACAAATACCAGGCTTCCCTTATTATCTCTGAATACCCGGAAAGCGAAGAATTATATACAAAAAAAATATTATTTGCATTTGATAAGAAAAACAGATTTATTTTAAGAACTTTCCGCAAAAATGAGGTACAGGCCGGCCTGCATCGCGGTGATTTAACGATTACCGATCATACTTTGTTATCAGAATAATCTTACTTAAATTCTGATGTTACGCACTTTTAGCTGCCAAAAAAATATGTGAATACAATTGAATTGCTTTTTATATATAAAACATGGTACAATCCCTATACGGAAAGCACTCATGACAGGGTGGTAGCCTCCTAACTTATTCCCGGTTATCCGGAGTACATAAGAAGGAGGTGACGCTAATGACAGCTTACGAAATCGTTTCGATTTTCATTGGCATATTAACTTTGTTAATTGCCTTTGGCAGCTTTGTTATTGCGTTGCTTGCCTTTCTCGACAAGAGGAACAAGCACAAAAAATAATGCCTCTCCTGTCTGATCCACAGGAGAGGCAGTGTCCGTAAGGACATTCTGTCTTATCTAGGAGCATCCACTTTGGAGTGGGTGCTTTCCTTTGTAAATACATAATAACATTGTTTCAAATTATTTTCAAGCATTTTTACCAACCGACTGTAATTGTTCCTAATCTATTCTCGCATTTAAAAATTCATCTCAAACGCTAATATGATAAACTCATTTGCTATAAATTTAGTATTTCAAATAAATTGCGAAATTCATGAAAAAATAAGACAGATTTACCTGTGGACAAGTATCAACTGCTAATACATTATCTACCAGATAGCTTAAGTTGAATGAAATGTCGTTTGCTAATCCATTCTATTCACTTACACATTTCTATTCTATTTATCTTATCAGGCGCTAACCAAGCCTATCGACAGAACAAATGCGAAAGAGGGCCATAGATAGAGCATTTTATCTTTTGTAAAAATAATTCTTTCTCCTGCTCTAAATATGACCCTCACCTAAAGAATATCATATTTTGTTTTTAATACCTGTTACTTTTGTTATTGTTTTTTGTCGTTTTGGGTTTCTCGATTTCCTTTTCTTGGGTTTCCAGTTGATTTTCCTATTTTTTCATAATATAATTCCATATGAAACACCAAGCACAACCTACCAAGATAGCAGGTTTCATCTATTATTTTACGTATTATACTTTACAGATAAAGGTTACTTTTTGTAACATGGAGAACCACAATGTTAAGAAATGTATTAAAATATTTGTTTACTTTTTTAAGCTGTTTTTATGTTTATCGCAAACTGCTGAACCTGAAACCATTTTCTGTCAAAAAAACTTTTACTGCATTTGTTTATAGCCTTTTATTGTCAATCTTTATGCATTTTCTATGCCTTTATATACCATCTGTCCGTTTTTTTGTACTGACAATCTCCTCTTTCATTTTTATACAAATATCTATGAAAACTGATGCCAAATTAAACTTTATCACAATCATATTCGCAATCTCTATCGGCAACATTTTTTATATCATATCCGTTATTTTGACTTCACTGATAATGGCTCCTGTATATTATGGTTCCTACAATCTCCCATGGATTTCAACACAGCTTTGTATCTGCATTCTACAATATTTACTACTCCATTTACTTTTTTATTTTCCAAGACTTCGAAAGGGAATGCCGTTTTTATACCGTCCCCATACAACAAATGCAGGACTTTTTTTCAGCATTATAACTCTTATCTGTATTACAATAGCCGGAATACCTAATACCCCAAACTACATATTTGTTTCCTTTCCAATCTTTATTTTGGTTCCAACCGCCTGTATATTCGCATATTGGTGGTTGCATAAGATTACGCAGAACTATCTCGCCAAACTGCACAAAACAGAAATCGCATCACTGGAACTTGAATTAAAGGAAAAAGATACAATTATTGCTCGTATCGAAGAAGAAAATCAACGCTTAGCCGCCATTATCCACAGGGATAATAAACTGATTCCCTCTATGGAAGCCGCCATATACGATTTTCTAAAGGCAGGAAACAAATATTTTCCAAAAGAGTTGAAGGTTCTGGGGCTGACGCTCGCAAGAGAACTGCAGAGCATGTCGCGCAGCAGACAAACTGATCTGTCCGTTTCCTACACTCCGGAATACAGCGGCCCCTCCACCAGGCTTCCTACCGTGGATATCCTGCTCTCCTTCTTTTACAAACATGCTATACAACAGAAAATCACTTATACCGTTACCGTAGAAAATGATTTAAACGATATGACCGTATGCAGCATCCGCGTTGACGATCTCACCCATATCCTGGCGGATCTGATCGAAAATGCAATGATCGCAGTCCGTGAATGCACCACGAAGCACGTATATATCCACTTTACTCTTATGGAAAAATACTATGTGATTGAAATCTCCGACAGCGGACCATACTTTGATACCGGCACCCTGAATGACTTTGGTCTGAAACACCATACAACCCACAAAGAAACCGGCGGAAGCGGGATTGGCCTAATGGATATCTGGAAGATAAAAGAAAAATATCAGGCCTCCCTTTCCATTCTGGAAATTCCGCCGGGCAAAGAATCAATTACGAAAAAGATATCACTGATATTTGATCATAAGAACCTCTTTATTCTGCAAACCTTCCGTGCAGATGAGGTGCAGCCCTCGCTGTTCCGCAATGATTTGGTTGTCATGAATGCGACGGATGAGAAGGAATTCAATCAGGAAGCTCCTCTTCGCTAAGGGCTGCTCTCACAGTAGAAGGATCACATTCGGAGCACTTTATCTTTTGTGTGAGGCATACGTTTCCATTACTCCAAATACGATCCTTCGACTAGAAATCTAACACATTTCGTGTTTATTATCTGTTGTTTTTCGTCGTTGCTTTTTGTTGTTTTTTGTTATACGCAGTCAAATGCGCAAGCCGACGCCGTGTGTATTTCGCGAATCTTGACGGAAAATGGAAAGTTATATATAATCTTGTTAGTTCAAATCGGCGCCGCTGAGACGTATTTCATGAACCAAAGAAGGGAGCGTTCCACTATGAGCAACTGTTTTTCTATTCTTTTAGTCGAAGACAACACCGAGGAATGCGAAGAAATTAAAAAATACATAGACACGCTTGATCACGTCAGACTTACAGAGATTACAAACAACTCTGCCGAAGCCATTGCGTCTATAAAGAGAGATTTGCCAAATGCAGTTATTCTCGATCTGGAACTGCATTACGGAGGCGGCGACGGTCTGCTTTTTCTCACAAGTTTAAAACAACTTAACCTAAAACGGATTCCTTATATCTTAATTACGACCAATAACCCAAGCAAAATCATCCACAGAGCCGCGAGGGAGGCCGGAGCCGATTTTATTTTTACCAAATTTCAAAGTGACTACTCGGCAAGGCGCGTAATTGAGCATCTCTTACAGGTGCACCAGCTTACGGCCTCCCTGTCTCTGTCTGACCCTTCTCCTCTTGCAGAGTCGCCCCAGCAGCAGGAAAGGAAGATGATCCAGCAGGTTCAACACGAGCTGAATCTAATCGGCATCAGTCCGAAAGTCGTCGGCTACAAATATTTAACAGACGCTATTGTTCTGACAATTCAGCAGACAGACGCCAATCTCTACCGGGCGCTCGGAGAGAAATATAAAAAGAGCGACGCGAGTATTCAACGCGCAATGCAAAACGCCATTAACCGCACATGGCGGATATCCGATCCGGACGACCTGTTGACTTATTATACTGCAAGAATTTCTTCCGAAAAAGGTTGTCCCACAATTATGGAATTTATCTTTTACTACGCGACAAAGCTGCGCAATCTGTTCATATAATGGCGACTGGGCCGTTACAAAAGGATTTCCGCATCGGCTATAATGCCTTCGTGGCAAAAATACAGCGGTTCCATATAAACAAGCAATCAAATCCCCGAACCGTGTTCCGGCACAGTTCGGGGAATCGAATCAAAAGACCGTAAAAAAATTGAAAAAAGGGGCCATAGTAATTACCGAAACCAGCGCCCCCTTCATTCTGTTATTTCATCCATCAAAAAATCAGATGCTGCCGGTGTAAATAACAAAAATACCAAGAAGCCGGGATTCAGAAATGCGATGACCCCCCGGCTTGTAACTATTTACAAATTTTATATCGGTTTTTCACATCTGCCCAAAACCAAAAACGGTCTCCGGCTCCATATCACAACCCGCTCATATCCCCCGCTTCTTTTTTTCTGTTTCCAGCCATCTATCCTATGAATGTACACAGATCTCTTCATATATTTTATCCAATTCTTCTTTCGTCAGGTTCTTAAGGCTTTTTCTCACCATCTCATACGACGCTCCATTATAAAACAATTCGATCGCCGCTTCCCTGGACACCTTTTCTGCCCGTTCCTGCGCATACTGCTCTATCAATTCGCACATCTCTCTTACCCCCTTCTGTTCTTCCTTGAAATATCTCACTCTCTCCGATATCCGCGGAAATGTCCGATTCTCTCCCTGCGTATTCTTCATATACTGCAGTAACGACGCAATCTTGCTCCCGTCATCATATTCGGTATTCAGATAAATCTCATAAAATCCGTTTGTTACAACCGTGCCCGTCTCTCGGATCACCCTGTCTATATGATACGCCGTCCGATTCTCTCCAAAAATGTCAAACCTGCTAATAAATATAATATAAACATCCGGTATGCGCTCAAACGGCAACCCTTTTTCCGTCATGAAGGTATCTATATTGGAGCCATTATAACGTACACGACGCTGATGATCCCCGTTGTCCCCCTTCTGTACCTCTATATTCATTTGCCTTCCCGCGGCATCCCTGCAAAGCACATCCAAAATCACGGATCTTGCCTGCGTATTCCTAAGATATTTCTGTGGCTCGCTGCAGATCACTTCAATCGTGTCATCCTCTAATATCGTGTGCAGCATCTCTTCACATACTCCCCTGTCCTCTACAAGCTTGTGAAAAAAGGTGTCGTCTATTATATTTAACTTCTTGACCAGTTCTTTTTGTTTTTCTAATTCACAACTCACTCGTATCCCCCATCTCTTTCGTTTTGACTTCCTGATTACATCATACAACGAATTTACGGCAATTTCAAGAGATATAAAGCATCATAAACAAATATTAGAAACAAAAAAATGCAATTGTATGATAACTGCTTATCATTACATCTTTACACTTAATCTTTTTTCAGAAAGCGGAAAAATTTTCAAACCACAACTGACAAAATAGCTGCAACATGTTATAATTTAAGAAAAAGAGAGATACTATTTATTGCAGATAAAACTAACACTATCCAGGAACTGAGTCTGGCAGACATTTTTTATTTAGAAAGTGAACGGACGACACGAAAATATGCCGCAGGATGCTGAAAAAAATTAAATGTTCCCATTGAGAAGGTAGACTTCCTTGTTACCCGGAAAACAACTGACATTTCGCTTGACGCAGGGGGAATATCATGTCAAAAGGAATCGTTTATCAAAATAAAGATATTTTATTTAAAATTCTCGGTCAGACTTATAAAGAAAAAAGTTTTACGGCATATGGCATCGACTTGCCGCCGATCAAGGAACTGCTTCCCACTGACCTACCGAAGATTGCCGCAAATGAAAAAAGCGTTGACAACCTGTTTTTGCTGGAAGACGCCACTTATGCGATTGTAGATTACGAATCGGTATACAAAAAATCGAATAAAATTAAATATCTGAATTATATCGCACGGGTAATGGAAAAATACTTTAAGGAAGATGAAACATTCAACCTGCGCCTGATCGTTATCTACACCAGTGATGTACAAAGCGCGGAACCAACGCTCGAAACAGATTGTTTTACACTGCGTACCGAACAGGCTTTCCTGTCCCATATAGACGGTGAGGCAGCCTTTAATGAAATTCAAAGCAAACTCCAATCCGGCATCCCTTTGGCAAATAAAGAATCGTTGACCTAGCTGAACAAATACCGGACGAAGGACAGCGGATTTTTACGCTGTCCGGCGTGATAGTTGCAAGCGATAAATTTATAAGCAGGGATTACATGGAGCAAATAAGGAGGCGCATCAACATGACACAATTAGGACAGCTTTATGAAAAAGAAAAAATTGAATATGCCAACCAAAAGGTAAGGGAAAATGCGAAAGAAATTGCAAAGTCTTTGCTGGAAGACGGCACCGAAATCGTAAAAATTATGAAAGCCACCGGGCTTACGGAGGAGGAACTTCTCAATCTTCAAAATGATTTATTAACAGTATAAGAAGCGTATTCCATGATTTAGGATCAGTTTTCACTGGTCCTTTTTCATAGCTCAATGGCGCCATTGAGCTATGAAAAAGCTTCAAATAAAAGCATTTTCAGAAACACCAAAATGTGGATTATTATGTCAAAAAAGAAGCAGCAAATCCTTGATTTTACCGGTTCCACGGCTCGCTGCGACTACTCGGTCCGAATCGTTACGGCCGTAATTACCGGTTGATCCTCGGGTGAAATCGTCCCGTTGCCGTCCGTCGGCTCCGCCGCCTCACAGACTGCGTCGACAACATCCATTCCCTCTGTCACGTAACCAAACGCCGCATACTCTCCGTCAAGGAACGTGCTGTCCTCATGTACAATAAAAAACTGTGAGCTTGCGCTGTCAAAGTCGTTTGAACGCGCCATTGAGATTGCTCCCCTTGTATGAGAGAGAGGATTCTCATATCCATTCTGTGAAAATTCGCCTACGATCGTCTGTTCGGAGCCGCCCAGCCCGTTGCCGTCCGGGTCGCCGCCCTGCATCATAAATCCTTCCATAATCCTGTGGAACGTCAGCCCGTTATAAAAACCGCTTTTTGCAAGATCCACAAAATTTTTCACCGTTATCGGAGCCGATTTCTGATCCAGCGCAACTGTGATCTTGCCGTAATCCTGAATCTCAATATCCGCATAATACGTAACTGACTCATTTTGTCCGCCGTCCTCGGTTCCCTCGACAACATCGCCGCGGCTTTCGCCCTCCGGCTTATCCGCCCGGTTGGATTGAAACGCAAAAATCACTCCTACGACAATGCAAAGGCAGATGATCCCTGCCGCCGCGCCGAGAAACAGATTCCTCTTTTTTCTCTTTTGTTCGGCCGGTCGGGCCGCCTCATCAATAAACGCCAAAATCTGCTCATCCGCCTTCCCGCAAGACGTTTCTCTTCTCATATCTTCTTTAAAGCTTTCAACCAGCTTATCGTAAGAGACCGCCGCCCCTGTCTCCTGAATCAGGCTTTCCACATTAGACCTTACAGCCTCGCACAAAAGCGTTGCCGTCTTCTGATTCAAGCCGACAATCCCGGCCGCCTGCGCGCTGTCAAGCCCGCAGACCTCGTGCAGCACAAAGAGAAACTGCTGCAGCTTTGGAAGCTGACGCAGCGCAAATTCCCCGTAATTTTCCTTACCGTCGTAAACACAGTCCGAGAATGAGACACGGAAATTTTTATTCGCAGGCGCCCGAAACGCTTTCGGCTCACGCCTCGCAATCCTCTCCTTACAGTAAGACGCCGCCTTCCCAATGGCCGCGGCCGCAAACGCCTCCTCCGTCATCGGCGCAAAAATCTCGTTCCAAATCTCTTTAAACGTCCAAATCAAAGCGTCCTGCGCCTGTTTTTCATCTGACAGTAATATCCGCGCAACCGAAAATACCGTTTGCCGGTTTTCTTTGTAGAGAGCTTCCATTGCCTTCTGCCGCCCTTTCAGGGCGTTTTCTATTATTGTCGCCATAATTTTACCTCTCGTAAGATTTGTAATTTTCTAATATATGATTATACATTGTTCGCACCGCAGGCGCCATAAATTCAGGGTTCATAGCCGCTATCCCGATAATCCGGCTGGCCTTTGGCCGTATAGGATAACAGTCCACCTCGTAGGGAATATCACGCATCACAAGCTCGGGCATCAGGCAGATCCCGAACCCCTTTGCCACAAGGGCTATTGTAGACAGATCATCCACTACGTGATAACTGGACTGTATATTTAAAGAATTTTCTTTCAGAAAATTCTGGATATCCGCGTCGGTACATTCTCTTTGCGTCACAAACTGATAATGCCGCATCTCCTCAATATCCATATATTTCCCCGCGCCCGGCTTTTTCATCCCCTTGGGAAGAACGCATAAAAGCGGATCCTGATACAGCGGCTCGATCGGAATGTCGCCCGCACTTGACAATGACAAAAATCCCAGATCGACCACACCGTTTTTCAGCCAGTAAGACACGTCGTCGTACGTTCCCTGAAAAACCTCCATAGAAATATCCGCGTACTTTTCCTGAAAAGAGTGGAGAATATCGGGCAGCCAGCTCGTACAGGCGCTGGAAAACGCTCCGATCTTGACTTTTCCGCGCTTTAGCCCGTTTAGCTCCGCAACCGCCTGCCGCAGGCTCTCGTCGCTGTTTAACACCGCATTGACATAGGGCAGAAGATGTTCCCCGCAATTTGTCAGCGTAACGCCCGTCTTTCCCCTTGTCAGAACCGAAAATCCAAGCTCCTTTTCCATCGCCGAAATCGTATGGCTGATGGCGGAGGGCGTCAATCCAAGAATATCGGCAGCCTTGTGAAAGCTGCCGATATCCGTAACGGTCTTAAAAACCTGATAGGTAAGTAACGTCATTCATCGCTCCTTAATCTGCTCTCGCGCATTTGTACTGCAAATCCTCCCAGCGGCGGTCTACCTCCGCCTGGAACTGCGCAATCAGCGCCTCGTTGCCCGGCTTAAATAAATGTTTGAACCTTCCCTGCTCCCTTAAAAAATCCTCAATCGGAAGTTTTTTCTTCGGCTCATAGGACAACGTCCACTTTCCATGATCCACCTCAAATAACGGCCAATAACACGTCTCCACCGCAAGCTTACAGATTTTCATAATTTCCGGCGTATCATACCGCCATCCTCTCGGGCACGGAGCCATAATATTCAAAAAGCTGGCCCCCTGCGTATAAATCGCCTTCTCCGCCTTTGTGTGAAGATCCTTAAAATCAGCCGTAAACGTGGTCTGCGCCACATACGCGACATCATGATCGGCGATAATGCTTGCCAAATCCTTGCGGTTTTGCATCTTCCCGTCGGACTGCTTACCGACAGGCGTAGTCGTCGTATCCGCATACATCGGCGTCGCGGAAGAACGCTGAATTCCCGTATTCATATACGCGCCGTTGTCATAGCAGACATAAACCATATCATGCCCGCGCTCCATCGCGCCGGACAAAGACTGAAACCCAATGTCATATGTGCCGCCGTCCCCGCCGAAGGTAATAAATTTATATGTTTCCTCCTGCGAAAGCCGTCCCCGTTTTTTGAGCGCCTTATACGCGGTCTCCACACCGCTTAACGTCGCCCCGGCATTTTCAAACGCATTGTGAATATAGCTGTCTTCCCAGGCGGTGTACGGGTACATATACGAGGATACCTCCAGACAGCCGGTCGCATTTCCGATTACCGCGCGGTCCCCCTCATGCAGCGCGCGCAGTACCGCGCGCACCGCAATCGTCGCGCCGCAGCCCGCACACATTCTATGACCGGGAGCAAGGCGCTCCGGCTTATTCATAACTTCTTTTAAACTGTAATTACTCACTGCGCGCCTCCTATTTCCGCAATCCTATGTACTGGTACTGCTCTGTCTCTTTCCCGTTCTCCACGGCATCCGCAAGCTCCTCAAATATATGATACACATCCTCAACGGTGAAATCACGCCCCGCCAGCCCATAAATATAATTCACGGCTTCCACGGACACTTTATTGCGGAAAAGCCCCGCCGTCACTTCGCTTCCGAGAGGACCGCCGTTTCCGTTGTAGCTCTCGCAGCGATCCATAATCGCAACCGCCTTGCAATTTTTTAACGCCTGTGAAAGCTCCTTTGCAGGAAACGGGCGGAACACTCTAAGCTTAATCACGCCGACCTTCTTTCCCTCTTTTCGCATATTGTGCGCCGCCTGCTTCGCGGTTCCCGCCGCGGAGCCGATCAAAAGCATAATATAGTCGGCGTCCTCGGTCTTGTACTCCTCAAATAACCCATAGCTTCTGCCCGAAATCCGCTCGAATCTCTTCGCCACCTCTAAAATCACGTCCTTTGCATTCTCCAGCGCAATCTCCTGATTCTTTTTGGCCTCCATCGCGTAATTTGTCACAGAATACGGGCCGACGGCAATCGGCTTGCCCGGATTGAGCAGGTATTCCTCAGGCCGGTATTCCCCGACAAATTCTTTTACCGCATGATCTTCTAACAGTTTTATATTCTCAACCGCGTGGCTGGTGATAAAACCGTCCTGACATATCATAATCGGAAGATGCACATTTTCATGCTCCGCAATCGGATACGCCTGAATAAAATTGTCATAGGCTTCCTGATTGTTTTCCGCGTAGATCTGAATCCATCCGGTATCGCGCGCGCCCATGCCGTCGGAATGGTCGCAGTTAATATTGATCGGCCCGGACAGGGTTCGATTTACAAGCGCCAGCGCGAGCGGCATCCGATTGGAGGCGGCAAGAAGCAGCTCCTCCCACATCAACGCCAACCCGGCCGAGGAAGTCGCCGTTAAAGTCCTCGCGCCCGCCGCCTGCGCTCCGATGGCCGCGCTCATGGCCGAATGCTCGCTCTCGACCGGAATAAACTCCGTGTCTATCTCTCCGTTTGCAATATAGGTAGATACCATCTGCGGAATCTCCGTAGACGGCGTAATCGGAAAGGCCGGCATGACATCCGGATTGATCTGGCGAATCGCGTAAGATACCGCCTCATTGCCTGACATACGATCTTTGATTGCCATTATTCTCTCCCCTCCCTCATCTCGATTGCTCCAAACGGACAGACCGCGGCACAGATTCCGCACCCCTTACAGTGGTCATAATCAAACTCGCCGCGCTTACTTTCCTTTACCGGAATACTCGAATCCGGGCAGACCGGCGCGCACAACAGGCACTGCTTACACAAATCCGCATGAAAAACAGGAGTGTTGGTTCGCCACTCTCCCGTCTTAAAATATTTCGAAGTTCCACCCGCAAACATCATCAGTCCTTCGGTCAGCTCCTGATGCGGCGTCTGCTCGTTAATTTTCTGTACGTCTGTTCTCATCTTTCCATGTCTCCGTCTTTCGTTTTCGTCTTACTCTCTTATCAAATGAAACTACGCGCTTTGTCTCATATTTTCCTTAAGCGCTTCCTCAAGCGCGTCAAAAGTCATTGCCAAAGCCTTCATATTGCCCTCGATCACTTCCGGCTTCTTTGCAAATTTATGCTGGTAAGAAGCGCGCATTTCGGCGATAAACGCTTCCCTCTCCATAATATGACCTACCGCCACTGCAGCCGCGAGCATCGGGGAATTCGGGAAATTTTTCCCAAGCGCCTCTACCGAAATCTTTCTGGCATCCACCGTATAAACGCCGCCTTTATAGCCGCCCAACAGCGGAAGAATCTCTTCCCTTGACTTCGGGGTATTGACAATGATCGCCCCCTCCTGCTTAAGTCCGGCGGTCACGTCTACGGAGTGCAGAAGCGTTTCGTCTACCACGACGACAAGATCCGGCGTATAGATATTCGAATGCACGCGTATTTTTTTATCGCTGATTCTGTTATATGCGGTGATCGGCGCGCCCATTCGCTCCGGCCCGTACTCCGGAAATCCCTGTACATACCGCCCTGTCTGAAACGCCACATCCGCCAGCAGCAGCGCCGCCGTCTTTGCTCCCTGTCCGCCTCTTCCGTGCCATCTGATTTCAAATCCACTGCTCATCCTACAAACTCCTCTTTTCGTTTTATTTTGTCTCATTCCCGTCAATTTTCGTTTCTGTCTCTCACGCTCTGTCTCTGTTTTTTCAGCTTTCTCTATTATATTACAAATTTTTTTAAAGTAAAGTGAATTTGTGAGAATTATTCATTATAAAGATGATTTTTTTTCATGTTTGTTCCCGCACACGGATAAAACGGCATTTCAAATGTTAAGTCCGCTGGATTTTGCGCATACTATCCTGTATAATATTTTTAACGCGGCCCACCGTTTTGCGGCTGCTTCATCCATCTTATTTGTAAAGGAGAATACCAGTTATGGCAAAGGATTATCTGACTATGTTTCTTCCGGATCTGGAAGAGTTTCGAGAAATGACAGAGAAATTTCATAACAAAGAAATTTCTGTCCCTGAATACAAAGGGTTTTCCGGCGGCTTCGGAAGCTACGCCGAGCGCGGCGGCGAAACGCATATGCTCCGGCTGCGCATGGCCGGCGGACGCCTTACCAAAGACCGTTTGAAATTTATCGTGGATTCGTGCAAAAAATACGGCATTGAACTCCTCAAAATTACCACCTGCCAATCCATTCAGATGCATCATTTAAAAGCCGATATCCTGTGCGAGCTTATGAAAGAGGCGTGGCAGGCCGGCATGATTTCCAGAGGGGGCGGCGGCGATTTCCCCCGAAACGTCATGGCCTCTCCGCTTTCCGGCGTGCAGACAAACGAATACTTTGACGTGATGCCTTACGCGGAAGCTGCCGGGGAATACCTCATGGAATTTATCAAGGCCGTTAAATTTCCGCGGAAATTAAAGGTCGGCTTCTCAAGCTCCCCGGCAAACGAGCCTCACGCCACCTTCCGCGACCTCGGCTTTGTCGCGACACCCGACGGAACCTTTGACGTCTACGCGGCCGGCGGGCTTGGCAACCGCCCGGCTCTTGGCGCCTGCGTTGCCCGCGGCGTTTCGCCCGATCAGATTCTCTACCACATTAAGGCGATGGTTAACACGTTTGTCGCCTACGGCAATTATGAAAACAGAGGCCGCGCGCGGACGCGCTTTATGCAGGAAACGCTCGGAACCGAAGGCTTTATTAAGGCCTATAATGAAAAACTGAGCGAGGTGTTTGCAAACGAATCGCTGGAGTTTTTAGCGGACGAGCCTAAAATCGCCAAAAAAGGAGACGGAGGGACGATCGAAGATGGGCGTATCACGGCCCAGAAGCAGGACGGGCTTTACGCCGTATTTTACCAGCCGGTAGGAGGCGTCCTCGCTCCCCAAAAAGCGGCGCAGTTATATGCGCTTATCCGGGACATGGACGACGTCGAAATCCGGCTTACGCCGGCGGAGGGACTTTATATGATCAACTGCAATTCCTCCGAGGCACGAAGGCTTCTCGACGCGACGAACGACGGAGCGAACACGCTTTTTGAAACCTCCGTCGCCTGCATCGGCCATTCAATCTGTCAGGTGGGCATCGGCGATTCCCAGGCAATGCTGGCCGCCTGCCTTAAGGCGGTTCGCAAAGAGAACTTTGCCGACGGCGTGCTCCCGCAGATCCATATATCGGGCTGCCCTTCTTCCTGCTCCGCCCATCAGACAGCCGCTATCGGATTCCGCGGCGCCATGAAACAGACCCCTAACGGCCCGAAACCGGCATTCGCCGTTTTTGCGGGCGGCTGCGACCTTCAAAACAGGGAAGTCATCGCGGAAACAGGAAAAGCGATTGCGGTAGACGATATCCCGCTCTTTCTCGTCGAGCTTGGGAAAACAATCGCCGCCGACAATACCACCTACGATAAATGGATTGTAAATCACCGCGACAAACTGGATACTTTAATTTCAAAATATACGGCCTGACAGTAAATGAGGTTCCCTCCCGGAGCGCTTCTTTGCAGGAAGCGTCTCCCTCCCGGGAACCCCGGGTTCAAAACGCTATGCTTTTTCAATGAACGACAGCACATCTTTCAGCTCGTCCTCCGCCATCCTGGTATACTCTAACAGCTCCGCGAACGACGGCTCTCGCCCGTTCTCCCCGGCCAAATACTTTCTCGCCTCATTTACCAGGCTTATCCTGCCGATCATTGCGCTCTCTTCATCCTCTTCTCCCGCAAGATACGATATCTCTTTTTTCATCGCCGTTTCTGTCGCCGCCAAAAGCGCAGCCTCAACGTCCATGCCCGCTCCTCGCCCGCATAATCCGGTTAATTCCACAAACAACGCCATATTTCCCTCTTGTATGACATCCTCCAAATCCGCCGCATTGGGCGCCAGTTTTTTCGCCGTCTTTAGCACGCGGTGAAGCCAGGCATCGGAAATCGTCTTTATTACGGTCTGATCTCCCGACAAAAGACGCTCATAAAACGCTTCCATCTCCTGTCTGTCGTATGACGCAAGCGCCTGCATTTCCTCCAAGTACAGCTGAAAAACTCTGGACTTTGGTTCCGGCGTACCGCCGTTTTGGACCGGAGAAGCAGCCTGGTTTTCTTCCTCGTCCGCCTGCCCCTTGGGCGTATCGTGCGGCGTAATAAAATACGCAAACACCATCTCCTTTTGTTCTTCATTCAGCTCCATATCCTCAAAGTAACTCAATATCTTTTCCTTTGAGAGCGGTTCCTGCGAGATTCGGATAATCTCCTCAACTTCCCGCACAGTCTCTACAAACGTATTCTGATCTAGCATCCCTTTATTTTTCCTTTCCTGATAATTCAAACTCAGCAGCCATCTTATACGGTCAATTCCCCGCTCCATACCTCTATCAGCCGTTCCAGCCGAAAGGCTGCGTTCGCCGGGCTGGTCGAAGGCATTTTTACGGCCGGCGGCATTCCTTCTTTTTGGCAGTATTTTAAAAACAGCTCGTACGCTTTTCCGCCGTTTAAAAGAATCTTTTCAATCGGCGCGCCGCCTAAAACCGCACCAAGGTCATTCGCCTTTACCGCCTTTATCGAACTGTCCTGGGAGCCTTCTATCTCGCAGCTTGCAATCACGTCCCACAGCGCGATTTTATGTTCCAAAAGAAACGCCCGCTTCTGCCCGGTCGTCTGCCAAAGCTGCTGCCCGTAGATTCCCGCGAGCACTTTCCAGAAACGATTCTGAGGATGTCCGTAATAAAAATTGATCTCTCTTGACTTCACGGACGGAAACGAACCCAATATCAATATCTTTGAATTTTCGTCAAACACCGGGCCGAATGTGTGGGTTACATGTGCATATTCCATTCTTTCTTTTCCTTTCCCTTGTTCTTTTTCTCCGAAAATGTTACACTCTATGTATTATAAAACATTTCTTTCTATTGTGCACGCATTTACACACGGAAAATGAATCGAGGAATCGCTATGTACATTCAACTGAACGGTCAGATCATTTACTACGAGAAAGCCGGGGAGGGCAGCCCCGTCATTCTTGTCCACGGCAACGGAGAGACGCATGAAATTTTTGACGTCCTGGTGCACGACCTCTCGAGAACCCACACGGTATACGCCCTGGACACAAGAGGACACGGCCTTTCCGCCACTCCAAAGGAATTTCACTATGCGGATATGGCAGAGGACGTAAGCGAATTTATCCGCGCGCTCTCGCTTGAGGCGCCGGTTTTTTACGGGTTCAGCGACGGCGGGATCACCGGGCTTTTGCTCGCCGCAAAGTATCCCCGTATATTGTCCGCGTTAATTATCAGCGGCGCCAATCTTCGTCCCAAGGATCTGAAGCGCAAATTTCTGCGCGCCGTCAGAAAGAACTACCGAAAAACCAAGAATCCGTTGTCGCTTCTGATGTTGAAGGAGCCCGCTATCTGTGAAAAAGATCTTGCGTCAATCACAGTTCCCACGCTGGTTCTGGCCGGTCAAAAGGATATTGTAAAAAAATCCGCCACAAAAAAAATCGCAAACGGCATTCCAAACGCCACACTCAGGATTTTGCCGGATGAAACGCACGGCAGTTATGTGGAGCACAGCAGAAAGCTCTATCCTATTATGAAAGACTTTTTAAAACAAATTTCAAAGGAGTAAACACATGGAATTTCTCAACATACCAAAGGATTACCAATCCGAACTGAATTTACACGACACGCAGATTGCAATCAAAACCGTCAAGGATTTTTTTCAGAACTTGTTATCTCTGCGGCTAAATTTATCGCGCGTCTCCGCGCCGCTCTTTGTCGACCCTGATTCCGGCCTGAACGACAACCTAAACGGCGTGGAACGCCCGGTCGCTTTTACGGTAAAGGAGCAGAATGAAAAGTGCGCGGAGGTCGTTCATTCGCTTGCCAAATGGAAACGCTACGCCCTGCAAAAATACGGATTTTCGGCGGGCGAAGGACTTTACACCGATATGAACGCAATTCGCCGGGACGAGGACACCGACAATATCCACTCTATTTTTGTAGACCAGTGGGACTGGGAAAAGATTATCGAAAAAGAAGAACGAAACTTAAAAACGCTGCAGGATACGGTGCGCACCGTCTACAAATGTTTGCGCAAAACCGAAAAATATATGGCAATCCAATACGATTATATAGAAGAGATTCTTCCGCACGATATTTTCTTTCTCACGACGCAGGAGCTGGAAGACATGTTTCCGAACCGGACGCCGAAGGAACGCGAATACTTAATCACAAAGGAAAAGGGAGCCGTCTGCCTTATGCAAATCGGCGATCTTCTGGCTTCCGGCGAAAAGCACGACGGCCGCGCTCCGGACTATGACGACTGGGCGCTAAACGCGGACATTCTCGTGTATTATCCGGTTCTCGACATCGCGCTGGAGCTGTCTTCTATGGGAATCCGCGTTGACAAAGCGGCGCTGCTTTCCCAGTTAGAAAAGGCCGGATGCCCTCAGCGTGCCGACCTGCCGTTTCAGCGCGCAATTTTAAACGAAGAGCTCCCGTATACCATCGGCGGAGGAATCGGCCAGTCCCGCATCTGTATGTTTTTCCTAAGAAAAGCCCATATCGGCGAGGTACAATGCTCCCTCTGGCCCGATCACGTTATGGAAGAGGCCGCGGAAATCGGACTTCAGCTGCTATAAGCCTTTTAAGAAAGAGATCGAAGAATCCCCCGACTGTATACCTTACGGCCGGGGGATTCGTTCTTTGCCTATCGGCATTATTGCATATGCAAATTTGTGGTATCTTATACTGCGCAGATTCCCTGTATAAATGATATGGCTGCAACACAAATTATTTACACACAACCGTCTTCGCCTTACTCCACTTTCCATAAATCGGCTGCGGCTTGCCCATTCCGTGAATATATTTTATTGGAACATTTTTGTAATACCGCACGCGCACATAGTATCTCTTTCCTGATTCCAGGTTCTTCACGGTCTGTTTCGTTTCTTTTGTATTCACTGTCTGCACATTTGTCTTAAATTTCTTATCTGTCGACACCTGGAGCTGATATCTTCCTGCGGCTGTATTTTTCTTTGCGATTGCCTGAATCTGGCCTGCTTTTTTGCTCTTCGCCTCTTTTAAAACGCCTTTTTGCGGCGTTACGGTAAATGCAATACAGTTGTCTCCCCAGAAATAGAGCATAGTATTACGATTTATCAGAAATCCTTCATTGCAGATCAGATAGCGCCCCACCTTCCGCAGCGTTTTTACCTCCTCTCCTGTTTTTCTGTCAATCACACAATCAAACTTAACGCGGGATCCATCAAAATTATATTTTCCTTTTCCTGTTACCCTGACTTTTGGCAGTTTTATCTTTTTACCCGTATACACTGTGCTTGCCTTTTTTAATGATAAATATGGATGTAATATTTGTACACGTCCCATAATGTGGAATCGAATCTCCGGCGTCTTCTCCGAAAACTGTTCCTGATCTGCTTCGACTTTTACATAGTATGTCCCAGGCTCCAAATTCTCATGTTCCGCAACGCAATAGGCATCATCATTCCATATCAATGTCATTATAGGACTGTACTCATCATACGTAAATCCCAAATTTTCACCGCGAAGCGGCCACGCTGTCAATACCTGTCCCCGGCTGTCCAAAAGGCTCACTTCTCCCTTGGCATCTGAGTTGACGTTAAAATCAAAATGGGACATTTTCTTGACGGTAAATTTATAGTATCTCACATTTTTCTCCGCCGTGAAGTTATCGTCATATAACTTAAAATTTTTTAATTTGCACGCCGTTTCCATTGTCGTATTTAACGATTCTATTTTCACTTCCTGATCTTGCGTCTCTGCCGCACAGATTCCCTGTACAAGTGACGTTGTCATAATACAAAGCGCACAAACTATTCCGATCGTTCCTTTTTTCAATCCCTTATCTCCTCTTTTTCCGTAAAACGGCGGAATATAACCGCCGTTTTTAAAATCTTATTTGCATACAACCGTCTTCGCCTTACTCCACTTTCCATAAATCGGCTGCGGCTTGCCCATTCCGTGAATATATTTTATTGGAACATTTTTGTAATACCGCACGCGCACATAGTATCTCTTTCCTGATTCCAGGTTCTTCACGGTCTGTTTCGTTTCTTTTGTATTCACTGTCTGCACATTTGTCTTAAATTTCTTATCTGTCGACACCTGGAGCTGATATCTTCCTGCGGCTGTATTTTTCTTTGCGATTGCCTGAATCTGGCCTGCTTTTTTGCTCTTCGCCTCTTTTAAAACGCCTTTTTGCGGCGTTACGGTAAATGCAATACAGTTGTCTCCCCAGAAATAGAGCATAGTATTACGATTTATCAGAAATCCTTCATTGCAGATCAGATAGCGCCCCACCTTCCGCAGCGTTTTTA
The DNA here is from genome assembly GCA_947383215.1 of uncultured Roseburia sp. Taxonomy (GTDB): domain Bacteria; phylum Bacillota; class Clostridia; order Lachnospirales; family Lachnospiraceae; genus Roseburia_C. The sequence goes on from CANDCP010000006.1 coordinate 107,882, forward strand.
CCTCCTCTCCTGTTTTTCTGTCAATCACACAATCAAACTTAACGCGGGATCCATCAAAATTATATTTTCCTTTTCCTGTTACCCTGACTTTTGGCAGTTTTATCTTTTTACCCGTATACACTGTGCTTGCCTTTTTTAATGATAAATATGGATGTAATATTTGTACACGTCCCATAATGTGGAATCGAATCTCCGGCGTCTTCTCCGAAAACTGTTCCTGATCTGCTTCGACTTTTACATAGTATGTCCCAGGCTCCAAATTCTCATGTTCCGCAACGCAATAGGCATCATCATTCCATATCAATGTCATTATAGGACTGTACTCATCATACGTAAATCCCAAATTTTCACCGCGAAGCGGCCACGCTGTCAATACCTGTCCCCGGCTGTCCAAAAGGCTCACTTCTCCCTTGGCATCTGAGTTGACGTTAAAATCAAAATGGGACATTTTCTTGACGGTAAATTTATAGTATCTCACATTTTTCTCCGCCGTGAAGTTATCGTCATATAACTTAAAATTTTTTAATTTGCACGCCGTTTCCATTGTCGTATTTAACGATTCTATTTTCACTTCCTGATCTTGCGTCTCTGCCGCACAAATTCCCTGTACAAGTGACGTTGTCATAATACAAAGCGCACAAACTATTCCGATCATCTTTTTTTTCATTCTTCCTATTCCTCCTAATCTAATGACCTATAACCTAATCCATTATTTTTTCCCAGGTTTCGGTAATAAAACCGATAACAGCTGTCCGCAGATTTAGCGTCGCACTTCGTACATACATATCTCTTAAAATGCAGCAGTTTTTCCTCTTTAGGCTGATATGGCGTAGCCACAAAGGAGCAATGGTTGCAGCGCAGTCTCTTCAAATTATCTATATCCGCAGCGTTCGCTTTGGAAGCTCCCGTCAGTGTACAATTTCCCGAATGCATTATTCGTCCGTTCTTATAAAACTGTACCAGACGCGCCGCGGATTGCTTTGCTATTCCCTTCCTTGCTTCCGCAGACTTTGTTGACCTCTCCCCTAATTCTGCATGCATTTTGTTGTAATATCCTTTTTTCGTAAACATCCCGAGACCCAGATATGTAACCGGCACTCCCTTGTTCAGCGCATTGATCAGATCATTTACATCTGTAAAATACTGGCTGTAACTTCGAAGTACGCTTGCACTGTCGTCAATAACAGCGACATGCGCCCATAGGTCCTCTGCCAAATGCAGTGCAATTCCAAGAATCAAATAACTGTATATATTTCTTGTCATCGCTTTTTGCGTCACTGTCTCGTATATGCCGGAGAGATGAATCAACATATCAAAATTAATCTGCTGCAAAACGTCATTGCTGTTCTGCAATGTTAGACTTGTAAGCTGATACCCCTTTTTAAACTGCAAAGACAGTCCCAGCAGATATGCCAGATACTGATCATAGTCTCCTCTTCCGTGATATGGCGCGCGATGCGCGTTCTTTTTCGTCACTTGGTCACTTTCTAATTTTCCGCAATATCCTTTTAAATTGCTAAGATTCATCCTCTTCTTGCTCTGCGCTGACCAAACCGGACGAATTGTCCCTTTTTCATAATGAAACTTCGAGTAGTCATCCGCCCACGTTACGGCTCTCTTCACACAATCCATCATTGTCGCATCCGTATATCCATTCGCCGTCAGTGCCTCTGCCGACATTCCCTTATGTGTATCTGTCCCCCAATGCCCGCCCCGGTCTGTCTTATTCACCGGGTC
>CANDCP010000007.1 GCA_947383215.1 uncultured Roseburia sp.
GGTTATTTCACTGTTCAGTTTTCAAGGTTCTCTTTGTTGCTGTCAGCAACTTCTCAAGTTTATCACACTTGTTCCCGCCTGTCAACAACTTTTTCATTTTTCTCTGTCTGCTTTTCAGCAGTCAGCTAAATCATAATAGCAAATTGTGTCGAATTTGTCAACAACTTTTTTCATCTTTGCTGTATGATCGAGCGGAGAAGGAGGGATTTGAACCCTCGCGCCGCTGTTAACGACCTGCACCCTTTCCAGGGGTGTCCCTTCGGCCAGCTTGGGTACTTCTCCGAATCATTTTATAATGCCATAACTTGTCTGACATTAAGCGGAGAGGATGGGATTCGAACCCATGCGCCCTTTCGGACAAACGGTTTTCAAGACCGCCTCGTTATGACCACTTCGATACCTCTCCATAACATAAATTTTTCCAACGCACAAATGATTTTATCATCTATGCTTGTCCATGTCAATCATTTTTTTACTTTTTTTAGTAAAATATTTATCACAAAGATGCGGCGATCCCTGAAAGCAGGGATTCGCTCAACGGCGCCAATTCGAACCCGCCGTTGAGCGAAGGAGGCAAAGCTTTTTGCCGCCCTAATCGGGCAACGCTTCTACTGCTCTAGTTCCACACATAATAAATTTGCGTCGCTGCCAAGATAGAATCGTTCTTTGGCCTTTAACCGATACGGAACTCCCGGCGTAAGCCTCTGGCCGTTTGCCAGAAATGTACCGTATGTCGACTTTAAATCTGTAAGTATGAACTCGCCGCCAGCCTCGTCGTACCCCAAAGAACAGTGTCGGTTACTGACGCCGGGCGTACCTTCACGAAACGTAACCGTACAGGATGCAACGTCTCGCCCGATTAAAATCTGCTGTCCGTTCAGCAAAAAGCGCGCCCCGTTGTGCTGCGCCGCCAGAGAACGCACCGCCGGATTTCCCGCATGTCCTTTTGACGAACCGCCCTGTACTCCCTGCGTGCCAGAAGGCTTTTTCTTTCTAAACAACAGTATCGCGATCACAACCAACACAAGAAGAACCGCAGCCGCAATCCCAATGATGACGACAATGCCGCTTCCTTCACCGCCGGAGCTTTTATCCCCGGTCAATGCGCCGGCTGCGTTCGCGTCCGCTCCACCCGTCTCGCTCCCCTCAAAAGAATCGTCCTTTCCGTCCGCCTCAGCCGACATCATCTGATACTCCACATCATGCAGTTTTAGCATCGGAATCAACTCGTCAATGTTGATCGCATAATAATTTTTTTCTACTTCCAGCACAGAGCCGCTGGTCTGCGCATATGCATTGGAATTAATTCCGATCACAACGCCGTTCTCATTGACCATGGGACCGCCGGAATTGCCGTGCTGAATCACCGCGTCTGTCTGGATTCTTTTTACGCCCGTCCCCGCCGTTGTCAACAGACGGCTGATTACCCCCGTCGCGACGCTGGCATCGCTGACATCCCAGGAAGACGTTGCGTCCGCAAAATAATTTTCAGCCACCCCGGGATATCCGACCACGTACACGTCAGAACCTACCATCTCATCTGTCGGGCTCCCAAGCGCCAACCCCCGCCTCTTGTCAGTGGGATTATCCAATGCCAGCAGCGCGATATCCTTCACGTCATCGTAATCGACCACATACGCTTCGACAAAATCTCTTGAATCAAAGTAAACGCGAACCTTCATTTTTCCGGTAAGAAAATAAAGCTCATCCACATTATTTCCCATTGTTTCATCGTATAGGTAAAGCTCTTTATTTATTTCTGCTACCGGAATTTTCTTGGTTTTCTTCCCTCTGCCGTAATTGATAAAATTCTCGATTACGTGGTGATTTGTAACTACATACTGTACCTCCGATCCTTCCTTTCCCACAAAAAATCCCGTTCCCCATCCGCTTTGCAGCTCGCCGACATCGTCCAGCTCGGCCCATACCGAGACCATAACCACACACTCTCTGACCTCGTTCATGTTTGCCGTCTCCGCCGGAATAGACTGCGGCGCCGCCACGATACCAATCAGCATGATAAACGCCATACAAATTATCGCAAATTTTTTTCTCATAAATAATGTCCCTTCTTTCCTTAATCCTTTTTAAAGTCATCCCAGCTAAAACGCTCTCCGCAGCAAGGAAAAAACATCAGCCGCATATTTCCTATGGTTAAAATATCATATTGCTTCAGCCGGACCGGATTTAACACAACTTCATCGTTGAGATAAAATAATTCTCTCGATTCTCCCGCCTGCGCAATAAATTCCCTTCGCTTTGGCTCATAAAGTATAATCGCATGTTTTTCCCTGGAAACACTGTTATCTCCGTGGAGAACGATATCCATATTCGCCGCGCGCCCTACAAAATTTCTCCCGCTCTTAATGGTAAAGCTGGCGCCAAACTCGCTACCCTCGATACACACCAGCCAGCCGGCAACCGGATCAATCCCCGACTTCCCCTGATAAAGACCGATCGTTTTTTCTTCATCTTCCTCCCTTGGAGCCGCCTTTGCCCTGTTTACCGCTTCCTGCAGTGAAACGTTCCCTCCTGCCGGCGCGGTATGCGAAGAGTGCGGTACAGTCGCAGCGCCCGGCGCATAAGAAGAGACCAGCGCCGTCACAGGCTCCTCCACATAAGAAGTAATCGGCGCCGTCACGGGCTCCTCCATATATGAAGCAATCGGCGCCGTCACAGGCTCCTCCATATAAGAAGCAACCGGCGCCGTCACGGGCTCCTCCGCATAAAACGGCGCCCCCGCCGCATTTTCTTTCGCTTTTTTGCAGTGCGGACACTCCGGAAACTTATCTCCGTTATAAAAATGCCCGCTGTCACATCGTTTTAACTTCATTCGCATTCCTCCGTTCCCTTTTTGCAATAACGCAATACCACAACGGACGTATTGTCCTGTCCCTGCCGCTTCTCCTCCAGAGCAGCCCTCGTCAGAGCCTTCGCCGCCTCCTTCATACTTTCCCGATTCTGCCTTACCAGCGAAAGAATTTTCTTCTCCGTCAGGCTTCTATAAAGCCCGTCGCTGCACAATAACACAATATCGTGATCTTCCAGAAAAAACGGCCGCCTGTTTACATCCATGAGTGAGAGATTCCCCATCCCAAGATAACTGACCAGCGCCCCGGCCTTATACTCCTGCGCCGCGTAATCTTCCGGCGTAATCTCGCCTCGCCCGAGCCTCTCGTCTAATACCATCCTGTAATTATGTTCCTGACAGACAGACAAAATCTCTTCTCCCCGGATGATATAGATCTTACTGTCGCCGACAGACAGCCAATACAATTCGTTTTCTCTCACAATTACCGCCGCAATCGTAGTTCCCGCTTCGATACTCTCCCCGCTCTCATTTTTCTGCGAAAAAACTTTTTCGTCTGCTTCGAGCGCCTGTTTTTTCAGAAATTCCGGAATATCCTCGATATCTTCATGTTCAAACCACGCCTCAGCCAGACTTTCCGCGGCCGTCTTGCTCGCAAGCTCTCCGCCCTCAAGCCCGCCCATTCCGTCGCAGACCACTGCAAGCGCCCTTTTGCCGCTTGCATAGGCAAATACAGTGTCCTCCTGATTACTCCTTGTTCCAAGAACACTTGATACGCCGATATCCAGCCCTCGTTTTTCTCCCGGAAATATTTCAACCGTCACGCTTTCCCCCACTGCCTCACCTCCATCCATTCACCGCGAACCGTCCGATTCATTTAAACTGACGTTGTCGGTCTGTTCCAGCGCTTTTCCTCCACGCAGAACGCGACAAACTCCAGCCGTGTCTGACCGACGGTAATCACCTGTCCGCTCTCTATCATTTTCGCCTCATCGACCGGCACTTCTCCTATATAAGTCAGATTCCCTGCTTTCGGGAAAAGATAGAATACATTCTTTTTTTCCTCATAGATCACGGAACAGTGCTCTTCCCTCGACACCTGTGGATCGGTCAGCACAACGTCATTCTCTTTCGATCTTCCGATACGGTTAAATCCCGCGTACAGCGGAAAATCCCTGCCGTACTCCTCCCCTTCAATACAGACCAGCCAGCCGGCCGTACAGCCGCAGTATTCCCGTTTCCGGTAAATGCCGACTGTCTTTTCCTCGTCTCTCTCCGCTCCCATGCGGTTTTTTCTGATATAATCCGCCGCGTAGCTCCCCACCTTCTGCGCTTCTAAAGACTCCGAAAAGTCTTCCTTTTGTACTCCTCCGCCCGCCAGATTCGCGCAGTGCGGACATTCGCTGAACTTCTCATTATCAAAATAATGCGAGTTGGCGCATTTTACGATTGCCATGTTGCCTCCTTTTAATCCAAAAATACGGCGATTGCGGTATAATTATCCATTCCTTTGCCCGCGCCGTTCTTTAATATTTCCTTCTCCATCCGTTTCAGCCATTCTTCGGGGGATTTCGACCGCTTCAACGCAGTCTGCATGTTCCGCTCCAAAATCCACTCCCAGAATCCGTCTGAACACAATAAAAACGCTTCCCCTTTGTCCCGCCGCATCCGTTCTCCCAGCTGATATCCGGGCGATTGCCACTCCGTGCCCATCACGCGAAGCAGACGGTTTCTGTCCGCATGACCGCGAATCTGTTTTTCCTTAATCTCCCCCGCGGCCGCCAGCATCTGCGGAACACTGTGATCAAGGGTGCGCAGCCTGCACTTTTTGTTTTTGAAATAATACAGTCTGGAATCCCCGATATGTCCCCACTGAAAATTCGTCTCATCCACCAAAAGTACAACCAGCGTCGTCTTCATTTCATAGATACGGTTCTGTTCTCTCTGCTCCTTTAACAGAAGGCTCTGACTCTCCTCAAAGCACTTTTGTAAATACGCCTCTGACGCCTCCCCGCATTTACGGAAGTCGCGCAAGATATACTCCGCCACCGTTTTTGAGGCCTCTGCCCCTCCGCCGTGCCCGCCAAGTCCGTCCGCAAGGACAAAACAGAACGAATCTCCACGTTTCTCTATGCCTGCGTAATCTTCGTTGTATTTCCGTTCGCCGCAGTTTGATACACTCTCATAAGTCAGCATCGCTCTCTCCGTTTCTAATCCGCAATAAACGGATCGTCCTCCCACGTCACCTTTGGAACCTGATTGTTATCAGAATCCGGCGGCGCCTGCTCTTGCGGGGTCTGCGGCGTCTGCTCCTGCGGCTGGGCCGGTTTTTTATTTTCCGCCGCCGTTTTCTTCGGCTCTGGGCCAAGGCTTACCACAATTGTAACCGCGCTGCCCTCTTCGGCCTGCGTATCGGCCTCTATACTCTGGCTGATCACAAGCCCCGCCGACACCTTCGAACTGTACTCTTCTGTGACTTCCGCCTTAAATCCGGCGTCTTCCAATTGCTTTACCGCCTCCTCTTTTGCCGCATATATCACATTCGGCACCTGCGCCATCTTCGGTCCTCTGCTTATGACAAGCGTAATTACTTCATTTGTTCTCGCCTCGCTTCCCGGCGTCAGGCTCTGGCTGATAATCTTCCCTTTTTTCACCTGTGAACTGTACTCCCTTGTCACCTTTCCGAGCGCATAGGTAAATCCGGTCTCTTCTTTCAGCTGCCGCAGACGTTCCTGCGCCTCTTTTTTCGTCATACCGGTAAGATCCGGCACAGTCAAAACGGCCGTCTCTTTCGACAGACTTCCAAGCGAAACGACAAGCGATATTTCAGTCTGCACCCCGATCCGCTCATCCGCTTCCACACTTTGCGAAATCACTCTCCCCTTCTCCACAACGTCACTGTATTCCTCACTGACGCCGTCCTTCGCGAGAAGCAGCTTTTGGGCCTCAATTAATTTTAACGCCTCTTCATACTCCATGCCGCTCAAATCCGGCATCATCACCTCCTGATTGCCGCCGCTCATAATCACATAAACCGTCTCTTTTGCCTTTATCTTTGCCCCGTCCCTCGGATCCTGGCTTAATATCCTGTTTTTTTCTATACTCTCACTGTAATTCATACCGTCGATCACAAGCGAGATCTCTTTTTGTTTTAAAAGCTCCTCCGCCTCTTCATAGCTCATACCCGAGACATTCGGCATATAGCTCTCATCCGCCGCCAACGCCAAAGCCGCCTCTCCGCTGTCTATCGTCTTTTTTCCGAAACGGATGCCGCCGGTGAAAAACAGGACGAGACATACGCACGCCAGCGCGCCGGCTGCCGCCGCGGAAAGTTTTATCCAAAGCGGGAGCCGAAGATTTTCCTGTTTCTCCTTCTTCTCAACGATACGCTCCACTTCTCCTGCGCACTCCAACGCCTGATAAAAGCTCTGCGCATCCTGTATGCGGTATTCGCGCCGGACATTCAGACTGTTCATAATTGCATTTTCAATATTGGGATCTAAGCAGACGCCAAGCGCGGACGGAGGTTTTACACGATCTTCTACCATCCGCTCGATCGCCTCCTCGGGCCGAACCCCCGTAATCATCCGGTAAAAGGTCGCGCCAAGCGCGTATACATCCGTCCACGGCCCCTGCTCGCCCTTACTGCGATACTGTTCCTCCGGCGCATATCCGGGCTTTAAGATGACGGACAGACTTCTCGACTGTACCGCGGTGGCAAACCTTGCCGCTCCGAAATCCAGAATCCGGACCTCATTTTTCGTCGTGATAAAAATATTATCCGGTGCAATATCCCTGTGGATAATCCCCTCTCTGTGAACCTCCGAAAGCCCTCTTAACACCGCCATCACAATTTTGCGCGCATCCTCCACCGGAATACGGCCCTTCTCTTTGAGCAGCTCCTTTACGGTGACCCCCTCTAAAAACTCCATAATAATATATCCGGTATCATTTTCCATAAAACAATCATAGATATCTACAATTTCCGGAATGCGGTTAAATCTCGCCAGGCGCTTTGCCTCCGCGATAAAACTGTTTAACCCCGCCTCAAACTGCACAGTGGCTTCCCCGGAAAATACGGTAAGCGCCTCCGTCCCATAGCTTCTGGTCGCAAAATCGCTCGGAAGATATTCCTTTATTGCAATCTTGCGGTTTAATACGGTATCCCAGCCGATATAGGTCACGCCAAATCCTCCATATCCCAGAACCTTTCCGACCATGTACTTCTTACCTACCGTTTTCCCCGGCAGCAGATAGTAAGCCTCTTTGACGTCCGTGTTCTTTCGATAACCGCAGTGCGGACATACCTCCTCATGATCCGCGATCTCGGCCATACAGCCCATACACCTTGCCATTCTCATTCCCCTCCTTCCTGCTCCCTTATCATCTCGCAAATCCCGTCCCCTTTTAGAATTTTCGCATCCTCAAGACGGTACTCCTTTAAAAACGCAAGATACGTCGTCATCTTCGTCTCTTTGTAGCGTTCCAGTACGTCTTTGTTTCGCGGAATGCCCTCCTCGTTGTCCATATAGGCCGCGCTCTGCACACCGCCGCTTAAGAGCTGCGAGAGTACAAACATCCCGGCCTTTTTTTTGTTATCCTCCGCAAACATATTGACGCCGTAACAATTTTGCAGACACCCCAAAAGCTCTCCGTCTTTTAACACCGGAACAACTTTGAAATCCGTCGGCGGTATCTTCTCCACCGTCACTTCCTTTACCGAGTCCAGATCGGACAAATCTCCGGCAATACAAAATACGGGTTCCCCGCCGCTTTGAAATCTTTCATATACGCCTTCCTCGTCGGCGTAGCCAAGTTGCGCCCGGTCCGGCAGTTTCCCCGACTCAAACGCCTCCGGCAGCTCCAAAGCCTTTTCCTCGTTCAGATACGCTACCGCAACCTGCGCCGCCGTCGCAAGCTCATATGTCTCCCCGTCTGTATCTCCAAAATACATATAAGAAGACGCATCCATCGTATTCAAAAGCTCTGACAACTCCTCGCAATACTCCCATGCCTCTATCCCGTCCGTGCAGAATACCTCGGGCAGATTCGCCTCCGCTATTGCCTCCAAACGTTTCTTCGCATATTCGTCCTCGTCTATCAGCCGAACCGTCAGCGTAAGCTGCGGACATTCCCTTTTCACGCTCTCGCAAAGCGCCTGGGATAATTTCTCGCCCTCTTCCTTCGTACTCACCGAAAGCCAGACTTCAATTTCATCCTCCTCAATCTCCGAAACGTCAAGCTTTCCCCTGCCCGAAAATATGGTCTGGCTTAAAAGCACAATCGTCCCCGACACCGCCAGAACCGCCGCCGAACCGACGGCCAGAATCCTTCGCTTTATCCGGCTTTTTTGCAGCTGTTCCTTTGGAAGATCTACCTTCTTTGAGCGGGCAACCGCGTCTTTAAACTGCTTCGCCGACTGAAAGCGCAGCTCCGGCCGCAGCGCCAGAGCCTTTAAAATAACGCGCTCTAAACGCTCCTCTATCTCAATCCCGTATTCCGAAGGTTTCCTTAATTCATCCGACACGGCCCGATCCGGCGCGTCCATCGGTTTTTCACCCGTAAGCATTTCATAGAAAACGGCTCCGGCCGCATAAATATCCATAAACGCCCCCTGGGCGTTTTTCGAACGGTACTGCTCCGGCGGCGTGTACCCGGCCTTCACTACGACGACCTGTGTCCGCTCCGATTCTGTCCCCTGAAATTTCGCGGCTCCGAAATCAAAGATTTTTATCGTATCGGGACCTGTAAGAAAAATGTTATCGGGACTGATATCTTTATGTATGATGCCGTTTTCGTGTATCTTTGAGAGCGCGTCTAAAATTGCCCGCATATATGCAACCGCTTCCTCTACCGGCAGCCGGCCCTCCTCCCTAAGACGCGTCTTTAACAGCGGCGCGTCTACATATTCCATAATTGTATAGGCCGTCTGATTCTCCTCAAAAAAGTCAAATACATTGATAATATCTTTTTCTTTTGAGAAAATCGCCATGTTCTGCGCTTCTTTTTTAAACCGCTCCAGCTGCCGCTTAAATTCTTCCTCTTTCTCGCCGGAAAACACGCCTACCTTTACCTCGCCGTCGCCCCGGTTGACAAGCCCGGCCGGATAAAACTCCTTAACCGCCACGACCAGGCTAAGCGCCGTATCAAAGGCCTTGTAGGTTATTCCAAAACCGCCGAAACCGATACTTGTTCCTATGATATACCGATCGCGCAGTATGGTCCCGGGTTTCAGCTGGTACGCCTGTTTGGCCTTCGTATTTTCCACATAACCGCAATGCGGGCAGACTTCGTAGTCCCCTTTTATTTTAAAGCATCGGAAACAGATCTGATTTGCCATCCTTTTTCCTCTCCTACCACTGTAATTTCAAAGCCTTAGGCACCTTACTCTCTATCTTTTTGCCGTCCTTTTTATAATACGAGCGCAAAGTATATCTGTAGATTACGCCAACCTCCATCGCGGAATAGTAAAGAACGATTTTGCCTTTTTTGTTGGCTTTGAACTTCTTTACGACTTTTGTCCCGCCGCCGCCGTCTACGCTTAAAACTTCTATCCATTGCGCTTTTTTGACAGGCTTCCATGAAATTGTAATACTCTGCGCCGCGGGATCCTGCGTCACCTTCATCTTTGGCGTCGACGGCCTTCCGTCCACTTTTTTTGACGAAATATTCGACTGCGCTACCGCCCTGTCTCCATAACAGGCCACAATTCTGTAATAATACGTTTTCTTGCTCTTTAATTTTTTGTTCGTAAATTTATTTTTCTTTACCGTCTTTATTTTTTTATACGTCCCCGTTTTTGACGTGGAGCGGTAAATCTGATAACGGTTCGCCCCGCTTACCTTTTTCCACGACAGCTTTACGGAATTATAGGAGGCCAGTTTTACGCTCAGCTGAAACGCCGGGAGCGTCGGCGACGGCTTTGTGCCGCCATTATTACTGCCGCCGGTATTTGTTCCGCTGCTATTATTTCCTCCGGTATTCGTTCCGCCGGTATTGCCGCTGTTGTTCCCGCCGGTATTGCCGCTGTTGTTCCCGCCGGTATTTCCCCCGCTTAAGAGCAGCTGCGCACGGTTGCTGGTCACCGTGTAAACTCCGTCGCTTATAACGCAGTAATAATAGCCCGCGTTTCCCGCTCCAAACGACGATATCGTATAACTGGCCTGCCGCGCGCCATTGATCGCCCGTCCCGCCTGCGTAGAAGACGCGGCATAATACCACTGGTACGTATATTCAAACGGATTTCCGCCTCTGACGCTTACGGTGAGCGTTGTACTGGCTCCGGCTTTTACATAACGGCCCACAAGACTTCCCCATACTTTCATCGGCGGATAATTCACACCGCCGCCGCCGTCCCCGCTCGTTCCGTCATCTTCCGTATACCATAAATCCGACGAACGGTTTACACGCAATACCGGAACGCACGCGTAATTATGCCCCTTATATTGGTAATTACCCGTACTGCTGCCCCTTCCGTAATCAACGACATACGCGCATGTAAACGTCGCCGCCCCCAGCGTGCGCAGCCACCAGCCGCAGTTCCCCACGGACTGATAATAGCTGTTATCGCACATCTGCGCGCCCATCGCATGCGCATAGTCGGTCGGCTTTATCCTTCTGCTTGCGGATTTTGTATCCTCATCTGCGCAGAACCCGTATTCCAAGTTATTTACCTCCTGGAGCGATAACAAATAGACGTTATCCTCCGTCGCAGTTCCGGCCGCCACATTTTGATACGGATTCCCTTCGTCTATGACATGGGAGGTTACGATCGCGCTCTGCTCGTCTGTGCTAAACGCCATATTATAAAACGTTCCGTTCAGCCATTCGCGCAATACGGAAAATTCCCAGCGCGCCGAGTTGTCGTCCTTACAGTCGAGCCCTTCATCCGCCATAAGAAACAGCGTATCGCCCTCATTCTTTAACACGCGCCAGCGAACCCGCTCCCACCGGAAATATCGGTAAGGGTAAGCGTCGTTCCCAAAATAGGTATCGTCGTTTGTATCCTCTTTGGCGATTCGCCGATACTTTACCCCGTTGACCCAGGCGTCCCCGCTCTTATTATAGTCTGCCGCCACGATTTCGGATGTCAGCTCGCTGCCCGCCACCTCTCTCTGCGGATAGCTTCCAAAATAGACGTAATCCCATTCCGTTGTATCGCTCGCCCCGGTGGTATCTTCCCCCTTTGTGCAGCTATGCGCCGGATTGCATGGATTTTTATTTTCCCGGACTATGCCGCCTCCCGCGCCGCTGGTCTCATCATCGCTCATATACCAGAGATTCGAGGCGAGATTCAGATGCAGAATTGGCGCGCACGCATAGTCGGAAAGGTCGACCGAAGCCCATGTATAAGAAATATAACCGTTGTTTTGTAAACTTGCTATATATTTACTCGTTAACATGGATGTGCGCAGCCAAAAACCGCTGTCGAGGGACGCGCCCATCGCGTGCGCATAGTCGCTTAACTGCAACTGACGGCTCGCGGAGGTATGATCTTCATCCCCGCAAAATCCCCACGCCGGATCGGCCGCCTCTCCGGTAGATAACAGATATACTTTATCTCTTGTATCATTTCCTTTATACGATCCTGACGTATTGTCGACTTCCCATTCCAGCACCGCTTTTTGTTCCAAACTGTCGAACGCCGTGCGGTAGAAGGTATCGTTCAGCCAGGCCCTTATCGTACTGCTCTCCCATTCATTTGCCTCGTCCCTGTCGTTATATTTTTTGGAATCAATTCCGTAATCCGCCATCAGAAGCAGAGAAGAGCTGTCGTTTTGCAGCACGCGCCAGCGAATTCTCTCCCACCTAAAATAGCGGTATTTCTGATCCCCGAAATTCAAGTCGCTGTTCGTATCCTCTTTTGTAATCCTACGGTATTTACTCCCGTCTACCCAGGCGTCCCCGTTCGCGTCATATTCGGCGTTTACAATCGCCGCCGTAAGCTTTTCGCCCGCGACCTCGGTCTGCGGATAACTGCCAAAGTAGACATAACTCCATTTCGTCGCGTCGGTGTGACCCGTTTGATCCTCTTCTATCGTACAAAGATGAACCGGGTTGACAGGATTTTCTTCCTCCGTCTCCTCTTCCCCGGCGTTTTTCCATCTGTCGGAGGATAAATCAATGTGCATGACCGGAACGCATACGCTGAAACTGTTATCCACCGTAATTCCGTCCATACTTAATATTCCGTATTCATTTACCGCCGCGGCCATATTTCTTACGGAACCGCTGGAACGCAGCCACCACATACTGTGACTGTCCGCGCCGGACATTCCCGTGTCCGTATAGGCGCCCATCGCATATGCGTAATCGCTCGGGGTTATCCTGCATTCCCCGCCGAATCCGTATGACGTATTCCGCCTTTCCGCCGCGGACAACAGATACGCCCGGTCCCTCGTGTCGTCTCCGCCCGGCGTGTTATAGTCCGGATTATTTTCGTTCACCACATCCCACTCGACAATCGCCTCCCGCTCTCTGACGCCAAACGCCGTGTCTATAAACTTATCGTTCAGCCACTCTCTAAGCGTACTGTCCTGCCACGTGACAGAAATTTTATCTTTGTTATATTTCTGACAGTCAAGTCCGATATCGGCCATCACAAACAGCGTAGCGCCGTCGTTTTGCAGCACACGCCAGCGAATTTTCTCCCACTTAAAATAGCGGTATTCCTCGCTTCCAAAGTTCGCGGGATTTGTCGTATCCGAGCGCGAAATCCTATGATAGCGGATTCCGCCCACCCAGGCGTTTCCGTCATCGTCATAAGCCGCCCCGGTAATCGCGGCGGTGAGCTTTTCGCCCTTTACCTCGGTCTGCGGGTAACTTCCAAGATAGATACAGCTCCATTCGGCGCTGTCCGATTCGGCGTCATATTTGGGATTGCCCGGCGCGTCCTTAATTACTTTTCCGCCGCCTCCGCCTTCCCCGCTGCTTCCGTCGTCCTCCGTAAAATAAAGTTCAAAATCCGTATCGATGCGAATGACAGGCACACACGCCTGATCGTCCGTCGTATTATTTCTGCCCGACAAATCCAACAATCCCTTATGATCCGAAACCACCGTACAGTTTTTATACCCCGGCGAACGCAGGATCCAAAAGCAGCCGCCCTCGTATCCCTCTACCTCACTGAGCGATACGCCCCTCACATGCGCATAATCTGTCGCCGAAAGCCTGCGGCTTGCGGACGGCACATAACTGGATTCGCAAAATCCGTACTCCGGATTGGAAGCCTCCTGCTGAGAGAGCAGACAGACGTAATCCCTCGTATCGTTTCCTCCCGGCGTCTGGTAATCCGGGTTATCATGATTTACCAGATTTTGTTCTATCACCGCGCCCTGCTCACTCTCGCTAAAGGCCGTATGATAGAAATCGTTGTTCAGCCACTCGCGCAGCGTGCAGTACTCCCAGGTTGTATTTATTTTCCGCTCATTATATTTTTTACAGTCAAGTCCCTGGTCAGCTGCAAGGAACAGCTCATTCTCCCCGCTCTTTAAAACGCGCCAGCGGATTCGCTCCCACTTAAAGTAGCGGTAATCCTCATCTCCGAAATACTCCGTATTATTGACGTCGCCCTTGACGACCCGGCGGTATTTTATCCCGTTTAGCCATGTATCCTGATTTTTATCGTAATCGGCCCCTCGAAGCTCTGACAAAAGCGAACCGTCCTTTACCTCGGTCTGCGGATAGCTTCCGAAATAGACGTAGCTCCAATCCGTCGTATCGGTATCTCCGGTCGAATCCTCGTCTTTCGTACAGTGATGCTGCGGATCCTCCACAGACGTCGCCGGTTCCTGCGCACCGTTGTCTCCCCCTCCCGTTCCGCTTGTTTTGTCGTCTTTCATCTGCCAGAGTTCTTTTGACAAATCTATGGACACAACCGGCGCGCACGCGCGGTAATCGGCGTTAACGGAAGCCGTCGCGACTGTTCCCGCGTTCTCGACGCAGTTCGCCAGGCTGACCTTCTTTGACGAGCCCAGCCACCATCTGCAGCTTCCCCCGTATTCAAAATCCGTCACCGCGCCTATCACACGGGCATAATCGCTCGGCCTCATTCTTCGAACCGCCGCCGGATAAGTTCCGTCGTCTTTTTCGCAAAATCCATATGATGGCATGGACAGCTCTTCCCTTGTCAGCAGACGGATTTTCTCTTTTTCCCCGCCAATCAGCGCCCCTCTCTCGCTCTCGTCAAACGCGGTACGATAAAAGGTTTCATTCAGCCATGTATGAAGCGTACAGTCTTCCCATAAGACAGACGCGTACGTCTCGTTATATCTCAGACTGTCAAGCCCCAGATCCGCCATAACCAAAAGCCTTGTATCATCGTGATTTAACACCCGCCAGCGGATTCTCTCCCATTGAAAATAACGGTATTTATTTTCTCCGAACTCCGCCTCGTTTTTCGTATCGCTTTTACTGATTCTTCGATATTTTATTCCGTCTACCCAGGCATCTCCGCTTTTATTGTAAGCCGCCTTCGTAATTTTTTCCGTCAATTCCTCCCCTGTGATTTCACGCTGCGGATAGCTGCCGAAATAGAGATAACTCCAGTCCGTGACATCGGTATTTCCCGTTTCGTCCGTATTTCCGGCGCAGATATGAACCGGATTTACCGGGGTATCTTTCGTCAGATTTCCATAGCTGCCTCCCTCCCCGCTTGTTTTATCATCGGTCATCGTCCACAAATCGGAGGAAACATCCAGACAAAGCGCCGGAACGCACGCATAACCGTCCTGTGTCGGGGACGGAAAACTCATTCCGTCTTTATAGCCCAGAACCACAGTGGCGTTCCACACATCCGTCGTCGAGCGCAGCCGCCAATGACAGGTGTTCGGATTCAGATCCTCCGTTCCCACAACCGCCCCCATTGCGCGCGTATAATCGCTTGGCGTAATCGCGCGTCCCGGCGATTCTGCGTACGATTTGCAAAGCCCGTACGCCTCGTTTGTCGCCTCGTAAAAAGAAAGCAAAAAAACGCGGTCCTTCGTATCGGGTGTGGATGCGATATTATCTTTTTCACTGCCGACGCTGTTGGAAACCTCCTGCAGCAGTACCGCCTCCTGCTCCGACTCGCTAAAGGCCGTACGGTAAAAGTTTTCGTTTAACCATGCGCGAATCGTACTGCTCTCCCAGGTCGGAACAGATACGGCGTTTTCATTGTATTTTTTGCAGTCAAGTCCCGTATCCGCCATTAGAAATAACGTGGAATTGTCGCGTCTTAATACGCGCCATTTAATGCGCTCCCATTTAAAATAACGGTAAGTCCCGCCGTCCGCTACCCTGCGGTATTTAAACCCGTCTACCCACGCGTCTTCATTTATATCATATTCGGCTTCCTTAATTGCTTGCGTCAGCTCATACCCTGTCACCTCGCTCTGCGGATAGCTTCCAAAATATACATAATTCCAGTCTGTCGTATCTTTTGACGTCGGTACACTTTGCGAGTCGAGCGCACAGTGGTGAACCGGATTTGCCGGCATCTCCCTCGTCGCCGGCTCCATGCCGCCCCCCTCGCCGCTGCCTCCGTCGTCTGTCATTTTCCAGCATTCCGAGGATAAATCAACGCGAAGCATCGGCACAACGCCAAACGCCTCCCGGTCGATATAAGTTCCCGCGCAGTTTACGGCGCCGTCTGCGTCCACCAGAGCGGCATAGTATGTATTACGCCCGTTTGTGCGAAGCAAAAAACGGCAGTCCCCTCCGTCGGTCCCTTTCACCGCATTTGCATAAGCGCCGGCAGCCATTTTTCTCCCGGTCGATTCTCTGCCGTAATCCCCGCAAAATCCGTATTCTTCTCTCGCCATATCCCCGATGGACGGCAGATATATCGTATCGCCTATCGTACTGTCCGCCGCCGCGCCATACTCCGGATTCGGTTCATCCGCTATCTCTGTAAACACAATTGCATTCTGTTCGTCGCCGCTAAACGCCATATGAAAGAAACCGTCGTTCAGCCACTCTCTGAGCGCACACTGCGCCCACCCGCACTCCTCCAGACGATTGTTATATTTTTTATAATCCACGGCACGGTCCGCCAGAAGAAGCAGCGTGGAATCGTCGCGGTTTAATACGCGCCACTTTATACGCTCCCATTTAAAATAGCGATAGGTGTCTCCCTGCCGGATCCTGCGGTATTTATTTCCGCCTGCCCATGCGTCTTTGTTTGCGTCATAAGACGCGCCCGTAATTTCTTCCGTCAGCTCATCCCCCGTCACTTCGCTCTGCGGATAACTGCCAAAGTAAACATAGCTCCACTCCGCCATCCCGGTCGCCGCGTCGTACTTCGGATTTTCCGGCATACGATCCGGCTGTATTTCGCCGCCTCCGCCGATTTCCGTATCCTCAACCGTTTCCGTGTCCCCGATCGTCTCCGTATCCCCGGCCGTCTCCGTATCCTCAACCGTTTCCGTGTCCCCGATCGTCTCCGTATCCCCGATCGTCTCCGTATCCTCTATCGTTTCCGTGTCCCCGATTGCTTCCGCCGTCACCGGAATCTGCGGCACCGTAAAAAGCATGACAAATATCAGCAGTATAGACAAATATCTTTTTCCCGTTCTTCTGTTTTTCATCATCGCCCCGTTCTCCTCTCTTTTACACAACAAAAGGATACCTTATTCCATTTTCTAAATGAAATAAAGTATCCTTTTCACAATATGTCTTATAAAAAATTACAGACTTATTCGTTCGTTCGTTCGTTCGTTCGTTCGTTCGTTCGTTCGTTCGTTCGTTCGTTCAAGCATATGGCATATACTCCCGTCTTGCAAGCGCTTTTACAAAAATATTATGTTTTTTTCCAATTTATTACTTATATTATACCCCCATTTCCTTCTTATCACAACTGAAATTTTGTCTTATGCATTCCATACCTTTTTCGAAATAACCTCTCGTTTCCCTGATAATTTTTAGCCTGACAGTGCGGTCGCTTATTCCTATATACAATTCTTCTGCGCCGCTACAAAGCGCCCGTCCCGCTCCTCTGCCGCAGCAGCGCCTCCGCCACAAGCATATCCTCCGGCGTGGTAATCTTAATATTTTGATAACTTCCCTCTATCAGGTGCACCGGAACCTTACAGATTTGTTCCACCGCCATTGCGTCGTCGGTAATTTGGCAATCCGGCCTCTTTAAAATCTGTTCATAGGCATGATAAATCAGCCCATAAGAAAACGCCTGCGGCGTCTGTATTGTCCAGACATACTCCCGCCGCGGCGTATCCAGAACGTGATTCTCACAGTCACTGATCTTTATCGTATCTTTTACCGGCATTCCCACGATACAGGCGCTCTTTTCGCGCACCGCCTGCATTGTCTTTTGAATCATTTCCTCTGTGACAAACGGCCTTGCGCCGTCATGGATCAACACATAGTCGCTGCCCGCCGCCGCTTTTAATCCCTCGAACACAGAGTGATAGCGCTCCCTGCCGCCCGCGACAATTTCCGTCACCTTCTTTAATCCGTACCGTTCAACAATCTCCGTCCGACAGTAGGATTCTTCGTTCTCCCCTGTGACAAGAATAATCCCGTCAACCGCGCTTCTCTCAAAAGCCTCCAACGAATAGGCGAGCACCGGTTTTCCCGCAAGCATCAAATACTGCTTGTGAACTTTGCTGTTCATCCTGCTCCCTTTTCCCGCCGCAAGCACAACCGCCGTATATTTCATAGGCACCTCCAGACTATCTCTCGCCAAGCTTTAAATTTGGAACCGCATTTAAATCAAGGCCAAAACGCTTTCCCGCTCTATATTCGTAGTATGCCGCCGCGCCTATCATCGCTGCATTGTCCGTACAGTACACGGGCGAAGGATAATAAAATTCAACGCCTCTGTCCATGCAGGCTTCCCTCATCCCCTCGCGGAGCGTACCGTTTGAAGCCACGCCGCCCGCAATCGCAAACTTTTTCGCTCTGTGCGCGTCAAGGGCAAGCATCGCATTCCCAATCAGCACATCCGTAACCGCTTTCTGAAACGACGCCGCGACATCCTCCTGCACAATTGGTATATTCTTCATCCGACAGCCGTTTAAATAATTTAAAACCGCCGATTTCAACCCGCTGAAACTAAAATCGTACGCGCCGTCCGATACCTTTGGGCGCGGAAATTCGACCGCGTGAGGGTTGCCGGTCCGCGCCGCCTTTTCGATTTTCGGGCCTCCGGGATAACCGAGCCCGATTGCGCGCGCCACCTTATCAAACGCCTCCCCCGCCGCATCGTCCCTCGTTCTCCCCAGCACCTCGTAAGCTCCGTAATCCGCCACGTTCACAAGATGCGTATGTCCGCCTGAGACCACAAGACACAAAAACGGCGGTGTCAGCTCCTTATTTTCTATGTAATTGGCGCTGATATGCCCCTCAATATGGTGCACGCCGACAAGCGGAATTCCCCTGGCATAGCTGATTGCCTTTGCCTCCGCCACGCCGACAAGCAATGCTCCTACCAGTCCCGGCCCGTAGGTAACTCCGATAGCGTCGATATCCTGCCAGCGCGCCCCCGCGGTTTCCATCGCCTCTGTAATCACCTGGTTTATTTTCTCTATATGCTTTCTGGACGCAATCTCCGGCACAACGCCTCCATACAGGGTATGTAGCTCTATCTGGGAAGAAATAATATTGCTCCTCACATCCCGCCCGTTTACCACAACTGCCGCCGCGGTTTCATCGCAGGAGCTCTCAATTGCGAGCACGGCAATATCTCCCTGTTTCTTAATCATCTGCGTCTTCTCCCTCCAACAAATAAAACCCTAACATTTTCCAGTTCTCGGATTCATCCTTTCGCAGCACATAGCGCTGCGCCGGACGGGTGTAAGCGCCGGAACCCTCCGTGATAAAATACGAGGCGGAGACATAGGCGCACTCCTTTCCGTCTATCTTTTTATATTGAACGTCGGCGCTGTCCGACACCGTAGCGCTTACAATCTTTTTTTCTAACGCCTGATATTCCTGCACATCGCCTTTCACGTTCTCATAAAAAGTATCCAGAGGATTCTCCTCTAAAAGCTCCTCATCCATCAGCCGGCGCATCTGGTCGGCCAGGCCCTTAAACTGCTCGTCGGTATATTCCTCGTTATAAAGGCAGCAGATAATCCTGTTGTAAAATTTAATCACTTCTCTCGGCGTCAAAAGATAAGATTTCTCCAGATCCTTTGTCAACACCTTCTCAACCTCTGTCAGCTCCAAATCGTTTTCCACGCTTTTCCTGGACGCGTTGCTTGAAATAAAATAATACAGCCCAACCACCAGACTGATACAGATAACCGTGATCACGATCCCCCTGATTTTCTTCATATTCATCCCTCCTCAAAATCCAGCTCTACCGACATCCCGTCTTTTCCAAGGAGCGCATTCGGAAATATCCTGTGCACCTCATCCATATAGTTGCCCGCATGTGTCAGCGACGGACTGAAATGCGTCAGCCACAGCTGCCGGACATTTGCCTGCCTCGCCAGCTGCGCCGCCTCATAAAAAGTCATATGCTTATACTGTCTCGCCTTTTCTATCTTATCTTTCTCGGCATACATGCCCTCGCAGATAAATAAATCCGCATTCTCCGCCGCCTTTGCAATCGTCTCCGTCGGCCTTGTATCCGTACAGTAGGTCAGCTTTATTCCCTTTCTCTGAGGTCCCAAAACCATATCCGGCGTAAATGTTCCCTCCTGTGTCTCCACAGTCGTCCCTTTTTGCAGTACACTCCAGTATTTTTTCGGTATCCCGTGTTCGTTCGCGGACTCTACCGAAAACCGGCCCTGACGCGGAATTTCAATCGTATAGCCATAACAGGTAACATTATGCTTCACCCGAAACGCATGAATATGATAGCCGTACAATTCAACTGTCTGCTCCGGCTGCGCGAGTTCAATATAACGGATCTCAAACGGCAGCTCCGGCGCAATCACACGAAGCGCCTCCACCACGCGCTCTAAGCCCTTTGGACCAACCATCGTAAGCGGCTCGGTTCTCTCCGCATTTCCCATCGTCAGCAAAATCCCCGGCAGTCCGCTGATATGGTCCGCGTGATAATGCGTAAAACACATAACGTCGATCGGCTTAAAGCTCCAGCCTCTCTCTTTGACCGCAATCTGCGTTCCCTCGCCGCAGTCGATCATAAGGCTTCTTCCATTGTATCTTGTCATAAGGGATGTGAGCCACCGATGCGGCAGCGGCATCATCCCCCCGGTTCCCAGCAAACAGACATCTAACATTTTATTTCCTCAATCCTGCGACTCACAAAAACTCCGTCGCCATTCTTTCTTTGGGGCAAATTACAAAATTTTCCAGCCATTTGTCATAACAGGACTCGCAGACAAAAAATTCGTCTATCCTGCCATCCTTCTTTGAAAAATATCCCCACTGCTTTTTCACATGCAGAAAATCTTTCTCTACAACATTTCCAAAGGCGCTAAAATGCGTCCCGCAACAATTACAGACAATACTCTTCTTTTCTTCCATGATATGCCTCCACAGTTTCTCTTTTATATATAAAAATATTATAAAAGAATCTAATCCTGTCGAACAGTGGAAATTACTGGCGTATCATCTACATGATAATGCATGACGCACGCATCCTCCCTCGGCTTTTCATAGAATCCCCTTCGCACCGCGCAGCGCTTAAAACCGATTTTTTCATACAGCTTAATCGCCGCGTCATTCGATATGCGAACCTCCAAAATATAGTTTTGAATCCCATAAGACGCCGTCTTCTCAATTAACGCGCGCACCAGCCGCTCCGCAATTCCACGCCTGCGGTACGGCCTTGCCACCGCTACATTTGTGATCTCTCCCTCGTCCGCCGCAAGGTAAACGCCGCAGTAGCCGCAGACTTCCTCTCCATCCTTTGCAACAAGAAACAGTACGTTTTCCATCGCAAGCGTATCCGAAAATCCCTGTTCGCTCCACGGCGCGGAAAATATCTGACCCTCGAGCCTCGCCACCGCGGGAACCTCCCGCTCCGTCATCTGCGTAATCAGCATGGCATTGCCCGCCGCTTTTGCAGTCTCTCCCTCTCGGCCTGCGACAATCGCAGATAGTCCGGCGTATGTTCCGCGGCGCTTACCGTCTTTCCGGCACGGAAATATTCGCCGGCGAGAGCCGCCACGCTCGCCGCCCGCTGTTTATTCATATGCGCGGGCGCAAACTCATATTTGACTTTACAGTTTTCCCTGATATACTCTGAAAACACCGCCACGCCGTCGCCCAGGAATGTCACGGCGCGCCCTTCCATGTGAATACTTTCTATAATCTCATCAATCGCAACCGCGCACTGCGGTTTTATAATTTTCATTCCCTCTTCCTCAAACGCATAAAGTCCGGTATACGTCTGATTTCTTCTGGCGTCCATCAACGGGCATACCAGGTTCCGGTTCCCATAGAGGTTGTACGCCAGCGCGTCTACGGTGGGAACATGGATCAACGGTTTATCCAGCGCAAGCCCCAGCCCCTTTGCCGTAGAGGAGCCAATGCGCAGCCCGGTAAAAGACCCCGGTCCCCCCGCCACCGCAATCGCATCGATCCCGCTTAAATCCAGCTCGATCATCCGTACCAGCTCATCCAGCATCGGAAGCAGCGTCTGCGAATGCGTCTTTTTATAATTAATGGTAAATTCGCCGCACAGGTTGTCATCCTCCACCACGGCGATGCTTGCGACAAGCCCGGAACTGTCTATTGCGAGTATCTTCATCCCATCACCTCTTCTACGGTTATCTTCCTGTAATCAAACCCTTTTTCCAGATTTTTCTCAATGGTTATCTGTCTGTAACAGGGCGGCAAAATCTCCTCGATCAAATTTGCCCACTCGATCATCGTCACGCCGGCGCCATAAAAATAATCCTCGTAGCCGATTTCATCCATCTCCTCAATATCGGCAATACGATAGACGTCAAAATGGTAAAACGGCAGACGCCCCTCCTCATATACCTGTACGATCGTAAATGTGGGGCTGCAGATTGCCTCTTCGATCTCAAGCCCCCGCGCGATCCCCTGGGTCAGAACGGTTTTGCCCGTACCCAGATCGCCGATCAGCGTATAGACCTCCCCGGGCTTCGCTTTACGTCCGATTTTCTCTCCCAAAGCCGCCGTCTCCTCCGGCGTCCATGTCTCGTACACCATATCGCCTTACCTCCGGATACAATAACGGAATTTTTCCAGATGTCTCCCCGCCAGTTCCTTAAGTAGCTCATACTTCTCCCCCAGCTGTGAACGCGGTATCACAAATGCATTCACCCTCGAACTGTAAATCAGCACATTGTGCCTTGTCGCCGTTATCTTATACACCTGCTTCCAGAGAAGTTCCGCGGATTCTCCGTTTTGGGAAACCGTAATTCCATCCTCGTCTATCCGGTAACGCAGCGTATTTTGCAGCTCGCCGGAAGATTGAAACTGTCTCTTTGCGCGCAGCTTCAGACTGCACGGCACATAGACAAGAAACAGGATGCCAAATACGATATATAATATTGTATATTCAGCCGTAACGCGCTCTCTTGTGATCGCCGCGGCCGCAAAAGACGCAATTGCAATCAGAACGGAAAAGACGCCCTGAAAGCTTGTATAGTTGTGATACATACTAAACCGGTACATATCTTTCTCCGTCAAATTAATGTCAAATTCCGTCTGCATCTCTGTCACCTCAAAACAAACCGTTTTTACAATATAAAAAAACAATGCTTTCTTCATTATGAAGTATATCATTGTTTTTCCAATTAGACAAATCATTTTCTTAATTTTTCCAACCGCCCCGCGATCGAGCCAGTCGCCCGGCTAGCTCAGCGGACCGATTTTCTCGCCGACCTCTATTCCCCACGGCGTAGCGGCCAGCCCTCCGGTCCCGGTCTCCTTTAAATCGTCCGGCATTGCCTTTCCTACGGCGCGCATGGCGTCGATCACCTGGTCGGGCGGAATTTTACTGTAAATCCCGGCAAGCGCCTCGTCCGCGCAGATCAGGGCATTGACGGCTCCCATCGCGTTTCGTTTGACGCAGGGAATCTCCACGAGCCCGGCGACAGGGTCACAGACAAGTCCCATTAAATTTTTCAAAGTCAGCGCCGCCGCCGAGGCAATCGCGTCCGCGCCGCCTCCCATCAAAAAAACCGCCGCTCCCGCAGCCATCGCGGAGGCCGTTCCGATTTCCGCCTGACATCCTCCGGCCGCTCCCGCAATAAAAGCCCGGTTTGCGATTACACCGCCGATTCCCGCGGCTACATACAGCGCATGTATCATCCGCTCTCTCGGAAATCCTCTCTCCGCCTCCATCGCAAGCAGCACGGCAGGGACAACGCCGCAGGAACCCGCCGTAGGCGCCGCCACAATCCGCCGCATACACGCATTCGATTCTCCCAGCTTGAGCGCAATCTCCATTGTATGCCCGATAAAATCTCCGCAAATCAGATTCCCGGCTTCTCTCGCGTTTCGCATCTTCTCCCCCTCGCCGCCCACAAGCGCGCTCTTTGAAGCGCGGGCCGGATCATAAGCGCGGACAGCCTCCCGCATGGCCTCATACATCCGCTCCATCTCCCTTAATGATTCCTCTCTCGATATCCCCCGTTCCCTGCAGTCATCCTCCAGCACGGTCTGCCAGAAATCCCATTTTTTTTCCTTTGTAACCGTGATTATCTTCTCCAGAGAGTCGTACATGCCCTTCCTCCGTTTCATGCCCTATACCCATATTCAGATACGTCACTTTGCGAATGCCGTCAAGACGCCGCAGACAAAGAATCGCTTCCCCCGGTATCTCCTGGTCGCACTCCAATACCATCACCGCCTCGCCGCCTCTGCCCATGCGATAAAGCTGCATTGCGGCGATATTGACAGATCGATCCGCCAACAGCGACGTAACCCCGGTGACATGGCCGGGCTCGTCAAGATTGTGCACAATCAGCGTAGGATATTCCCCTCCGACATTAATATTGAGGCCGTCGATCTCATCGATCCAAATCCGACCGCCCCCGATTGAAGACGCAATCACTTCCAGCCCTCTTCCACTCTCCCCGCAAATATTCATTTTTACGGTATTGGCATGTACGTCGTCGCCCAGATCAATCCCCCTTATCGAAAACGCAAGCCCGCTCTCCCCGGCATACGCAAAGCTCTCCGGGATGCGCTCATCCTCCACCGCAAAGCCTAAAAGCCCCGCGACCACAGCCCTGTCGGTTCCGTGTCCTCTCCCTGTCGCCATGAACGAACCGTGGAAATAAATTTCCGCTTTTCTAACCTCCTCGCCCAAAAGCTTTCGCGCGGCAAGTCCGATTCTGACCGCCCCCGCCGTATGCGAGCTGGAAGGCCCCACCATAACCGGTCCGATGATATCCAAAATATTCATGCTTATTTCTCCCGTCGAAAAAACCTCTCTTTTCTAATATTGCCTCCGGCAAATAAGCATATACATTTTCTAAAAATAAAGTTTTTTATTTAAATATCGTATTCCGATATTTTGAGAGCAGGGAAAATAAAAACAGTCCGAGTATATAACAGGAAATTACCTCTCCGATTCCGACTGTTACCATCATATACGGAATCGAATCCGGCAGGCCGTATGCATATGATAAAATAAACGGAACAATCACGGTATTCGATATGACCGGCGGAATCGGGGCAAGCCATTTATGCTTCCTTAAAAGATACGTCCCGGCCGCGCCGATGAGAGTTGCAATGCTTCCGAAAATTACATCCCATATTACGGCGCCGGTCAAGAAGTTACTCAACAGACAGCCTAAAAACAGTCCCGGAATTGCCGCCGGAGTAAACACCGGCAAGATCGTAAGCGCCTCGGATATCCTCACCTGAATGGCGCCGCTCGCAAGATCAAACGCATTGATAAAGTAAGTCAACACGACATAGATAGCTGCAATCATCGCAGCCTGAGTGATAAATAGCGTCTTTTTGTTTCTCATATTCTGTTCTCCTTTAGTTTTGTTTTACGAGTGGAAGGTCTCGAACACTCGGTATTTCCCGCACTGCTGCAATACGCACATGCGCGGCTCTGACAGTATATCACGCGCCCGGACAAAAGACAAGCTTTCTATCGGCCCATAACAACGTTCACGAAATAAATATTGTTGAAAAAGTATTGAAATATCGAATTTTTTAGTTTATTATTTATGTATAAGCAGATTAATTTTAACTATTTTTAAACTTATTTTAGCCAAAGGAGAAAATGTATGAAGAAAAAAACACCGTTTTACTGTGCAGCGCTATTCGGACTTATTCTGAGCGGATGCGTAAGCAAAACAACACCGGAAATCATTATGCCGGATCAGCCGATGTCAGCGTCCGTGACCGATGAAAAAGATACCGAAACCCAAAACAAAAAGCCGGAAAGCAGAGACGGCAGCGAGGCCCCCTCCGATGAAAACTATACCGTTTACCTGATTACGATGGATCTGACGGACAGCTACTGGAAATCTATCGACGACGGATGTCTGGAAGCGGCAAAAGAACTCGGCAATGTTACATATCGGTGGACCGGTCCCGATTCTCATGACGACGCCCTGCAGAGCGCATGCATCGACGACGCCGTCGCAGACGCAATATTAATTGCCGCAAACAGCGCAGACGGTGTAAATGACAGTCTGAAAAAAGCAGAGGAGGCCGGATGTAAAATTGTATACGTCGACAGTGCCGCAAGCTACGATTGCATAAGCGCCCTCTCAACCGATAATGTAGCCGCCGGCAAAACGGCCGGAGAAACTATGATACATTCCTTGCAGGAGAAGGGGATTCAAAGCGGTACTATCGCCGTTTTCGGCGTGACAGCCGATACCGCCTCCTGTGTGGCAAGAGAAGACGGATTTCGCAGCGCTTTTGCAGACACAGATTTCACGCTGGCCGATACCGTTTACATGCAGGATGACGCCGCCAATGTAAAAAGCGCCGTGCAAGACGGGCTTTCCCAGAATTATGTCGGTTTTTTCGGCACAAATGAGGGTACGACGCTTGCCGTCGGACAAACCGTAAAAGAAAATAACGCGCAAACTACAATTGTCGGGTTCGACACGTCAGACGCCGTACTGGAACTTGTCTCCGACGGCGTTATCTATGCAACCATGCAACAAAATCCCAAAACCATGGGACACGACGGCCTCTTAATTGCCGTGGGGGCTCTGTCCGGCACTTATACAGACACAAATACGAAGACGGATACAGGCGTCACAATCATCACGAAAGAATCGATGTAGGGGAGGAAACTGCTATGAAATTTAAACAGCGAATGCTTACCCTGTGTTGTATTCCACTGCTGCTTTTGACTGTTCTGTCCGTCATAAGCGGCTTAATCCAGTTCCGGTCAGGTATGTACAAACAGACGAAAAGCAGTCTCAAATCAAGCGCCTTAGCCGCCATGAATCTATATGGCAGCCAGGGATATGGGGATTATGCCAAAAAATCAGACGGAAATGTGTGGCGCGGAATGAATTTCAACGTATCCCAGGAAACTTCTCTGGTCGACGGCCTAAAGGAACAGACCGGCGTTGATATCACCTTCTTTTTCAGAGACACGGTCGTCATGACTTCCGTCAGCGACCAGTCAGGCGCACGCTGGCTGGGAATGACGGCGGGTGAAAACATCCAAAAATATACGCTTCATCAAGGCGCACAGCTATGGTATAAAAATATCGAAATTGACCATAACATGTGCCACGCATACATTATCCCGGTCGTCCAGCCAAGCGACGGCACCGTAATCGGCGCTCTGATGGCCTCTATCCCGGCAGATGAATTCAACGCAATGATAAATAATTATATTATCATAAGCGCAGCTGTCTCCGCCGTTATTCTGCTTGCCGTCGCCGCTTTTATTTTCTGGTATATCGGCGGCCTGACAAAGGTTCTCCACGATGTACGAAGGGTACTGCTTAAAGTTTCAGAAGGAAATTTTACCGACGCACGGCTGGTAAAAATCAATCGGAAAGATGAATTTGGAGAACTGGCCGTCGGAACAGAACGGCTAAGAACTAAAATAGAAAATCTTTTAGAGGATATCCAAAACGGTATGTTTAAACTGACCGAAGCAGCCGAACGACTCAACGGCACGCTCAGACAAAATGTTTCCGCAGCCAGAGAAATGAACCGCAGCGTCGGACAAATCAACATTACGGCAAATAATCAGAAAACAGAGACTCAAAACGCCGCTCACAATGTAGAAATCACACGCGGCGCCATCGATCTAATGCTGACACAGATTGAAGACATCAATTTGCTTTCTAATAATATGGCGTCTCTCTCTCAAAACAGCCAAAGTATATTAACAGAACTGTTAGAGAGCAGTAAACACACACAGGAGGCTGTCCATGAAATCAGCAGACAAGTTGAAATCACAAACGAATCTGTACAACAGATCAAAAATGTAACTGATTACATTACAAATATTGCAGAAGAAACAACCCTTCTGTCCCTAAACGCCAGTATTGAAGCAGCCCGCACGGGGGAAGCCGGAAAAGGGTTTGCCGTCGTCGCGATTGAAATTCAAAAACTAGCGGAACAGTCGAACTCTTCCGCAGCCGAAATAGGAGACAACATTCACTCTCTTGTAGAAAAAACGAACGGAATCGTAAATGTTATGTCCGTTATTGAAGATGCTTTAAAGGAGCAGGAAACAAACGTAGAAAAAACAAAGCGGCTTTTTGACGAAATAAACTCCAACATTATGCAGGTAACCCGCAAAGAATCCGATATGCAGGAAAATGTCTCTGAGATGAATACAGCGAAAGACCATTTATCGCTTATTATCTCGGATTTATCGAAATCCGCGCTGGATAACGCCGACTTTTCTCAAAACGCCGCAAACGTTACGGATCAAATGATGCGTGAAGTTGAAAATCTGGAATTGCTGACTTCCGGTCTGACCGAGCTTGCAAACATGCTTGACAAAAACTTAAAAGCATTTCTCACTTAACGCTGCATAAAATATGCGTCAATCCCATTCGCAATTCCAAGGACCATCTTATCCTGATAGTCCGCGGAGCACAGATTGGCGTCTTCCGTGGGATTTGTCATATAGCCCATCTCAAGAATCACGACCGGAACCGCGCTCCAGTTAATGCCGCTCATCGTGTCTGTCTCCCATACATACTGTTTTCCGGCTCCGGTCGCCTCACAAAAGCTGTCTAAAATATTCTGCGCCAAAGACTTGCTCTGTTCATAAAAGCCGCCCGTGTACGGATTGGCGGCTGTCTGACAGATCGTCATCGCCCCGTTCACCGAAGAGTCCTCCGATCCGTTCGCGTGAAGACGGACAAAAATGTCCGCGCCGGCATCTCTTGCAATTCCGGCGCGCTCACTGTTACTGATGTTTACCTCATTCGTCTCACGCGTCATAACAACCTCATAACCTCTCGCCGTCAGTTCGTCCCGGAGCTTTAATGCAACCTCAAGCGTAAGCTGGTATTCCGGTACCCCCGTCGTTCTTCCCGTAGTACCGCCGGACACTCTCGCCTTCGTCTCGCTCGCTCCCGGAGCTACCGGCTCGGGCGTGGAATCCCCCTTTATTTGATGTCCCGCGTCAATACAGACCAGACGGCCGTTTGCGCGCGGAGGAACCGCTTCTTCCGCCTCGCTGTCCGTCTCCGCTTCGGTCCCGGACGATACGTTTTGGGTCTTCGCTTCGGTTTCGGACGATACGTTTTCTGTCTCCGTCTGCGCACCTTCCCCGCGCATTTCACCCTCATCCTGCAAAATTTGTTGTTCTTTTTGCGGTCCGCCCTCCTGGCAGGCGCAGACCGCCGCCAAAAATGCTGCGGTCAAAATCGCCGCCATTCCTCTGAATCTTTTGTCTTTTTCCCGCAACGTTAATTTCATGCGCTTCTCCCTTTAATATCCCAACTGGCTGCGTATCGTATCGCTGATTCCCTGAACAGTCGGGGATACCTTAAAGTCTGTCTCTCCATATAAAAACTCATGGAGCTTTCTCACATTCGCGGCCAGATCGACTGCCACAACCACTTCGCCCAGATTGCCGGTATTCACTCCGGCGTGCTCAAACGGAAAACCGGTATTCTCGCCCAGATTGTATTTTCCAATTTTCATCATCAACCCCAAAAGCTCTGTGTTTCCGAGACTTGTGGAGACGTCCGGCAGCGCGCTGTCTAACACGCTGTTCAGCGTCGTAAGGCTCGCGCCCTTTGCCTTCTCAAACATCTTTTGAATAACGAGACGCTGACGTTCGGTGCGTTTAAAATCCCATCCCGCCGTGTAGCGGACTCTGGCGTACGCAGTCGACTGCACGCCGTCGAGCGTCTGCACTCCGCCGCCCACATGCGCGGAAGTTTTCCCGGTGACGCCGGTAATCTCGTCGATATATGAATTCATATACCCGGCTTCCTCCTCCGTCACCTCGATTTCAATTCCGCCCAGAAGATCGATGACCTCCACAAGCGCGTTGAAATCTACCGCAACATAATCGGAAATATTCAGGTCCAAATTCTTATTCATCATATTGACCGCCCGCTCCGGCCCCGTAATCTCGGCGTTTCCCTGACCGTACGCCGCATTTGCCTTCCGAAATGTTCCCTCTCCGATATCCAGATATGTGTCGCGGTACAACGAAACCATCTTGATTTCCCCGGTCTTGTTATTTATGCTTGCGATAATCATTGTGTCGCTGTTTCCCGACTGAAAATTACCGTTTGTGCGATTATCAATACCGAACATCGCCAGCGTCGTAAATCCCTTCATACCGGACGTATCCAGGCCGTCGTTCACCTCTACGTCATCCATATCCATTTTATCCATCTTGCCAAGCTTCGCCGCAAAATAGGCCATGATAAGTAAAAGAACCATCAGGATAAACGCGATAACCGTAAATATAATCTTACGCTTCTGACGCTGCTTTTTTGTCCGTCTCTTCTTTTTTCTCTTTTCTTCCTGCTCCCTCACTCTATCCTATCCTTTCCCGAACCTGCCCTTAGCCGGGCGGCTAATACGATTTTATTTTATTGATGCCGCTCACCAGAATGAAACCATAATTCTTTGCCGTCGCCCAGCCGCAGCCGGACGCGATCGTCCCGTCCGTATTCCACACCGTATACGGATTCTCCTGTATTCCGAGCCATTCCACATATCTTGCGCTGCCCCGCTTTACATAGATAAAACGCGGATCCACACAGTCATGTCTGAGGCTTTCCTTACTTGCGTACGCCTTTAAATGCTGCACCTGCGCGCGAATTCCGGTTCTGACGTCCGCGAAAGTCGCTCCGGGTTCGTTCTCTCCCGTCGCCCCGATTCCGGCAAAATTGCACTGCTCTGCCGTCACGTCCCCTCCAAATTGGAGGAAATACGTCTCGTTGCACATCTGGGCAAAAACTACCTCCGGCTTCACGCCTTCATATACAGCTTCCTCAAACACTATTCCTACAAATTCTTCGATATCTTTCGCGCCTTTCTCCCGATAGACAGCCGACGGATAACCGTAGTTTTTATCCGGATACGCTTTCTGCATAGCCGAAATATTTGCATTGTAATAGCGCGTCATCTGCTCCTTCGTCACTTCCGCCGCCCCCATAATCTCGTGGAACGGAACCATATAAGATACGGGCGCCGAAAATCCGCTTCTGCCGACAACGTTATTTACTTTGTTGCAGGCCTGCACTCTGTACTGGTAGCTTACGCCGGAAACGACATTCCTATCCGTATATGTGCATACTGGCGACGTCGTCTCGGCTATTTTCTGAAAATTGCCCGTCCCGCTTTTTCGGTACAGCTCGTAGCTGACCGCGCCGTTTACCCTGCTCCAGCTAATCTGCAAAGAGCCGTCCTGGTTCAGCTTCACGACAGACATCCCCGGCACGGAGATCGCTTTTCCCTTCGCCTGGCCGCACAGGACGCCGTATCCCTTTTTTCCCCCGCTTGTATGGTACGGGCGGACTTTATAATAATAAAACTTGTTCGTCTTTGACGGAATATCTTTATAGCTTAATGTATTTCCGGATGAAACCGACGCTATGCGCTTATATCCTCCGGATTTTTTCGTACTTCTGTAAATCTGATAGCCGTCCGCGCCCGTCACCTTTTTCCAGCTCAGCTCGATAGCCGCTGAAGGCGCCGCCTGAACCAAAGTGATCTGTGTCGCCTTTAACGCCCTGGCCCCCACAGGCTTACAATATCTGCCATAGATAATTTTTCCGTTGCTTTTGCTTTTCACAGAAATTTTATAATAATATTTTTTCCCGGATTGAACCGAAGTATCCGTATAAGTCCTTTTACTGCCGGAAGAAATCTCTTTAATTACCTTATAACGTCCGTTTTTGGAAGTGCTTCTGGCAATCTGATAGCCAAGAGCCTTCTCCTCCCTTTTCCACGTAATCTTTAATTTCGCCCCGCTCACAGACTGTACCGAAGCGATAGACGTCTCTCCGGCTGTCCGCGCCGAAACCGCTTTCGAGAGCGCGCCG
This sequence comes from uncultured Roseburia sp., assembly GCA_947383215.1. Lineage (GTDB taxonomy): Bacteria > Bacillota > Clostridia > Lachnospirales > Lachnospiraceae > Roseburia_C. Next base: position 31,168 of record CANDCP010000007.1, read on the forward strand.
CCGCCGGCATTCTTTCCGGAACGGTTCCGAACCTGGATCTTATAATAATACGTAGTGCCGGCCTCCACGTCCCAATCCGTGTAGCTTAACCGCTTCCCCTTCTTAACTGTATCGACAGGCTCATACGTCCCCTTCTTTTTTGTACTCCGGTAAATGCGGTATCCTGAAGCGCCCAAAGCCTTTTTCCAGCTAATCTTAAGACCATTTTTCGTCTGCTCAATCGATGTGATAGACGTCTGTCCGGCCTGTATCCCGTACTTGACCGAAGAATCGTCTCCATATCCGTTTATCTGCCCCACACGATTGACCGTCCGGACTTTATAGTAATACTTTTTATTAAGCGAAACCTTACTGTCCTCATACGTATTTCCCGATACGGCCGCAACCTTCTTGTAGGCGCCGTTTTTCGCCGTGCTGCGATAAACCTCATACTGATATGCGTTGGCCACATGCTTCCATGTGACAAGAAGCCTGCCGCTGCTCTGCGCTTTCACGCTGCTAATCGTCGTCGGCCCAATGGAAAATCCCGACTTTACCTCGGAAAAATCTCCGTATACGCCGTTTCCCTTTCCTCTGATCTTATAACAGTAAGTCGTTCCCGCCGTCGCGTTCTTATCGGTATACGTCAGCAAGTTAGAAGGCACATCGGCTATTTTTTCGTAGTTTCCGTTCAGGCTTTCACTCCGATAGATCTCATAGCCGACGATATCCGAAAGCCCCTTCCATTGTATTGTAATTTTGCCGCTTCCGTCAGACCTCAGAGACGTAATTTCACCCTTCGCAATCTCCTCATCGCCGGTTTGCTTCGACAAATTATAATACTGCGCAATCCCCGTCGCATCCGCCAGTCCAAGTTTTTTTAGCTTCTCATCCGTGCTCAGGTAATTCGATACGTCTCCCGCATTGCTTAAAAATGCATGTTCGATAAGAACACAGGGAAATCCCGCCAGCTTTGCGCGCCGGATCAATCCAAGATAATCGGCCGCGCTTCCATCCGGATACTTGTCCGAGCTTGCATTCCAAATCTGCACCTTGTTATCTTTCAGCCCGAGCGCTACAAGCCCCTTCTGGATCTTCTGCGCCAGTCCCTTTCCCTCATTGCCGATCAACGGATTATAATTACTGTTCGGATAATAGACGCTGATCCCGTTAGCCTCCGCGTTCTCACTCGCATTCAAATGGAAGCTGACTAAGACGTCCGCATTGTATTTTTTTGCGATTGCCACCCGGTTATCCAGACTCTCTACCTGCGTCGCCCCCATCGTCTGATTGGTACTGCGCGTCATATAAACGGTCACTCCCCGGTAGGTCTCCAGTTCATTTTTGCAGTATGCGGCAATCTTTAACGCAAGCTCGCTTTCCTTATGTCCGAAATAGATCGCTCCGGGATCCGTTCCCCCGTGCCCGGGATCTAAGACGACGACCAGGTTTCCCGCCCTCGTGGAGCGAACCTGCGTCCCTTCCGCTATCCCCTGCGCAGCGCTTTCTACCGCCTCCCCGAACGCCTCCGGCGTCAGCGCTTCTCCGGCCGCATCCGTAAGTACGATACCGGCGGCCTCTTGCTGCTCTCCCTCGTCCACCGCTCTGGCGTCCGGATTGACTTCAACCTCGCAATTCACGCCAAAGCCTGCCTCAATCCCCGCTTCCTCCATATCTACGCTTTCAAAAACGCCGTCAAATTCATAATCCAGCGACAAAACGTCATAGCTTCCGGCATCTGTCTCCTGTTCGAAGCTCATCCGAAACAAAATAAGATTCCCGTCAATTTTGTCCGCCTCCGCCGTATAAGTCTGATTTGTCGCATTATTCCTATAACGGAGCGACGCAGAATTAACCGGATACGTTCCTTCTCCAATCTCGGCCACCACATACTGCTCTTCCATAAGCGGAACGAAATCTTTTCCGACCAGCAGATAATTCAAAAGCGGCTGCCGCTGTTCTTCATTCTCCTCCTGCTGCCGCTCAGACGCCGTCCCGCCGCCGGTATTCCCCGCCGTATCGCCCCCCTGCCATTCGGCTGCGGCGCAGGGCGTCGTAAACAGCATTACAAAACATAAAAATGCCGCTATTCTCCGTCTCAGTTTCTTCATACATCCTCTTCCTCAATATTTCACTCAAACACTACTTTCGGATCACGGTCCCCGTCATCCTCGCAAATGCATCCGTCGCTTTCTCCAGCTTCGTAATCACAACCGACTTCACCGCGGAATCGCCGATAAAATCAACCGCCGCCTGGATTTTCGGGAGCATCGTCCCTTCCTCAAACTGCCCTTCTTCCATATATTGTCTCGCCTCAGCCGCCGTCATCGTATCGATCGGCTGTTCATTCTCTCTGCCGTAATTCAGGCACACCTTGTCCACACTCGTCAAAATGACAAGGACGTCGGCGTCTAACAGCTCCGCCAGCCGGCCGGCCGCCAGATCCTTTTCAATCACCGCGCTCGCACCCTTTAATTTATTGTCCTGCATAAGCACCGGAATCCCGCCGCCGCCGCAGGCGATTACAACCTGATCCGCATCGCACAGCGCTCTGATCGCGTCTATCTCTACAATATCCATCGGCTTAGGCGCAGCCACAATACGCCGGTAACCGTTTTCCACCTTCGCCACATGATTTCCTTTTTTCTCCTCGGCCTCGGCCTCCTCCTCGCTCATCACCCGCCCGATTATCTTACTCGGATGATAAAAAGCCTCATCATACGGATCGGCCGTCACCTGCGTCAAAACAGTGGAGACCGGCTTATAAATTCCGCGGTTCAAAAGCTCCGTACGGATTGCGTTCTGCAAATCATACCCGATATACCCCTGGCTCATAGCGGAGCACACAGACATCGGCGTCGCCGTATATTCCGGATAAATCCTGCAAAACTCGGCCATCGCCGTATGTATCATTCCCACCTGCGGTCCGTTGCTGTGTGTAATCACAATCTGATAATCTTCTTTTATAAAATCAGCGACCGCTTTCGCCGTCTCTCTGGTCGCCTTTTTCTGCTCTGGAAGCGTCGTTCCTAACGCTTCGTGTCCCAATGCTATTACAATTTTCTTTTTTTTCATGATCATCTACCTCCGGATTGATTCATTGCGCAATATACTTTATCCTAGCACATTTCTAATATCAGCTCAACTGGAATTTCCTTAAAATTCAGTTAATTTATCATTGCATTTGCACTCCCAACGCCAAACGCCGCCCCGCAGCCAAACCGACTGCCGGACGGCGTCCGCTCCCTCATCGGGGCAAAATCCCTTCCACTAATTCTTATATCCCAGCGTAACGATGATCTGCTGTTCCACATACTTTCCGTTCTCCTCGTTTGACAGGCGGCTAACGGTAAGCTCCGCCGTCGAACCGGCTGCGCAGTACCTCATCTGCTCCTCAAAATCCTCTTTTGACGCAATCTTGCTTCCGTCAAATTTCGTTATGATGTCTCCCTGCGCAATCCCGGCCTCCTGCGCCGGGGATCCCTCTATAACCTGGTATACATAGACGCCCTCCGGCATATTGTATGTTCCCGCAACCGAACTCGATACGTCCACAACTCTGATGCCGATATACGGCTCCTGTGATTTATCCACCAGCTCGCGCCGTATCAGCTTCTCGATAATCGGCGTCGCCGTATCCATCGGAATCGCGTATCCCATGCCTTCTACCTTCGTGTCGGAATATTTAACCGAATTGATACCGATGACCTCGCCTCGGATATTTAAAAGCGCGCCGCCGCTGTTGCCCGGATTAATCGCCGCGTCCGTCTGAATCAGATCGTTCGTAATTGTCTGGCCGTTCTCGTCTTCGATGCTGACTTCTCTATCTAACGCGCTGATCACTCCCGTTGTCACCGACTGTCCGTAGCCGAGCGCATTTCCGATCGCAACGGCCGCCTCGCCGACCCGCAATCCCTTTGAATCGCCTATCGTTGCAACTTTGATTGTCCCCATTGTCTCGCTCTCAATATCCGCAATCCGAACGGCCAGTACCGCCAGATCACAGCCCGAATCCGTCCCTTTCACCTCCGCCGACACGGTACTGCTGTCGCAGAACTGCACCGTAAGGCTCTTTGCATTCGCTACCACATGATTGTTTGTCGCAATATACAAATATTCTTCATCCTGCGTCACAATAATCCCGGAACCCGCAGTCTCCCTCTCATAGTCCTGAATCTGCCCGAACCAGCTCTGATAAGAATTTACGGACATATTCGTAATCGCCACGATCGCAGGCATCACGTTCTGGGCAATACCGGATACATCCGTGATCGCCGCCGACTCCTCCGTGCTAACCGGTATCGAATTGATATCGGCGTCCGAATCCTTCGCCTTGCTTAAAACCGGGGCGCTCCCGCTTTTATGCGCCGTCTCCTCTTTTCCGTCAAGCACCCTGCCAAAGAAATAAGTGGAACCCTGAAACGCAGTCCCGGCAATCAGCCCAAACACAAGCGCAAGCGCCGCGTATCTTGTCAGCTTCTTTCTGGAATCCCCCCGCTTTTTTTTCGGCTGATCCCCCCCGTCTTCCGGCTGCGTATACGGCTGGTACTCCGCCTGCACGTCCCATGCGTCGTCCTGATTTATATTCTGATATCTATTGTCATCCATCTTAAGCTCCTCCTTCAACATTTCGGATTCTAAAACTTATCCTACCCAGAAAATGTGACAAAATTGTGTTTTTCATTTGTAAAAACCTTGAACGACGCTCTCCCGTAATACAAAAAGGAGCCGACGCTCCGGCAGACGATTCATCTGCTTTTGCGCCGGCCCCCATATCGCCGTTTCGACGGCATCCATACGCTTCCAAGCCTCCCCTGCGATCCATCAGTCGGAAGGAAGGCCGCTCTTCTCGGTCAACGGCTCTGTCGACACGGTATCGTCGTCGTCCAACGGATCGTCAATCCTTGTCGCGCTTTCAACGGTAACCCCTGTCTCGTTTCGCACCTTTTCGCTGATCTTTACCACCGTGTTAGAAGGCTCATAATCCTTTGTGTCGAATAAATACTCGTGCAGCTGTTTTACGTTATATTCCAAATCCGCCGCAACGACAAGGTCCCCTTTGCTGCCGTAGCTTCCGGTGGCAAGCTCAAACGGAAAGCCGTGCGTGCCCACAAGCTCATAATCCAGAATACTCGTCGCAAGCTCCAGTATCTCCATGCTCGTAAGGCTTGTAGCGACATCGCCGAACACCTCGTCCACGATCCTGTTCAGCGTAAGAATATCCGCCTTTTTCGCTTTTTCTATCATTTTTGAAATTACGGTGCGCTGCCGCTCCGTGCGCTTGAAATCATCTCCCGCCGTAGAACGGATCCGGCAGTATGCCGTGGCCTGCACGCCGTCCACCGTCTGAAGCCCCGCGGACACATGGCTCGAGGTCTTCCCCGTCACCTTCATGTTTTCTTCGATATAATCCTCAAAGGCATTTGCGTTCTGCCCGTTCATATTCGCCGCTTCCGCACTCGTAATATCAAGCTCAATACCGCCCAGGGCGTCTATCACATTGGTGAGCGCCTTAAAGTCCACGCTGATATACTGGACAATATCAAGATCCAGATTCCGGTTCAGCGCTTTCACCGCATTTTTGGCGCCCCCGCGCCCGTATGCCGAATTCACCTTACGGTAAAGGAAAGTACCGGCCGCGCCTTCCTCCTCATCCACCGCAAGATATGTATCGCGGTAAACAGACACCAGCTTGACCTCCTTCGTGTCATTGTTGATGCTTGCAATCATAATACAATCGCTGTTGCCGGAGTTATAGGTCCCCGTATCACGGTTGTCTAACCCGAAAATTGCAATATTCGTATACCCCTTCAGAACCTCTTTCGTCTTCTTGTCCATATTGTTGATACTGACCTGATCCTCCTCAAGCGGCGTTTCATTGTCTATTTTATGAAGCATCTGCCAGATATAGATCCCCACGAGAAGTACCAGAACAACGACGGCTTCCACCGCGAATAAAATAATTTTTCTCCTTCTCCGCTGTTTTTTCGTCAGTTTTTTCTTCCCGTTTTTCTTCGTATTCCCCTTCGTCTGCACACCCATTTTTATCTCCATCCATTTTATTTTCAGAAAAATAACGAATTAAATATATAATAAATTTCACAGGGTGTCAATATTATCTGCTTCTTCTTAAGATACTTTTTAGAAATATTACACGATTTTTTACCATTTTCGGCAGCGAATTTCTCGAAAAATCCGAGACATTTTCTTCATGTCTCCTGTACCACAGCAGCCTGTCCCTCAAAAATACGGTGTCACGAAATGTCAGGTCGTTGACCATCCCGAGCCACTGATCGTGCATCTGAATCTCCTTCGGAATCGGAAAAATATAGGGCAGCAGCGCGGCGGAAAAAGCCATGCAGCACCCTATATAAGTGTTTTTCCACAAATTTCGCCAAAATCCCGCCGCCCCGCCCCGATATGCGGCAAACGACGGCATCTGTATCTGCGTACAGTCCGCGTTTCGCACCTCGCAGTCATGGACGATCAAATGCGCCCCCGTCTCCGCAAACGCCCGCTGTACGCGACGCACCTTATTTTCCATCCACACGTCATCCTGATCCGCAAGATAAATGTAATCCCCTCTGCAATGCTTTAAGGCGCACTCTACATTTGCAATCACGCCCGCTTTCGGACCGTCGATTACATGGATCCGCCTGTCGCGGCGCGCATATTCCTCTAACAGCTCCCTTGTCCCATCGACAGAGCCGTCGTCCGATACCCAGATTTCATCTGTCTGCTCCAGGTTGGCAAGGATGGAATCCATCTGCGCCTTTAAATATTTTTTCCCGTTATACGCTGCCATCGCAACAGAAACCCGAATCTTCCCATCCTCCATAAAACCGCCTCTCTATCTTCCCAAAAATACGCTCTCATAACGACGAATCACCGCCTCCCAGCTGTAAAGCTCTTCCATTCTCGCTCTCGCTTTTTCGCCGAGCTCCTCTCTGCGCGCCTCGGTCATCTTATCCGCCGCCTCGATCAGCCCTTTCAGCTCCCCCGGCCGTTTTCCCCAGTAAAGCGCCCCGTCTCCCCCGACTTCTCTGTTAAAACCCACGTCGTATAAGAGATTTAACCGCGTCGCGGACAGCGCTTCAAGCAGGCTCGGGTTCGTCCCCCCTACCTCGTGTCCGTGAAGATACGCATAGGCATTCTTTCGGATCAGCCACAACAGCTCGTCGTCATAGACCGTTCCCGCAAAACAAACCCTCTGATCCTCCGAAAAACGCGTCTCGCGCTCCAGTCTCCTATAAAAGCCGTTTTTCTCTACATTCGTCACAAGAACGAGCCGTTTCCCCGTATCGGAACGGCAAAACTCCCGAATCATCGTCTGATAATTATTCTCAGGTACAAATCTGCCCACGACAAGATAATAACCGCCCTCCTTGAGGCCGAATCTTTGATACCACTCCCGAAGACGGTCGCGCCCCTTTTCGGTCTCTCTCCCTCTCGATGTCCCATATGCAATAAAAACTGTCCTCGGGCAGTATTTTGCGTATTCCTCCCGAATATATTTCTGAATATTCCGGGAATCGCAGACCAATAGATCGGCATGCTTTACCATCAAACGCTCCGATATCTTCCAGTATCTGCGGATACACGCGTTCCATTTTGCGCGCATCCACTCATGCCCATCCGGATTCACAAAAAGTACGCCGCCAAGCCTGCCAAGCTTTTTGGCGAGATACCCCGCAAACGGCCCGATGCGGCAGGCCAGAACATACACAATCGGATGCGGAATTTTATTTTTACGAATATAGCGAAGACACCAAAAAAACGCCCGCAAGTCATAGTAAACAGCCTTTGCCGGGCCAATCGAAGGCACCCTGAGATGAAAGCATTCCGCTTTGTGGCACTCTGAGATACCGTCCCGCCGATCCATACACGCCACGTGATACCGTATATTTTCACTCTGCCGTCCCGCGGTAAGCTTCTCCACAAATGTTTCAAACCCGCCGTACCTCGCCGGGATTCCTTTACTTCCGATAATAAAAACGTCTCTCATAAACTATCCCTTATAAACTGCCGTCACCCGCGGATTCACCAGCACCGGATATCCCAGCCGTCCCGCCTCCTCGCAAAACGACAGATTTCCGTCTAAAGTCGCAAGCAGTTTCCTATCTATTTTAACCTCCCCGCAGATCGCCCTTATCACTTCCGTGCGTATGACGCAGACCGACAAGCGGACTCCGGATACCTCGCGCGGCAGCACCGCTCTGTCAAAATATCCGTGAAACCAACCGTAAAGACCTGCGAACTGGCAGACGACGCCCCCGTCCTCTCCCCTCTCTAGTCCCGCGTCGACCACCCTGTAACGGGGACCCAAAAAACGCGCGCCAACAATTCCCGCGCCAACAGCCTCCCCCATCGCCAGCAAAATTTCCTCCCACCCGGCCGTCGCCCTGTGAACATGGCGCTTATCACAGACGACAAGCCACGCGATATCATCCGAAACCTCCACTCCCTCTGACAGCTCCCGATGCGTCACATATACGGATCTTTTTCGCGCCCCCCCGGGCTTATAGCAAACCCGGTAAAAGGCTCTGCCCTTTGCCGTTTCGACAACGGCGTTCCTGCCGATGCGTTTAAGGTGCGCCGAGAGCGCGCGGCATCCGGCGTCATACGCATAATCCTTCGCCAGTGAAGAAGCCGCCGTAGACCCCTCGTGTACGCGCCAGTGATATAATATTTCCGGAATGTGGACAAACCGCTCTTCCCTCTCGCTCAACCGCAGGATGAAATCATAATCCTGAGAACCGTCGTACGTTTCGTCAAGCCCTCCCACTTCCCGCAAAAGTTCACGGGAAAACACAAGAAAATGGCAAATATAATTATAAGAATACAAAAGCTCCCTGTCAAAATCCGTCTTCAGGTGCGGCTGCATATGAACACGAAGATCCGCGCTCACCTTATCCTCATCCGAGTAAAATACCCGCGCCTGCGGATGCCTCCCGACAGCGGCGGCCACCTGAAAAAGCGCCTGCGGCGAGAGGAGATCGTCATGATCCAACAGTCCGATAAACGCCCCGTTGGCCATTGCAAATCCTTCATTCGTATTCGCCGAAATTCCGCCGTTTTTTGACAGCCTTTTGTAGCGGATCCGCCCATCCTTCTTTTCGTATTCGCGCACCACCGTCTCTACGCGGTCTGTACGGCTCCCGTCGGCAAAAATCAGTTCCCATCTGCCGTATGTCTGCGCCAGAACGGACGCGATAAGCTGACGCAAAAACAGCTCCGGCGTCTCATACGCCGGAACCACTACGGAAATCACCGGCGAATCGCGCCAAACATACGCCCTCTGGCGCGCAAGCTCCTCCTGCGTGGGAGACCATCTCTTATCATCCGCCCTGTATTCTTTTTCAAAGGAATCTGTCTTTTTCTCTATCGCCTTTCTGACCAGCCCCAAAATCCCGTGTTTCTTTATAAGCCCCGCCAGATATCCGCCCTTATCTGCTAATCCCATTTCTACTCCGAACCTGCCCCGGTTAAAACGACCTGAACTGTCTTAAGAAGTATTTTGACATCCAGCGCCAGAGACCATTTTGTAATATAGTACGTGTCCAGTTTCACAACCTCTTCAAAATTTGTAATATTGCTTCGCCCGCTGACCTGCCACATCCCGGTCAACCCCGGCTTAATACCAAGTCTGGCCCGGTGGTGCGCCTCATACTGTTCAAACTCGTCTGTCGTAGGCGGCCTGGTCCCCACCAGACTCATATCCCCTTTTAGAATATTCCAAAACTGCGGGAGCTCGTCGATGGAAAATTTGCGCATAAACTTTCCCACAGGAAAAATCCTCGGATCGTCCTCCATCTTAAACATAAGGCCCTCCATCTCATTCTCCCCTAAGAGATCCATCTTGCGCTCCTCCGCGTCCATATACATAGAACGGAATTTATAGATCTTAAACTGTCTGCCGTTCTTTCCGATGCGAACCTGTGAGAAAAAAACGGGGCCCGGCGACTGAAGCTTGATCAACGGGGCAAACACAAGAAACGCAATCCCCATAAATATAAGGCCGATCAGACTTCCGAGAATATCCATACAGCGCTTAAAAAGCAGCTGTCTCGGCGTCGCGATGCGCATACTGGAAGTCAGGACAAAATAACGCCCGCACTCCTCCACCACGCAGTTCGACATCAGCTTCGACTCGTGCACAAGCTTAAAATGGACGGTCACCCCCATCTCCAAAAGCTTTTCGGCAAGCGCCTCGCTGCTTGCAATCGTATTCCCGTTGATAAACACTTCGTCCACGACGTTTGTGCGAACATATTCGAAAAAATTATCGGAATTGGCGACAACCGGCACTCCGCGGATCACCTCGCCCTCCATCGGCTTGTCCACGACAACAATGCCGCTCACAACGTACTCCCGATAACGATTGTCCTCAAAATTCTTCACGCACGCCTCGACCTGCTCGCTTGTGGTCACAATAATCATCACGGACATATTCTTTTCTTTTATAAAGCGCTGACGAACCCATATCTTAAGACCACAGTGACCGATATAAGAAATAACGATGGATATTCCCCAATATACAAACAAAATCTGTCTGGAATACGTCTCAGACTGCTTGGTTCCGTACATATACACCAACAGACCCAGAAATACGATCGTGCAGTTGATCACAACGGCCTTAAGCTCCTGCACCCGCGTCCTCCGCAGGACGCCTTTATACGGCTCCGTAAAAAAGATGACGCAGATCTCAACCAGCACCAGCAAAATCGCCAGCCGCTCATACGGCTCATTGCTATATGGCGATGAAAACTCCAGTCGAATGATATAGGACAGCACAAATGCCATCTGTAAACATATAATGTCCAGAATCGTGAAGTCCAAATGCTTCATCCAGCTTCTTTTTTCTTTCTTATACATTTCGTTTCCTCACAAAATTTACCTTGGCATATATCCATCATACAATACGTTTCCGGAAACAACAACCACATTTTTTCTTAAAATTCTGTGAAAATCTATGGTTTCCTGGAGTAATCCGCTCTTGTAAGAGAGAGATTCGGATTGTAGCAAGGGTCGCCTTTTATCAGTATTTCCTCCCAGCGCTCCCTCATATACGCCTCCTCTCTCTCAAAGTCCGCCTTCCGACTGGCCGCTTTGCGTCCTCTCCGCGGCTTCGCCTCATATTGGTACAGCCGCACCCACGGATCATACACAATAAGATACCCGGCCTCCCCTATTTTCAAACACAAATCCACGTCGTAAAACGCCGACGCGAGCTCCTGCGTAAACCCGCCCGCCTTCTCAAAAACGGACTTCTTCACCATCATACACGCCGCCGTCACGGCGCTGTAATTCATCTGCGTCGAAGCTCTGTGCAGATATCCGCTTCGGCTTTGCCGCATTCCCGCAAACACCTCTCCGGCGACGCCGCTCATCCCCACGACAATTCCGGCGTGCCGCACGGTATTATCCGGATAAAACAGCTTTGCCCCCACAACCGCAACTTCGTCGCGCTGACAGTTTCCAAGCAGCCCTGCAAGGAAATCCTTCGTGATAATTCTTGTGTTATGGCTGAGAAACAAAAGGTATTCGCCTTCGGCAAGGCCCGCCCCGTAATTGTTTATCCGGGAACGCCCGGCTTCCCCCTCATAAGATACGACTCGAACGCCGGGCCGGCACTTTAATTCTTCATAATAATCAAAGATTTCGCGGCTTGTACTGCCGCACTCGACAACCAGAATCTCATAATTCGCATACCCGTCCTCCCCAACGGACGCCTCAATCGAAGAAATGCATCTCTTTAACGACCCGCACACGTCCTTACTCGGAATGATAATCGTGACAAGAGGATTTCCCCGCACACGGTAATTTACCCGGTAAAACCCGAGCTCCCGCGTCTGCGTCACTTCCGCCGGAATCCCTTTTTCCGAAAGCTGCGACTCGATCACACGCCTTCCCGCCTCAAACGCGTACAACTTGCTTCCCTGATTCGCCGCCGTAGAACCTCCGGTCATACGCCAGTGGTAGAGAATCTTCGGTACGTGCGCGACGGACGAAACCGCGGCGCATCGAAAAATAAAATCGTAATCCTGCGCTCCGTCAAACTCACTGCGAAATCCTCCCACCCGCTCGACAATTTCCCTTTTTACCATAAAAAAATGCGTAATATAATTATTCGAGCGCAACAGATCCGGGTTAAAATCCGGCTTAAAATGCGGCTCTAAATGCTCCCTCCCGTCCGCGCTGATTTTATCCTCATCGGTGTAAACCGCCCCGAAGGTATTTCCGGCGGCCAAAAGCGCTTCATAGAGCGCGTCCGCCGCCAGCATATCGTCATGATCCAAAAGGCCGATCCACGTCCCCTCCGCCATACGGAACGCCTCATTTGTATTTTCCGCAATCCCCAGGTTTTTTTCCAGATGCTTATAGCGAATGCGCCCCTGCATATCCCCGTAGGCCCCGATAAGCTTCTCTACTCTGTCGCCCGGCGTGCCGTCCGCCAGACAGAGCTGCCAGTTCGTATACGTCTGCGCCGCTACGGAATCCAGCATTGCACAGAGATATTCCTCCGGCGTGTCATAGAGCGGCACGCACAGGCTCACAAGCGGTTTTTCCTCCCATTTGTCTATGAGACGCCGTTGATTTATTAATTGCGCCTCCTTCGTCTTATGTTCTTCATACCACGGCGCGTAAGGCGCCGACTCAACCCAAAGGCGCTCGCACAGACGGTCCGCAAAGCCCTGCCATCCGTGCTCCTTCAAATACCTGAACGCCTTTGCTATTTTGCGCGGTGTGATTTTCATTTTAGTTATCCTTCTTTTTATGAATATACATCCAGCTCTCGGAATAATTCCGGCGTTCGTCTTCCCCCAGGAACGCAAACCGTTTGTAATCGATCCTTGTCAACACCATATTCGGTTCCCCGCACTTAAAACATTCGACATCTTTTCTCCTTGAGACGGCGCGAAGCCATCCGCACTCAGGACATATATAAACTTTCATCATGGGTTCTTCACCTGCTTACTTTTAAATACTGTTCTACCTATTTCAGAGAAAAATCTGACTTATCTAACGACAGATTCGGATTGTAATACGGATCGCCGTCCCTTAAGATATCCGGCCAACGCTCGCGAAATACCGCGATTTCCCGATTAAAGCGCGCAACCTTCTGCGGCGTATCCTCCAGTCCTCTCGACTTCGATTCATAGTGATAAAGCTTCGCGTACGGGTTATACACCACAAGCTTTCCTAACGCGCGTATCTTCATACAGTAATCGATATCGTTAAACGCCACCGCAAGCTCCTGCGTCAGTCCGCCAACCTCATCGAACAGGCTGCGCTTTGTCATGAGGCACGCCGCGGTCACCGCGGAATAATCCTGCGCGCAGACAATTCTTGCCTGGTATCCGAGGTCATACCGGTCGGCGCCGATAAACGTATGGCCCGCAATCCCGCCGAAACCGATCACGACGCCCGCATGCTGTATCTTATCGTCCTCATACAAAAGAAGCGCGCCCGTAATTCCGACGTCCTCTCTCATGCAGTATCCTAACAGCTCCCCGATACATTCGGGGTTGATGATCTCGGTATCATTGTTCAGCAATAAGAGATACTCTCCTCTGGCGTGCTCCGCCCCGAAATTGTTAATCTTTGAAAAATTAAACTCTCCCTTATAAAAGACCACGCGCACATTTTCATGGGATGCCTGAAGCCGCTTATAATACGCAAACGTCTCTTCCTGTACGCTGTTATTTTCTACAATAATAAACTCCAGATTTCGATATGCGGATCTCTGAAAAATGGAATTCAAACACTTTTCCAGATCGTCGATGTGATCCTTGTTCGGTATGATAACCGATACCAGCGGCTCTTCTCCCCAATGATACCGGCTGTGGTACATCCCGTAATAATCGGCATGCTCCACGGTCGCCGGCACGCCGATTCTCTGATAGTGCTCCTCTAAAGCGCGCGCCCCCGCCTCAAACGCATACAGCTTACTCTCGGGACTGGCCGCCGTAGAATCCATATGGCATCGCCAGTGATACAGAACCTTCGGGATATGATATACGAAATCCGCCCGCTCTACACAGCGCAGAATAAAATCATAGTCCTGCGCCCCGTCAAACTCGCTGCGAAATCCGCCCGCCCTTTTTAAAAGCTTTCGGCTCACCCCGGTAAGATGGCAGATATAATTCACGCTGCACAAAAGATCTATATTGAGGTCCGGCTTAAAATTCGGCTCGAAATACGTCTTCCCCTCCATATCGACCTTGTCCTCGTCGGAATAGATCATATCCGCCTGAGGATTCCCCTCAAGCGCTCTCGCAAATTCATAGAGCGCCTCCGGCGCGATCAGATCGTCATGATCCGCAAATAAAATAAAATCTCCTGTCGCCATCTCAACCGCCGCGTTCGTATTTCCGGAAATTCCGAGATTGCGATCCAGCGTGCGAAAACGAATCCGCCCGTCCGAACGCGCGTACTCCTCCAGAATCGGCGTAAGCGGGCTTTCGGCTCCGCCGCCGTCGCAGAGGCAAAGCTCCCAGTTCGAGTAGGTCTGTTCCATTACGGACCGTATCATCTCCCGCAAATAGCGCTCCGGCGTCCGGTAAAGCGGAACCGCAACAGAAAATTTTAACGCGCGCTTAAATACGGCTTTTCGCTGTTCCTCAAGCTCTCCCGGCGCGGGCAGACGTTTTTTTCTCCAGACATGATACGTCACCTCCGGTTCGCGGAACATTTTCTTTTTGATCTTTTTAAACGTCGCCGCAAGGCCGTTTCTCTGATAATACCCGAACGCCTTTTGAAGGACGCCCGGCGTCATGGCGCGCCCCTTTTTCAGCCGCTCTGTGCTTGTCTTATAGACGCTCGCTCTGCCGCCGCTTCTCAATTCCAGCTTCAAAGAAGCGCTTCCCCTCGCCCTCGCCTTTACCCGAAACCCCGCCTGATACGATTCGTCCGCCTCCTCATAGACCGCGGCGACATCCCGGCGATAAAACGTTTCTATTTTGATATCCGAGACGGCGCCGCCGGCGCTCTTGAGCGAAATCTCAACCGGCTCTCTCCCCATCGCCCATCCCGCGATCGCAAAGCTGTCTCCCTGTGCGCTCTCGCTCTCCACATAATAATCCACCGAGGCGTCGAGCTTTTTTAGCTTGTGAACCGATATGCGGCGCACGGGAACGCATTGCCCGTTTGCGTCACAGCAAATCTCAAGCTCTTTCGCCTCTCTCCAGTCCTGCGGCAGCGCAATGCGGGCGCGTACCTCTTCATTGACGTCCTCGCCCGCCGCCAGATATTTCTGGCGGATCTCCACGCCGGATTCCACGGACGCGGCAAGCGGCAGCCGCCTGCCGTCAAGGCAGGCCTCAAGCCGCCCCTTTTTCGTATTTTCTTTCGGATACCACCCTCTAATCACAAGCGTGTCCGCCTGCTTAAGATGAAACCGGATCGTTTCCAGTATAAAATAATTCTCCATCCGTCTTGTCTCCTACATCTCTCTATGTCCCGTCCCGCAATTATTTCAACACAATACTGTTCGGCGTCGTCTCAAAGGAATAGATCGCACATCCGATAGATTCCATCAGCTTTCTCTTTTCCGGCGTATTATAAGTTCCGGTCGTATCGTAAAACAGCCAGCCCGGCGCATCAAAAAACGCTGCGTCCGGCGATACCTTTTTATAAAATTCCGGCAAAAGCCCGCCGTTTCCGTGGTGCCCCATCTGAACATACTCACAGTCTAAAATATCCCCGTACTTTTCCATAAGGTATGTACTCATGGATTTTCCCACATCGGAGCAAAACAGCATTTTTTCCGTCTTTCCCTTTACCAAAAACATCATGGAACCGTCGTTGAGCAGATCGTCTGACAGCTCGTCCGTCTTATCCTCATACGCATTCAGCACCTCAATGCGTATCTGCCCTTTCTTTATTTTATCTCCCGCATGCAACAGCTTCAGGTTGGGAATCTCAAGCTCCAAAAAGCGCTGATACATATCTACGCCGTCCCAGGGAGCATTTTTCAGGCAAAGCTCCGGGGCGGCCATATCGACGGCGTACACTTTTTTAATCTTAATTCCGTCAGGATTTTTATAGATCTCACAGAACGCCCCGATATGATCGTCATGCGGATGCGTCAGGATCCAGGCGTCTACGCTTCCCCCCATACTTTTAATCTTGCTCCGCACGCTGTCCGCGTTTACATCCCATCCGCCGTCGACGACCACAAGCCTGTTTTTATAATCGCGGATCGTATAAAACATGCTCTGATTTCCCTCAAAGTCTCCGTACTGCGTGATCAGCAAATCTTTTTTTCCGTATTGGACGTCCCCCAAACGGTAGATATCATAATTCCCGACATTTTCTACAAACTGGTAACCCGCGTTTCGTATCTCCTCGGCCTTTTCGCCCGTCATGTAGGCAAAGTACGGATATCCTCCCTTTTTCGCATAATACGAAAGCGCCGCCGCGTCAAGATTTCCGCCGTTTACCGCGTCATAAATCCTCGCCGCCGTTTTTGAAATCTTTTCTCCCCGTATCGCGTTTCTGCCGTACGGCATGCGAATGGAAGCGTCATACTGGCGAATCTCTGTCGCAAGCTGATTCGGAACAACCAATCCCTTTTTTTCGATTCCGTTTGCCCGGGCGTCCTTTGAAACGGCCTCACAGACTGCTAAAACATCCTGATTCAGCTTGTAGTAATTCGAGGCAATCGAAAAATTCTGTTCATTGTACACCGGACTGCCCCCCTGTATTACCGCAAATACAAGCAGCGCCGCCACAACCGTCTTTCTCCGGCGCCCCTTCGCATAATCCAGCGCGTTTGTAAACAGGTACGAGATCATCACGGTAACCGGCAGCAGCCAGAACATTCTCCAGTAAACCGTATCGCCGATACAGTAGCGCATAATTAAATAAGCCGATGCCGGAAACAGATACACTGCAAAAAATACCAGGATCTGCCCCAAAAAAAATTCTCTTTTCTTTTTCTCTTTCTCAAACAATATCAAAGCCGCAACTGCCAGCCAAAACAGGCCCAAATACAGCCCCGTCCCAAAAAACTCTTCATAGCTGTCAATCGTATTTCTTAAAACATCCTTCACCGCTTTTCCTCCATATCAGAATCCTAACAGGTAAATCGCCGCAAACAAAAGATTCGGGATACAGCAGAGAAGCAGACCGCACGGTTTTTTAAGCTGCCGCCTGCACAACGCGAGCGTAATACCGAAGATCCCAAGCATAATTGCCCCCAGCATAATTCCCATCGAGGAAACCATACAGCACGCGAGCATCAGATGCACCGTCAGAACCCAGTCTCTCGGCTGCCATTTCTCCTGCGTCAGACGCAGCCCCATATAAAACGCGAACGGTAGAAGGACGGACGCGAGTACGGCTTTCCCCTGCCAGATCCGAAGCAGCATCACGGTCCCCTGCGTATGCGTCGTCGAAAAACAATACATCTGAATTACCGCCGCGAACAAGACAAAGAAAGCCGTCTTTTTTCTGTCCCCCGCAAACAGCTCCCTGCCGGTTATAAAAAGCACGGCATATGCCAACGGCAATAATACAAGCGGAAGGACGGTGTGCGCAAGCATCGCGGCGTGCACGCCGGAAAATTTACTCAAAACAGCGATAAAAATCGGAAACGGCGATAAGACATACCGGGACGGAAAGCTCTTATATTTCCCTCCTGTATACGGATTTACCCGAAAAATAGAATCCGTCTGCACCGCCGTCTGCGCGGTCGCCACATAAAACGCGTCGTCGTCGTCCACATGCGTATAACGGGCATATACAAACATCTGAAAAAGAATAACCAAAAGCGCGAAAACCGCCGCAAAAGACGCGCCGCGCGCCGCCGCCGGGAATGATCTGACCATATCCGCAATTCTCCTGCGGTTGATAATAAGAGACGCGACCGAGAGCGCAAGCAGCGCCAAAAGATACAGCGCGGCAAGGAGGGACAGAGAGCGTTTTAAGAATGTACAGGGAATGGCAAGTATCTGAAATAATGCAAAACACGCGACAAACCCGCTGCACCAGTTTTTTAGAACAGACTCTTCCCCTTCTTTTTGTTTCCCCGTATACAGCATTCCCACCAAAAACGGAATCATCCCCATGGCGGCGCCTAACAGCCCGATTCTGATTAACATACGCTACCTCCATTTTCTCTCTATCATACACTATTATTTCCCATCTTTCAATTCGGTATTTACGGATTTTACCCATTGCTTGCTTTTTCACACGGTTACTGCTATTATTTTCTTATTCGGGATACACTATTTTTAACCGGTCAATGATTGCCCTGTTAACGCAAAACAATTTGGAGGATAACCTATGAATTATACACAGGCATATGAACTGCTTAAACACAAAGGACAGACACATATTCTTGACTTTTTTGACTCTTTAACGGAAAAGGACCGACAGCGTCTGCTCGCGCAGATCGAACACATCGACTGGTCTGTCGTCGAGGCGGCCGGCCGCAAAAACGAGACAAAGTCCCGCGGAAAAACAGAACCTCTAAACGCGATTGAAGCTGCGGAGATGGAGCGCAAAAAAGACGCGTTTCACTCGCTGGGCATAAAGGCCATACGTGATAAAAAGGTGGGCTGCGTGCTGCTCGCCGGCGGCCAGGGAACGCGCCTGGGCTTTGACAAGCCCAAAGGAATGTTAAATATCGGTATCAACCGAAAGCTGTATCTGTTTGAAATGCTGATCTGCAACCTTATGAAAAACACGCGCGACGCGGAAACGACGGTCCCGCTCTACATCATGACGAGCGACAAAAACCATGAGGATACCGTCACCTTTTTTCAGGAGCATAACTTTTTCGGGTATCCCAAGGAGGATATTTCCTTCTTCATTCAGGAAATGGTTCCCTGCACAGACTTCCACGGAAAAATTCTGATGGAAAATCCGTCGGCGATCTGTATGTCCCCAAACGGCAACGGCGGATGGTATACCTCCATGCAAAACGCCGGAATTTTAGAGGACGTCAAAAAACGCGGGCTGGAATGGATGAACGTATTCTCTGTCGACAATGCGCTCCAGCAGATTGCGGATCCGGCGTTTATCGGCGCAACGATCGACTCCGGCTGCGTCAGCGGGGCAAAAGTCGTACGAAAAGCCTCTCCCGACGAACGCGTCGGCGTTTTGTGCCTGGAAGACGGACGGCCTTCCATCGTAGAGTATTATGAAATGACACAGGAGATGGCAAATTTGAGAAAGCCAAACGGCGACCTGGTTTACGGTTTTGGCGTAACTTTAAACTATCTTTTCCGCGTGGACATGCTAAACGAAATGCTCGGCGCAAATATGCCCCTGCATATTGTCGAAAAGAAAATCCCTTACATGGACCGCGAAGGAAACTATATAAAGCCCGACAAACCGAACGGCTATAAATTCGAGACGCTTGTACTTGACATGGTCCACATGTCGCACAGCTGTATTCCGTGTGAAGTTATCCGCGACAAAGAATTTGCCCCTATCAAAAACGCGTCCGGCGTAGACTCCCCCGAAAGCGCGAGGAAGCTGCTCGCCGCAAACGGAATCGAGCTGTAACCGCATTGACAAATATTGTATCGAATGAAAGAAAGAGCGCCTTACATCTTAAGGCGCTCTGTTATCAATTCCGCTAACTCCATCGGATATTCTTTTATAAAAAAATGATTGTTCCCTATCTCGATATATTCCGGTTCCTCCGCAAACCGCGACGACCATTTCAGGGCGTCCTCCCTGCAAACATCCCCCGGCGCATAGAAAAACGTAACGGGGACGTCGGGACGAATATCGTGATTCCGCTTATAATCGGCGATCAGCCGGTAATCCTGCCGAATCGGTTCAAAAAACATTCTTCTGAAATGGCGGTTTTCCAAAAAACGGTCCTGAAACTTGTCAAAGCCGCCAAATTCCATCATCTTATGCGCAAACGCAAGATCGTCGAGCTTTACATACTCTGCGCTGCCCCAATCCTCCCCTGGCGCCTCATGAGCCGCCAGAAAAAGCCGCGTTATCTCCGCCTTCACAAGCCCGCGGGCGACCATCTCGTATACGACGACGCTCCCCATGCTGTACCCGAAAATTACCGTCTTACGCTCCGGCTTGAAACAGCCGTTAAGCTTCATTGCCATATCCCGCACCATATCGTCAAACGTCGGATAAAAATCCTCCCCGCCGCGCGCGCCGTGCCCCGCATAGTCGAACGCCACAAGCTCGACCTCCTGCGGCAGATATTTTTTTAGTCCGTCAAAACAATCCGCATTCCCCCCTGCGTAGGGAATACAAAACAACTGAATTTTGTCCATATCCCGCTCCTGTCGATTAGTACGCCATATACACAAACGCTGACGCATCGTATCCCGGACCGTAAATTCCAAGAATGAGCACGGCAAATATCGCGCCCAGATAAATCGCCCAGCGCACAATTAAATTCTGCTTTGCAATCATCTCACGCACGGAACCCTTCTGCTGAAGATGACTGACAAATCCGAATAACGCGATACACATCAGCGCGAGCGTGAAATCCTGCCTGTCAAGTCCGAACTTATAGAGCGTCCCGTCAAAAAGCACCCACGGATTAAATTCCCGAACCGCGGCTTTCAAAACGTACCAGCTCTGATGCAGCGTCCCCGGCCTTGTCAGAAGGCGGCCGCCGGTAAAAATCAGCGTCGTCCTCGCCATCTGGAAAAAGAGAAACGACGGCGCCTGCGTGTTAATCTTTAATTTTACGGCCAGCCTCTTGAAGTCCTCCTCAAATGAAACTGACATAAAAATCATAAACGCATAATAAATCCCCCAGGCGAGATACGTCTTTCCGGTTCCATGCCATAATCCGGTCAGCACCCAGGTTACGGAAACAGGAATGACCGTTACAATGCTTCTCGTCAGACGATCCGGCAGCTTTCCTCTCGCCGCCTTCGTAATCCCTTTCACCAGGCCGGATGTGGAAATCGGATAATACACGTAATCCTTAAACCATCCGCCCAGCGTCATATGCCATCTTCTCCAAAACTCCGTGACCGATTTCGCGGAAAACGGATGATTGAAGTTTAAGTCCAGCTCTACGCCGAAAATCTGCGATATACCTCTCGCCATGTCCATGCATCCGGAAAAATCCGCGTAAATATAGACCACGTCAAAAAGCATTGCAAGAATCTGCACCAGCCCGCCGTATTTTTCATAGCTGCCGTAAGCGCCGTTAATAAAAATATTGATACGGTCAGCCAAAACCAGCTTTTTAAAATACCCCCATATCATCAGCTGCATGCCGGACGCAACTCTGTCATAGTCAAAGCGAAGCTCCTGCTTCAGCCGTTCCCCCAGCCTTCCGTAACGCTCAATCGGCCCCTGCAGGATATGAGGGAAATAAATCGCGTACAGCAGGAAACGCAGATAATTTTTTTCATATCCCACGCGCTTCCAGTATACGTCCAAAAGATAGCTTAAAGACGTAAATGTATAATAGGAAATACCGAGCGGCACAATAATGTACGCGGCGCTAAAGGTCCCCTCGCCGCCCATAGCGCGGATCAGCTCATTGATCGGCTCCACAAAAAACTTTGTGAATTTTACCACGCACAGGATTCCGACGTTTAAAAGCAGCGCCGCAACGACAACGCGGCGGCAGCGCCTTTTCGCGCGCTCCTTTATCGCTTTCTTATCCTGCCTTGTAAGCCCTTCGCCGGCAAGCTGTCCCTCCTGTTTTTTATAGATCCTCCCCATCCAAACGCCCGCAAGATAGACGGAAAAGCTTGTCGTCAAAATAAACGGAAAAAACTTTACGCCCGCAACAGCGTAAAACGCTATACTCAGCAGCAAAAGCGCCACCCACCTGTATTTTACAGGAAACAGATAGAAGAAGATGATTCCGGCTATCAGGAAAGCCAAAAATTCCAGTTGTATGAATGTCATAAGTTCCTCCAAAATTTTCTCTGAAATATTTACAATGGACAAAAGTGAAATACGTTTTTATTCCGGCCGCAGCCGCGGCTTCGCGCTAATCAACAACATAGTCATGCTTTACCCTCAGGGTTGCAAACGCATTGTTATAGTAAATATACGCTCTGTCAATAATCTTTTGGCTGCGGTTATCATAGATGAAAACATTCACGCCGCCATTGTTAATTCTCTGCTCCCTGTCGTCAAAAAGCAACTGCGTCACACCTTCATTCGTCACGGAAAATCCCAATCCGTTCCGGAACGCCCCCTCATATAACACACTGTTATTTGCCGTCTGCTGGTACTGACAGACGCCGCCGCTTATATGCCAGACAAACCGGTTTCCCTCTAACGTGCGATAATCCTGCGTAATCCCGTATTCCGACAACGCAAGCTGCATCTCGTGCGTCCAATACGGTATCAGGTTGCTGCTGCCGCTGATAATCACATCATAATTTTCATTCTTCAGATAGGTAAAGTAATTGGCCACATCCCCGTTCGAAATCATATAGCTTTCCCGAAGCTTATCGTGGTACTGATCTAAATACTCCTCGCTGATCAGCCCTTCTTTTCTGCGATCCTTCATCTCATAATGTTCCACAAGATATTTCGCGATATAGCCGCTCATTTTCGCCGCGCCTCTGATATTTAAATGATCCATATCCTTCATATCCGCAGTCATATCAAAACGAATCGCCCTGAGCAGTTCTCCGGTGTTAAAATCGAGGAACGGAAGATTCGCCTCGGCGGCAAGCGCGCTTGCGCCCTCATGCTTCGTCAGATTCCAGTTTGCCTTAGGCGTTTTAATCAGCAGAACGTCGATGCCTTCCTCCTCGCACAATGTCAGTATCTTCTTAAAATATTCCAGCTCGTAATCCACCATCTGACTGTCGCTCGGATTATCGCCGTCAATACATATCCGGTTATAATTCTGCGGCTCCAGCCCGGTGAACAGCACGCCGCCGCGATATTGGATCTTATTCTCCTCTTTCCGGGAAAAATCTTCTTTTTCAAGCTCTTTCCAGCGCGTATGGTATTTCATAATGTTGAAAATATATGTCCACGAAGACTGCGCGTTTTTGAGAGAACGCTGCGCGAGAATCATCTCCATCTTGTTTTTTGAAAACCGCATATTATCCATCGCCTTACGCATACTGGCCGCGTCCTCACGCACATAAAGCATACTTACGTCGAGCACGAGCGTGGAAATATCCTGTCTCCTTAAGCATTCCTTTAGCCAATAATAGGAGCAGAACAAGTTCTGATTGGAGGTTCCAAGCGCATACGCCGAAATTCCGTAGTCCTCATACATTTCGATCGGACAGGCGCCCGCCACTACCTGGCTGCTCCCTATAATCGCTACGTCAATCGTATTTTTCTCGATTGCATAAAATTCCCGCATTACATCCGTCTCACAGTTATGGTCTCTCCACTTCGCGACAAGAACTCCGCTTACCCATTGAAACAGCAATACGAATACCAGGACAAATATGATTGTTTTTATTATCTGTGCTTTTTTCATAATTTTACTCCATTCATCTGCCTGTAATTTATATCTTTATTTTTACTTTTACCGACTTCACTCCATAGAATGTTTTTCCGTCTAACTTCTTATATGCTTTTATTCTATAGTAGTAGGTTTTCTTTTTCTTAACTGTTTTATCCGTATAGCTTTTCTTCGATTTCTTCAATGTTGCAATTTTCTTATAGCCCGAATTCTTTTTGGTGGAACGATAGAGCACATAACCCGTCGCCTTTGAATTTTTCTTCCACGTCAGCTTGGCGTATTTCTTGCTGACACGGCTTACCTTAAGCGTCGGGGCCTTTAAGATAACGCCTCTTGTCCTGCCGCTTAGCGGACTCGTGCAGTATTCATAATCATTTTTTGCCGTCACTTTATAATAGTATGTCTTATTTACGGCGGCCGTCTTATCCGTATATGAATTTTTTGTGCTTGTACCGATCAGCTGATACGTCCCGTTTGCGCTGGTCGCGCGGTACACATCATACCGGCTGGCTCCCGATACAGACTTCCATGAAACCTTAATCTTTCCGACTAAAGCGTTTTCCGCCGGGTCTCCTGTCGAAGACGCCTCGAGTTCCGTCGGCGTAGCGCAGGTCACATACAGATCATAGGAATCCTTGTCCGAACTCTCGTCTTTGTTTGTAACCGTCACCACCGTTTTTCCGGACGCTTTCACTGTGACAATCCCGTCGTCGTCAACCGAGGCGACGCTGGTTTTACTGCTGGACCACTTGAATTTTTTTGCATTTGTCCGCGGCAGAATGCTGACGGTATCGCCTATGCCCGCCAGATAGTAGCTCCGGCCAAACGATATCGGAATTTTAACCGCGATATTGCAAAACGCCTGCAATCCGTCTGAGGTTGCTGCCACAATCGCCGTGTTTCCGCCGCCCTTCGCCGTGACAACGCCCGTCGTCTCATCTACGGTCGCGACCCTGGTATCAAGGCTTTTATAGACAATCGAAGAGGCGCTTGTGATATGGCTTTTGTAGGACGCCGACACGTTCGCCGTCTTCCCTTCCGTAAGCGTAAGATTCTTCGGGGTAATCGTCATCGAATCCTCGGTGAGGTCCGCAAGCAGCTTCAGATCTACGCCGGCAAGATTACAGTTTGTCAAAACCGCTTTTTCCGGATCCGGCGCATCCCCGTATATTCTCTGGTAAAAAGAGCACGCCGCCAGATAATATCCCGCATATGTAGGATGCTTTGAGTCCGGCCCCACCATCTGTATCTGCGGATACAACAGATTGGCCCGGATCGCGTGCATTCCCGCCGGCACGACCTCAATCCCGAGCTTATTCTCGAGCGTCTTATAGGCCGCCGCGAGGAACAGCTGAAACTCCGGAACCGTAAGCGCCCTTGACCCTCCGTCCAGCTTAATCACACTGCCGTTGCTGTACCCCTGCGTCATATACAGCAGCGGCTTAGCCTTAGGCTGATAAAGCTCCACAAACTGCAGAAGCTTTTCCACCGCCGGGTACGTGGAAGATTCAAAATACGTCATTGGAGCCGTGCTGTGCTCCTGAAATATAATATAATCCCACTCGCTGTTTACCAAAAGCGTAATCAGCTCCTTGTGATACGACATATAAGCGTCGTTCATCCCCGCGTAATAGCGAAGCCTTGCCGATCCGTGCGCCAGCGTCGTAACTTCCAGGTTCTTTCCCTCGCCCAGAGCCAGCTCCTCCAACGGCTTTTCCACCGTGTATGTGATTCCGCCTGTCGTATAACGCGAAAAACTGTTCCCGACAATCAGCACCCGCGTCGCCTCCTGCGGCTTCGTCTCCTCTCCGGGCGGCGTCTCCGTATCCTTGGGCGGTTCCGTCTCTGTCGGCATCTCGGTCTCTGTCGGCAGTTCGCTCTGTGCCGACGCCTCAATTTTGGTTTCCGGCGTTTTCTCCGTTACCGACTCCGTTTCGGCTTCCGGCTCTCTCTCAATCTCCGTCTCCGTTTCGGTTTCCGGCTCCCTCTCAGTCTCCGTCTCCGTTTCGTTCTCTGTTTCAGCCTCCGGCTCCGCCTTCCAACCGGTACGCTCCGTATTGTCAGACGAAACCCGCAACTCATCGGTCCGTTCCTCCATAACCTCCCCGGCGAATGCCACCGCGTTCTCCATGCCTCCCAATACAAGCAGCAGAGAAAGCATGATACAGATTATTCTCTTCATAGTACCCTTCCTAATATTAATAAATAAAATACTTTTCGATTTGTTTCATATACGCGTCCGCCCGCTCGTCCCAGGACGCATACGCGCTCTCTCCCCTGTGATCCTTTAACGAATATTTATCAACCAGATACTTTCCGTAAACTTTAGAAAATTTATATGACCCGTTCACGTTGGTATGATTTCTGTCCTGAAAATCGACAGGCACATTGAAATCGAAGCTCTCGTACAGATCGGCGTCATTGTAATTCAGAAAGTCAAATCCGTATTCCTCTACAATATCGCCCACATAATTAATCATCCCAAGCTTCTTTTGCCCCCTGAGCATCGGAACCGCAAGAAACTGAACCTCCGCTTCCTGGCCCTTACACCACTCCAGCAACTCGCGAAGAACCCTTTCATTCTTTTTGCCGATCTTCACCCGCTCATCCGTCGCGTTGTGCGCCCTGTCCTCAATGGTCGACGTCAAAAACTCTTCCATATAGCAGGAGTTGAGATAAGAGGGATAAGTCTGTTCAAAATCCGACTGATTGATCTCCTTCCACCTCGAATGGAATTGAATGATCGGCAGATAAAACTGGAACCTGTCCATTCCTTCTACATCGGCGTAATCGCAAAAACTGTCTACCGTGTCTATATAATTTTTGGACAGCCTCATATTGTTGAGCATCATATATATCTTATTGTTTTTCACGTCGTCTTTGCCGGCAAACGCCGTGGCATCAAAGACGAAAAGCTTCGGACTCTGCGTTTTGCCTGCCTCAATCGCCATATTTTTCATCACGCTGCCCGGCATATCTGAAGTCGACAGCGCCAATGTCGAAAGTCCGTATTCCTTCCAGCCAAAAGCGCTCTGCCAGTACCGGTAAATATGGCTGTTTCCAATAATCACCGCGTCTACGGTATCCTTCGGCTCATCATAATACCCCTCAAACATCATCTCGGCATGTTCTGAAAATTTATTGGAAACACCAAAGACATTCTGCACCGCCAAAAAAAGCACGCAGGTCATGATAAGGAACACTGTGGTTCCCAATATATCTTTTTTCATAGTATCCTCCGTATCTCTATCTTAAAACTGCTGATATATAAATGAACTGCTGTCATAAGAAGGACCATACATACCAAAAATGATTACCATAAAAAACGCAAGCCAGTAGACAAGCCAGCGGAACACAAAGCCCTGCGACGCGATACTCTCTCTGATCCTAACGCCCCTCTCATGCGCGATGTCAACCAGCAAAAGAACAAGTATCATCGCAATCAAAACCGCCATATCCTTCCAGTCGAGGCCAAGCGTAAGCAGCGTATCGTCAAACAATACCCACGGATTATATTTGGTAAATGAATTCTTTATCATGGAGAACGCCGTCATGCAGCTGTCCGCCCTCGAAAAAAATCTTCCGACAGAACACAAAAAGAACGTCCTCGCCATCTGAAACAGTTTCCAGCTATATGATTCGGCGTCAATACGGAAAACCGAAATTCCCTTCGCGTATACCGGCGCCAGCAGAATGCCAGACGTGATAATTACTCCGTTCCAGATTCCGTAGGCGACATACTTCCAACTCGATCCGTGCCAAAAGCCGACCAGCAGATACACGATAAACATTGCGAGGAACGAAGGCAGCTTTTTCCCGATATAGTTACCGAAAATCTTTCTGACACGCTTCCCCATATTTCCAAAAGCCTTCGACAAAGACAACGGATAAAAAATATAATCCCGCATCCACGCCCCCAGCGTAATATGCCATCTCCGCCAGAATTCTTCAATCGACTTCGCAAAATACGGCTGCTTAAAGTTCAGTTCCAGCTCAATTCCCAGAATCTGTGAAACGCCTCTCGCAATATCCATCCCCGCCGCAAAATCCGCATACACCTGAAGACCGTACCCCATCGCCCCGATCAACAGAACAAAGCCCTGATACTGCGTGTGATGGTCAAAAATCTGATCGACCAGAATCCCAAGACGGTCCGCCAGGATCAGCTTTTTCATAAATCCCCATAAAATGAGCTGGCAGCCGTACTTCACACGTTTAAAATCGAACGAATGCCCTTCGTAGAGCTGCGCGGCAAGTTTGTCATGTCTTGCAATCGGCCCCTGCACAATCTGCGGAAAAAACGACATGAACAGCGCAAAATGGAAAAACTTCCGATCCGCCTCGTACTTTCCGCGGTAGATATCGACCATGTAGGCGATAGCCTGCAGCGTATAAAATGAAATTCCGAGCGGAAGAATCAGGCTTAAATACCGCGGCTCGGCGTCTATATTCGCCGCCCTTAGAATCGAACAGATATTTTCCGCAAAAAAATTATAATACTTAAAAAAAAGCAGCACTCCCAAATCAAGCAAAATACCGACTGCCAGAACACGCCGCTTAGACCGCGTCACCTTGAGCTTATAAGCCTTTTTTTCCGCGGAAGACAACTCTCCTTTCCGCTCTTTTAAATACGCGGAAGCCCGTTTACTTTTTCTGTCGATAACGATTCCCACCAGAAAAGTGACGACCGACATGCCAAGAATCACGGCAAAGAGGTAACGGCTGTTTAACCAGTAAAAAATGTAACTGGCGCCAAGCAGAACACCCCAACGCCATTTCTTCGGCGTCAGAAAGTAAATGATACACACAAGCGCCACAAACAAGAGGAATACCGCTGATACAAATTTCATTTCCTGACTCCCTTATTATTCTTCTTCCTGTAACTTTTTAATCAAATCCATCATCGCCTCCGGGGAATTAAAGTTCTCCGGCAATAATTCCTCCACGGAAATCTCCACGTCAAACGCCTCGTTTATCTCTCCCACGATTGCAATAATATCAAAAGAATCCAGCACGGCGTCGTCGATCAGCTTCTGATTTCCGTTTCTGAAATCGACGTCCGCTCTTACTTCCTCTAAAATCTCATATAATTTCTCCATCTTCCTTTGTCTCCAATCTTTTTAATTTGTTTAATATAATAATCATTCCGTCTTTTACAATCCGCAATGTATTATTCTCGCTTATCATCTCTGTACCGGTCTCATCCCCGCGGCCAGCGCCGTCGATTTTATAAGATTTCCATGTATAGAGCCCATCCCGCAGTTCCACCTTCGGATTTCCCATCACATTCAAAATTCCGTAGTCCATCGCGCGCAAAAACCTGCTGATCTTTGCCGCAGGCCATGACAAATCCAGCCGTCCGCCGTTTGGAATATCTTTTGAAAGATGCAAAACGCTTTCCCCGTCTGCCTCCTGTTTCCTTGGCGTTACATTTTCAAACCCCTTCAAAAGAAGCTCGCGAAACCCTTCCAGGGCAGCTTGATTCAGCTGCGTCAAAAGCCTCAGCGACGTGGTCTTCTCTGTAATCGGAACCTCCTTTTGCAGGTAAATATCGCCCGTATCCACGCCGGCGTTCACCCTGTGCCAGGTAATGCCCGCCTTTGTATCTCCCTCATAAATTGCCCAGGCTTCCGCATTTCTGCCCCGATGGCGCGGCAACAGCGCATGGTGAAGGTTCATCACAAAAAGATTCTCCTTCTCCACCACTTCTTTCAAAAGGATATACGGATTCATAACGGACAGCGCCAGCGCGCGGCCATCCTCCGCCTCAAGCGCGCGCATCAGCTCCCTGCGGTCTGTCATCCTCTTATATACAATCCTCTCGTCGCGCTTTTTCGCCATCCCGTTTTCGTTGCATTCAAATATCTCAATGTTCCCCAATTGAGGGCAGTCAGCTGCGATATCCGCAATCTGATATAACAGATTCGTCCCCCCTACGATAATCGTCTTATCAAATCTCATCTCTTTCCCCTACAATTCTTCTTTCAGTTTCACCCTGTCAATCTTAGCGTTCTTATTCATCGGAAGCTTTTCATAATGACGGAAAACATTCGGCCACATATACTTTGGCAGCACTCTGCCAAGCCCGGCCACAATCTCTTTTTTGCAATCCTCCCCCGCCTGATAAAACAGGACGATTTTCTTATTTTTATCGTCATACAGACATACCGCCGCCTCAATAAACGGCAGCGCGTTCACCGCAACCTCAATTTCCCCAAGCTCTATCCTGTGCCCCATATGCTTAATCTGAAAATCTCTCCTCGACAAAAAAATCAAGTCGTCATTTTCATCATATCTGGCCAGATCCCCGGTACAGTAAATCCGTTCCGGATACGAGGAATTGAGCGGATTCTGTATAAACGCCTCTCTTGTTTTTTCCTCATTATTGTAATAACCGAGCGCCAGCGAGCTGCCGCTCACACAGATCTCGCCGATGCCGCCTTCTTCTGCCAAACCTTTCCTCTCGCAGTCTAAGAGCAATATCCCGGTATTCAAAAACTTTTTCCCGATCGGCAGGACCTCGTTATCGTCAAACTCGCGGTCAACCTTATAAAAAGTACAGTTGCAGGTAATCTCTGTCGGCCCGTAAAGATTGACGTACATAATATCCGACAGATACTGCCGCCAGTAGTTTAATACTTTATTCGGCATGACTTCCCCGGAAAACATAACCCGCTTTAAATACTGCGGAACGGAATTTTTAAACGATTTAAAATTCGCGACGATCACAAGCGCCGACGTCGCCCAGATTACCGTATTAATCTTTTTCTCATTCAGAAAATCAATCAGCTTTGCGGGCGTCACAAACAGCTTCTTCGGCACAATATACATTGTCGCGCCGTTCTTTATGGTGGAGTAGATATCTTTCACCGACACGTCGAAATCAAACGGGGCCTGGTTTCCAAAGATACAGCTCTCGTCAAACCCAAACTCCTCCTTGAAATTGTCAACCAGGTCTATCACGGAGCGGTGCGCAACCAGCACGCCCTTGGGAACGCCGGTAGAACCCGAAGTAAAAATCGCGTACAGGGGATCCGTATCCAGCGCCTGCCCGCGCACCCGCGAAAGATACGCTTCATCCTCCTGCGCTGACAGAAGCTCCTTATAGTCAAATTTTAAGACGTCCGTCTCTATCTCCTTTGCGCAGGCCCCGGTCGCGTCGTGGTAGATGATGCCGGCCGGCTCCAGAAGACTTACCATGCTCTCAATACGTTCTCTCGGCAGATCCTTATCGATCGGCACATAAAAGTTGCCGGTATACGCCACGCCAAAAAAGCTTATGATACTCTGAATATCCTTATCTACAAGAACGACGACCGGTTTTCTCACCTGAGCGCCAATTGCTTTTTGAAGCCCCGCGGCGATTCGCTTTGCCCTTGTCCAAAGTTCTCGATAAGTGACGCTCTCTTCGGTATCCGCAAACGCGGTTTTTTCGGGATAGTTTAAGGCAGACTGCTCTAAATATTCCAGAACGTTTCTTTGCATCTTGTCTCCTCCTACATATATGATTACGAATTTGGCAGTGCCTTCACACTGCCAATCTTTTTAGTCCATTAATTCCTGAACCATCGCCCACATCGCTTCCACGGAATCAAAGTTCTTTGGAACAATGTACTCCATATCAATCTCAATGTCAAATGTCTCCTCCAGCTCGGCCAGAATCGACGTCATATCGATCGAATCAATGATCTTGTCCGTCACCAGCTTATCGCTGCTCTCATAATCAATCTTCGGATTCGCCCTTTTCAATGCTTCTAATAATTCGTCCATTGTTTCCTCCTTGTAAATATAAATTTATGGTAAATCTTTATACAACGTCTTTCCGGACTCATTGCGCGGAATTTTATCAATGACAATCACAGAAAACGCTCTGTTATTGATATGGGTGCGGTCAGCGATCAGCTCTTCCACCTGCCGTACCAGATTCGGGTCGGTAATGTATACCTTCATCATCTCGTCCGTACCGTCGCTCGCGCAGTCGATTCCCTCAAATTCCCTTTTAATCATTCCGTCGATCTCGTCCAGATTGACGCGGTTGCCAAACAGTTTTAAGAAACGCTTCTTGCGGCCTACAATATAATAATATCCGTCCGCGTCCGCCTTCGCCATATCTCCGGTTTCCAGCCTGCCGCCCCGCTCGTCGCCTTTGATCAGATCGTCGCCGCATTCCGCGTAGCCAAGCGTTACGTTGTCTCCCTCATAAACAAGCTCGCCTACCGTATCCGGCTTCGTAACCTCATCGCCGTTTACGTCGATCAAAACGAAGCGTCCGCCCGGAATCGCAATTCCCATGCTCCCGTACTTCTCCAACGCCTTCTCATACGGCAGGTACGCCATACGCGCGGTCGCCTCCGTCTGCCCGTACATCACGACAAAATGTTTGCCATGGGCTATGGCGTACTCCGCAAACTCTTTGTGCAGCTGCGGGGAAAGCTTTCCTCCGGCCTGCGTAAACGTCTTTAAATCGGGGAGCTCCATTTTAAAGAAACGAATCCTTTTTAACATCTCATATGTGTACGGCACGCCGCCAAACGAGGTCGCTCTCTCCTCCTTCATAAAGGACCAGAAATCCTTCGCCACCACCGTGCTCGTCGTCAGAAGCACCGTAGCGCCCTTTAAGACATGGCTGTTAATAATAGACAGGCCGTAGGTGTAATTCATCGGAAGCGTCGTCACCGGGCGCTCGTTCTCATCAATCTCCAAATACGCCGCAATCGCTTCCGCATTCGACTGAATGTTCACATAGCTCTGCCGCACAAGCTTCGGACTCCCGGTGGAACCGGACGTGGTGAGCAAAAGCCCCAGCTCGTCGTTTAGCGGATAGGCTTTGTCATAATTTGTCTTTAAGAGTGTATAGTCAAATTGTGAACATACGGTGTCCATATCCTTATATTTTTCCGCAAGCTCGCTTGGCAGATAAAGATACTGCGGCTTATAGACCTCCATCAAGTTCCCCGCAAGCGTCTCGTTGATCGCGGCGTCCACCATCAGCGGAACAATCCTGTTGCGAAGAAAGCTCAGATATCCCGCCATGGAACCGATTACATTCTTACAGAAACAAAAAACCAGACTTCGGGCCGGAATGTGTCCGCCGATCAGATTGGCGTAATCCTCCAGCTGACGATAGGTCAGCGTCGCTCCCTCTGCGCTGACCGCCGCCAACGCGTCCCCGAATTTTGCGAAATCATCATAGTAGCTCATATCTTTTTCTCTCTTTCCTGATTATACTCAATCTTTATTGTTTTTTCAAGAATGGAAAACTCTACTCCCGAACGGCCGCATGAATCAATTGAAGTCCGTCGCCCGCCGCATTTCTGTATACGGTTATCTTGTCCGCAATCCGATTCCGCGCCAAATCATATACGAGAATATTCATCCCCCTTGCGCCAAAAGCCTCTTCCGACTCGCCAACAAGCGTTGTCGCCTCTCTTACATTCGCTCCGATTTTACTGCGCGCCACAAACGGCGTCGCCGAAAACGTCCCCTCATAGCTCATCTCTTCCGCCGAGGAGTTCTCATATACACAGGAACCGCCTGCCAAGACGCCAATATAATTTTGTCCCTCCAGTCCCGCGATATCCTGTTCAAATCCCAGCTCCCGATACAGCTTGCGCATATTGTCGCTCCACAGCCCGGACAGATCGTCCGTCATCTGAACCGCCACCCCATACCGCTCGTTATTCAGCCGCTCAAGGCACTCCTCAACGCTTACGGTCATTTTGAGATAGCAATCCTCCCGATCCTGCCTGTATCTTACCATATCCACCGGATTATAGGAGTCCTCCCTGCGGTCCGGTATCTCGAAATGCTCTTTTAAGTATTTCCCCACATAGCGGGATAGTTTCTCGGCTCCCCTTAAATTGAGATGATCCGGATCCTGAATATCCGTCGCAAAGTTTATCCCGGCCGCCTCGGCAAGCTCCTTTTTGTTAAACTCCAGAAACGGAAGCGAATACTCCTCGGCAAGAGCCGCCACCGCCTCGGATCTTGACCGATTCCAAGATTTTTTCGGCGTTTTTATAAGCACAAGATTTAACTGTTCCTCCCGGCAGTGCTCCACAATTTTTCGGAAATACTCAAGCTGATAATCTACCATTTCGACATCCTTTATCTCCCCGTCGTCGATCAGATAGCTGGCGGGATCGGAATACAAAACGTTATACTTCATCACGTTTCCGCGGTAAACCAAAGAATTTTCTATATCCAAAACAAAATCCTGCTTCGTCAATTCTTTCCATCTGTCGTGATAGAGCTCGAGCGGAATCAGATAACTGATCCTTCCCGTGGAACCCTCGATTTTATCCCTGTCTTTCATCGCCTCGATCTTATTCATTGACAGCTTCATATTGTCAAACGATTTTCGAAAGTAGCTGTCATGGGTCTGTTCAAATAAAATGCTGATATCTAAAACAACCGTAGAGATATCGTGAGATTTTTCACACTCCTTTAACCAGTAATAGGAGGAAAGCATCGCCTCATTGTCAATTCCGAAGCTGTACGCCGAAATGCCATACTCGTCATACATCGCCATACAGGAAAATCCGTATACGACCTGACTGCTTCCAATCACGCATACGTCGATACTGTTATCGTCTACGTCGTAATACTGACTGGCCATATACGTCGATTTATTTCCGGTCGTCCACTTTGCCACAAGAACCCTTGAAACATATACAAACAACGCGACGAAAAGAGCCGCAAAGACAACGGCTTTTATCCCCTGTTTTCTATTCATCCCCTTCTCCTTTAATATATCGTATATTGTCCAAAAACCAAATTAACTTTTTAAGAATAGCATGATTTTCTCTCAACTTCAAGCATCTTTTCCTCTCTTCTACTTTTTCGTCCGCTTTTTGCCCTGCTTCTTTCCCTGTTTTTTGACCGGCGCTTTCACTTGTTTCTCCGTTATGATCTGATTGCCTCCCGACGTTTTTTCCCACACGGTTATCTTCGTGCCCTGCCGGATTGTGCCGGATTTTTTAACCAGAAAACGGTTGCCCTGGACAATCGCCTTGTACTTCTTATTCCCGACCATTACGGTATAAGAGGAACCTTTATTTCCCATCCCCTTTATTTTTACGGTTTTTTTCTTTTTCTTTGTCTTTTGCGTCACTCTCTTAATTTTTGTCGCCTCGATGCTCGCTGTGTTTGACTTCTTTGCGTCTACAAGCGACACCGCCATCTGTCTTACGTTTTGCATCGTATTCCCTGAAATCTTAAGGCGCGAAACCGTAAGCCCAAATACCCCGTGGCGTTTCAAAGACTGAAGCCTGTTTCCCAGAACCGTTACCCGCTTTGCCTCGCTGACCCTGATTCCGTTTCCGTTCGAGCCCTCCACCATATTATTTTTTACCATAACGTTTGAAATATTCTTTGAAACATTTACTGCGTTCTCCCCGGAGCGGCAGATCCTGTTTTCGGAAATCACACTGCCGTTGGAATAATTCCTCACGTCTATGGCGTTCAATTTGCAGTCCGTAACCAAGTTTTTCGCGACGCTTGCATTTTTGCAGTATCCGTTTAACAGGATTCCCCGACAGCCGGACCCCGAAATAGAATTTCCGGTAATCGAAACGCTTTTCATCGGCCGCTTCTCATAGGCCTGCAAACAAATCGCGCTTCCCTCCCTTGTGTTTTGAATCACGTTTCCCGAAATCTCGATTCTGTAATTGCGGCCGGCCGGCAGCGCTTCCGTCCGGGTCCCGTAATTCGGGCTGTAATAGCCGTTTACCTTGTTTCCCCCCTTCTTGTCCGAAAAATACGTATAGGCTTTAATTCCCGTATCCGCGTTTTTAATTGTATTATGCCGCACGGACGTATTTTTATAATTAAAAAGCTTGATCCCGATGCTTCCGATATTGGCGATATGATTGTTTGATATCACGATATTCTTGTGATAGACGCCGTTGACCGCGCCGTGGGAACCGATCGCGTTTGGCACGTTTGTAATCGTATTTCCCCGGATTGTGATATTGACGCACGCAAGATCGTCATACTCTTCCATCCTAAGCCCCGGCGTCGTCTCCTTATTGTGCACAATATCGAGATGCAGCGCCTCCTTAGACGCCCCCATCTCCCCATGGCCGGTCAGCACGCAGCCGCTGACAAGCGCGGTGTTGACGCCTTCGAGCGAAATCAGATGTCCCGTCGGCGTACAATTTATGACGGTCATCCCCTGCAGCGTTATATTGGACGCGTGTATGAAATGAATGATCTGCCCGGCTTTTTTCGCGCCGTTCCATACGCCCCCGTTAACCGTAATATTTTTTGTCATCTGGTACCCCGTTTTGTATCCGTACGAACCAAAACGCGCCGCCGTCGCAGACGCCAGCAGAGAAGCCTTTTTCTTTGTCTGCGTAATCGTCGCCCCGTATGCGTTAATCGTAGTATCCGAATATACATACAGGCTGCCGTCTATCGCTATATTCCCTCTCAATGTGATAACAAGTTTTTTTGCCCGTCCGTTTTTACGATAGTCAAGCGCCTCCTGGATCTCCTCCCGTGAGGAGGAAGGTCCAAAGACCGCTTCATAGACCTCGTACGGCGCCAGCGGCGTCTTGTCCGTCGCCGTCTGCGCACCAAAAACAAGGGCAAATTCTGCCCAAATGCAGGAAACTGTAAGATTAAAAAAAACAAATACCCGCCAAAATCTGTTCTTCCTCACAATAACATCTCCTGTTAACGCGTTTCTCTGTCCCGAAGCTTCCTCAATACCCTCTCGCAGCAGTTTCTGTCATGGTATGCAAAGGTTTCCTCTATTCTTTTCAGATATTCGTCCTTCAGCTTGCATCCGCTTTGCATATACGAAATCAGCCGGTTCACCGCCCCCTCAAGCGTCTCTTCCACCTCCCCGAAGCCGTCGGTCTGATAATTGTAATACCCTTCCACATAAGAATGTCCGCCGGAGAAAAATTCGTCCCGGTCAAACTGACAGTAGACAATCGGTTTTTTTAAATACGCAAAGTCAAATACGGCGGATGAATAGTCCGTCAAAATCAAATTGCTCTGCGCATACACCTCCCTGTACGGCTTGTCCGTATCGAAAAATAACACATCCGGATTTTTCTGAAACAAAGACAGCGCCGGCTTAATATTAGGGTGCGGAAAAAAGCAGACGGTATAACCGTATTTCTTCGCCGCCGCAAGAAGTCTCTCGTCATTTAAAATCGCGTTGTAAAAGCGAAAGAACCTGCTCTGTATAAAATCCGCTCCAAGCTGCCACTCGCCCGCCGCGTTCGTCCCTCCCGTCAGCGTTTTTCTCCAGGTCGGCATAATCGTGATATAATTCTTCTCATCATGCACAAGATAATCGTGGCGCGGCAGGCCTGTAAGCCAGACCTCCTTTGGCGAATAGTAATAGTCGTAGTCAAGGATCGACTGATATTCCGGCTTTGTCGTCGTCACAAATCCGTATAAATTTTTATTGTAGCGGTTCAGCCACCCCGAGAGGTCATCCTTGATCACGCCGTGCTGCAAAAACGCCAGCGGCTTGTCGCAGGCGATATCGCGGTAATACTGCCCGATTCTCCCAAACGGATTCTCCACCGCCTTATTCGCCTGAGAGGAAACCAGATAATCGCACAACAGATGCAAAAATTTATGCTTCCAGGAAAACACGCCGACTACTTCTCCGTACTGCTTCATTCTCTCATAATCAGGGCACTTCCGGTCAATTACATAGTATGCCTTTACATCCGGCTGAGGATGCTCGCTCAAATAGCGGAAAAAACTTTCCCCGTTGTCATCGCCTCTGTTCGTGCGGTCGGAGACCAGCCATATTTGCTTTCGCTTAAACACTTTTAAGACGCGGTAAACGGCGCGGGCCGCCAGCGCTTTCTGCGTGGCCCCGTAATTGTTGCGCATAAACAAAAAACTTGCCAGATGCCGAAGGAACAGCCGCGCCCTTTTTATAATACCGCTCCGGACCAGATGCAGATGCCTCGTACCCGGATCCGCATACACAAGCCAGCCGCTCTTTTTCCAGAAAAGGAACACGTCATTTGCGAGCGGCATAAACCTCTGATAGTAAACGGATTCCTTCTCGATGCTGCGCCCGTTTGTCTCAATCACCGTTTTTATCCGGTATTCTTTTTTCTGCGGAAGGGGAATCTCGCACTTGTAGTATCTCGTATGGTTCATCTGTTCTCCGAACCAGCTCTCACTCTCCTGCATTTTAGAGAGCTCGCAGGCAATGCGTTCTCCGTTCACGAGAAGCGCAACCGTAAAATCCTCCGCCGAATACAGCGTCGTCTTTCCCTCAAGAACCATCTTATCTCCGGAAAGCCGTATAAAAAGATACACATCCGGCGCCGTATTCTCCGCCGCAATATCCGCGCTCTTTTCAATCATATCCTTACTGTCCGGCATTTTCCATGAAAATCGGGCCTGTAAGAAATGTTTGTAGGTCCGCGAAAGAAACGGATTGGACAAGAGTACCTCCTCGTCCCCGATAAAGCGGACTGTCTCATCCGCGTAAGAGCGAACCTCTCTCTGTACCGTTTCATCCTTCTCCAGGAAATACTGCTGCATCTTCATACAGTAATACAGCAGGTTATATTTTGCGTTTCGCTCGCAATACGACTGCTGCCGGCCAAAATACTCCATCACAGGCCGCAAAAAATCCTGATAAAATTCCCTGTATTTATGTTCGCGAAACATCGTCATAACGTGCCCGTTTGCCGTCTGCTCATTTGCGGCGCGAAGCTCCACCCCCCGCAGCTGATGCAGCGCGCGATCGGCCGCAATCGTATATAAAACGCCCTTCAAAACCGACAGGGTCCACTCGGCTCCCGCCGTACTCTCTTTCGTCCACGCGTCTCTGCGCATAAAGTATGTGTAATAATTGCAGTGCACCAGATGAAAATTATTGATAAGATCGGTGCGCTTCCCGAAATCTCTCGTATAGGCGTTCAATTCCCTCATCTCCGCCGAATGGCTGGAGGTATACACCATGGTGACCCCGCTGCGCCACCGGTTCTTTTCCATAAGCGACAGCGCCCTGTCCAGGGAGCCGCCCGGATACGTAACCCCGGCCTTCGTGATATGAAGATACGTTCCGACCGCCTCGGAAACAACCTTATCGAAAATCCCATCCTCACGCGGCCCCGCCGCCTCATATACCGTCTCGCACTCTGCCTGCGCAAGCTGCCCGCGAAGCGTCTCGTCCTCCTTCGCCTGCGGACACCAGACAAGCAAGAGCTGCACCTCCCCGTTCTGATAACACGGCTGGTTCCGGATGCTGTTTAACGTTTTCTTGCAGCTTTTTGAATCGTCGTTGAATACGATAATACTAACCCGATATTTATTCTCAATCATATTTTGCTCCAAACCCTGCGTTTTGTCTGATACATTCTAACTTTTAATATACCGTATTTATCCGCAATCCGCAATACGGACACTCCCTATTTTTCGGAATATGCATAAGCTCAAACATTTCCGCCGTATCCCTCGTTTTCCAGTCGAACCCCGCCTGCTTTGAAGCCCGGTTAAAATACGGTGTGTTCCAGTATCGAAACGCGCGCATTCCTCTCTCCTCAAGCAGTCCGTGGCGCTTTCCGAATCCCATATAAAAGGTGTTATACGACGGCCTCTCAAATCCGACCATAAGCTTTACCGCTTCCTGCATCATAATCCCGGCGCTGGAAAACAGCGTGGGGGACATTACGGCGACGTCGCCCTTTTTGCAGCCCGCACGCTCAATCAAGCGCACCTTACGCTCGTCAAACAGGCAGTGAAAACATGCCGTCTCGGGCGGATTAAAAATGTATCCGAATAAATTGTAGTCCATAATACCGTAAAAAAGCATCGGTATCGCCTTTCGCATGGCACAGTCCGCAAGAATAAATTTATATTTGAAGCGGTCTACGCAGTCAAAAATAATCTGCGCGTCCCCCACCATTGCATCGACGTTTTCCTCGTCAAATTTTTCGTCATAATACTCCACTTCTACATTCGGATTGATATTGTGTACCGTCAGCGCCGCAGACTCCGCCTTATTCATCCCCAGACGCTCGTCGCTGATACTGTGAATAAACTGCCGGTTTTTATTTGATTCCTCAAACACGTCAAAATCACAGATTTTGATACGGCCCACCCCCAAAAGCGCCAGCATCGTAATCGTAGGCGAGCCTGTCCCTCCCGCTCCCGCCACAAATACGGTTGTATTCTTTATCTTTTCCTGTTTTTCCTCATCCCATCCGTCTAAAAGAAAGTGCCTTGTATATCGAATTCGTTCCCGTTCCTTTAACATAGTTCCCTCCGCAAGCGGCGCCGGCTAAAACGCTTTTCGTTCTAGCGCGTACCTTATTGATTGGTGTACGCCAATCAATATATTCCTGCTTTGTGTAATCTATGTGTAACCGGATTTTCTTATTAAAAGGAATTATTTATTTAAAAATACCGTTTCGTAAGGCACCCATAAGCTAAATTTTGTTTTTCCGTTTTTGCAGCTCACATCTACGCCTCCGCCGTGCAGCTTCGCTATCTGTCTCACAATGGAGAGCCCGATTCCGTAACCCTTGTTGCGTCTTCTGGATTTATCGGTCTTATAGAACACATCCCAGATCATCTCTTTTTCTTCCTCCGAGATACCGCCGCCCTCGTTGGTAACCGCAAACAGATAGTTATCCCCCTCTCTGTATCCTTCCAGGAGGATCGTCTTCCCTGCCTCCCCATATTTTACCGCATTTTCCACAAAATTAAAAACCGCCCGCTCCAACAAGGCCCGGTTCCCCAGAATATCTGCTCTCTCACTGTCGATCACAACCATCGCCTGCGGAAGCTCCCGGATGATTCTATGCCGTACCCCCTCGAATATCTGCTCCGCGTTTACGGTATCCTTTTCACAGATATACCCCTCGCTCTCCAGCTTTGACATTTCCAGCATCTCATTTACCATACGGTCGATGGCGTCGCACTCCTCGATCATAATATCGCAGTAGCGCTTTACCTTTTCATTCCCCTCCGTCAC
Organism: uncultured Roseburia sp.; assembly: GCA_947383215.1. GTDB lineage: Bacteria > Bacillota > Clostridia > Lachnospirales > Lachnospiraceae > Roseburia_C. The sequence goes on from CANDCP010000007.1 coordinate 71,517, forward strand.
AATCTGCGTATTCTCCGCGTATCCCTTGATTGTTGTGATCGGAGTTTTCAACTCGTGAGAAATATTGCGTATCAGTATTTTTCTGCGCTCCAGGTCGTCTTGCAGCGTCTCGATACTGTTCTTGAGCTCCTCCGAAAGCTCGTCGATCGAATCGGCCAGAACGCCGATCTCGTCGGAGCTCTTATAGTTTATCTTTTCCTCAAAATTAAGCTTCGACATATTTCTTGTGATGCGGCTCATTTTTTTCATGTTACCGGTAAACGGCCGCAGCAGAAAGCTCCAGGATATTGTGCCGATCACCGATATACTCAGGCCTAAAATAAAAATGAACACTGATACCAACTGGGCGTCCTGTTCAATTCCCTTAATGGATTTGTTCATCACAATATATCCGCTGTCCCTGTACTCCCTAATGTAAATCAGACGCCGGATCTGATAATTATCGTCGTACCGTTCTATAAAATACGGATCCTTCCTCTCCTCATCCGCCTCGTATTCCGCAATCCATTTCCTCACACGCTCCGCAAAAGACTGGCTGACGTTTTCTCCCGATTTGGAATAAACTACTTCCCCTTCTGCCGACATTACAGTTGTGTTAATAATATATGCCGTCTCAATCGTATCCAGCATCTGATTGATGTCTTTGTCGCGGCGGTCAAGCGCCTGCCAGACCTGCTCCCCGTAATCTTTCATATTTTTTTTCGAATCGTTGATAAAAAGCGGGCGCACCAAAAGCTCGCAGGAAAGGCTCAGAAACACCATACAGCCTAAAATTCCTGCGAGAAATGTTAAAATAACTTTTCTGCGAAAGCTTAGCTTCATTCCTCGCTCACCTCCCCGTCAAAGCTGTACCCCAGTCCTCTGATCGTCCGAATATACTCTCCGCACTCCCCCAGGGAACGCCGCAGCATCTTGATATGCGTGTCTATTGTGCGGTCATTCCCATCATAATCCGCCCCCCATATTTTTTCCAGAATCACATCGCGGTTTAATACAAGCTTATTATTTTTCATAAGCAGCAAAAGCAGATGGTACTCCTTCATCGTAAGCTTTCGCTCCTCTTTGTCTACATATACCTTGCACTCTCTCTGACGAACGCGCAGCGGACCGCAGACGTAATCCCTCGCGCGCTTCTCACTCTGCTCCTGTATCAGGCGCCTTGCGCGCTCCAAAAGAACCGCCCGCTTAAACGGCTTTGCCACATAATCGTCCGCGCCCGCGCGCAGACCGCGGACTTCGTTTCCCTCGTCCGTAAGGGCCGTCAGCATCAGGACCTTTACCTCATACCGCTCTCTCACATACTCTAAGACCTCCCAGCCGTCAAGAGCGGGCATCATCACATCCAGCACAAGAAGATCGACGCCCTCCTCCCGCTCCAGCAGCCTCAGCGCCTCTTCTCCGTCATATGCCGCCAGCACCTCATAGCCCTCCATCGTGAATATTTCCTGAAGCAGCTCGTTCACACGGTTGTCATCATCCGCAATCAATATTCTTCCTTCCATCATTTTCTCCTTACGAATGCGCCTCCGTTTCAAGCTCGGCGATCAAAATATGCTTCAACAACTTTTCTGTGATCTGCTGTTCCTGCACGACAATCTGATTATAATTCGGGGCTTCATCCAGTCTTTTATAATAAAATTCCAGAAATTTCAGATCGGCTTTTGCAATATCATAGTAGGAACGCCTGTCCATATTCACCTCCGAAAGAGTCTCACACTCTTTTTCAGCTCGCCCGTAAAGCGGGAATCATCTGTTTTCAAAACGTCATAAGTATAAAACACAATATCGGTTTCCAATCTGTATTTTGATGCGATACCGTCAATTTCTTCCCGAATTGCCGCCCTCAATCTCCTGTCCCTCAATGTCTCCCCTGTCAGAACTAAGATATCAAGATCGCTCAAGGCGCCGTTCGTCCCGTTCGCATAGCTTCCAAATAAACGCAGCTCCTCAATCACCGGGAACAGACCCGGAACGGTATTTACAATCTCCTCGAGAGCATCGCGTGCACGCATAAATATCGTCCTCCAAATTTATATCCGACTATCTTCCTTTTCCCGAATTCTCCGCCGTTACTTCACCGATATAGCGCCCGTCGTACCGGTACATCAGCGTCAAATCCTCTTTTTTTACGCCCGCAGGCAAAAGACACTCATACTCCATCTCACGGATGACCGGCATGTCCAGGCACTTTCTGCCCGGCCCTTCCTTTCCTGTTTCCCGAAACGGATATTCCGCGCCGCAGCCGTCCGTCAAAAAGAAGCCCACGCGCTCTATGGGAAACGGATGCTTCGAAATTCCGATAACCTTACTTCCCTGCTGTGCGCGCTCCTCCCCCGTAAGTTGAAAACAGACGCTGCGCCCAAGATTATAGAAAACCAAATTGTGAAACAAGAATTTCCCCCCGTGGAATGACATTTCATCCACAACTTCAATTCCGTATTTCAGAGAAAACGCGTACCTTCTCGTCGCGCCGTTCATCTTTCCCCTCGCGATCACATAGTCGTCAAGCCCGGCCAGCGTCTCTTTCAGCCACGCCTTATAACGATCAAGCGCTTCCCCCTCCAGTACGCCTGAAATATCGTCCTTTAAAGACTCTGAAATATGGTACATCAGCAGAAAATCCAAATTCAACGCATACTCTTTATACTTTTGCTCCTTCAGTTCCTTTAACGCTATCTGAAAATCCGGCAGCGACTTTAAATACCAGTCGCGCGTTTTCGCCGGGTACTGGACATATTTCCCGTACAGCTTTACGAGCTTTAAGATTCCGATATTTCCTGCCTCAAACAAGATCTGAATTAAGAAATAATCGGACTCCAATTTCTTTTTTGCCGCGATAATCTGCTCCACAAGCTTCCGGTAACGGCTGTCAAACAGATACTTTCCCGGCTCCTGCTGCACCTTTTCCACATGGTTTTTGATATGTGTAACGTGGTTTTCGAATACCTCGCCGTCCTCCGGCTCCTCATACAGCTCCTCGACAACCGTAATCTCCTCCGTCCGGCGGCAAAACAGCTCTAATGCCTGCGCGAACGCATCCTTATGCCAGTTTTGTCCTTCCTGGAGATAATTGATATACGTGCCGTCGGCCACAGACAAATCAAGTGTTTCCTGTACCGTAATATTCCCCGAATATTTGCTCCGATAGCCTGCGCACATTTTTGCCATCGCCTGTGAAGACGCGCCTTCTGTATACAAAATCACCTGAATATTTTCAGAAAAACCCACCGACTGCCTGATAAGCGAATCCATCGTGCGCTTTAAAAGTCTGGCGCTGTTTCCCGTATGAATAATGACTGTAAATTTTTTTTTCGTATTCATATTGTCCCCTTTTTCTCTAACTTTTCATTTTATCGGCAATCCGCCCGACAGCCTTCCGCAATCAAAAAACGAAATACGGTCTGTATCACCGAAGCTTCCACACATGGACATCTCCATATTCAGCTAAACGCTCCTTCTTGACCTTCTGACACATATGATCCGCCTCATCATCTATCTTTGTAATCAAATACCGCGATTCCAAACCAGACAAAAAAGACTCCACATGCGAACTATAACAGGAATTGATGCCGACGCCGCCCGGAAGCGCATACAAATAAGTAAAATCAGCCCCCCACAGTGTTTCATATTCAAAAACAACCGTGTTATCCCATGCATTATCCGTATCAAAATCTAATATCTGAGCGTTCTGAAGCGCCTGCGCGCCCTTCTGCAATTCCGACGCTTTTTCTTCCGTATAAACCGGTATCTTATAAGTATCGTAATCATTCCTGCTAATGCAGATCGCTCCCAAGAAGATAAGCGCAATTCCGATCTTTCTTATCCTGTGATCATCCATAATCGCCACGATAAATATAAAAACAAACACAAATGCGCTAATATGTCTGAAACCAATCTCAATCTCATTAAAGACAGTATATCCAAGCAGCGCCAAAAACCAATACCACAGACAAAAAACAAAAAATTTCTTTTTCCGCTTCTCTTTGCACTGCCAGCACATGATCATAAAATAACAAATCGCCACCACAAACAGCAGGTATTGCATGCCGCTCGCCGTTCCGTCGAACAAACCGTATTTTATCTGCTGCCAGATAAATCCCGGCGACGCGAGGAGCTTCTGCCATAAATACACAAATATATACATTGGATCCCTGGAGAATCGATTAAACAGATACTCCCTGAACATATCCGAAAAATCTGCTGTACAAAAATATTTTATTACTGCAAAATATAAAATAAAACTGAAAACAGCGATCGCAAATTGCGCATATTTTACCTGTTTTTTGCCGCATTTCTGATACCAATAAGTGCCCGGCACAAAAAAGAGGAAGACCCCATACGGATGAAGCAGCGTAAGATAACATGCCAGCAAATTAAGCGCTACAAGATAAGATGTTTTTTTATCTTCGTCCTTTTGCCGAAACGCTTTTACCGAAACGCCGAAAAATATCAGAGCCAGCGCATATACCGGTACTTCCGGAATACAGCTAAATATATATCTGGTAAAAATAAAGCCGCATACATACAAAATAATAATCTCGATTGTCTGAATTTTATTTGGACAGACAAAATATGCAAACAAAAACATTGCAATTGTCATAATAATGAGATTGCAAATAAATGGCGAAAATAAGGTCCAGCCAAAAATTTTTCCGTACAATACGTAAAAGAAGAGAAAAAACGGACTCCATGAGCCAAGATGCCCTATCTGCGCAAAACTTTCAGCATGTCCAAAATACCCCAACGGCTGATTATACTTAGATATCGCCTCTATCATCTTATAGAAAAAAACTTCATCTTTCCATCCGGAATTCGGCAGATAAAATTCACTGATCCTCATATCTGACGCCAACGTCGCTAACATACATGCAAACGCGGGCGTTAATGTTAAAATCACCGTAAGAAATATCATTTCATGTCTATCGCGCTTCTTTTCCATCCTTATCTCCTCCTCCATGTAAACTTAATCGAAATCTTCCGCTTTTTTCGTCTGTAACCGCCCCGTTATCCTGTTCCAAAGCAGAAACAGGCCTTCGGCCGCCGCTAAAACCAAAACGGGAATGAACGCCATCAGATACCTGCTGTTGCATTCCCAAATTGACATAAAAATCGCCTGGCCAAGGATCGCAAGCCTGCAAAACATCAGAACCTGCCCCTTATTCTTCCTCGAAAATACCAAAAACGCCGACGCCAAAATTGCTCCCAGCATTGTCATATGGTACAAAGAAGCGTAGATCAGAAAAATCCAATGCAGCGACCCCGTCGAGCGGAAAAACTGCGCGCAAAATCCGTCTTCCTTTTTCGGAACAATCGTAACATAGTAATTTCCCGCCATAGTCGGATCCGACCAGGTCCTTAAAAGCTTGGTCCCCAAAACATGCTTAATCATGCCTTTGAGCCCTTTCTCCGAAATTCTCTTTTTTATTTCCGCAACGGTGGCCTCCTGCCGTTCCTCATAAGTCGGAAAACTCGACGTATAGGCTACGTCCGCGCCGTTATAGCCGCCCACCCCGCTTAAAGCCATCATAATATTATGCGTAAGCGGAAATTGATACTTATCATACTGTTTTTCACTAATCACAATTTTCGATTCTACCGCCTTGGTTGTAACGCCAAACATACACCCGCAGCACAAAAGAAACACAAAAAATTCAACAACAAATTTTTTCCAGTTTTTCATCTTCAAAAAGGCGTCGATCAAAATTGCAACAACCAGTATAAAGATTACCATCTTCAGTTTCCAGGTCAGGGCGGCTAAAATTCCGATTGCCCCCCAATACAGGACTCTTTTTCTGCCCTCCGCCTTCATCAGCTTTAAGTACAGATAGATGAGCAGAGCCGCGCAAAAAATGCCCGGCGCGTCCGTATATGCAAACTGCGCGTACAGATACAGCGGCGCGCAGAGCGCCGTAAACAGATAGACCAAAAACGCCTTTTTCTCCGACCAAATCAGGCGCGCGCTTTTATATATAAGACGCATAGACGCCTGAACCAGAAAAAAGCTTAAAAACATGGAGGCCACCTTAAACGACCAGAAGCCGGCGTCCGGATAAATAAATTTCACGCCTTTAAACCAGACGATCAGACAAAGCAGCCATGTCTGGTTACATGTATACCTCGCGTAATACGGAAGATTGTCGATTTTCCCCTTCAGCACATATCTGGACGCGGAGCGCAGCAACTGCCCCCAATCCCATGCCGGCCGCACCTCCACGCCAAACATAATCCACAGCATCAAAACTGCAGAGACAATCCAGAGAAAAACAGAGGCGTACTTGTAATTAATTTTATCCAAACGCCTGTGAAACCTAAGCCCCAACCGCCAAAGCAGCAGCAGAAACGGCGCGAACAGCAGCAGCGCAATTTCTGACGTCGCGGTCATATTTCCCATTACCAAAACAAAAATAATATAAAAGAACAGTATAAAAATACAATTTGAAATCTTTCCCAGCTTCTCTAAACTCATCCATTTTCCTCCTGTCACGCGTCTTAAAAAATCCTCTGTCGTTGTTCCATACATACCATACTTATTCTTTATATACCCACAATTTATTCATAAAAAAATTAAGCGGAATCGAGAGAAACAGATTCAATACCGGCGCAATGTATTTTGATATATGCAGGCAGACGATCCATATGAAAGACAGCGCGTTATTCAGTATAATCCCCGTGAATCCATATGATATGTATGTCTTTAATAATGTTCGTCCCAGTTTACGGTCCTGTCCTCTCTTTCGCGCAAATACGTACCTGCCGTTCCAGTAAAATGACCACAGCACGCTCAAAAGAAACGCCGCCGCGTTTCCTATGACGAAATCCCAGGAAAGATTCATTCTCCGCAGGAAAAGCAAGGTTAAAACATTTATCACATAAGAGACAACCGTATTGGACACTCCAACCAGCCCAAACATAACAAACTGCATCCATGCATTGCACTGTTCATCCGACAATTCGCGCCCAAAAATCCCAAAGAATTTTTTCAAAGAAATCTCCGCCAAATTCCGTAGCTTTTGCATCATAAAAGGCAGCCTCCCGCATCCAAAACTACATAAATATCCTCCTTGAACTCAATCAGGATCGTATTTGGGATTTAAAAAGAGTAAAAATTTATCATCCCCCGCCAGCAGGGCCGCGTCCGCTTTTCGCAGCATTTCCTGCACTTTTCCCCTCGGCGTCGTTATAATATACTTGGAACGGATTCCTTCCACTCCGTTTTGAAGTACCTGCCCGTTCTGAGCCATACTGATCCCCATCCCTTTCGGCAGCGCATACAACATATTATATTGTGTGTAATATATTGCCTGGTTTTCATCCGTATCGGATATAATCTGCATAACGGAATTATCCCAGCAATAGCCGTCTGTTAAATTCAGATTTTCCTCAAACACCGCCTTCTTTTCTTCTATATATGCCACGCCCTCGTCTGTTTTATATGGAAGATTGTATATTCCCGCGGCTCTCGGCATCGCAATTGAAATCAGAATCATTGCGGCCGCCTGCGCAATCAGATACTTCTCTTTCCCCTCCGCCAAAACGGCAAGAAGAAAGACGCTGATCAACAGCATATGACGCGATCCCATATTCGGGCTGTAAAATACCAGCACTGCCGTCAAAAACAGCAGCGCCAAAAGAAAGACGAATAACAGACGTTTCCTCTTCTGTCCGCTGTGCAGCAGGCCGCTTAATCCGAGGAAGATACAAAACGCAAAGAAATAGAGCCACATTTCACCGACATACTGTCCGGACTCAATATTTTCCCCCATATACAAAAACACTTCGGAAAACGAATTCTTCAATACAAAAAGGACGTGTTTTGCAGCCTCCAAAAGATGTCCTTCCTTCACCAGCCTCAAGCTTGTCAAATCAATCGTCTGAATAAAGTACGGCGCGCAGAATTTACTGTTTATTACAAAATACAAACCTACGCTGACGATCATACAGCCAAGGGATATCGCCATATAGTTCCTGCGCCTTTGCGTCCAAAAATGATACAGCGGGATCAACATAAGCAGCACAAAATACGGGCGTATTATCGTCAGATATATCCCCAGGCCCAGCGCCGCCAGAGGCCAGCGGACGCGGTCATCCTCCCACATCCGCAAAATAAGCCCCGCATAGATCAGCATACACATATAAAATAACGCTTCCACCATACCCGACAACATGTATCTGAGCATCATGGGACATGTGCAGAACAAAACGCCCACGGCCAAAAGCGTTTTACCGCTTTTCTTCGAAAAGAACGCAAACAAAAGAAATCCGATACAAACAAGCAAAATGTTGCAGACGACAGGCGACAGATAATTCCATCCGAAAATTTTTCCAAAAATGACATACGGCAAAAATAACAGAAAACACCACGCCCCCATCGTACCGACAGGCGCGCTGACGTCATTGTACGCAAAATACCCGCGCGGAATCCCGAAATGAATCATCCCCTCTATCTGCTTATAATAGTTAAGCTCATCATTCCATGATCCGTACGGAATAAAAATATCCGTAATGCTTTTGTGGAAATTCAAACAGTAAATTACTCCTGCAAGCAGCGGCATAAGTGCAAACAAAACATACTTTGCAATTTTTATCCTTTTCTCTCTCACAGCGTCTTTCCTTTACACTATAAATTATACACAACAATGCCGACAAGAATCAGCAAAATCCCGAGCGCTTTCTTTCTGCTTACGGTTTCCTTTAAAATAAAATATCCCAAAACCGTCACAAAAATATATCCCGTCGCCTCCAAAATCGGTCCCATCGACAAAGGGACATATTTGTAAGCGACGACCGTCACAAGGGTAGAACCGAAAAACAATCCGTAAGCGATGATCACAAGCGGATTTAAGTATTCCCTGAGCGCGCTCTCATACGATTTTGCGGCGCTCTTTTTTAACAAAATCTGCGATACCGAAGACATAAAGACAGAAGCGATAAATATAACGATATAGATCATGATTCCTCCCCCTGTTGCGAAACGACCAGATACACTCCGATTATAATTATGATACAGCCGCACACCTTGTATGCGTTTATTTCCTCGTCAAACAGCAGCATCCCCCAGATCAGGCCCCAGATTACCGTTACCGCCTTATTCGCGTAGGCCGACACCAGCGGAATTTTTTTCAAAATCTGCTGCCAGAAAATTGCGTACAAACCCAGCAGGAGGATCACCGCTCCATAAAAAAGAATAAATTTCAGCGAGAGAAACTCCTGTCCCGAAGCATATTTTGAACAGACGCTGCTCAGAGAATATAAAAGAATCAACGCCTGCAGCATCACATACGATTTCCAGTTTTTCTTTATCTGTTCCATATGGCTGTATTCCCTCTATTTTTCCGGTTCCCCGGTCTGCGTCGCCTTCTCTCGAATCACATACTGAGGCGCGTTGTTCAAGCTTACATAGATACGTCCCACATACTCCCCGATAATTCCCAGAAGCAGCATAATTACCCCGCCAATAAACAGCATAACCGCCATCATGGAACTATATCCCATTTGAACCGCCGGGTTTACCAGTTTATGAATGATCGTATAGACCCCGTATACAAATCCGAAAAACGCGCAGCCAACGCCCAATATAGTAGCGATCCGAAGCGGCTTTTCCGAAAACGTCGTAAATCCGTTAAACCACAATTTCAGCAGCTTGCTGAATGTGTAACCGGAGCTCCCCTCCACGCGTTCCCTCTGGTTGACGGTAACATTCACAATATTCTGCGTGCTGCGAATGGCAAGTCCGAGCACATACGGATACGCGTTTTGATACCGGATCATCTCTTCCATGACAAAACGCCTGACGGCGTAGAAGCTTGTAACCTTAAGCCCCTTTGGCTTTCCAAGCATAATCTCCGTCATTTTCTCGTTTACCCAGCTTCCAAACACGCGAAACCGGTTCTGCTTTATTTCCGGATACCGGCCGTACACCAAATCATACCCTTCGTTTATCTTATCAACCAGCAAAAATATCTCATCCACCGGAGCCTGTCCGTCGTCATCGAGCGAAATAATGATATCGCCGCTGCATTCACGGTATCCGGCCATAAGCGCCGCGTGCTGTCCAAAATTGCGGGCAAAATTCACGCCCTTGATCCTGGCGTCCCCCTCTGCAAGACGGACAATCACGCTCCAGACGTCGTCCGGCGAATGATCATTGACCAGAATAATTTCATATTCATACTCCGGATGTTGCGAAAGCACTTCGTGTATCTCATTCACGACGGCTTCCAACGTTTTTTCCGAACCATAACACGGTATTACCAACGATAACTTCTTCATTTTTATTCCCCTAACCGTCCCTCACAAATTTTAGCCATCCAAACAATCGAGCGGTATTCCCCCTGAACGCAAACATCGTCCGTCAGCAGGCCTTCTCTATGAAACCCGCCTTTCTCATAGCTCTTGATCGCCTGCTTATTTTCTTCAAACACGCGCAGATATATTCGGTGCAGGCCGAGCTTTTCGAATCCGTACCGCGTAAAAATTTGCGCCGCCTCCGTACCGATTCCCTTTCCCCTCGCTTCGTCCTCGCCTATAAAAATTCCGTATTCCGCCTTATGATTCTCATGATCGACATCGCGCAAATACACCGAACCAACAGACTTGCCGCTCTGCTTATCCACAATCACAAACTGTACCGCCTTTCCTGTCTCGACCACAGAATGCAGCCAGTTCAGATGACTTTCTCTTGTAAATAATTTCTGATAAATAAAGTTTTTGCGCACCGCAGGATGATTCCGCCAACGGATAATATCGTCCGTATCCTCCTCGGTCATCGCCCTTAAATATACCTTTTCTCCTTCAATCCTGTCCATTTTACACACTTTCTATTTTTTCTATTAAGTATTTTGTAATATGATCTATTTTAAACAGCTTTTTCATCTGCTCCAATCCGATTGCCAGAAGCAGGGAAGAAAACAGCAGTGCAAAAAATATCGGAACACACTTTTGGAACGAGTACACAAATTCCGTAAAATAGTAATAAAATATAAATGAATGCGTCAAAAAAATCGTCATCGAGTATTTTCCGAGAAATTCCATTATTTTCATCGGAAAAATCCTTTTTCTTCCAAACGATATTAAGTATACCATAATACACACGTCGATTGCAATAAACGCGTCGATCCAAAACTCGTATCCGGCGCGTATCCGAAGCGCGTACAACAGCAAAAACGCCCCGGCGGCCGCCGCAAGCTTAAAGGCGGTATCCGCATTTTTATTTTTAAACAGCAACTTGTCCGCGGTCTTTTCAATCAAACCATACTCGGCGCAAAAAATCCCGCTGGCCATAACAAAAATATAACGCCCAAAGGACGTGTCCGCAATATTAAAATACGGCGCGAATGCGCAGATAATCAAAACCAGGCTCCCCGCCGTTTTCTGCCACCGTATCAGGCACGGAAGGAAAAATACCATTAAAACCGCAATCGACATGTACCACCAGGTAATGTTCAACGTAGGCGTACCCATAAAAGCCGCAAGGCCAAACAGATCGATAAACGCATATAAAACGGCTTTCAGGTTCCCTTCGCCGCGATATATTGAGGCAAACTTTCCGCTCCAAATCAGCTGAAAAAGAAACGCGCAAATGTAAATAAACATATAATTCGTCATCATTTTCACATAGCGCTTCCATGCAAACTTCCCGACCTGCCTGCGGTCCATCGCGCTCCCATGCGCGTTATAAGATCTGGTAATCCCAAACGCGCTCAAAAATACAAACATTGCCACACAAACCTTTGCCGCCACCGCCAGATCCATGACCGTATCCAGTTCCAACAGGTACGGCGATACGCCAAACCGCTCGCACTTCTCCTCCGTGTACGCAAACAAATGATGGAAGAGCATAAATAAAACTGCAATCCCCTTTACCTCGAGTGTATGCAGTTTGTTAAATTTCACTGTTTCATCTCTTGTCACATTCATTTTTTAACAGAATCCCACTCCTTGCGGACGCAATAACCTAATAAGAAAAAGACACCGGCTGAATCTGCTGTGTCCCCTCCGCCCCGTCTTTTTCTTATTCGTCCGCTTCCTTATTTTTTATAAAAGTTTTTAATCTCATCGCAAATATACGTAACCTGCTCTGGCTTCAGGCCGTAATACAACGGCAGGCGCAACAGGCGCTCGCTCTCGCAGGTCGTATAGTTATCTTCGCCGTGGAATCTGCCGAACTTCATCCCCGCCGGCGCCGTATGCAGCGGAATATAGTGGAAAACGGCCATAATTCCTTTTTCCTTCAGATAGGAAATCAATTCCGTCCGCTCCTTTAGATCTCTCGTTTTTATATAGAACATATGCGCGTTGTGCTTACACTCCTGCGGTACATACGGTAAGTCAATTGCGCCGCACGCTCCTGTCTCTTTGAGTTCTTCATAATATCTGTTCCACAACATCAGACGGTATTCGTTCATCTCTTCCGCCATCTCCAGCTGCGCCCACAGATACGCCGCATTCATATCGCTCGGCAAATAAGAGCTCCCTGCGTTCACCCATCTGTATTTGTCAATCTGTCCGCGGAAAAACTGCGCCCTGTTGGTCCCCTTTTCTCTGATGATCTCGGCATCCTCAATCCTGGCCTCGTCGCGAATCAAAAGCGCGCCGCCCTCGCCCATCGAATAATTCTTTGTCTCATGAAAGCTGTAACATCCGTAATCTCCGATCGTCCCCAACGCGCGGCCCTTATACTCCGCCATCACGCCCTGCGCCGCGTCTTCCACAACCGCCAGACGATGTCTCCCGGCAATTTCCATGATTGTATCCATTTCACAGGCTACCCCCGCATAATGAACGGGAACAATCGCTTTTGTTTTGTCCGTAACCGCATCCTCAATTAAATTTTCATCTATATTCATAGTATCCGGACGAATGTCTACAAATACCGGAACCGCCCCTCTCATTACGAACGCGTCCGCGGTCGATACAAATGTATACGACGGCATAATCACTTCGTCGCCCGGCTTGATATCCAACAAAAGCGCCGCCATCTCGGTTGCATGCGTGCAGGACGTCGTCAGAAGAACTTTCGGCGCTCCTGTGGTCCTCTCCAGCCACGCCGAACACTTTTTTGTAAATTCACCGTCGCCGCATATCTTTTGATTTTCGACCGCTTTTTTTACATAATCTAATTCTTTTCCCGTATAAGGCGGCACATTAAAACTAATCATATTTTATCCTTTCTTTGCCTGTTATCAATCCTAATTGATTTTATCATAGCACATTTCATCATAAAGTCAACGATTCTTAATACCAAAACCCCTCCACGGTAATCAAGCGGTATACATAGTTGAGACCCGACGCCAGATGTATCAATAAGAGAACCGTCGATACCATTCCTCCCGCGAGCCTTAATTTCCCCGCCGTCTTCCATTCTGTATTTTGTACCCCGTCGAGAAAATACCGGAAAGAGACAAGCCATAACAGCAGTCCTCCCAGATAATATCCCCAGAAAAAGTTTCCGTGAAATTTCCTCGCTCCGGTCTCTATCAACAGCGCCGCCTCCGCAAACCCGAACAGATATACAAAAACGGCAACCTTATTTTCTATTTTCCGGAAGAACCCTCTGACGTCTTGTAAAATGACACAGAGCGGGAACGCCATAAACAGCAACGTCGAAATCCAGGGATTTGCGGTGTACGACCGCCACACGGTCATCCACTCAAAGCCGATTTCATCGCCCAGACTGTAATACGCCTGTATAAACAACAGAATGGTCGCCGGAATAAACGCACATGCAATCTGAAAATGCCGAAAAAAGGATTTTCCTTTTGTATGTACAATATCAAAGACCATGTACATCCCAAGCCCCGGAATAAACACCTGGCTAAACGACGGCTTCGCAAGATTGCATCCGATCATAACGACCAGAAGCATCCACCACAGCTTACGGAACGCAACCCGCTCGCCCCCCGGTATCCGCAGCATTTTTATCACCAACAAAAATGCCGCGATTCCAAACGGGCGCACCATAATGTACGTCGGATTATGCCAGATATTGACGGAGCCCTGTCCCAAATACACATTCGGATTAAACGCAGGAACATAAATGGACTGAAGCAGCAGAAAGACCATTGTCATGACGGCATATATATTTTTCGAATATTTTTTCGTCTTACTCTCCGTCATAAAATAATACGTCAAGAGATAAGCCGCAACATTTATGAAACCGAGCAGCGCCGACGCCACAAACACCGGATTCCACGAAGTAACCTTTAAGATGCCCTTCACAAGAAAATGAAACAGCGGATATGAGACAAGCTTCAGCAATTCATCAAAAAACGGGAGCGTGGCGGCCTTCTCTACATGCCACTTAATGTCGCTGTATCCCATCAGCATCTCTTTCCTCACAATGAGATACGTGAAAGAAAACAGTACCATACTGCAGAGTAAAATACAGACGTTAAATTTTTGTCTTTTTTCCTTATCCATAATTCTTCCTACTTTCCTTCCCTATGATCGATGTCCTCAGACGGCGATTAAGCTGCGCGCATAGAACAGCCCCGACGCCAAATGCATCAACAAAATTACAGCCGAGACAACCGTTTTCGCAAGCTTTAATTTTCCCGCCGTTTTCCATTCCGTATTTTGTACCCCGTCAAGAAAGTACCGGAAAGAGACAAGCCATAACAGCAGGCCTCCCAGATAATATCCCCAGAAAAAGTTTCCGTGAAATTTTCTCACCCCGGTCTCTGTCAAAAGCGCAGCCTCCGCAAACCCGAACAGATATGCAAATGCAGCGATCTTATGTTCCGTTTTTTGAAAGAACCCCCTGACGTCCTGTAAAATGACACAGAGCGGAAACGCCATAAACAGCAATGTCGAAATCCAGGGATTTGGGGTATATGACCGCCACACGGCCATCCACTCAAAAGCAATCTCATCTCCCAGGCTGTAATATGCCTGTATAAATAACAGAATGGTCGCCGGAATAAACGCACATGCAATTTGAAAATGCCGAAAAAAAGATTTTCCTTTTGTGCGTACGATATCATATATCATGTACATCCCAAGTCCCGGAATAAACATCTGACTAAACGACGGTTTCGCGAGATTACATCCGACCATAACAAGCAGGAGCATCCACCACAGCTTATGGAACGCAACCCGCTCGCCCTCCCGTATCCGCAATATTTTTATCGTCAATAGAAACGCCGCTATCCCAAACGGACGCACCATGATATACGTCGGATTGTGCCAGATATTAATGGAGCCCTGACCTAAATAGATATTCGGATTAAACGCAGGAACGTAAATCGACTGAAGCAGCAGAAAGATCATTGTCATGACGGCATATATATTTTTCGAATATTTTTTCGTCTTATTTTCCGTCATAAAATAATACGTCAATACATAGGCCGCAACGTTTATGAAACCGAGCAGCGCCGGCGCTACAACCGCCGGCTCCCATGAAGTAACCTTTATGACGCTCTTCACAAGAAAATGAAACATAGGATACGGAACCAGCTTCAGCAATTCGTCAAAAAACGGGAGCGTGGCGGCCTTCTCTGCATGCCACTTCATATCGCTATTTCCTATCAGCATCTGTCCCTCCGCAATGAAATATGTGCAAGAAAACAGCGCTATACTGCCGATCAACATACAGACATTCAATTTTTGCCTTTTTTCCTTATCCATAGTTCTTCCTACTTTCTCTCATACACGCATATTCCAAACGGCGCGTTTTCTTTGGTCCGGACAAACTCCTCATCCAGCCGGGACTTTAAATCGGCTGACACTTCTCTCCCCAGCATAGTAAGCACATATATTTTTGAATACTTCTGTATCTCCTCCGGCTCGCCGTAGGAAGCCCAGCAGATATTCGGGCAATCTCTTGTCCCTTTTTGCGTAATATAGTACTCCAAGCCCTGCACGACGTACTTATTGCCGGTGACCGCGACCAGAGTATCGTCGTTAAAAACATCCTCCTTAGATACAATCCACTGCGCCGCTTCTCTGTTTGTCTCTTCATGTACGACCGGATCCAAAAAATACTGCATACTGCCGGTTAGAACCATCGTCGACGCCACCGCGGCCGTCAGTCTGCCAATCTGCGTTTTCTTATCCTCAGAAACGCACCCGCCAATCCCACGAAAGATCCAGTCAAGGCCTGCCGCAATTAAAAGCGCAACAAAGAGTAAAACCGAAATAAAATATCTCTCTACATACAGGGAATTTTCGGGATTTACCCAGACAGAATACACAATACTGGCTGAAAATACGCCGCCGATCGCCAATACCGGCATAATTTTATAGACGCGTTCCCCAATTTCCTTCCCGCGTTTTACGCAGGCAGCGTAACAATCTAAGACTGCGCAGATAACGCCTAAAATCAACGCGCCGAACAGCCACACGCTTTGCCCGCATAATTCAAAAACCGTCTGATACACGATGGAGGCGTTCGGCGTCGACGTCCAGGAGTAATTGTTCCACGTCCCTCCCATATCGTTCGTAAAAATCCAAACCACAAAATAGGCGACCGGAAATACAAACGATACGATATTTTTCCAGGGAATCTTCCGGAATACCATCAGCAAAAAATCAATCCCCAAAAAGACCGCGGCGACTAATATTCCATACGGATGGGAATCCATCGTCAACGCCAGGCATAGGCTGTACGCCGCAATTCTCCCCAGATTTACCGTCCTTTGGCCGCCCCGCCTCATATACGCAAGAAACAGAATTACCGTCGCAAAATATAACAGATAATAATTTCTAAATTCGATGCCGACCTGCCTGTAAAAATACGGTATGGACGCAATTACTGCCGAGGCGAATATGCCCGTCCGCTTTCCTCCATACATTTTTCCCGCAACCCCGGTCAAAAATACCGCAAGCGCCGAAATAAATTCCGTCAAAAACAGCAGATACTCTTCTCCGTACGGCATCAGATGATACCATAATCTCATCAGAAAATGGTGGCTGTACTGGTTATAAACCGGATCCCCCGTGTCGTACCAGCCTATATTCCAAAGCTCATCATACCACAGGGAATCCCCCTTTACAGTGCACATCATGCCAATTAACGCATAGACCGCAATCAATGCGTAAATAAAATAATCCCAGTTTTTTCCACACCACTCGCTAAGCTCTTTTTTTCTCTTTTCGGCCCGCAAAACGGCTGCGGTAAGAAGACACATCAGGATCAAGAAGGCCAGTGCAAAAATCAGCAATTTCTGAACCTTATAAAGACGCAGCTCTCCCACGGCGCTTCCCGCGATTTTCACTTCTATATCGGCTTCATCCTCCGAATACAAGTCCTGCGCGATCTCTTTTTGCGGCGTTTTTATCTCGATCACTCCCATATTGGACGCCCCGGAAAAAACGAGTTTCCGCGACGATCCAATCGGTATATCCAGCGTTACGCGTCTTGTAAGTTTTCCGGTCACCAGATTATTACTGTCGGACTGATACGCATAAGAGCCGCCAATCCAAAGCCACTTCCCCTCCCGTGCATTGGAAAGCGCGATTTCCTCTCCGTCCACTACTATTTTTTTTAAAACCGCGTCCGAAGCGGTCGCATTTTCATTTTTCCGGTCGGACACTTCAATTTCTATCTGTTCGACCCGCCGCGGCAAAACCGCAGTCAAAAGATTGGAAGCAATCCCCGAGATCAATGCCATTACCAGTATCGGGATCAAGAAACTTCTTCCGTTTTTCTTTTTTATCGCTTTCGCAATCAGACCCGATACCAACAGTATGATTACCAATTTTGCCAGCACAATTTTTATCACCGTAAATCTCCTCCGTCTAACCGTTCAAAGCTTCTATGGCCTCAAATACTCTCTGACAATTATTTCTGTCAAACGCATAATAAAACGCCTCAATGCGCTTTTTATACACGTCCTCCAGCACGCACCCCGCTTCCACCTGCGCAATAATCGCATTTACCGTGGATTCATAATCCTTGCAGACAGGCCCGAACCCCATGGAATCGTAATCCCAATATCCCTCGTCATACATTTGCCCCGCAAAAAAGGCTTTTCGATCGCTCTGCGTATAGATAACCGGTTTCTGCAAAAACGCAAAGTCATACGCTACGCTGGAATAGTCCGTAATTAAAAGCGCATTCTCCTTAAATTCCTTCTGATAATCGATCGCCTCCGCCACCACTTTAATGACTTCATTTCCGGTAAAATCAGAGGCATTCGGAAGATTGTTTGTGTGAACGCAGAATTTTCCTCTGTATCCGCACCTCTTCATGGCCGCAACTAACCTCTCGTCATTAATCAGTTTTTGATAAAACTGATAGTAATCGGATTTTTTAAATTCCGTATTATACGGCCGGATTCCTGTCTTCTGGTCCATCTCGATTGCAAGCTCGGTCCTCCAGGTTGGAAGAAATATAATCGTCTTCTCGGGCTTCTTATCCTGCACCAGGGAATCAAACCGCGGGAATCCGACTAATTTCACCACGCGTTCGTCATAATGATAGTCCCCGTCCAGAATCGACTTATATTCCGGATAGGCCGCCGTCACAAACAGGTCAATATTTTTATTAAATTTGTTCAACCAGATCGACAGATCGTCTTTCGTAATTCCATGCTGCAAAAAAACATATTGATAATGAAACAAATCCCCTACGCACATTTTTCCCGTATCAAACGGATTTACGATATTATCCTCGCCCTGAGAAGATATAATTTTATCGGCAAAAAGCGTATACAGTTTATGCTTGAACGACTTGTAGGGAATCACCTTCCCTATGCGCTTCATTCGCTCATAATCTTTTGATTCTGAGGAGATCACGAAATACGCGTCGACCTCCCCCGTTTTTTCGGACGCCACATACCGGAAAAACGCTTCCCCGTTATCGCCCGCAAGATTTATTCTGTCCGTAATCAGCCAGATACGCTTTTTATGAAAACGCTTTCGCGCAAAGTAAGCTTTTCTGAATTTGAATCCCTCCAGGATCTCTTCTTTTTGAATCTCTAAAAGCTCCGGGCCCTCCAGCTTCCTCCTCATTTCCTCACGGAATTTTTTTTCGCAGTTCCCGCGAAGCTTCGCGCTCGACTTTTGCGCCTTTAACCAGCCCATCCCCTGCGTTATGATATATCCGCCTTCCTCATAATACGCGCTATAAAATTCGTCGCTTAGCTTCGCAAATTTTCTTTTTACAAGTTTCGGGTAAATCGGATACTTACCGTCAAATTCTCCCCGCAGGTCAAACCTCCGTCCGTCTTCAAGCGGCAGCTCCATCTCATATATATGATTGCTTATGACGGTCTTCCCCCAAATCTTCAGCTCTCTGTATGCGGAGGGCTTTGCATTGACATTATAAAGCTCTCCCCTCTCGTCCACAAGCCAAAACCGCAGCTTATCGTAAAAATATGTCCAGATCTGTCCGCTGATATAGAGCTTTTGGGACCGTACGCGCAAAACGTCGACAGAAAACATAAATGTCTTCCCCAAATCGCAAATCACTAAATTTCGGAAGAACAATTTCTGCTCTACATATTTAAATTCTTTTGTAATATCGCATCCGTATTTTAACGACAATAAGTAAATTTTTTGCTGAACGTAAATCTGCTCCGGCGCTACAAGAATATCGTCATCGCATACATCTAACAATTTTTTCACGACGGCCAGATACTCGGTTATCTGCTCCGGCGTCAAAAACTCGTCGATTTCATCTTTGAGGCGCCACTGCATTTCATAAGCAATCAAATACTGTACATACGGGATAACGGCTCCGAATTTTTCCTCGGACCGCCGTATCACCTCGCCGTAAAAAAGCTTCGGCGTCGTAAAATACCATTCCGGCGACTGTCTTTTATTCTGCACCGCCGAGCTGTTATTGGCGCGTTTCCTGTAATAGTGCGTCGGCTGCGCTACAAGCCCGTACCTATGTTTCTTCAAAATTATCTCGTTGACGTACAGCGCGTCCTCGCCGTATTTTAAACCCGTATCAAACTGCTCGTCGCGCATAATCTCGGCCTTGAGAAAGGACGCCGTGATATGCAGCTGCAGATCCTCAAAATTCGTCAGGATATCGGTCACGCGGTCTCCGTCCTCGTATTTTTTCTTGGAAAGCGGATGCGGCCCGGTCTGCCCCTCAAAAAATTCCTGCTTACACGATACGAGGTCAACCTGCTCATAATGCTTCTCGAAAAAGCGGTAGACGCACGAAAAGGCGTCGGGGCTCCACTTATCGTCAGAGTCCAGGAAATTCACATATTTTCCCTTAACGTAATCCATGCCGTGATTTCTGGCCGCGCTCACGCCCGCGTTTTCCTGCTTTACATAGACAATATTGTCCGGGTACTTCTTTTGATACGCAAGACAGATCTCCTCGCTGTGATCGGGACTCCCGTCGTTTACAAGAATCATTTGTATATTCTGTTCAAATCCGATGTCCTGCGCGATGACGGAGTCTATCGTTTCCGCCAGAAAGCCTTCTACATTGTAAATCGGTATCACAACCGAAAATTTAAACGTTTCCTTTTGCATTTTCATACTCCTTACAGCCGCCCTCTTATGTGAAATTTCTTCCCTAATTTTGCACTTTTTATTCTCTGATAAATTCTCTCGCTGTTTTTATCGTCGCGAAGCGGCAAGAGATAAGCGCGGCGCTCCTTATAGCATTTTTCCTCTTTAAAATTGTTTTTCATGTATGTTTCAAGCTCTAAAAGCAGCTCGTCTTCCCGGTACACAAGCGGTCCGAAGGCCTCCTTCCGAAGATCCATATAGCTGCCCTGCCGCTCTTCGTAAGTATCCAGATCGAACGGATAGAACACGACGGGCTTTTCCTGATAGTAGACGTCCCACGCCACAGAGGAATAATCCGTAACCAGCAGATTGCACGACATCAAAAGCTTATTGAGCGGCTCGCTGCCAAACGGAATCAGACGAACCCTTGATTTTCTACCTGAACTTTTCCCGTTTTCCTCCCCAAACAATCCGATATAGTCGCGGAACTTCGGGTGAATATAGAAGTTCAAAGTCGCGTCATATTGCTCCAGAAGCGCAAAAAGCTTCGGATTCGTCAGCAATGATTTGTAATTTTTGTAATATTCGCTCTCCAAAAACGTCTCGTCCGACACATATTCCAGCCAGCTTCGCCAGGTCGGCATCAAAAGGATTTCCTTATGGGACAGTGAAGACGTATCGCGCAGCGCATCCCAGCGCGGCAGGCCGGTAACGATAATCTCGTCCCGCCCGTATTCAAAGTAATCGTGAATGATATCCCGCTCATATTCCGAAGATACCACAAACAATGCCATGCGGTTTCCGCCCGACTTATGAAACGTGCGGTGGCACTGTTTAAATCCCATCACGCCGTGCTGTAAGAATATCATGTGCTTTCTGGCCTGATACAATACTTTGTAAATACTGTTCGGCGAGTCCCAGATATAAAAGTGGCGGATCGCATCCGTAGAAATCAGGTACTGCGCGGCGCACAGATAAATCATATAGCGAAAGCTCATAAACGATATGACATTCCCGTCATACGGCCGCACGGCTTCATAATCCGGCGCCGTCTTGTCAATCACATAGAAAATACGCTTTTTCTCCTCCTGCGGCAGATTTTCCATGCAATAACGAAAAAAGTAATAACCGTTGTCCTGCGCCATGGCGGAAAACTTTTCACAGATAAGCCAGAGTTTTTTCTTATCCCAAAACGGTTTTCCGATCCCGTAAATCAAAAGCGCAAGATATTCCTTAAAAAGAAAACGATAGCTGTCGTAACGCCCGTCGTAATCGCGGTACTGTATCGTAAACTGTCTGGCTCCGTTGACAAACGGATAGATGATATGGCCGTCCCCCGTCTTCGTCCACCGCGGAAACAAAATCAGCGCCAGCTTTAATTTCGCGCTAAGGCCTCCGAGAACCGCCTCCTGCCTCTCCCCGTACGTTACTTTCTCTGCGACCACATCCCAGAAACCCACCGCCATCTTTTGCATATTTACATCCAGCAGCGCGTCGTAACGAATCCGGTTTCCCACTTCCCGTTTTTTGAGCGCAAACGGAAAATACTGCGCGTCCATCGCGCCCCTCTGCTTTAAATAGAGCGCGTCGATGATCCCAAGCTCTTTGTCCAATTCAAATCGTATTTTTATTTTTCCTTTTCTAAGCAAAAAGCGCTTTGTTCTCACCTTCACTTCCGGCGGCGCCTGCATCACATCTTTTTTCATATTTTCCTCACTCCACGCTACATCCGGCAAATTGCTTCATAGTTGCGCTCGCAATTCTTCGCGTCCCACAAATCAAAATACTCTCCGTGGCGTTTCAGATATTTTTCTTCGTTGTGAAAACCGTTCTTGTAGGCCTCAGTCAAGACGGCAGCAACCTGCTCTGCCGTCTCACAGACGGGGCCGAACCCGTCGCGCTTAAAGTCGAAGTAGCCCGCGCCGTGATGACTGTTTCGAAACTTTTCGTTGTCAAACTGATAATACAGCAGCGGTTTCTTCATATACGCAAAATCCATGGCCACGCTGGAATAA
>CANDCP010000008.1 GCA_947383215.1 uncultured Roseburia sp.
ATGCGTATGTACCGCCATACCGTCCCGCTTTTGCCACAATCCCCTTTGAATTTGTGCGGGATACCCATTCTATTGTGTTCTTATTTCGTAACTATTTTTCTATCAGGGCAGGTCCGTTATCAATTTTCCTTACCATATCGGTTAATGAAATATAATCATCCTCTTCAATTTGCAAGACTTGTATCTCTGTTTCGTCAACATTTAGTTTTCCCATATAAAATCCTTCCATTTATGCGGTCTATAATTTTATTAATTTGCCGTTATCAAAATAATAGATATCTTCTCTTTTGTATCCATATTTGGATTCAGGAATACCGATATGTGGTTCAAAAGTAAACATTTCAACATCTGATAATCTTTTATGGTTTCCCTTTTCGGTATATATTCTGTCATTTTTGTTTTTTACAATGGAATGTCCAAGATTTCCAAGAAAATCCAAATTAATAAATCCCTTTTTTACAATCACATCATTCATATAATAACATAATTCCTCAAATGTCATATCCGGCGCTACCGCATCAATTAAAGCTTTATGCAGATATTCTTCCATCTGTAATCCTCTCCGCCACTCGTCATTTTTTATTCTGTCAGTTTCATTACATAAAACTCCATTTTCAAATACAAGTGTTCTTGCGTAATCTCCCCAAATGTTATTCTTTTGAGGGCTTAAATCAATCGTGATAATATCATTTTCCTGTATGGTTCTATCTGCCACCATGTAATCCTTGCCCGATATGGATATCGCCGTTTCATCTTCGGAAAAAACAAATGCGCCAATGTCCCAATACCAAAATGAATCTGCTCCATTCTCTAACAGATAATTTTCACACAATGTTTTGATATCTCGCAGGTTCATTCCGACTTTCATTATGCCGGCAATATATTTCATGGTCGCCCTGTTTAAATCCTGCATCGCGGAATATAAACCAAGAGTTTCCTCCGCCAAGCTAGATCCATTGGATAAACGCTGTTTTGTCTTCACTGTTATACCCTGCCTTTCTGTAAAAGTCTAATGTACTTTCTTTCTTAGAGCCTGTGAGCAGCATCATTTTATAGCAGTTTTCTTTTAGTGCAATCTCTTTCGCAAAATTCAGGCATTGGGTTGCCAGTCCTCTTTTTCTGAACTGTTCATCTGTTATCACATTTTCAATAAAAGCATATGGCTGTTGGTTGTGTGTCAGGTTGGGAATGATGACGCAGACACAGGAAGATACGATTTCTCCATTTTCTTCAGCAACAATCACATGATGGTTTTTATCCTGAAAAACATCATCCCAAATCTGCATAAGCGCATTCGTTTTTTTCGGCATGGGGTTATCATGCAGCTGCATATACAACCTCAATAACCCATCTAAATCGTTTTTCACTATTTCTCTAATCATTGTCATCCTTTCCTATTGTTCATTCCATTCATCATAAAATTCTTTCAGAAACTCACGCATATATCCATCCCGTTTCTGGGCAATGGATTTTGCACAATCTGTATTCATTATATCTTTAATCAAAAGAAGTTTTTCATAGAAATGATTTATTGTTGTGCCTTTATTATTCCGATACTCAATTTCGTCCATATTTATATTGTGTTGGCAATCTGGAATGTGAATCGCCCCATTGCATCCAATCGATCTGCATCCTGTACAATTTTCCCTTCTATTGACTTCGGAGAAGTTGTTTCTGTGCCTTTGAATGAAATCTCCCTGATAATATCAATTACATTAGCTGCCGTATTCTCCGTAAGACGGCAATCTGGCATAATCCGCTGTTTCAAATATCTTGCACTCGGATAGATATTGAAAAGTGTAACCAATTATTTCAGTAACAAAAAATGGGGAAACCTCAATAAAATCAAGGTTTCCCACACTTTTAACCAATGCGGAAGATGGGACTTGAACCCACACGAGCGCATTGCTCACAAGATCCTTAGTCTTGCTCGTCTGCCAATTCCGACACTTCCGCAAATCACATGACCTGTGTCATGACGACTATGAAATAATAACAGATCTGAAAAAAAATGTCAATGGTTTTTTTTGATTTTTATCTACAATTTTTTCGAAAAAATACTTGACTTTGAATTACAAAACAAATATAATGTTATTTGTTCGCAGGAGTGGCGGAATTGGCAGACGCGCAGGCTTCAGGTGCCTGTGGTAGCAATATCGTGTGGGTTCAAGTCCCATCTCCTGCATTCGGTTAAGCGTGAGGAAGCCTTGATAGATATCGGGGTTTCCTTATTTTTGTAGTTCAACAATGCCATTGGGCTATCACGGAAAGGGATTTTATGCAGTATCGGACAAATCAAAAAAACGGGCGGCAGCTCTCTGTCTTAGGATACGGCTGTTTGCGTTATTCAAAAAAGGGGATGGCGATAGATCAGGAAAAGGCGGAGCGCGAAATGGCGCTGGCGATAGAGAAGGGCGTCAATTATTTTGATACGGCTTATACGTATGGGGGCAGCGAGGCCTGTCTTGGAAAATTTTTGGCAAAGGGATATCGTGACAGGGTAAATATCGCGACAAAGCTTCCGCATTACTATGTCGAAAGTCCGCAGGATTTGGACCGCTATTTTGAGGAGCAGCTATCGCGCCTTCAGACCGACCATATCGAATATTATTTGATGCATATGCTAAACGATACGGCGGCATGGCAGCGGTTGACGGAGCTTGGAATCAGGGAGTGGATCGAAAAAAAGAAGAAGGCGGGACAAATCGAAAATATCGGCTTTTCGTTTCATGGCGGAAGCGGACAATTTCAGAAAATCATAGATGCTTACGACTGGGATTTTTGTCAGATACAGTATAATTATATGGACGAGTATACGCAGGCCGGAGCTGCGGGATTAAATTATGCGTATGAGCGGGGGATACCGGTTATCATTATGGAACCGCTTCGCGGCGGGCGGCTTGTCAATGGGCTTCCGAGACAGGCGAAGAAGATTTTTGCCAGGGCGGATAAGGACCGCACGCCGGCGGAGTGGGGGCTTCGCTGGATTTGGAATCATCCGCAGGTAAATGTCGTCTTGTCGGGAATGAACGATATCCGGCAGGTAGAGGAAAATGTAAGGATCGCCGAGTCCGCTCAGGCGGGGATGCTTACGCAGGAAGAGCTTGCCGTTGTCGACAAAGTAAAGTCAGAAATTAATAAGCATATGAAGGTGGCCTGCACGGGCTGCGGATATTGCATGCCGTGTCCGGCGGGGGTGGACATACCGACATGCTTTGCCGCATATAATACAAGATATACCGACAGCTGGTACAGTGGAATGAAAGCGTATTTTATGTGCACGTCGCTGAAGACGAATCCTTCCAATGCCGCAAAGTGCGTCAGATGCGGAAAATGCGAGGCGCGCTGTCCGCAGGGAATAAAGATTCGAAGTCAGCTTGCACAGGTGAAGCGCCATATGGAAAATCCGGTATTTCACGCGGCAAAGTTGATTGCGGGAAAAATCGGAAAATACTAAACCGCGCCGTCAAATGAAAAAGAAATGAAAAAAATAAAAGGAAAACGCGAATTTTTGCAGAATATTATTAACAGGAGATAAAATAGCGGGAGCCGACAAAAGAAGAGAAGGGAGATGAAGGCCGTGACGATCCGGGAGAGAATGGAAAGAATGGAGCATTCTGCCTTAAGTCCCTATGCGGCGTTCAGCGAAAACTCCATCGGCAGAGACAGGATCGAACCGCAGTGCGATATTCGTCCGGTATATCAAAGAGACCGCGATCGGATTTTGCACAGCAAAGCTTTTCGGCGGCTCAAAAATAAGACGCAGGTATTTCTGACGCCGAAAGGAGATCATTACAGGACGCGCCTGTCGCACACGCTCGAGGTGTCCCAGAATGCGAGAACCATCGCAAAAGCTTTGCGGCTGAACGAGGATCTTGTGGAGGCAATCGCGCTCGGGCATGATTTGGGACATACGCCGTTCGGGCATGCGGGCGAGGCGGTTTTGAACCGTCTGTGCGAGAAAGGGTTTCGACACAGCGATCAGAGTGTGCGGATTGTGGAGGTTCTTGAAAAAGGCGGCGAGGGACTGAACCTGACATGGGAAGTACGGGACGGGATATTAAACCATCAGACAAGCGCGATGCCGAATACGTTAGAGGGCAAGATCGTGCGTTTTTCCGATAAAATAGCATATATTAACCATGACATTGACGATGCGATCCGGGGACGGCTTTTGACAGAGGAGCGGATTCCGTTTGAGATCCGGGCAGTCTTGGGGCGCACGACCACAGAGAGGCTTGACACCTTAATTCACGATATTATCACGAACAGCATGGACAAGAATGATATTGTGATGTCAAAGGGCGTTTTGCAGGCAATGCAGGATTTGAGACGGTTTATGTTTGAGCATGTTTATAAAAATCCGATTGCCAAAGGCGAGGAGGCGAAGGCAAAAGAATTATTAGAGAGACTGTTTGATTTTTATATGATACATCCGATGGAGATGCCGGCACAGTATACGAATATGATAACGGCGGGAGAGAAGCAGGATCGTGTAGTATGCGATTATATTGCCGGGATGACCGATCAGTATGCGACGGCAAAATTCAGCGAGTATTTTATTCCAAGGGCGTGGCAGGTGAACTAACAGATGGCATATTATTCAGATGAATTGATCGAAGAAGTGCGCTCCGGCAGCGATATCGTGGACGTGATTTCGGGTTATGTGAGGCTGCAAAAGCGTGGCGGTACATATTTTGGATTATGTCCGTTTCATAATGAGAAGACGGGTTCGTTTTCCGTATCTCCCGGCAAGCAGATGTATTACTGCTTTGGATGCGGAGCTGGGGGCAATGTCTTTACGTTTCTGATGCAGTATGAGAATTTTACGTTTCCGGAGGCAATGCAGGCGCTGGCAGAACGCGCGGGGATTGCGCTTCCGGCGGAGGAGGTTACGCCGGAGGCAAGGCGGGAGGCGGATAAAAGGCAGCTTCTGCTCGAGATCAACAAGGCGGCGGCGAAATACTATTACGCAATGCTGCGCGGCGAGGGGGGGAAGCGCGCTTACGAGTATTTTGCAAAAAGGAAATTAAGCGATCAGACGATGAAAAAGTTCGGGCTGGGAGCGACGGGAGCGTACAGCGACAGCCTTTACCGATATCTGAGAGAACAAGGATATGAGGATCTCGTTCTTAAGGAGACAGGACTGGTTACAATCGACGAGCGGGGGGGAAGGGATAAGTTTTGGAACCGCGCGATGTTTCCGATTATGGACGTAAGGGGCAAGGTGATCGGATTCGGGGGCCGGGTTATGGGGGATGGCGAACCAAAATATTTAAATTCGCCGGAGACAAAGGTTTTTGATAAAAGCCGCAACCTTTACGGACTGAACCTGGCAAGGCTTACGAAACGTCCGCAGATTCTTTTGTGCGAAGGCTACATGGACGTGATCGCGCTGCACCAGGCGGGCTTTGACAATGCGGCGGCGTCTCTTGGAACGGCGTTTACCGGCGGCCATGCGAATCTGTTAAGGCGTTATACGAAAGAAGTATATCTGACCTTTGACAGCGACAAAGCGGGAGTGAAAGCCGCGCTTCGGGCGATACCGATTCTCAGGGAGGCCAATCTTACGGTGAAGGTGGTTGATATGAAGCCGTATAAAGATCCGGATGAATTCATAAAGGCGCTCGGAGCCGAGGCATACGAGGAGCGGATCGCCCGGGCGGAAAACAGTTTTATGTTTCAGATTCGGATTCTTGAGCAGGAGTATGATTTGAATGATCCGCAGGAAAAGACGGCCTTCTACAATGAAATTGCAGACCGCTTGCTCGGTTTTACCGAGGAGTTGGAGCGGAATAATTATATTGAAGCGATTGCGGAAAAATATCAGATGGGCTTTGAGAATCTTCGGAAGCTTGTGAATCAAATGGGGGCGAAAGGCGGGATTGCGAGACAGAAAGCGCCGCTAAGGGCAAACGCGGATGAGCGCAGAAAAAAAGAAGACGGCATGAGGCAGTCTCAGAAGCTTTTGTTAACCTGGATGATAGAGGACGAGCGCATTTCCGGGATTATCCGGGAATACATTTCTCCCGAAGATTTCACGGAAGAGGTTTTCAGAAAGACGGCGCAGATCCTTTATGAGCAGCGGCAGGAAGGCGAAATGAATCCGGCGCAGATTGTGAGTATGTTTGCGGACGAGGGGGAGCAGCGTGAGATTGCGGAATTATTTCATGCGAGGATCGGGGAAATAGAGACAAGGGCAGAGAAGGAGAAAGCGGTTAAGGAGACGATACTGCGCGTAAAGCAGGGAAGTATAAAATACCGTTCCAAACATCTTGATCCTACCGACATGCAGGGATTGCAGCGGCTTGTGGCGGACAAGCGCAGCCTTGAGAAGTTGGAGAAACTGCATATTTCTATTGAATAGGGACAGAATAGTAACGAGCTATGGATAAAATCCGGGAGGAAATAATGGAAGAGAAAAAAATGGCCAAAGGTACCAAAAACGAAAAAGGAGCAAAGGTGGATAAGAGTCAGGAAGAAAAAGTTGTAAAGTTTAATGAGAAGCTGCAGGAGCTGTTGAGCTTAGCTCAGAAAAGAAAAAATATGCTGGAGTATCAGGAGATCAGCGATTTTTTCAAAGATATGGAGCTAAATGCCGAGCAGTTTGAGAAGATTCTTGATTTTCTGGAGACGAATAATATTGACGTTCTTCGCATTACCGACGACGATGATGATGTGGACGACGATATTATATTGGATGAAGAGGACGAGGTTGAGGTGGAAAAAATCGACCTGTCCGTGCCTGACGGCGTGTCCATTGAGGATCCGGTCCGCATGTATTTAAAGGAAATTGGAAAAGTGCCTCTTTTGAGCGCAGAGGAAGAGATCGATCTGGCAAAGCGTATGGAGCTTGGCGACCAGGAGGCAAAAAAACGTCTGGCCGAGGCGAATCTGCGCCTTGTCGTAAGTATTGCCAAGCGGTATGTGGGACGCGGTATGCTCTTTCTCGATTTGATTCAGGAGGGAAACCTTGGCCTGATAAAGGCTGTGGAAAAATTTGATTACCGCAAGGGATACAAATTCTCCACGTACGCGACATGGTGGATTCGTCAGGCGATTACAAGGGCGATTGCCGATCAGGCTAGAACCATCCGGATTCCGGTTCACATGGTGGAGACGATCAACAAGCTGATTCGGGTTTCCAGGCAGCTGTTACAGGAGCTCGGACGGGAGCCGACCCCGGAAGAAATTGCGGCGGAAATGAATATGCCGGTGGATCGTGTCCGCGAAATTTTGAAAATTTCCCAGGAACCGGTATCTTTGGAGACGCCGATCGGGGAGGAGGAGGATTCTCATCTCGGCGATTTTATCCAGGACGACAATGTTCCGGTGCCGGCGGACGCGGCGGCGTTTACACTGTTAAAAGAGCAGTTAGAAGAAGTGCTTGGGACGCTGACGGAAAGGGAACAGAAGGTTTTGACGCTGCGTTTTGGCTTAGAGGACGGAAGGGCAAGGACGCTGGAAGAAGTTGGCAAAGAATTTAACGTAACCCGTGAGCGTATCCGCCAGATCGAGGCAAAAGCGCTGCGGAAGCTGCGTCACCCGAGCAGAAGCCGTAAATTAAAGGATTATCTGGAGTAGAAAAGAATGAAGCTTTCGAAGAGATTAAAGGCGGTAGCGAAGCTTGTCGGACAGGGAGAGGCAGTCTGTGATGTGGGGACCGATCACGGTTATATTCCGATATATCTTTTGCGGTCAGGCGTAAAAAAAAGAGCGTTGGCGATGGATATAAATGAGGGGCCGTTGCTTCGTGCAAGAGAGCATGTGATAGAGAACGGCCTGGAGGGATACATAGTCATGCGCCTTTCCGACGGACTGTCTGCTCTGGGAGAGGGGGAAGCGGATTCCGTTGTCATAGCAGGTATGGGCGGGAACCTTATGATTCGCATACTGGAGAATGATTTTTCAAAGTTAGAGGCTGTAAAAGAACTGATTTTACAGCCTCAGTCTGATGTGGAGCGGGTGCGCCGTTATGTGAGGAATCATGGTTTCGTCATAGATGAGCAGGATATAGTAGAGGAAGACGGCAAGTTTTATATGATGTTTCGCTGCGTGCACCGAAAAGACGGCGGTGTCTGCTTTGAGGAATGTGAAGATAACGGCCGGCAGCGCGCCTATGACAGGTATGGGGAGCATCTGATGAAACGAAATGATCCCGTCCTGAGAAGGTATCTGAAAAAAGAAGAGAGGCAGATTCAAAAAATTAAAGAGAGTCTGTCTGTCTCGGGCGACAGCGGGAAAGCGGAAAAAAGGAAGAGGGAACTGGAAGAAAAAATGTCGGTGATTTTACTGGCAAGAAAGGAAATGGATGCTTATGCAGTGCGGGAAAGTGATAGAAGCGATTGAGCGGTCGTTTCCGCCATACTGTGCCTGCGATTGGGATAACGTAGGACTTCTTGTGGGAGACGAAAAGAGAGCGGTGAGACGCATTCTGCTCGCGTTGGATGCGACGGAAGACGTCATTGAGCAGGCGGTAAAAAAGAAAGCGGATCTGTTGATCACCCACCATCCTATGATATTTCGGGCGGTAAAGCGCATTACGGCGGACGACTTTACGGGCAGGCGCATTCTTCGCCTGGCGAAGGAGGGGATTGCCTATTATGCGATGCATACCAATTATGACAGCTGTTTTATGGGAGAGCAGGCGGCAAGGCGGCTGGGCCTTTTGGATACAGAGGTGTTGGAGCCTGTCGCAGACGGGCAGGAGGAGGCGTTTGGTATCGGAAAAATAGGGCGTCTGCCGTGCGAGACGACGCTGCGCGCCTGTGCCGAGCTTGTGAAATCGACGTTTGGCATATCGAGCGTCAGAATATTTGGAGATGGCGGGCATATGGTAAAGAAGGTGGCTGTTGTTCCGGGATCGGGCGGCGGCGAGATAAACCGCGCCATTTTGGCGGGGGCGGATCTGTTGATTAGCGGGGACATAGATCACCATGAGGGGATAGACGCCATGGCGCAGGGGCTTGTTGTGATCGATGCCGGACATTACGGGCTGGAGCATATTTTTGCGGTCGATATGGCCGGTTTTTTGGCGGATAAGCTTGGCGGCGCCGTTTCGGTGGAATGCGCGCAGGAAAGAGAGCCGTTTTGGGTTTTGTAGCGTCTGATAAATAAAAAATGGGGGATTTGTAAATGGAAGGACGAAAGTATCAGCTGGAAATTAGAGGGGAAAAAAAGTCGTATCCGGCGGCGACGACTTATATGGCGATAGCAAAAGAATATCAGCAGTTTTACGAGGATGATATTGTGCTTGTGCTTGTGAACAACCGTCTGCGCGAGTTGAAGCGGACCTTGGATACGGACGGCGTTATGGAATTTGTGACGACGGCGGATAAAGCGGGAAAAAAAGCATATCGCAGGAGCGTATCTCTGCTGATGCAGAAAGCGGTGCATAACCTCTATGGAGAGGACGGCGTTACCGTGCGCATTCTGCATTCTATCGGGCAGGGGAATTACTGTGAGCTTTGCGGCGGTTTGGAGATGACGCAGGAAGTTATTTCGGAATTAAAAAAGGAGATGATACGGCTTTGCGACGCCGATCTTCCGATCGCCAAGAGGAATATCGATACGGAAGAGGCGGTGGAGTTGTTTAACCGTCTTGGAATGAAGGATAAGGAGCGCCTGTTCCGTTACCGCAGAAGCTCCAGGGTAAATATATATGAGCTGGATCACTACAAGGATTATTTTTACGGTTATATGGTTCCGTCGACGGGCTATTTGAGGCATTTTGATTTGTGCTGTTACAGAGACGGGTTTATGCTTTTATATCCGGGAAATCATTCAAAGACAGTGGATGCGTTTGTGCCGTCGGAAAAATTATACCAGACGCTCTCAGAGGCGTCCGATTGGGCAAATACAATGGGAATCGGCACGGTCGGAGCGCTTAACGACGCCATTGCGGGCGGGACGATCCAGGATATTATTCTTGTGCAGGAAGCGCTGATGGAGCAGAAAATCGGCCAGCTTGCGGAACAGATCGCGAAGGAAAAAGATAAAAAGTTTATAATGATTGCGGGGCCGTCTTCCTCGGGGAAGACGACGTTTTCCCACAGGCTTTCGATTCAGCTGAAGGCGCAGGGGTTAAGGCCGCATCCGCTTCCGCTGGACGATTTTTATCTCGACCGGACCGTGTCGCCGCGGGACGAAAACGGAAACTTTGATTTCGAGTGCCTTGAGGCTTTGGACGTAGAGCGGTTTAACCACGATATGGGCGAGCTATTGGCTGGCAAAGAGGTAGAACTCCCGATTTTTAATTTTAAGACCGGAAGGCGGGAGGAGAAGGGAAGAATGATGAAGCTGAAGGCGGACGACGTGCTTGTGATTGAGGGCATTCACGGGCTGAATGACAAATTGTCCCACTCGCTTCCGCACAGCAGTAAGTTTAAAATTTATATCAGCGCGCTTACGCAGCTCGACATTGACGAGCATAACTGTCTGCCGACTACGGACGGCAGGCTGCTTAGGCGAATTGTAAGGGACGCGAGAACGCGGGCGACTTGTGCCAGAGACACGATCGCTATGTGGGATTCTGTCAGAAGAGGGGAAGAAAACAATATTTTTCCGTTTCAGGAGGAGGCGGATGTGATGTTTAATTCCGCGTTGATTTACGAGCTGGCGGTTTTAAAGCAGTATGCGGAACCTCTGCTGTTTGCAATTGAGAAGGATTGTCCGGAATATGTAGAGGCAAAGAGGCTTTTGAAATTTTTGGATTATTTTCTCCCGGTGCCAAGCGATACGATCAGTCAGAATTCCATACTGCGCGAATTTATCGGCGGAAGCTGTTTTCACGTGTAGTTTTACGGCGCCGTCTGGCGGAACGGGGGGATATCGGTTGCAAATTCGAGTTTGATTGTGTATAATTAGCAGTGGCTTAAGTAGGACGAATGATCGCGGCTGCATATGCAGACGAGGAAAGTCCGGGCTTCACAGGGCAGGATGCCGGATAACGTCCGGTGGAGGCGACTCCAAGGAAAGTGCAACAGAAATAAACCGCCGTCATACGGTAAGGGTGGAAAGGCAGTGTAAGAGACTACCGTCTCCCTGGCGACAGGGAGGGCTCTGTAAACCCCATTCGAAGCAAGACCAGACAAAAGCGTTGACGTGGCCCGCCAGCTTTAGGTAGGTCGCTTGAGGTGACTGGCAACAGTTCCCCTAGATAGATGATCATTCACGACATAACCCGGCTTACAGTCCTGCTTGGCCTGCTTAACGGCGTTGTTGAGCGATATCGGTTTCAATACAGTGAAAGTGTGTTTCGTTAACAGGAAAGATGAAGCGCATTTGTGCGATAGGTGAATGCATGAAAAAAATAGAACAATTGATACGGGAGGCCGTCGAGAAGGGAGCGTCCGATCTGCATCTTGCGCCGGAGGCTCTCGTATTGTACCGGATTGACGGGCAGCTGTTTCCGGCGTCGGAGGAGGCGTTGACGGCGTCTGAATTTGAAGAATTTCTGACAGGAATACTGACAGGCTCCCGGAGGGAAAAGCTTTTGAAAAAGGGAGAACTTGATTTTGTTCACTCGTTAGACGGAGGGAATCGCGTCCGGTTCCATGTATTTCGGCAGAGAGGGACGTATGCCGTGTCTCTCAGGCTGCACGCCGCGTTTATACCGGATGTGAATCGCATTTTTATTCCGCGGTTTCTTTTGGATTTGACAAAACGAAAGCACGGGCTTGTGATCGCGGCGGGTATGGCGGGCAGCGGAAAGACGACGACCATTGCTTCTCTGATACAGCATCTGGCCGATGCCTCGCCAAAGACAGTCGTTACAATTGAGAATCCGATGGAGTATGTGTATACGAACGGGCAGTCTATGGTTTTACAGCGAGAGGTAGGAGTCGATACGCCCGGGGGCGCGGCCGGAATTTTAGCTGCGGTCAGGGAGGATGCGGATATTATTTCAGTCGGTGAAATCAGCGACGGCAGAATGCTGCGGGAAGCGATGACGGCTGCCGAGACGGGACATCTTGTATTTGGCGCGTTTCGTGCGAACAGTGTGAAATCTGTACTGTTACATATTGAGGATTTGTTCGGGGATAGCTTATGCCGGGCGCGGGAGCAGCTTTCAGATGTCCTTGAAGGGATTTTTGTGCAGCGTTTGCTTCCGAGAGAGGGGGGCGGACGTGTGGCGGCCTTTGAGGTGCTCACCGTGTCGGAGGAAGTTCGGGACTTTATCCGCGACGGCGCAAACGGGCAGATTTTATCTCAGATGCAGAAGGGGAAGAAGCACGGAATGCAGACCATGGACGACGCGATTTATGATTTGTATATGAAAAGTATGATAAGCAGGGAGAGCGCGGCGGCATATGCGCTGAATCAGAGCGAGATGTCCAGGAAGATTACCTTGTTTTAGTTTCGTGACGCCAGTTTAAAGTAAAATCTAATAAAAATCTTAAATGTTTCTAAAAAGACAATAAGTTTATTGACGTAATGTGTTGCACGAATTATCATACATATATGAGCTATCGCTGGGATTTGTATTTAGAAGGATGGAATGAAGGTGCGGAATGTGAAGGAAAAGTTGCAGAGATTTATGGCGGGAAGGTACGGGGCGGATCAGCTGTCAAGAGTGTATCTGGGTTTGACGTTTGTTTTTCTGGTGATATCCATGTTTACGAGGTTCATGCCTTTTTACTGGGTAGCGCTGGTTCTTTTGATTTATACATATTACCGGATGTTTTCCAGGAATATACCAAGGATGTATGCGCAAAACCAGCGCTTTTTAAATATGCGTTACCGGATGGTTGCGAAGTGGGACGCATTCAAAAAGAGACGGGCGCAGCGCAGGGAATATTGCTTTTTCAAGTGCCCGACTTGTAAGCAGCGTGTGCGCGTGCCGAAGGGGAAAGGAAAGATTTGCATTACCTGTCCGCGCTGTCATCATGATTTTATAAAAAAGAGCTGACCGCGCAGCCGGGCAGTTTGTCAAAATCGAAGCCGTTGGGTTGCGGCGGTGTATTGATATATGGGGAGGAGAAAGGGACTTCGGGAGGCTGTTGGCGGATGTTTGGATATATCAATATAAATCAAAAAGAATTATCCGATGAGAATAAGAGGATGTATCAGGCATATTATTGCGGGCTTTGCCGGAAGCTGAAGGAGATTTGCGGACGGAAAGGACAGCTTCTTTTAAATTATGATATGACGTTTCTGATTGTTCTTTTGACCGGCCTGTATGAGCTTGAGAATGAGAGACAGGAGTTTACCTGCGCTCTGCATCCGACGAAAAAACAGATTTCCTTTGTGAATGAAGCGACTGCGTATGCGGCCGATATGAATATAATTTTATCCCGCCAGAACTTTGAGGACGACTGGAAGGATGAGCGCGCATATACGAAGAAAGCGTTTGCACGTCTTTTGGGCAGGGATTATGAGCGCATAATGAAAAAATATCCGCGTCAGGCAAAGGCGGTGGAAACCTATATAGAGCAGATCGTAAGGGCGGAGGCGCGCAGGGAGGCGAATCTTGACGTGATTGCCGGTTTGAGCGGGACAATGCTTGGCGAGGTGCTTGCATGGAAGGACGACATGTGGGCGGACGAGCTCCGCTGTCTTGGTTTTTACATGGGAAAGTTCATCTATCTGATGGACGCGTATGAGGATATCGGGGAGGACCGCAAAAAGAATCATTATAATCCGCTGCTGCTGTTGGAAGATGAGAACGAGAAGGACTTTGAGACGCTCTGCAAACTGATGCTTACCAGCATGATGTCAGAATGCGCCAAATCTTTTGAACGGCTGCCGATCCTTCTACATGCCGATATTCTGCGCAATATTTTATATTCCGGCGTTTGGTGCAAATATGAATATAACCGTTTGAAAAAGCAGAAGAAGAGGAAAGTAAAGGAGTAGCAGATGGATCCATATAAGGTGCTTGGGATTGCGCCGGGCGCGACCGACGATGAAATAAAGAAGGCATACCGCAATCTGAGCCGCAGATATCATCCCGACGCAAATGTAAATAATCCGAATAAAGCGCAGGCGGAAGAGAAGTTCAAGGAAGTTCAGCAAGCTTACGATTTAATCATGAAACAAAAGCAGCAGGGATACAGCTATGGATATGGCGGTTTCGGTTCCGGTATGAATAACGGCGCCTATGACGGGGGTTACAGACAGAGTACGGATTCCGTTGAGATGCAGGCGGCCGCGAATTACCTGGCGCACCGTTGTTACCGGGAGGCATTGAATGTTTTGAACGGAATCGGTAATCGAAACGCGCGCTGGTATTATTACAGCGCGATGGCAAATATGGGCGTCGGAAACAATGCGACGGCCTTGGAACATGCGAATACCGCGGTTTCTATGGAGCCGAGCAATATGGAGTACCGACAGTTAAAGCAGCAATTAGAGTTCGGAGGAACCTGGTATACGAATATGGGAAGCTCCTATGAGCGTCCGTATGCGAGTTCTGGCAGTTTTTGTCTGAGTATGCTGTGCATGAATATTTTATGTAATTGCTGCTGTCGTCCTTTTTAGTCTTAGAGCGGATCCAAAAACGGGAGCCGCTATTTTCTTTTTCTGTTTTTATATGTCTCTTCACAATATTTGCAACGATATATTTCGTTTTCCGTGTCGGTAAGAAGAAAGATATGGTCAAGTCCCTGTTCGATCGAGGTGATACAGCGGGGGTTTTTGCATTTGATCACGTTTGTCACCTGTTTGGGAAGATGAAGCTCCTTCTTTTCCACAATCTTGTCGCCCTTGATAATGTTGACCGTGATGTTGTGATCGATGAACCCAAGGATATCCAGATCGAGCGCGTCAATCGGACACTCCACCTTTATAATATCTTTTTTTCCCATCTTATTGCTTTTCGCATTTTTGATGATCGCCACGCTGCAGTCTAATCTGTCCAGTTTCAGGTCATGGTAGATGGAGAGGCTCATCCCGGCCTGAATATGATCTAATACGAAGCCTTCGTGGATACCGCTGATATTTAACATGTCGTGTCTCCTTTCCATTTTAAAAGTGTGAGAATTAAAGCCATGCGCACGTAGACGCCGTACTGCGCCTGTTTGAAGTAGGCCGCTCTCGGGTCGTCATCCACATCCACCGAAATCTCATTGACACGCGGCAGAGGATGGAGAACCAGCATGTCCGGTTTTGCGAGCTCCATTTTTTCTTTATTTAAAATATAGAAATCTTTCATACGGATATAATCTTCTTCGTTAAAAAAACGTTCTTTTTGTACTCTTGTCATATACAGGATATCCAGTTTTGGCATAGCCAGCTCGAGGCGTTCCAGTTCTTCGTAGGGAACGTCATTTTTTTCCAACACGTCTTCACGGATATAGTCGGGGACGCGAAGCTCGTCCGGCGATATCAGCACGAAAGTAACGTTGGAATATCGAATCAGCGCATTGATCAGAGAGTGTACGGTACGTCCGAATTTCAAGTCGCCGCACAGTCCGATTGTGATATTGTCAAGTCGCCCCTTTAAAGTGCGGATGGTCAGAAGATCCGTCAAGGTCTGCGTTGGGTGCTGGTGCCCGCCGTCTCCGGCGTTAATTACTGGGATCAGGGATTTTTGGGAGGCGACAAGAGCTGCGCCTTCCTTTGGATGACGTATTGCAGCGATATCTGCATAACAGGAAATTACACGCATGGTATCAGAAACGCTTTCCCCTTTGGCGGCCGAGGAACTGTCGGCGCTGGAAAAGCCAAGAACGGAACCGCCGAGATTTAACATTGCGGCCTCAAAGCTAAGTCTGGTGCGTGTACTCGGTTCGTAAAAACAGGTGGCAAGCTTTCGACCGTCACATGCGTGGGCATATTTTTGCGGGTGGTTCTCGATATCGTTTGCCAAATCTAGCAGATTGTCCAGTTCCCCAACGGACAAATCCAGCGGGCTCATCAGATGTCGCATAAATTTCCTCCTGTATTATGAATGATATTGGCAGTGTGTAAACTGCAGCATTGTTTCATATATCATATAATAATTGGGGGGAAAATTCAATGATTTTCTTTTCGGCCCCACGATTTGCCTTCACATATATTAAAGTTGATGAAAATAATGAAGCAGGCATATGCGAGTATTGTGGTACTGCGTTTATAACAGAGAAGGTAATTAATAATTATTATACAATAATTATAAATTATAAAGATAAATATTAAATGTATTTTTTAAGAAGAAATCATTCTTTGTCCGATTATATCTTTCTTTGTCCGATGAAACATGGTATAATCCGGGTAGCAGAGAGAGTATGAGATTATAAACGGTAAAATATATTTTGGAACAAAGCTACATGTTTCAAAATAAAAGCGAAAGTTAAATAATGATAGAGAAAGGCGAAAAACTTTAGAAACAAGAGTTTTTTGGATAGGTAAAGATAAAATGAAATTAGGTATCGTAGGATTGCCGAACGTAGGAAAGAGCACCTTATTTAATTC
Organism: uncultured Roseburia sp.; assembly: GCA_947383215.1. Classification (GTDB taxonomy): domain Bacteria; phylum Bacillota; class Clostridia; order Lachnospirales; family Lachnospiraceae; genus Roseburia_C. The sequence continues at coordinate 16,396 of CANDCP010000008.1, forward strand.
ACTGACAAAAGCGGGAGCGGAGTCTGCAAATTATCCGTTCTGTACGATTGATCCGAATGTAGGAATTGTGACGGTACCCGATGAGAGGCTGACGACGCTTGCGGATATGTACCATTCTAAAAAAGTGACTCCGGCGGTCATTGAGTTTGTGGATATCGCAGGGCTGGTAAAGGGCGCAAGCAAAGGGGAAGGGCTGGGAAATCAGTTTCTTGCCAATATACGTGAAGTAGATGCGATTGTCCATGTCGTTCGCTGTTTTGAGGATACAAACGTCGTTCATGTGGACGGAAACGTAGACCCGGCAAGGGACATTGAGACAATAAACCTGGAGCTTATTTTTTCGGATATCGAAATATTAGAGCGCAGAATTGCGAAGGTAGCAAAGGGAGCCAGAATGGACAAAACGCTGGCAAAGGAACAAAAGCTGTTGGAAGCGATTAAGGCGCATCTCGAAGAGGGAAATATGGCAAAGACATTTGCGCTTGACGGGGACGAGGACGAGCAGGCCTGGTTTGCATCCTATAACCTGTTGACGGCAAAGCCTGTCATTTACGCCGCCAATGTGTCGGAGGAAGATCTTGCAAACGACGGGGCGGATAATGTTCATGTTCAAAATGTCCGTTCCCAGGCGGCGAAGGAGCACAGCGAGGTATTTGTAATCTGCGCGCAGATTGAGCAGGAGTTGGCAGAGCTTTCTGACGAGGAGAAGGCGATGTTTTTGGACGAGCTTGGGCTTAAAGAGGCGGGGCTTGAGAAGCTGATTAAGGCCAGCTATAAGCTGCTTGGACTGATCAGCTATCTGACGAGCGGCGAGGACGAGACGCGGGCATGGACAATTACGAAGGGAACGAAGGCGCCGCAGGCGGCCGGAAAAATACATACGGATTTTGAGAGAGGATTTATTCGCGCGGAGGTGGTATCCTACGAACACTTGATGGAGTGCGGCACGATGGCAGCCGCAAAAGAGAAAGGGTTAGTTCGTCTGGAAGGCAAAGAGTATGTGGTGCAGGACGGAGATATCATTTTGTTCCGTTTTAACGTATAGCGCATATTATAATCTGAGAGCTCTTTTGGAGATACAATATGCGGTTTTGCGATTTGTGCGAGAAGGAAGTGGTGAATATCTGTGACTGCTGTCGTCTGGGCAATGTCGCCGATTTGGAATTTGACGAATGCAGCGGATGCATCAAGTGCTTGATTGTTCCGGAGTGCAATCATATTTTCGGTATCTTTTCGCCGCCTAAGGAGCTTATTATTCCATGGAAGCAGGTTGTTCGGATCGGTCCGGATATTATTCTGGTTGATATAGGGAAGGAAGGGAAAGGGAAGCGTTAAAAGGGGACTACGGTTTGTCCGTATTTCAAATTTTATTGACAGAAATTTCCAAAAAAGCTATACTTTTAGAAAAGGCGTGGCGTATGTCACAAGGCAGGGAGAGAAGCGTATGAAGTGTCCGTTTTGCAGCGGTGAAAATACCAGGGTAATTGATTCAAGGCCGGCAGATGATAACAGTTCTATCCGCCGCCGCAGACTGTGCGATGAGTGCGGTAAGCGTTTTACAACGTATGAAAAGGTAGAGACGATCCCGCTGATTGTTATTAAAAAGGATAACAATCGCGAGCAATATGATCGCTCTAAGATTGAGGCGGGCATATTGCGGGCGTGCCATAAACGTCCAGTTTCTGCAAATGAGATTAACGAGCTTGTGGACGAGGTCGAGACAGAGATTTTTAACAAAGAGGAGAAAGAGATCGCAAGCACGCAGATCGGCGAGATTGTAATGGACAAGCTGAAAGATTTGGAGGCGGTTGCTTATGTCCGCTTTGCGTCTGTATATCGTGAGTTTAAAGATGTCAATACCTTTATGAATGAATTAAAAAAGATGTTAGATAAATAGTGGAAGACAGGGAGGATCCGGCTTTGGCAGTAGTTCATAAGGGAACGTTATAGAACTTATGACGAATGCCAGGTAAACAGAAAACGAATAGCTGCGTTGCAAAAGGTTTATCCGATTGCATAGCAGCTTTCTTTTGCTCTTCTATTTGTTTTCGTTTTTTTCAGGATCCCAAAGAATATCTTTTAATGGAGCATTTTGCCTGTTTGAAAGGAGATCAGGAATGAAAAAAATTAAAATTATCTTTTTTGATATTGACGGAACGCTGGTTGATTTCAATACAAAAAGAATTTCAGAAAAAACCTTAGAGACCTTGGTGCGGTTGAAAGAAAAGGGAACGATTCTTTGTCTTGCTACGGGAAGGTCGCCGATGGCCCTGCCCCATTTCCCGGGAGTGAGATTTGATGCGTTTTTGACGTTTAATGGTTCCTATTGTTTTAATTCAGAAGAAGTGATTTTCAGTGATCCGATTCCGTCAGAAGATATTCGGCGATTGGTGAAAAATGCAGCGGAAATCGGCAGGCCCGTATCTGTCGCGACAAAAGACCGCCTGGCGGCAAACGGAACGGATCAGGATTTGAGCGACTACTTTGGAATTGCAGGATTAAAGGTGGAAGTCGCGGATGATTTTGAGAAAATACTCCAGGAGGAGATTTATCAGATTATGACCGGGTGCTATCCGTCGGAGTATACGTGTATGTTGAAAAATGTAAGGGACGCAAAAATTGCCGCCTGGTGGGACAGGGCCGTGGATATAATTCCGGCGGATGGCGGAAAAGGAAAAGCAATCGGGAAAGTGTTGGAATACTATCATTTGGATAAATCAGAAGCGCTTGCATTTGGGGACGGCAATAATGACATTGAAATGCTGCAAAGCGTTGGCATGGGCGTGGCGATGGCAAATGGCTCAGAACAGTTGAAAGCGGCGGCAGACGACGTGTGCGGGGATGTCGCGGCGGATGGGATTTATTATTATTGTCTGAACCATGAGCTAATCTAGGAAACCAGAGGTATTAGAAAAAACGATAATGGAAAAATCCCTTGAAAGATGGAACAGTTTTGTTATAATAGAGTGCGGAAATAGGGATAATAGTGATAAATGGTGTGAAAAACATGCCGGAAAGAGGAATGTATGAGAATACGACCGGAAGAGACGAGATGTATTGTAATCGATTATCAGGAAAAAATATTGCCGGCGATGGCGAATAGGGAGGAGCTCTTAAAAAATTCCGTGATTTTGCTGAAAGGTTTGAGGGAGCTTCAAATACCGATGACGTTGACGGCCCAGTATGCGAAAGGATTGGGACTCAATGTGCCGGAAATTACGCAGGCAGCCGGCACGGAGCAATTTTATGATAAAAAATCTTTCAGTTCTTACGCTGTCAGAGAGGTAAGAGAGCTTTTTGATAAAGACGAGCGGAGAAGTAATGTGATTGTCTGCGGGATTGAAGCGCACGTATGCGTGCTTCAGACCATTATAGATTTGTCGGAGTCCGGCTATCAGCCGATCCTCGTGGAGGATTGCGTATCTTCAAGAAATCCGCACGATATGGAGATGGCTGTAAAGCGCGCTGCCGTGGAGGGGGCGCTGATTACGACGAAAGAGGCGCTCTTGTTTGAGTTGACGCAGGGAGCGGATTCGCCGCATTTTAAACAAATTTCGGCGTTGATAAAATAAAGGTGTGAGATGAAGGAATATAAGAAAAGCGTCGTTTTGGCGGCAAGCCTGGGAATGCTGCTCGCCACTGCGATTTGGGGCTTCGCGTTTGTAGTCGTCAAGGAGGCCGTAAATGTGGTGCCGCCGCTTTATATGCTCGCATTCCGGTTCACAATCGCAGGCCTTGGAATGGCCGCGCTGTTTGCGCGGCGTATCAAAAAGCTGACAAAGACAATTTGCGCGCACGGCGTATGGCTGGGCTTTTGGATGTTTTTGGCGTATGCGCTGCAGACATGGGGTTGCAGATATACGACAGCCGGAAAAAACGCGTTTATTACGGTAATGTATGTGATCTTTGTGCCGTTTTTGGCATGGATGCTGTTTCGTGAGAAACCGAAACTTTACCATCTGACGGCGTCTCTTTTGGCGCTTTTGGGAGTCGGGCTTCTCTCCTTAAACGGCGAGGGAGGAATCAATAAAGGGGATATTTTGACGCTTGGCTGCAGTGTGTTTTATGCGGTTCAGATTCTGTATGTGGATCGCTATACGAGGAAAGAGGACCCGGTACTTCTGACTTTTGTACAGATTTGCGCATCGGCGTTGTTTGCGTGGCTGTGCGCGCCATGGATAGAGGGAGCGCTGCCGTTGGCAGAGCTGTCGAAGGATATGACGTTTTGTATGCTCTATCTTGGCTTCGGAAGCTCTATGGCGGCGTTTCTTCTGCAAAATATCGGGCAAAAGTATGTATCGTCTGTCACGGCGGCGCTGCTTCTTTCGATGGAATCCGTATTCGGGGTGTTGTCTTCCGTGCTTGTGTTGAAAGAAAAAGTCGTACCCAAAATGTTTGCGGGCTGTGTGATTATGCTTTTTGCGGTTGTTTTGGCGGAGACGGGATTTGGATTTTTACCGTTTGCAAAGAAGAGGGAGGGAGCGGATGTTTGCTAAATTTTATCCGGGAGAATATCTGGATTCTACATATGAGATAGATTTCGACAGGCTGTACGCCGAAGGCTACCGCGGCGTGATCTTTGATATTGACAATACGCTGGTGCCGCACGGAGCTCCGGCCGACGAGAGGGCGAAGAAGCTGTTTGCGCATTTGAAGGAACTGGGTTACCGGTGCGTGCTGCTGTCAAACAACAAGGAGCCGAGAGTAAAGATGTTTCATGATGTCGTAAAGGTGGATTATATTTTTAAGGCGGGAAAGCCGGCAGTGAAAAATTATGTGAGAGCGATGGAGTTGATGCGCACGGATACGACCAACACGATTTTTGTGGGCGATCAGATTTTTACCGATGTCTACGGGGCAAACCGCGCCGGGATTCGTACCATATTAGTAAAGCCGATCCATCCGAAGGAAGAGATACAGATTGTACTGAAACGGTATCTGGAGAAAATTATATTATTTTTATATTGCAGGAAACGGCGGTAAGCCATGTGACCGGAAAAGAGGAAAACGGAAATGAAAATTGCAATCGGAAATGACCATGCGGCGGTAGAGATGAAAAGAGAAATTCAAAAGTACCTGGAAGAGCTGGGGCATGAGGTGATTAATTACGGGACAGACGAATGTAAGAGCTGCGACTATCCGCTGTATGGCGAAAAGGTGGCGCGGGCTGTGGCAGGCGAAGAGGCGGAATGCGGGGTGTTAATCTGCGGGACGGGAGTGGGGATTTCCATCGCGGCAAATAAAGTCAGAGGCATCCGGGCGGCCGTATGCTCCGATACGGCGACGGCGCGCCTTGTGAAGGCCCATAACAATGCAAATATCATCGCGTTTGGTTCAAGGATTGTCGGAACCGAACTCGCAAGGGACATTGTAAAGGCGTATCTGGACGCCGAGTACGAGGGCGGAAGGCATGAAAACCGGATCCGTATGATACATGAAATAGAAGACCGTTAAAAAAAAGGTTGAAATATGTGTGTATTTATTATAAAATAGACGGTGTGGGTTACAAAATTTCCCAGACAGAATCTAAGGAGGAATATCGAATGATTTCAGCAGGAGATTTCAGAAACGGAATAACAATTGAGTTAGAAGGTAATATTTTCCAGATAATTGAGTTTCAGCACGTAAAACCGGGAAAAGGTGCTGCTTTCGTCAGAACGAAGTTAAAAAATATCAAGAGCGGCGGTGTGGTAGAGAAAACATTCCGTCCAACTGAGAAATGTCCGCAGGCGCGTATTGACAGAAAGGATATGCAGTATTTGTATTCGGACGGCGGACTGTTCCATTTTATGGATGTTGAGAATTATGAGCAGATTGCGTTAGATTCAGAGACAATCGGCGATACGTTAAAGTTTGTAAAAGAGAATGAGATGTGTAAGATCTGTTCCCACAACGGCAATGTGTTTGCGGTTGAGCCGCCGTTGTTCGTGGAGCTGACGATTACGGATACGGAGCCGGGCTTTAAGGGAGATACGGCGACGGGCGCTACAAAGCCGGCGGTTGTAGAGACGGGCGCGACCGTATATGTTCCGCTGTTTGTGGAGCAGGATGATGTGATTAAGATTGATACGAGAACCGGAGAATATCTCTCCAGAGTTTAAGCGCGATAGGGAAATGAAAGGGAGATTCAAAACAGGTGTTTTGAATCTCCCTTATTGTCTATCATAGGAAGCATCCTGCCGCCATGGAGCGCAGTCGTTTATTTGAAATAATCAGGAGGAGAGAGCAGATAATGTCAGAGAAAATACAATTGGATAAGGAAAAATTAAAAAAGGCGGCCTCTTATGCCGTATTAGTGCTGATACCGGCGCTTTTGTTTTATCTGGAGGCGTACTTTACATATCGGCCGTTTGGGCGGACAGGCTGGAGAGCGCAGATATTAAATATCGCTCTGCTGGAGCTTTTTATGCTCGTGTTATTAATGGCGATCGGGAACGCCGTGTGGGCGCTTCGGATTGAGACCGGGTTTGTGCTTGTGACGGGGCTGGCCAATTATTATGTGATTTCCTTTCGGGGAGCGCAGATTGTGCCGTGGGATTTCCTCTCCCTAAAGACTGCGGCAAGCGTGGCGGGCGGATACAGCTACGTTCCCGGCGCAAAGCAGATTGTTTTGATCGTGCTTATGCTTGGACTTATCTTTGCGGAGCGCTATGTGAAGATAAAGATAGACAGACGGCGCTGGATTGGGCGGCTTGTTGCGGGAATATCTTCCCTGTTTGTCATCATTCGCTTGACGACGCTGCTCTGGCAGGATGCCTATGTGGCAAAGTGGCAGCTTTATCCTTATTTGTTTACGCCGAACGCGATGTATGAGAGAAACGGGTTTGCAGTGACGTTTCTGATGGATTTACAGTATCTGGCGGTAGAGAAACCGGAGGAGTACGACAGGGAGGAGGTAAAGAAGCGGCTTGAGGAATACAATACGGGATATTCGTGGACGGACGGCAGCGATTTAAAGGAGGGGGAAGACGGGGAATTTCCCAACATTATTGTCGTGATGAACGAGGCGTTTTCGGATTTGAAGGTGCTTGGTGCGTTTGAGACAGACAGGGATTATATGCCGTTTGTGCATTCGCTGCAAAACGGCGCCCCAAATACGGTGACCGGAAATTTGCATGTTTCGGTGAAAGGCGGGAATACTGCGAATACGGAGTTTGAGTTTTTGACCGGGCAGACCATGGCGTTTCTGCCGGCGGGAAGCATACCGTATCAGCAGTATGTGACAGACGAACTGCCTTCTATGGCGTCGTATTTAAAGAGGCTTGGGTACACGACGCATGCGCTTCACCCGTATTACGCGACCGGATGGAACCGGGACAAAGTCTACCCGCTGTTCGGGTTTGATGAGTTTCTCGACCAGAACGCGTATCTGGCGAGCTCGAGAATGCGCGGATATATCGACGATATGGCCTGTACGGAAAAGATCATAGAGCTATATGAAAAAAGGGAGAGCGGCAGGCCGATGTTTTTATTTCAGGTGACGATGCAGAACCACAGTCCGTATACGGACGGGTATCAGTCGCCGGAGGGCAATATTACCGTATCAGGCGGAAATTCCGCCGTGTTGGAGGAGTATTTGACGCTGACGGAGAAGTCGGACGATGCGTTTCGTCAGCTTGTCACATATTTTCAGGGAAAAGAAGAGAAAACGGTGATCGTGTTTTTCGGGGACCATCAGCCGACGGACAGCGTTGTCTTTCCGATTTACCGTTTAAACGGGAGAGAGCTTTCGGAGGAGGAGATCCGCTATGAGGTCCCGTATGTGATTTGGGCCAATTATGAGATAGAGGCGGAATCGGGAGCCGATACCAGCGCAAATTTTTTGGGGGCGGAAGTGTTAGAGCGGATTAAGATGCCGCTTTCGGATTATCAGAATTATCTGCTCAATTTAAAACAGGAATATGACGCGATTTCGGCGTTAACGCTTACGGACGCGCTTAAGGAGGAAGAAAAAATAAAAGAATACCAGTCGCTTCAGTATTATCTGTTGTTTGACCGGGATGGAAAGGAACAGGGGAAGTAGGAAAAGAAATGAGAGAAAAAATTGAGAAACATATAAAAGATAACAGAGAACTTTATCTGGCGTTTTTCATACCGTTTTTGATTATGGCGGCGGTCTGCGTCGCCCATGGGATTTATCCGTTCGGAAATCAGTGCTTTTTACATATTGATATGTATCATCAGTACTGTCCGTTTACGACGGAATTTTTCAACAAACTGCACAACGGCGGGAGCTTTCTGTATTCCTGGAATCTGGGGCTTGGCTCTGATTTTATCGGATTATACGCCTACTATCTGGCAAGCCCGATGAACTGGCTGCTCTTGTTTTGCCCGAAAGGCTTTGTGATCGAGTTTATGACGGCGCTGATTCTGATTAAAGTCGGACTGTGCGGATATTCTTTCGCATATTATCTGCGCAGCCATTTTAAGACAAGAAGTTTTGCGATTGTATTGTTTGCGGTTTTTTATGCGCTTTCGGCGTTTACGTGCGCTTATAACTGGAATATTATGTGGATGGACGGCATCTGGCTCGCGCCGCTTGTCATTTTGGGCCTGGAGCGCCTTGTGGACGAAGGGAAAGGCGGAATGTATTATATTACGCTTGCCTGCTGTATCTTTTCCAATTTTTATATCTCGGTTATGCTGTGCTTTTTCCTTGTGCTGTACTACTTTATTCTGATTATAGAGCGGAGGGGAGAGAAGTTTATTGAGACGTCGTTTCGCTTCGGGCTGTATTCGCTTCTGGCCGGAGGGACGAGCGCAGTCCTTCTGCTGCCGGAAATAAAGATACTTTCCATCAGCGGTTCGGCGGGAATTTCGTTTCCGGCGCTGGTACAGTGGTATTATTCCGTTTTGTCCGGAATGGCGCGTTCCTGCATCAATGTGGAGGTGATAGCGACAACCGATCACTGGCCGAATATTTATTGCGGATGCGCGGTATTTTTGCTTTTTTTCCTCTATCTGCTAAACCGTAATATCTCATGGAAGAAAAAACTTGCGCGCTTTTTGTTTCTGGCGTTCTTCCAGATCAGCTTTGCGAACAATATCCTGACGTTTTTCTGGCATGGGCTGGACTTTCCGGACGGAATCCCCGCGAGGCAGGCATACCTGTACGTGTTTTTGATGCTGGCGGTCTGCTTTGAGACCGTGCATGAGGCGAAGGGGAATACGCCTCTGCATATTTTGATATCGACGCTTTTGGGTGTCGGACTTTTGGCATTGTTTACTGTGTTTACCGATGAATCCGTTGTGACGGCGGCTTCCATCGCGATGACCGGAATTCTGCTTCTGACATATGCGGTGATCTATCTGTTTTACATTGGAAAAGACCGGAAATTTTACCGGACGGGCGTTGTGTTTGCCTGTATACTTGCGCTCACGGAGGCGACGGTGAATTTAGACGCGACGGGGGTGATCACGACAAACCGGGACGCATATACCGAGAATCTCGACAGCTATGAAGATTTGGTTGCGTATGCCGAGGGAGAGAACGAGGGATTTTTTCGGATTGATAAGTACAGCAGATTGACAAAAAATGAGTCTACCCTGAGCGATTACCGCTCCGCGTCGATTTTTTCTACGCTGATTCATATCAAGGTGGCGGATTTCTACAAGGAGCTTGGAATGGAGGGCGGCAAGAATTATTACTGCTACAACGGGGCGACGCCGTTTACGGCGGCATTGTTTTCCGTTAAATATCTGATGACGGACAGCGCGCTCGAAGAGAGTCCCGTTCGCTCTCTTGCGGATGCCTCGGGCGGAATGTATCTTTACGAAAATAAGTATTCGCTGCCGCTTGGCTTTGTGATCGATTCCGGGTTGAAAGAGCGCTGGAATTATAAGTGGGGAAACGGCTTGGAGGCGCAGGACGCCCTGTGCAGGGAGCTTGGGGCGGTGGAACCGCTGTTTACGGAGACGTCCACAACCGTTGAGACAAAAAAGACGACGATTCATGTCAGCGAGGACGCCTATATCGTCGCCTACTATTCGGACAAAGACGCCAAGACGATTACGGCGGATTACGGTATAAAGACGAGAAAATTCACAAAATGCGATCACGTATATCTGCTGGATCTCGGCTGGTGCGAGGCCGGTACCGATATCGTTCTGACCTCCCCCGATACGGATTTGCTGAAAATTCAGGGCTATCAGATGAATCTGGACACGCTTGATACGGCGTATGAAAAATTAAATGAGACTACAATGGAGCTGCTCTCGTTTGACGACACCTCCGTAGACGGTTCCGTAGAGCTTTTGAAGCCCGGAAATCTGGTTCTCTCGATTCCGGCAGAGGAGGGCTGGAATATTTTAGTTGACGGCGAGGAGGTCGAAACCGATACGTTTGGGGATTGTCTGATATCCATTCCGCTTGCGGCGGGAACGCATGAGATATCCTTGAGGTACCGGACGCCGGGGCTGGCCGCGGGCGCGATAATTTCCGTATTCTGTATCGCAATATTTGTCGGACTGATTCTGGGAAAAAAGAAGTTAAGAAAAAACTAAGAAAATCCCCTGTTTTTTTAAGAGTAATTACATTGACGTTTTCCATAGAATATTTTATTCTTTTTAAGGACAATTTATTGTCTGTGCTTATTTGGAAGCCGGAGTATGCTTTTTATGGGCATATCCGGCTTTTAAATTTAAAAAGGGAAAAGAGAGGTAGAGGTAGTGAGAAAATGTTTTAAGTCATGTCTGTCGGTGATAACCGCGGTATGCCTTGCGGCGTCAGTTCCGGCCGAGGCGGCGGTAAGACCACAGAACGGACAGGTTGCACAGGAAAAGGGGAGTACGAACAATGCAAAATATGAAGAGGGAGAAGCTTTGATTTTGTACGGGGACAAAAGCGCTGTGGCAAAATCGTTTGGGAGCGCGAATTCCGGCGCGGATATGTGGATTGAACAGACTTACGATTTTGAGGATGCGGGCGAAGCGGTATCGGCAAAGACAGGCGGCGCGTCTGTGTCTTCGGGGACGATAAAGGTTTCTCTTGTAAAATCTGATCGGTATACGACGCGGGAACTTGTAAAAAAGCTTGGCGCGCGTGACGACGTGCTTATCGCCGAGCCGAATTATAAAATCAAGGCTCTTGATTTGGGGAACGATACATATGCAAAATATCAGTGGGCGCTCAATAACAGCGGCCAGAACAACGGAACCGAGGGGTTGGATATGAATGCCGACCAGGAAGTTCTTATGACCGATGTCGATAAAGAGGAGCGTGTCATAGCGCTTGTCGATACGGGAATCGATTATACACATGAGGATTTGCAGGATGTTGTCTGGAACAATCCGATTGGAACCAACCAGTTAAAAGGGGAGCACGGATACGATTTTATTAATTATGACGCGGATCCGATGGATGACAACGGACACGGAAGTCATTGCTCCGGTATTATGGCGGCGGTTTCCGGAAACGGAGTCGGAATCGAGGGCGCTGCAAAAAGTGAAAATATAAAGATCATGGCGTTGAAGATTTTAAATGCAGACGGAATGGGATACGGCATGGAGTCTGTCGGCGCATATAATTACATTTACCGTGCGCAGCAGATGGGAGTAAATGTCGTTGCGGTCAATAACTCCTGGGGTGGAGTCGAGGACGAAGAATCCCAGATTTTGAAGGTTCTAATCGACCTGGTGGGAGAAAATGGAGCGGTTTCAGTCTGCGCAGCGGGCAATGAAGCATCTGACAATGATCTTATAGAGTCCCTGCCTTCGGGGTATGACAGCAAATATGTGATCTCTGTCGCCGCGTCGAATGAGAACGACGAGCCGGCAGCGTTTACCAATTACGGAAGGGAAACTGTCGATATTGCGGCCCCGGGTACGGATATTCTTTCTACGGTGTCCTACGACTGTTTTAATCCGGGAATCTATGAGAACCGCGACGAGCTCTGCTCCGTATTTGAAGACTTTTCGGACGGAAATTTGGTGCGGACGGTCGGCGCGGGGGATCTGGAGCAGGCCGGTGAAGGCGATATTGCTTACGGGTTTGGAGAAAACGAAGGGGAAGCCGAGGTATCGCTTGCGCTTACGGACGAGGCGTATTTTGGTTTGAAAGGAGCGAATGAAAAATCGCTGAAGTGGAGTTTGAGCGGCGCGCAGGCCGGAGAGACTTATAAGTTGTACCTTCCGTATAAGGCCGGAGAGACGCAGACGCCGCTGTTTGGCAGCATTATGGTAAAGGCGGTGGGACCGGCGTATGTGGAGCCGGATTCTGAAGAATTTTTCTTTCCTTCTATCGTATCGGTAGGAGAGGCCGGTGTGTCTGAGGACGGCAGCGTGCAGGAAGAGTTAAATGAGTTGGGCATTGTTGGAGTAGACCCCGGAAACTATTGGAACCATGTCAGCGCCCAGGGCGTATGGGAGACAGAAGCAGAAGAAACGCGCACCCTTGTGATAAGTCTTGAAGCTGCGGTAGAGGGCGATTATGAGATTTATCTGGATCATATGGGAATCAGCAAGGAAAACGTTGAGTCGGACGCGTTTGGAAAATATGATTTCTATAACGGAACCTCTATGGCCACGCCGTATGTGACGGGGGCGGTTGCGGCGCTTGCAAACGCATTTCCTCAGGAGGATGTGAAGAGACGGATCTCTCATCTGCTCGGGTGTACAAGGAGCAGCGACGCCTTTACGGATCTTGTCTCAACGGGCGGCGTGCTGGATCTCTCGATGATCGAGAAGCCGAATCCGACGTTAGACGGCATGGAGCTCGACGACGATAAAAATATCCGTGTGGGGGGAAGTTTTTTAGAAGATGTGCTTGTCTATGTCAATGGCGAGCAGGTGACGCCGCTGCAGCAGACGGAAAATATGCTGGTGTTGGATTCCACCGGTTTACTGAATAGAGAAATCAACATTATGGTTGAGAAGGACGAGCGTTACCGGTATCTGTTCGGTTATCTCTCGGACGGAAAAGAGTTTGATTTTGCGGGCCGCGTGGGAGGATATATCTATGGGGGAAAAGTCACGTCAGACGGAGAACACATTTACCACATAGGTTCCGACGGTATGGTAACGACCTTTGACCCGAGAAATGTCAACGAGAGCGGAGGTATCTCTTGTACATTCGGAGATTACGGGTTTACGACAGATATTTTCGGCGTAAATAACGATCTTATATTAGATTATGAGCTTGCGAACCAGACGGATGTGGTTTCTTTAGACGGCAGGCTGTGGACGGTTTTAAAGCTGGATTTAAGATATGCGCAGGAAAGTATTTTGGTTTCTTATGATCCGCAGACAGGATGGAATAAGGCGGCCGATTTGCCGGAAGAGTTTGCGGGGCTTGACGGAATGTCGCTTTCGGTTTATCAGGGAAAACTTGTTCTTCTGGGAGGATATGATGTTTCTACCGGAAATTCCATAACGGGCACGGCATATTTTGATCCCGCGGCGTTAACCTGGGAGAAGGGGCAGGAGCTGCCGGAGGGACGGGCGTTTTCGAAAGCCGTTCAGACGGGAGGTAAGCTCGTGGTGACTCTTGGAAGGAACAACGAGGAGACGGTTCCGAAGACGCTTGTATTCGACGGAGAGACATGGAAGATTTCTGCGGCGGATATCGGTTCGATTGAAAAATGCGAGACATTCTATTACTTTGAAGATGAAATAAGTATAATGGGAGTGGATTACTATACCGCGCAGATTGGGGCGGTAAAAGGCGGCATTGTCTATGCGGGAGTCGAAGTAGAGAATCTGGGCGATACCCTGTTTTATCGGGCGGATACCGATGAATATGTTCCGGGAGGCTATTGTATGCCGAAATTTGACGAAGAGGAAACAATTCTTGCCGCATGTTTGCAGGATAAGCTGTATGTATTCAAGAACAGTACGGAAGCCGACGAAGAAATGCAGAGCTTTCGGGCGCTTTCTATGCCGGTACAAAGCGGATGCGTGACCGTGAAAGGTACGGTTTCTGACGGCGGTATTGTAGAGGGCGTCCGCAGCTATCAGCCGGGAGACGTTGTTACGCTCACGGCGGCGGCAAAGGAAGGCTGTTATACAAAGGCGTTTACGGTAAACGGCGTAACCGTCAAAGAGGATGCGAGCGGAGCATACCGCTGCCGGTTTGTTGCAGGGACAACCGGAGATGAGGTTACGGTTTCCTTACAGGTCGGCGTACATGTGACAAAGCTTTCGATGGACGCTGCGTTAGAGCTTGCGCCGGGCGGTACGTTTAAGCTGAAGGCGAGCGCGTATCCGGAGAATGCCGACGACAAAAAAATAACGTTCCAATCCGAAAACCCTGGCGTTGTGTCGGTAGATGCGAACGGAACCATTACAGTTGCCAAGAATGCGAAGTCCGGTACAAAAGCGGTGATTACGGCGACTGCGGCAGACCGGGGAACGGTTTGGGCGAAATGTACAGTGACGGTTGTCGACGCTCCGCTGCCGCAAAAAGGCGAGAAGGCGGACGCCGGCGCGCTTCGCTATGTGGTGACGAACGCGACGGCACAGAAACGGACAGTCTCCTGCGCGGGATTTGCACAGAAGGTTTCCGCAAAGGTAACGATACCGTCAACCGTTGAGATAAACGGATACACGTTTAAAGTGACGGCGGTCGCAAAAAATGCTTTTGCGAAAAAGAAGATAAAGAGCGCGACAGTTGGAAAGAATGTAACGTCCATCGGTTCAGGCGCATTTAAAAACTGTAAATCCTTAAAGACGCTTACCATCAAAGGAACGTCCTTAAAGACAGTCGGAAAGAATGCGCTCCGCGGCACAGCGAAAAAATTGACGGTCCGCGTTCCGAAAAAACAAAAGAAAGCGTACGCTTCGAAATTAAAAAAAGCGGGGTGCGCGGGAAAAATAAAATAAATCCGTTTTGTAAAAAATAGAAACGGGAAATAGAGCATAGTCACACAGACCGGAATTTCATATTCCGCGAATGTCTGTGGGGACTATGCTTTTTTGCGTAATTCTGTTATAATAATTGGCACAAAGAAGAAACCGGATGAGAGAAGGAGGAAGTATGGCGGCAATAGGAATTGATCTTGGGACGACAAACAGCCTGGCGAGCGTTTGGCGCGACGGAAAGATTCAGTTGATACCGAATGTCTTCGGCGAATTTCTGACCCCCTCCGTTGTAGCTTTTGGCGAGGACGGGGAAGTGTTTGTGGGGAAAATAGCGCGTGAAATGCTGATAACAAAGCCGGAGCGCGCGTTTTGTGAATTTAAGAGAAATATGGGTACGGATTTTACATATACGGTTGGAAGAAAGAGCTACCGTGCGGAGGACTTGTCCGCATTTGTGATCAGACGCCTTAAAGAGGATGCGGAGAGATTTTTGGGAGAGCCTGTGACCGAGGCGGTCATCAGCGTGCCGGCATATTTTGACGATGACAAAAGATGCGCGACGAAGAATGCCGGGAAGCTGGCGGGGCTTTCGGTGGAGCGGCTGATTAATGAGCCGTCGGCGGTCGCTTTAAAATACCACATGAACTCGGACGAGCCGGAGAGCTTTCTGGTATTTGATCTGGGAGGCGGAACGCTCGACGTTTCTCTTGTGGATGCGTTTGACAATATGGTTGAGATCAAAGCCGTTGCCGGCGATAATCATCTGGGCGGAAAGGATTTTGACGAGGCGATAGAGCAGGATTTTTATGACAAAAGCGGGATACGGAGGGCATTTTTGCCGGGGGCGGAGCTTGGAATTGTAAAGAAAGAAGCCGAGCGCTTGAAGAAAATGCTTTCAGAGGGCAATGAGGCAGAGCTTACCGTTCGCCTGGGCGGGAACGATTATGCGATGCGTATGACAAATCAGGAGCTGATTCACATATCGGCCGGGTTGTTCCGGCGGATTTCGGAGCCGATTAAGCGTGTCATGAATGACGGCGGCGTGACATGGGATGAGATTGACAAGGTGATTCTTGTGGGAGGTTCATCCAGGATGCCCGTGATAGAGCAGTATATCAAAAGTCTGGTCGATATTCCGATCGTCAGGGATGAGGAGCCGGATGAGGGCGTTGCGCTTGGCGTCGGCATTGCGGCCGCCATCAAGCAGCGGGACGGCGGGGTAAAGGATCTGGTGCTTGCCGATATCTGCCCGTTTTCGCTCGGAACGGCATTGTATGACGGAACATTTTCGCCGATTATAGAGCGGAACGATACGCTGCCGTGCAGCCGGACGAGGTATTACGTTACGGTGAACGATTATCAGACGGAGCTGACATTTCCGATTTATCAGGGAGAGAACCTGGTTGCGGAAGATAATCATCTGCTTGGCGTCTTAAAAATCAAGGATTTGCCGAGGATGCCGAAAGGGCAGGCGGGAGCGAGCGTGACATTTCTGTACGATATCAACGGGATTTTGGATATAAAAATTGTCAGCGATAAGCAGTCGGTACATAAGGTGATGGTAAATAAAAAGATGGGCCTGACCGAAACGGCATTGGAACATCGGTTAGACGAGCTTAAGCAGATGACGCTGCATGCGGCGGAGAAGGAGGAGAACCGCCTGCTGATAGAAAAGGCCAAACGGTTATATCAGGAAAGCAGCATTCTGGTGAGAGAATATATTGCGGAGCAGCTGCGTCATTTTACGCAGACGCTGAATTTTGGGAGCGACAGAGAAATTCGCGAAGAGTACATTCGTTTTACAATGTATCTGGAAGCGATCGAGCAGAATAAGTTTGATATCGGAGAATTCACGGAAGAATTCTGGAAAGAAAACGACAGGGAAGAAGAGTAGGAAGTATGGATATATGGGAAACGCTCGGAATAGGAGCGACAGACGATATTAAGCAGATAAAGGCGGCCTACGCCGCGAGGGCGAAGGAGCGGCATCCGGAGGAATATCCGGAAGAATTTAAGCGTTTGCAGCAGGCGTATAAATCTGCCGTGCAATATGCGAAATTTCAAAAGGAGCGCGAACAGAGCCAGGGCGTTATTGTAACGCTAAATACCGAAAAACAAAAGGACATTGACGACGGGCAGTTTAACTATGAGGAGGTTGAACAGACCGACTGGCAGGAATGTTTTTTCCGCGAGTTTTTCTGCGTTGCATGGAACCCCTATCTTATGAATAATCTTATCTGCTGGGAATATATATTAGGGCGGCCGGCATATCGGGATTTACTGTTCGACGCGGAGTTTTGCAGAAATTTTATTATGACGGTCTGCGCGCTCTCGGGGTGGAAAAGAGATACGATTTTATTATTCGACAGCTGGGTTAAATCGGGCGGGGCAGACGGCGACAGGGGAGTAGAGCTGTATCGATGGAGGAGGAGAAAGAGGAGACGCTTTTCGGGTTTTGCGTTGCCGGTGAAAAGCAGCGTGACGAGAGAGCAGAAAAAAATGCACGACGTACTTTTGGCCCGGATGGTAAAGTCGGGAGGAAAGGATCTAAGCAGCGAGGAAAATATCAGGTGCTACCTGGCGTTTTATCTGCCGTATGCGATGAAGAATCAGACCAAAATAGAAAAAATGTACGGCGAGAACCGGCAGGGAGGACAGGCGCTTGCGGCACTTATTGTCGGCGGGGCGGCCGCGCTTTTGGTTATGGCGGCAATCTATCTTTTTGCGCCGGATAAGGGGGAAGTTCAGAGAGAGAAAAATATAAAAGCGGCTTCGGAGGAAATCAGGCGGTACAATGAGAAGTTAAAAAGAGAGGATATTATAGAGCGGACATGAGAAAGAGCGCCTGAGTAAAAAGGAGGAGCGGACATGAGAAAAATGCGAAAAGCCATTCATTTGCTGTTAGTCGTTACATTGACACTGGGGCTTGCGTGGACGCCGCAATGCGCGGCAGATACGGTTTTTGCCGCAGAAGAGAAACCTGTTTCGGGGACGTTTGGGGAGCTGAACTGGGAGCTTACTAAAGATGATACATCGGACTGGGATTTGGCGCAGGGAACGCCGTACAGGCTGACGCTGACGGGAAGCGGCGAGATGAAGGGGGGCGTTGTGCCGTGGAGCGCTTACCGGGCCACGATTACATCCGTGTCGATCGCAGAAGGGATTACGACCGTCGGGAACAACGCGTTCTATCAGTGCGTCAGCCTCAAATCGATTACGATTCCGGACAGTGTGACAAAGATCGGCGGCGACGCGTTTAAGGGCTGTACGCTTTTGGAAAACGTAAATTTCGGAAATAGCGTAGAAGAAATCGGGCTTTGCGCTTTTGAAAACTGCATCAGTCTCAAATCGATTGCGATTCCGGACAGCGTTACCATAATCGGAGGCAGCGCGTTTAAAAGCTGTCGCGCTTTGGCGACGTTTGTATGCGGGGCCGGTTTAAAAGAAATCGGAAGCTTTGCGTTTAACGATACGGGGATTTCGGGAATTTGCTTTCAAGACGGTCTCGAGGTTGTCGGTGACAACGCGTTTTACAATTCCGGGCTGAAAACGATTTCGCTTCCGCCGACAGTCACATACCTGGGCAGAATGGCGTTTGCCGACACTTCATTGTCGGAGCTTACCATACCGGAGAGTGTGACGGAGATCGGGGGCGGAATTTTGTACAACGTGAATACGTTAAAGAGGATCCTCGTTGAAGAAAACAATCCCGTTTTTTTTGTGCAAGACGGCGCTCTGTATGAACAAAAGGGAGATCATCCTTACCGGGTTCTCGCCTATGCGGGCGCGTCTGGCCCGGATGCGATAAAAATTGCGGACGGTACGGAAATCATAGACGAATATGCCTTTGCCCGGGCGTCGAATCTTACGTCCGTCCAGCTGCCGGATACCTTAAAGACCATCGGGAACACGGCGTTCTCGCATTGTTCCGGTATTGAGGAGATCTCGATTCCGGACTGCGTAGAAAAAATCGGGCTTTATGCCTTTTCCTATAATACGTCTTTAGCCTCGGTAAGCGTTGGGAAGGGACTTGAAAAATGTCCGGGGACGGTTTTTTCCGGATGCAGAAGCATCAAAACGTTTACCGTCTCGCAGGAAAATCCGTTTTTAGAATCCGTGGATCACGTTGTCTATAATAAGTCGCATACGGAGCTGTATTTTTATGCGCCGGCCAAAGAGGAGAAGGAATATCATATTCTTGATACCGTGGAACAGATATTTTCGAGCAGTATATGTATGACTGCAATGCTTGAAGAGTTGTTTATGCCGGAAAATCTGACGCAGATATACAGCCAGTCGATCTCCGATAACCGCGGTTTGCGGGCGATTTATTTTCCGGGGAACGCTCCGGATAACAAGGGGAACGCGATTGGAAGCTGTTCTCCGGATCTTGTCTGCTACCGGACGGAGGGATCGGTCGGATGGGAACATCCCTCATGGGCTTCCTATACATTTGCGGATTGGAGACCGGAAGATCATACAAAGTCCGAGGGGGAATTCGGAGAGCTTGCGTGGAAATATGAGGGCGAAACCGGCCGGATGTTATTTATGGGAGCCGGGGCGATTCCTGATTTTACCGAGAACGAACCGGCACCGTGGAGCGCTTATATGGGTGAAATTCAGACGATTGAGGCGCAGGGGGTTACGGCCGTCGGAGACTATGCGTTCTATCGGGCGGGAAAACTGATTCTCCTCAGAGCAGGGGATACGTTGCGCGAAATCGGCGACTTTGCGCTTGCAGGCTGCGGCGGATTGTCGCTTGTGGATTTTGGCGGGCTGGAGGTTATCGGGGCGTCGGCGTTTCAAAACAATGCGTCGTTAAAGGGAGACGTGGCGTTGGAGAGAGCGGCCGTTGTCGGAGAAGGGGCTTTTAAGGGCTGTGAAGGGATTACGGGCGCGACGCTCGGGACTGCGCTTACATCGCTGGAGCGGGAAGCGTTCTCGGATTGTACTTCATTAAGGCGTTTCCTTGTGCCGCAGAGCGTTTCCGTGATCCGCGAGGGGGCGTTGAGCGGATGCGTAAGTCTTCGAACCGTCAATATTCCGTCCGGTGTGACGACGATCGGCGCGCAGGCGTTTGCGGGAGATTCTGCCCTGGAAAGAGTATATTTTTACGGAGACGTTCCAAAAAATTGGGCGGCGGACAGCTTTGCGGATTGCGGCGAGGCGCTGACGCTGTGTTACCGCGCGTCGAAAACGGAGTGGGAGCGCTTTGACGGCCTGTGGAATGCGCTGCCGCTTGTCGGGTTGGAGCGATTTTATACCGAAGGGAGGGATCATTATTCCTTCGGAAATACAATGTCTTCCTTTGGGTATACGCCGGGCTACCGTTTTTTGAGACAGCGTTATGTGGATGTGCTTGAAAGTATTATAGCGGGGACATATTATTATGCGATTAATAAGAAATGGAACGGTTCCTGCTACGGCATGGCAGTCTCCACCCTGGAATTTTACGAAAATTCCAGATTTAATGTGAAAGATTATGACAGGGCGGCGGAATGGCTTTACGATATCGAAGCGCCGGGGAACAGGGATTCTGCGCTTACCAGGCTGATCGAGGAATATCAGATTTCACAGTATAAGACTGAAATTGCAGGGTATGGGGGCGGCTTTAGCAGAAACAGGGACGCATACCGTGAGATGATCTGGAAGGTAGAAGAGTTTGAGCGCTCCGGCGGCCTTTCGGGCGATGCGCAGGCGGAGCCGATTGTGATGCTTGTCGGCGCAAAAAACAGTGCGCACGCGGTGATACCGGTTTCGGTCGATCAGGATGCGAACGGAGATTTCCTGCTTCAGGTATACGATCCGAATAAACCGGCGGGACTGCAGACGCTGAGAATTTATAAAGATTTTCGGGGAATTTCGTACGGTTCATGTTTTGAGGCTTCCTATATAGAATATTCAGAGATTGCGAAAGCGATGGCGGGCGCTGCGCCGCATCAGGACAGGGACCATGGTACGCTGTATCTGTCGATTGACAAGGAGACGGGAAAGGTTGTAGACGAAGACGCAAGAGAACTCGATCAGATAGAAGGGGCGTATGAGCAGAAGCCGTTTGCGGCGGATGGCGACGATAATTTTTCCGGAATAAAAAGTTTTGTCCTGCCGGGCGGAAACTATCAGCTCTTCGCCGAAGAGACGCAAAAAGAGGAAAATGTGACGTTTTATCTGGCGACGGACGAGAGCTTTGCACAGATTACGTCCACGGATGCAGACGCGGCGCTTACTGTGAATCAAAAGGGAACCGGGAGCGGCGGCCTGGAAATTTCGCTGCAGTCAGAGTCCACAGAGAAAGAGACAGTGGAAATTACCGTTATGAACCGGCTGGGAATGGAGCGCGCCATAGAGATTTCGGGGGCGAACGCATCCGTTGCGATTCCCGACGATAATACGATAACCGTAGAAGTTTTGCAGGGAGAGGAAGTCTTGATTGACAAAAAGCCTGTTGAATTAAAGGAACAAAAGGCGGTATCTTCTTTTGCGGCTTCGGATGGGGAAAATCCCTGGAAGACAACGGATTTTGAAGCAGGAGCAGTTTGCAATGAAAGGAACGAATTAAGCGGGACGGCGAATGTGACAGTGATTTGCGGCGATGTTTCCGGGAGGGACGCGGCGGTCGCAGTGGAATATTTTGACGCGGACGGAAGAAAGATAGCTTCGTATACGGAGGACAAACGTTTGAATGCAGGATGGAATACCGTTGCGCTATCTTATGAAAATCTGCCGACGGACTTTCAAGAGCAGGAGGGGGAGGCGGCGCTGTCCTGTGTTTTGACCGTAAGCGATAAAGAGGGAAACGCCGTCACAGCGACAGCGGGCGGGGTAGCGGTTTCACTGACAAAGCAGCCAGAAGAACCAGGGACGGAGGAACCGGGAACCGAGGAGCCAGGAACGGAAGAACCGGGAACCGAGGAGCCAGGAACGGAAGAACCGGGAACCGAGGAGCCGGGAACGGAAGAACCAGGAACAGAAGAACCAGGAACGGAAGAACCGGGGACCGAGGAGCCGGGAACAGAAGAACCAGGAACAGAAGAGCCGGGGACAGAGAAACCCGGAACACAGCAGCCGAAGCCGCCGGCCGATATTGCCGTGACAGAGGTTGCCGTGGAAGAGGAGAAGCTGACGTTTGGAGCAGGTGAGAAGTATAAACTGAACGCGTCGGTGATACCGGGGAACGCTTCGGATAAAACGCTTAAATTTGCAGCGTCAGGCGCCGCCGCGACAGTTGACGCTGCGGGAAATATTACGGCAAAAAAGCCGGGAACGGCGTATATAACCGTAAGCTCTGCAAACGGTAAAAAAGCGGTTATCACGGTAATTGTAAAAAAGGCTCCGAAAAAAATCACATTAAAGACGACGAAGAAAACGTTGAAGGCGGGAAAGACATTTCGGATCAAGGTAAAACTTCCAAAAAATACGGCAAGCCGTAAGATCACGTATTCCTCGAGCAAAAAATCTGTGGCGGACGTCTCTTCTGACGGTGTGATAACCGCAAAGAAGAGGGGAACGACGACAATTACGGTGAAGACATTCAACGGAAAGAAAGCAAAATTAAAGCTGACGGTAAAAGGGGAGATCGCGGTAAAAAAGGTGGTTGTATCGACGAAGACGCTGACGCTTGGGATCGGCGAGATAGTCTGGCTAAACGCTGCCGTTTATCCTCAAAACGCATCCGATAAAAAGCTTACTTTCCGGGCGTCAAACAAGACGGTGAAGGTAGACTCGAAAGGAAAGGTAACGGCAGTACGCGAGGGAACCTGTACGGTTACGGTAAAGGCCAAAAACGGAAAAAAGGCCGTAATAAAAGTGATTGTGAAAAAGGCGGCGAACGCTCTGCCCGCAGTATATAATTAAGCGTAAGTTTTCATTGAAGAAGCATCGGAAAAGAAGTATAATATTATATAATGTTGAGCGGAGGTAATTATATGAAGAAGAAAAAAAGCGCCGTATTTCTCGCGGCGCTGTCGGCGCTTGTTCTAACTGTCACGGATTTTTCTTCTGCCGCGCAGGCGTTTGGGGGAACGTATGCATCGACAGAGGATTTGCAGACGGAGGATATATCGTCGGAGGAGGATACGGAAGCCGGGACGGAAGACGAGTCAGCGACAGAGCCGAAAGATGAGCCGGAGTCGACGGAGGGAGAGACGGAAGACGAAACGCAGACGGATTTCCCTGATAGTGGAGAGGCTGCCATCGACCAGGTAGAGGTGTCGTATGATCTGGAGAGACAGAAGCTGTCCGTCTCATGGTTCGGAAGGAATATTGCGGCGGTGGATATATACCAGGATGGAGAGCAGATTGCGGATAAAATCGTGGGAGATATATTTACGATGAAAATCGCTTTGCAGGCAGGGGGCGAGTACACCTATAAGATTGTCTCCTTTAATGAAGAGATGGAAGAAGGAGAAATCAAGACGCTGGATCTTAGCGTGGGCAATTATGTGGCCAGGATTGAAAGCCTTGAAGCGGAGTATGACGAGAGTAAGAGGCAGATTTGTCTGGAATGGACAAGTGCGCATACGGAGTATGTAGATATTTATCTGAACGGCGAAGCGGTAGTGACAGAATACAAGAAAAACGCGTATGTGATAAATTATGCGCTTCAGCCGGGAGCCGATTACCAGGTGAGCGTGCTGCCGCATAATTCTAAACGGGAGATGGGCGCGGGGCGGGAGGAGAGACTGTCCGTCGGAGAATTCGAAGTTCCGGAAACGCCCGATTTGCAGAGGATCAGTATCGATATCAAAGATTCGAACGGAAATTATACGGGATTTTGCCGGCCGGCCATAGAGGTGAAATGGGAGGCGCAGGCAAATGCGTGTTACGAGATTTACCGAGCAAAAGACGACAGGCAGAGCTCCTATGTCTGGATTGCAAATGTAAAAGCGAATGCCGACGGGGAGTACACCTATACGGATAAAAGCATTGTTCCGGGAGATTATTATTATAAGGTCCGCCGGAAAATCGAAGAGGATACCTATACGTTTCAGGAATTGTTTTCGTCGCTGTCGGACTCGGAATGGATCGATGCGTCGGTTCCGCGGGCGACGGTAAGGACAGCGCTGTCTGAGGACGGAGGCGTTTTGCTGACGCTTGGCGCGAGCAGGGATTATGTTTCCGGTTATGAAATATACAGAAAGGTGACCGGAGGAAACTACAAAAAAATCGGGGAAGTGACCGGAAATACATATGAGGACACGAATGTAACATTTGGGATTATGTATTACTACAAGGTAAGAGCTTATTATTATGATTCCAAGAGCAGGAAAAAGATGTACGGTTCCTATTCTATGACGTCCAGGGCGAGGAATACGGTGGGGCCCGTAAAGGCACAGGTAAAGGCGGTTTCTTCGGATAAGGTGAAGCTTACATGGTCAAAGGTAAGCAATGCAAAGCGATACGAGGTATACTGCAAATCTGCCCTGCCGGGAGATTCTTATGAGTTGATTAAGGAGACCGATAAGCTGAGCATAACAAAACAACTGAAAACCGGAAGAAAGTATACGTTTTTAATAAAGGCATACGGGACCGACCGGAAGGGAAACACATATTTTTCCAGCGCTGAGATTACGTTTCGAACAGGATTTTCGACGCCGAAAGACTTCGCGGTTTCGAAGACGACATACGACTGGGATCAGGCGGCAAAGAAGCTGACGCAGCACGACAGGCTTACCTGGAGCCGGGTGTACGGCGCAGACGGATACTATATTGAGCGCTATAATAAAGACACGGGGGGATATGATACGGTAATGCGTATAAAGAAAGGCTCGATTACGGGCTATACCGTATCCAATCCCGTGACAGCGGATGAATCGGCGATCGTATACAGAGTCGGCGCATATCTGGGCGGGAAGATTTTATATGGAGATACCGTATCGGTTACGCCGAAGCTTGGCACGGTGAAAAATGTCAGGGTGAGAAGCCAAAAATCAAAGATAACGGTAAGCTGGCAGCAAGTGGCGGCGGCGGAGCGTTATGCGGTGTATCGCTCGAACGGGCGTACAATGGTGCAGGTGGGGGAGACGGACGGCCTTTCTTTTGTGGATCAGGGACTCGATGTCGGAGCTCCTTATACATATTATGTGCGCGCGGTTAATTCGTCGTGCGGATATCTGGGAGATTACAGTGAGCCGGTTGCGTTTCTGCTGCTCCCGCAGACAGTGACAAAGGTTTCCGGCGTAAGTGCGAATACGCAGAAAGCGGTGCTCAAGTGGCGCGCGGTGACAAAGGCGAAGTATTATATCGTCTATTATGCAAAGGAGAAGGGCGGAGAGTATAAAAAGCTTGCTACGGTAAGAGGGGGCGAAAAATATACACATAAAAATCTTGAGAAGGGGACAGTCTACTATTATAAAGTGACCGCAGTACAAAAAAATCGTCTGAAAATGAAAGTAGAATCCCTGGGATCCACTCCGGTACGGGTGAAGATTGTGAAGTAACTGTTGAAGAAATAATTTCACTGTGATAAAATATAATGTCAAAGTTTTTTGGGAAGGGGTCTTATTTGTGAAAGATACAAGAGTTGATATTTACAGTGGTTTACAGAACGTAAAGATAAAACCGTATGAGCATCATGTGAAATATTACGAGACAGATCAGATGGGGATTGTGCATCACTCCAATTATATTCGCTGGATGGAGGAAGCCCGGATGGATTTGATGGAGCAGATGGGTTACAGCTATAAAATGATGGAGGAGGCCGAGATTGTCAGCCCGGTGATCTCGGTAAAATGCGAATATAAGAGCATGGTCCGCTTTAGCGATACGGTAATCGTTGAGGCGAAAATTGCTTTTTACAACGGAGTAAAGCTGACGATCCATTACCGTATGACAGACAAAGAAACCGGAGAGTTAAGAACATTGGCGGTCAGTGAGCATTGTTTCCTCAATCGAAGCGGAAAGCCGATTTCGCTGAAACGTTCTTATCCAGAGATCGATACAAAATTTTTTGAAATGATGGATGAGGAAGAATAGATGAGTGATAAACTGGTTTTGATAGACGGCCACAGCATTTTGAACAGGGCGTTTTTCGGACTTCCGGATTTGACGAATGCACAGGGAATTCATACCAATGCGGTTTATGGATTTTTAAATATCATGTTTAAAATCCTTGAGGAGGAGAAGCCGCAGTACCTGACCGTTGCATTTGACGTACACGCGCCGACGTTTCGCCATAAAATGTACGATGCGTACAAGGGGACGAGAAAGCCGATGGCCGAGGAGCTTCGCCAGCAGGTTCCGCTGATGAAGGAAATGCTTACGGCAATGGGGGTTCTTGTGGTCGAGCGTGAGGGATATGAGGCGGACGATATCTTAGGTACGATTGCAAAACAGAGCGAGGCCGCAGGGCTGACGGTTTCCGTGGTATCGGGGGATCGCGATCTGTTGCAGCTTGCGACGGAGAAGATCAAAGTCCGTATTCCAAAGACAAAAAGGACGGGCACAGAGATAGAGGATTACTATGCGGCCGACGTGAAGGAGCGCTATCTGGTGACGCCGTCGGAGTTTATTGATGTGAAGGCGCTTATGGGGGATACCGCGGACAATATCCCGGGCGTGCCGGGAATCGGAGAGAAGACGGCTACGAATTTGATAACCGCTTATGGCAGCATTGAATCCGCATATGAGCATGTGGAGGAGATAAAGCCGGCCAGGGCAAGGGAAATGTTAAAGGAGCATTATGACATGGCGCAGCTGAGCAAAGAGCTTGCGACGATTAAGTTGGACGTGCCTGTCGAATATGCGCTTGCGGACGCCAGGATGGAACAGATATCGGATTTGTATACGCCGCAGGCGTATCTTTTGTGCAAACAATTGGATTTGAAGCAGATCTTAAGCAGATTTCAGATTGAGATGCCGCAGAACCGGGCACAGAGCCATTTTGAGCTGATAGAGGACCGTTCCAAAGCGGACGAATTTTTTTGCGGGGCAAAGAGCGCGGAATGCGTCGGATTTGAAGCTGTCTGTCAGGATGGGAGAACCCTTGGACTTGCGCTTGCGGATTCTAAAGATCACGTCTGCTTTCTGAGGACGGGAGAGTTTTTGCCGGAAGCGTATCTGGCGGGAAAACTGAAGGAGCTGTTTGCGGGGGGAGTTTTGGGCGCGACGTTCGACCTCAAAAGCCAGCTCTCATTTTTAGATGACGAGACGGCGGAGCATTACTTTGACGTCAAGATTGCTTCCTATCTTTTAAATCCGCTGGAAAATGATTATACCTACGAAAATGTGGCGAAGAATCATTTAAATGAGATCCTTCCTTCTAAGACGGAGCTGCTTGGCAAACTGACGTGGGAGGAGGCCATAGAGCGTCAGCCTGACAATTTTTTGAAATGCGTCTGCTATATGGCCTATGTCAATCTGAAATCGTTTCCACGGCTTGCAGAGCAATTAAAAAAAGAAGGGATGGAGAGCCTTTTTCGGGAAATAGAAATGCCGCTGATTTTTACGCTGTACGATATGGAGCAGGCGGGGATCGCAGTTGACGCGGACGCGCTGAAAGAGTATGGCAGAGAGCTTGGAGAAAAGATTGCGCAGCTGGAGCAAAAAATCTATGACAGCGCCGGAGAGACGTTTAATATTAATTCGCCAAAGCAGCTGGGAGTTATTTTATTTGAGAAGCTTCAGATGCCGAACGGAAAAAAGACAAAGACGGGATATTCCACGGCGGCGGATGTATTAGAGAAGCTGGCGCCCCAGTATCCGATTGTATCTCAGATATTAGAGTACAGACAGCTTGCGAAATTAAAATCTACTTACGCGGACGGGTTGGCGAATTATATTGATAAGGACGGGCGAATCCGCAGCACGTTTAACCAGACGATCACGGCAACCGGAAGGATCAGCAGCACGGAGCCGAATTTGCAGAATATTCCGATTCGGATGGAGCTTGGACGACTGATTCGCAAGGTGTTTCTCCCGGCCGAGGGTTACATTTTCATGGACGCCGATTATTCGCAGATAGAGCTTCGCGTGCTTGCGCATATGTC
Organism: uncultured Roseburia sp.; assembly: GCA_947383215.1. Lineage (GTDB taxonomy): Bacteria > Bacillota > Clostridia > Lachnospirales > Lachnospiraceae > Roseburia_C. Next base: position 44,178 of record CANDCP010000008.1, read on the forward strand.
GGGGGACGAGATGTTAATCGAAGCGTACAGGCAGGCGCAGGATATTCATGCGATGACAGCGTCGCAGGTTTTCCATGTGCCGTTTGAGGAAGTGACGCCGCTGCAGAGGCGCAATGCCAAGGCCGTCAACTTTGGAATCGTGTACGGAATCAGTTCTTTCGGGCTGAGCCAGGATTTAAGCATCACGCCTGCGGAGGCCAAGGCCTACATTGAGAGTTATTTTAAGACGTATCCGGGCATAAAGGCGTTTTTGGACGGGCTTGTCGCGCAGGCAAAGCGGGACGGGTATGTAACCACCATGTTTCACAGAAAACGCCCGACGCCGGAGCTTGCCTCAAGCAATTTCATGCAGCGTTCGTTCGGCGAGCGGGTGGCGATGAATTCTCCGATCCAGGGGACCGCGGCGGATATTATTAAGATCGCCATGGTCAGGGTTCACAGGCGTCTCAAGCGCGAAAATTTAAAGTCGCGCCTGATTTTGCAGGTGCATGACGAGCTTTTGATTGAGACGGCAAGGGAGGAAGAAGAGCGGGTGGCGTCGATACTTGAGGAGGAAATGAGGCATGCCGCGGATCTTGCGGTTACGCTGGAGATTGATTTGCACACGGGAACAAACTGGTATGAGGCGAAATAAAAGCGGGTGAAAACACATGAAATTTATAGGGATTACAGGCGGAGTGGGGGCCGGTAAGTCGGCGGTTCTTGCGTATCTTGCGTCTCTGTCAGAGGTCTGTACCTTGTTTGCCGACGATATTGCCGCTAAGCTGACGGCGCCCGGGGGAGCCTGCTATGACGAGGTGAAGGCCGTCTTTTCGGGCGAGAAGGTTTATCTTGAGGATGGACAGATAGACCGCCCGGCGATGGCGCAGTCTATGTTTGCGGATGAAGAAAAACGAAAAAAGGTAAACGCTATCGTGCACCCGGCGGTAAAGCAATACGTTCTGAGGCAGAAAGAGGCGGAGGAGAAGCGGGGAAAGACAAAGTTTCTTTTTTTGGAGGCGGCGCTCTTGATCGAAGAGGGGTATGATAAGATTTGTGACGAGATATGGTATGTTTATACCTCAAAAGAAACGCGCAGGCAGCGTCTTGCGCGCAGCCGGGGTTACAGCGGGGAGAAGATAGACAGGATATTTGCCAGTCAGCTTGAGGAGGCGGAATATTTAAAAGTCTGCTCGGAGGTGATCGACAATAACCGGACGGTGGAAGAGACAATTGAGAGCGTAGCAAAACTTTTAAAGAGTAAGGGAGAATAACGGATGGATAACGCGAATGACACCAACGTACAGCTTGTATTTGGTCTGGATATCGGTACCCGGAATGTAGTCGGGACGGTGGGATACAGGGACGATAAAAACTTTTATGCGGTTGCGCAGAGTATAAGAGAGCATGAGACGAGAGCGATGCTGGACGGTCAGATACATAATATCGGAAGGGTTGGGCGCACCATCGGAGATGTAAAAAGGGAGTTAGAGGCGCAGATCGAGCAGCCCTTGACCGAGGTGTGCATAGCGGCTGCCGGACGCGTTTTAAAGACGGTGACGACGCTGGTGGAGTATGAATTTTCCGAAGAGACGGTGGTGGATCAGGAGCATCTTCATACGCTCGACCTGCTCGGAATCGAGAAGGCGCAGGAAATTTTGAAAGAAAAAAACGATACAAAATATAAATTTTACTGTGTCGGTTATTCCGTTGTTAAATATTATTTGAACGATGAAATTTTTTCGAGCCTTGAGGGTCACAAGGCGGAGAAAATCAGCGAAGATATTATTGTGACATTTTTGCCGGAGGATGTTGTAGACGGTTTGTATTCCGCGGTAGGACAGGCCGGGCTTGAGGTTGCCAATATGACGCTCGAGCCGATTGCGGCGATGAATGTCGCAATTCCGGAGGCGTTTCGCATGTTAAACATTGCGCTTGTGGATGTAGGGGCGGGCACAAGCGATATCTGTATCACGAGAGACGGAAGCATTGTCGCTTACGGTATGATTCCGTATGCGGGGGACGAGCTTACGGAGCTGATTGTACAGCATTATCTTGTTGATTTTAATACCGCGGAAAATATAAAGCTCGATTCCGGAATGAAAGAGGAAGTAGAATTTTCAGATATTATGGGGCTTGAGCATACGGTCTCGGCAAAGGAGATATGGGATTTGACCGAGCCGACCGTGGACAAAATTGCGTCTGAGGTGGCCGAAAAGATAAAAGAATTAAACGGAGGAAAATCGGTCAGCGCGACTTTTGTGGTCGGCGGCGGCGGAAAAATACACGGGTTTACAGAGATGCTGGCCGACAAGCTGGAAATTCCTTACGAGCGCGTCGCGCTTCGCGGCGAAGAAGTAATGAAAAATATACATTTTATACAGGAAGAGGTGCGCAAGGATCCGCTGCTTGTGACGCCGATTGGAATCTGCCTGAACTATTATGAGCAGAAAAATAATTTTATTATGGTACATTTTAACGGGGAACGGATTAAATTGTATGATAATAATCGGCTGACGGTTGTAGACGCGGCGCTTCAGGCCGGTTTTCCGAACGAGAAATTGTTTCCGCGCCGGGGAGCGGCGATTCATTTTATCGTCAACGGAAAATCGAGAATTGTGAGGGGCGAGCCGGGAGAGTCCGCCGTTGTCGAGGTAAACGGCAAACCGGCAAGCATCAACACGCCGCTTGAGCCGAACTGTTATATTACGATTTCGCCGTCCACGGAGGGAACAGAGGCAGTCTATACGATCGAACAGTTAGACGAATACAGCTCGTCGACGATTACCTTTGTGGTCAACCGGAAAGAAATTACGTGCGCGAAATTTGTGGAAGTCAACGGAAGCTTAGAACCGCCGTCCTATCAGATTGCGGAGAATGACGTTATTGAGACGCGCAATTATTATACGCTTGGACAGCTTGCGGAATTTATGGATGTGGAGGTTGACAAAAATCAGGATATCTTTGTGAACAACCGTCCGGCCGATATGCAGACGCTCGTCTATGAGAATTTTGAGATCGAGTGGAGCGTAATCTCCTACGCGAGCGCGCCGATTGCGCCGAAGGAGGAACCTGACGCACAAGGCGAGGAGCCGGCGGATGATGGGGAGGCGGTTGCGTGGGCGCAAGCCTCCGGGGAGGAAAGCGGGGACCGGTCGGACGAGAGGGAGCAGAATGAACCGGTTGAGCAGGACGATGCCGCAGCGCATGTAAAAGAGCCGATACGGCAGACGGCGGCCGGGGGGATGAGAAAACTGCTGGTTTTTGTGAACGGAAGACCGGTGCGCTTGGAGAACAAGGAGAATTATGTGTTTGTGGATATATTTGATTATATCGACTTTGATCTGTCGCAGTCAAACGGAAGAGGGATTGTGACAAAGGTAAACGGGGCGGACGCCCAGTACACGCAGCCGTTGTTTGACGGGGATCGGATTGATATTCACTGGAAAGAGATAGAATTATGATGGAATTATGCAGTATAGCCAGCGGCAGCAGCGGCAATTGTATTTACGTCGGCACGGACGACACGCACATTATGATTGACGCCGGAATCAGCGGAAAGAGAATCGAAAACGGATTGAACTCAATCGGACTTAAGACGTCGGAGCTGCAGGGGATTTTGATTACCCACGAGCACTCCGACCATATTTCAGGGCTTGGAGTTGTGGCAAGGCGCTATGGGATTCCGATGTACGCGACGCCGGGGACGGTGGAGGCAATCAGGAGGATTCCGTCCGTGGGAAAAATTGACGAGTCTTTGTTTCGCTTAATTGAAGCGGGGGAGGATTTTACAATCGGCGATATGAGGATCGAGCCGGTCGCAATCTCTCACGACGCGGCGGAGCCGGTCGCGTATATTATGCGCAAGGGGACAAGGTCTATGGGTGTGATTACGGATCTTGGCAAGTATGATGAAAATATCGTCGAAAAACTTCAGGGGCTCGACGTTTTGCTGCTGGAGGCCAATCACGACGTACATATGCTTCAGGCCGGCAGATATCCGTATCCTTTGAAACAGCGCATTTTATCGGAGCGGGGACACTTGTCGAATGAGAGCAGCGGCAGGCTTTTGGGAAGGGTGCTGCACGATGATTTTCAGGCGGTTGTGCTTGGGCATTTAAGCCAGGAAAATAATTATGCGTCGCTGGCCTATGAGACGGTGCGTCTTGAGATTTCGCTGGGAGATAATCCTTATAAGGGAGATGATTTTCCGATTTATGTGGCCGACAGAAAGGAAGTATCAGAGGTTATCGCAATATAGAAAAAGAGGAGAACGACATGGAAAAGGCAGTTGACAAGACGATTATAACCGTAGTTGGAAAAGATACGGTCGGAATAATTGCAAAAGTGTGCACATATCTTGCGGATCATCATATCAACGTGTTAGATATTTCACAGACAATTATTCAGGGATTTTTTAACATGATGATGATTGTAGATTTAAATACGTCTCAGAAGCCGTTTGCGGAGTGCGCAAAAGAGCTGGAGGAATTAGGCGGGAAAATCGGCGTGACGATCAAGTGTCAGAGAGAAGAAATTTTTGATATGATGCATCGTATATAGAGACGGCAGGAGATGAAATATGATCAATATATGGGAAGTACATGAAACAAATAAGATGATCGAGCATGAAAATCTGGACGTCCGCACGATTACGATAGGCGTCAGCCTATTAGACTGCATCGACTCAGATTTGAAAACGCTCAATGACAAAATATATAAAAAAATTACGTCGACGGCGAAGGATCTTGTAAAAGTCGGCGAAGAGATTGAGCGTGAGTTTGGGATTCCGATTGTAAATAAGCGCATCTCGGTAACGCCGATTGCGCTGATCGGGGGAGCGGCGTGTAAAACGCCGGATGATTTTGCAACGATTGCGGCGACGATGGACGCGGCGGCAAAGGAGGTCGGCGTGAATCTGATCGGCGGTTACTCCGCGCTCGTGTCAAAGGGGATGACAAGGGCGGACGAGATGTTGATCCGCTCCATTCCCGATGCGCTTTGCGGGACGGAGCGCGTCTGCAGTTCGGTAAATCTGGCTTCGACAAAGACCGGCATCAACATGGACGCGGTGAAGCTGATGGGGGAAATTTTATTGGGAGTAGCCGAGAAGTCGAGAGAGCGGGATTCCGTCGACTGCATGAAGCTGGTGGTATTTTGCAACGCCCCGGATGACAATCCGTTTATGGCGGGCGCGTTTCACGGCGTGACGGAGGCGGACGCGGTGATCCATGTGGGCGTCAGCGGTCCCGGCGTTGTAAAGACGGCGCTTGAAAAGGTGAGAGGGGAAAATTTTGAAACGCTGTGTGAGACGATCAAAAAGACGGCTTTTAAAGTGACGCGCGTCGGGCAGCTCGTGGCGAGAGAGGCTTCCCGCCGTCTTCAGATTCCGTTTGGCATTGTCGATCTTTCCTTAGCGCCGACGCCGGCGATCGGAGACAGTGTCGCGGATATTCTAAGAGAGATCGGTCTGGAGTATGCGGGGGCGCCGGGGACGACGGCCGCGCTTGCGCTCTTAAATGACCAGGTGAAAAAGGGCGGCGTTATGGCGTCCTCTTATGTGGGAGGATTAAGCGGCGCGTTTATTCCGGTCAGCGAGGATCAGGGGATGATTGACGCCGTGAAGGCCAATGCCATTACGCTTGAGAAGTTAGAGGCGATGACATGCGTCTGTTCCGTGGGACTTGACATGATCGCGATACCGGGAGATACAAAGGCGTCGACGATATCGGGCATTATTGCAGATGAGATGGCGCTCGGGATGGTGAATCAGAAGACGACGGCGGCGCGTCTGATTCCCGTAATCGGAAAGGGCGTCGGCGATACGGTGGAGTTTGGAGGCCTGTTTGGCTATGCGCCGATTATGCCGGTAAACCCATATTCCTGCGAAGCCTTTATCAACAGGGGAGGGAGGATTCCGGCCCCGATTCACAGCTTTAAAAATTAACTTGTAAGACGAGGACGAATATGGTAGAAAAGCTGGTTATGTTTGAAAACGCGGTGGAGACGCTTGGATATTTTTCCAGGCAGCTCGCGGCGTATTTTGAGAAAAAGGGATATCGTATCTTTTTTGTGGATTATGAGAGGCTTGACGACAGCGTGAAGCTGGTGAAGCGTTTTATTCGTCCGGAGGTGACGGCGCTGTTGACCTTTAATTTTATCGGTCTTAGCAAGGAAAATTACTGCATGGAGACGGACGGGAGAAGTATTTGGGAGACAAGAGGTCTGAGATGCTACTGTATTATGGTAGATCACCCGTTGTACTACTACAAGGAGCTTTGCCGGACGAGAGAGAATCTGACGACGTTTTGTGTGGACCGCACGCATGTGGCGTATATGCGCCGTTTTTTTCCGGAAATACCGTGTTACTTTCTTCCGCTTGCGGGAAATCTTCTGCCGGAAAGCGTGAGAAGACGGGAGCCACTAGGAAGGCCGTTTCGCGAACGGGAATACGAAATTGCGTTTATAGCAAATTATGTGCCGCTGCCGGATATCGCCACGCATTTTCGGGGACAGACGCAGGAATATATAGATTTTTATAATGAAATTTTTTCCGATCTTCGCAGGAATCCGGGACAGCAGTTTGATACGACCATGGAGAGGTTTATTCTGCGGGAGATTCCGGAGGCGACGCCGGCGGAGGTTGCGTCTGCGCAGGCCGGAATGCTGTTTCTCGATCTGTATATCCGTACTTTTTACAGGGAACAGGTCGTGCGGACGCTGGCAGACGCCGGGTTTAAGGTTCATATGTTCGGAAAGGGATGGGAGAAGCTAAAATGCGCCAATCCCGATAACCTGATTCAAAACGGACGGCTGATCGATTCTGCCGCCTGCGTCCGCGTGATTCAAAATACGAAGATTGCCTTAAACGTAATGCCGTGGTTTAAGGACGGCGCGCATGACCGGATTTTTACCGCGATGTTAAACGGGGCGGTAAGCCTGACGGACGATTCCGTTTATCTGAACGAAATCTTGACGGAGTGGGAGAATGCGGTCTTTTATCATCTGGAAAATATGTCGGAGCTTGCGGAAAAGGCGCGTCTTTTGTTGCGTGAAGAAGACGCCGCGGCGGAGTACGCAAAAGAGGCGTATGCGTTCGCGAGCGCAAATCACACATGGGAGAACCGTGCGGGACGGTTGGAGGAGTTTTTTTAGAATGGATTGCGTTCTCTGCCGTTTGCGCTTATAATAGGTACAGATAATTTTACCAGAGAAAACAAAAGGAGAAGAAAGAATGGAAAAAATTTCATTAGAGCAGGAGTTAAAGGGGAATTCGTATCCCGGAAGAGGGATTGTAATCGGTAAGTCGGGCGACGGCAAATATGCGGTCACCGCGTATTTTATTATGGGAAGAAGCGAGAACAGCAGGAATCGCGTTTTTGTTGAGGAGGGCGAGGGTATCCGCACGCAGGCGTTTGATCCGTCGAAGCTGAGCGACCCAAGCCTGATTATTTATGCGCCGGTGCGCGTCCTTGGGAACAAAACGATTGTGACGAACGGGGATCAGACCGATACCGTTTATGAGCTCATGGATAAACAGCAGACGTTTGAGCAGGCGCTTCGCACCAGGGAGTTCGAGCCGGACGCGCCGAACTATACGCCGCGAATCTCGGGAATTATGCATGTCGAGGACGGAAATTATAATTATGCAATGTCTATTTTAAAGAGCGGAGACAAAAATCCGGACAGCTGCAGCCGTTATACCTTCGCGTATGAGAATCCGGCAGCGGGAGAGGGGAGATTTATCCATACGTATATGGGCGACGGCAATCCGCTTCCAAGCTTTGAGGGGGAGCCGAAATTAATCGGAATCGACGGCGATATAGACGAATTTACGGATAAAATCTGGGAAAGCTTAAATGAGGATAACAAGGTTTCCCTCTTTGTCAGATATATCGAGATTGCAACAGGGAAATACGAGACGCGCATTGTAAATAAAAATAAATAGGAGAGTCATACGATGAATGAATTAGAATTAAAATACGGCTGTAACCCGAATCAGAAACCGTCGAGAATTTATATGCAGGACGGAGAGCTCCCGATTAAAGTGTTAAACGGTAAGCCGGGCTATATCAATTTTCTGGATGCGTTTAACGGCTGGCAGCTTGTAAAGGAATTAAAGGCGGCCACGGGGCTTGCGGCGGCGACCTCTTTTAAACACGTATCTCCGGCAGGCGCCGCGGTGGGGCTTCCGCTTACGGAGGTGGAGCGAAAGATTTACTGGGTTGATGATCTTGACATGGAGTTTACGCCGCTGGCCAACGCATATGCGAGGGCGAGGGGAGCCGATCGAATGTCCTCCTTTGGCGACTTTATTTCGCTGTCGGATGTCTGCGACGTGGCGACCGCGAAGATTATCAAACGCGAGGTTTCGGACGGTGTGATTGCGCCGGGATACGAGCCGGAGGCGCTTGAAATCTTAAAGGCGAAGAAAAAGGGGAATTACAATGTCATTGAGATTGATCCGGACTATGTTCCGGCTCCGGTTGAGCGCAAAGAAGTATTCGGCATCACATTTGAGCAGGGCAGGAACGAGCTGAAAATAGACGACGATTTCTTTTCCGACATTGTAACGGAGAATAAAGAGATTCCAAAGAGCGCAAAGATCGACCTCGCAATCTCCATGATTACTTTGAAATATACGCAGTCTAATTCCGTATGCTATGCGAAAGGCGGACAGGCAATCGGAATCGGAGCGGGCCAGCAGTCGAGAATCCATTGTACGCGCCTTGCGGGAAGCAAAGCGGACAACTGGTTTTTGCGTCAGTCTCCGAAGGTATTAAACCTTCAGTTCGTGGACGGCATCGGAAGAGCGGACAGGGATAATGCCATTGATTTATATATCGGCGAGGATTACATGGACGTGCTTGCCGACGGCGCATGGCAGAATATATTTAAGGAAAAGCCGGAGGTGTTTACGGCGGAGGAGAAGCGCGCATGGCTGAATCAAAACACGGATGTGGCGCTGGGCTCCGATGCGTTTTTCCCGTTTGGGGATAATATTGAGAGGGCGCATAAGAGCGGCGTCAGATATGTGGCGGAGCCGGGCGGTTCGATCCGCGACGACAATGTAATTGAGACATGCAACAAATACGGAATGGCGATGTGCTTTACGGGAATTCGCCTGTTCCATCATTAATCCGGAAAATACCGGCCCGCGGACATCGGTTCGCGGGCCTTTTGTCAATGCGTTTTCCGTAATGTTATTTTAGAACAAGTCCCTGGTTGTATTCGTTTTTCACAGGCGTTTCAGAAAGCGCGGCTATGACTGAGGCATAGATATCGGCCGCGAAAAGATCGAGAGAGAGCATGCGGTGGGCAAAGGAGGCTGCGGGATAATATTTTTTCAGTACCGCGTCTGCGTCCGCCATCTTTGTGAGAATCGGAACCGGGCTTTTTAATTTCAGTTCGTGGAGCGCCAAAGCGGCCGATTTACGGAAGCCGAGCAGCCGAAGATACGGGATGTAATCTAATTGGCGTCCAAGAACGTAATCGTCTTTTTTGATATCCAGAAGGATATGCGTAAAAATGCGCATCAGCCTGTTGTACGTCACTTCGCGGCTTTTGAGCGCGCGGCAGAAATTTGACAGCGTAGTATATTCGTTCAGAGATTTTAAAATCCGGTTGGACAGCGGTTTGTTACAGTCCGCAAACTCCTCGTAACCCGTCGGTGCGGCGCACAAAAGCTTGTACTTTACCACGGACGAAAAGGCATCCTCGCTTAACGTCGGATACTTTTTCATATAGCGGGAAAGAATCGAATATGCGGGAGCCGGCATGGCCGAAGCGATTTTTTTTTGCTCTTTTTTCCCGAAAAGCAGCGCTTTTCGTATTCCGCCCGCGGAGGAGAGCGTTTTGATTGCGGTATCGTGATACCCCGCTCCGCGGCGCAGAATCGGATGGGGGAGAATTGCGCTGTTTCTCCGCTTTAACTCTTTGAGGTATTCCACAGCAAGGATATTATTTGGCGTTGTCAAAACGGCGGCAAGCTCCCCGGGGGAGGTATGGCATGCGCCCTGCGCGGAAACGTATTCAAGGACGGCCCCGGCGCGCGCCGCGGGAAAAGAAAATCCCTTCTTTAAATTTTCATTTAACGTCTGCCGGTATATAGCCGGCTGCGTCAACAGAATGTCGGCGGCTTGAGAGAGCGGCGCGATATCCCGGCATTCCGTACCGAAACAGACCGTATTGACAATTCCGAGTTTATCTAACAAGGCAATGCCTGCAGCCGCAAAATATTCTGCGCTTGCGCTCGCCCACAAAACGGGAAGCTCAAAGACGAGATCCGCGCCGCAGGCAAGAGCCATACGGGTTCTTGCGTACTTGTCCACGACGGCAGGCGCGCCGCGCTGCACGAAATCTCCGCTTAAGACAATTGCAATGCAGTCTGTGCCGGTTTCCTGTTTTATTTTTTCGATTTGATAGAAATGTCCGTTGTGAAACGGATTGTATTCTGCAATAATTCCGGTAACATTCATATGATTATCCAATCCATACCTCTTTCCTGCGAAAAGCAAACCCGTATTTTTGTTTCGGTCTTTTAGAGCGCTCTGTGCGATGAAGTATGCGGCGTAGTTTTTTCAATCTGATATAGCGCCGCCGTGTCTTTTAACTCAGTTCCTCTCACTTATCTATCACCTTTAATTCCAGTATAATCGCGTCGTCTGTTGTTGAAATTTTCGGTTCTGACATCACATCATATTGTCCGGAGCCGCTGTTTTGCCATTCACTTATAAAGTTTCTCCTTCTTTTCATGTGGCGAGGCTTTGAGTTTAGTATATCGGATTTGCGGAGAAAAAACAATGTAAAGAGACGGTCCTTTTATATGCTGCAGAAGTTAGGGCAGACTTATTTATTAGAAAGTAAAAAAATTTTTGTGTGGAGGATGATATGGGAAATGTTTATGGATATGTGCGTGTCAGCACAAGGGAGCAAAATGAGGACAGACAGCTCATCGCATTAAATGAGTTTCATGTTCCAAAAAGAAATATTTATATGGATAAGCAGTCGGGGAAGGATTTTAACCGCCCTATGTATCATCGCTTGATTCGGACAGTCAGGCCGAATGATCTGCTCTATGTAAAAAGCATTGACCGGCTGGGCAGAAATTATGAGGAAATTTTAGAACAGTGGAGAGTTTTAACAAAGGAAAAAAAGATTGATATTGTCGTGATCGATATGCCTCTTTTAGATACCAGAAAGGGAAAAGATTTGATGGGGACATTTCTCAGCGATATTGTGCTGCAGGTCTTGTCCTTTGTAGCGGAGAATGAAAAGAAAAATATCAGACAGAGGCAACGGGAGGGAATTGAGGCCGCCAAGCTGCGAGGCGTGGAGTTTGGCAGGCCAAGACGGCAGATGCCAAAAAATTTTAAACAAATCTGCAACCGCTGGGTGAAAAAAGAAATTACAAGCAAAGAGGCCGCCAAACTATGCAATATTTCAGTTTCAACATTTTACAGACGGGCAAAAACGGTAAAAGAGGAAACGGGGATATCTGTCGAATCGTCAGATAATGAAGGGCGTTTGACTGTCAAAAAGTGTACTTTTTGCAAAAGATTGTCAAATACATACTTTTGAATATAGTTTACATTAAAAACGATAAAAAATCAATTGAAATGTTATCTTTTTGGCAGTTTTTATAACAAAAAAACATTTTCAAAAAGTACACCTTTTGACAAAAATGCAAAAGTGCGTCACAGAAAGGGGATGAAAATGGATATGTTTGGCAAAAAGCGCGTTGCGTTTGTTCTGACAGTCGTCATTATGTTTTCTGGCTTGTACGATCTGTTACAAGTTGTGAATGCAAATGGCATCGCGCAAATTGTGACGGAAAATATGCAGGCAGAGAGGGGGGAGACGGTTACGATTCCGGTATCGGTTGAAAACAATCCGGGATTTATGGGATTTGTAATCAATGTTGATTATGATTCGAGGTATCTTGAACCGGCGGGAGTGGAAAAAGGAGCGGCATTGAGCGGAACGTTTGACGATAATTCCGGCATAAATGTGGGGGCATTTGAAGTGCTATGGTCCGGAACATCGGATATGGTTGCGGACGATAAGCTGTTTGAACTCAAATTTAGAGTAAAAGAGAGAGCGCCCGGGGGGAGCACTGTCGTAAATTTGTCATACAATCAGGCTGATACGTTTAATGAAAATTATGACAATATTATTTTCGAGTGCAAGAATTGTATCATTACGGTTTTGGGCGAAGAGTTGGAGGGGAGGAAAGAAAACGCGGTTCGTATGGAGGATTGCTCCAAAACTGTGGGCCAGAACGTGAGGATTCCGGTTATGATATCACAGAATACGGGAATTATGGGATTTGTCATTCACGTTCAATATGATGTGAACGTGTTAAGACCCGTATCGGTGGAGAGAGGGGAATTGATTCCGAGCGGTTCTATGTTTGATGACACGGCAGGCGCAAACAGCGGGGAGTTTCGTGTCTTGTGGGCTGGAGATGAAAATATCGTAGCAGATGGGAGCCTGTTTTATCTGAATTTTGAAATAATCGATTCGCCGGGGGATACGCAGGTGACGTTGGGATACAGCGCGAAGGATACGTTTGACAATAGGTATCAGGAGGTTGCGCTGACATGTGGTGTGTGTGTGATTCATATAGAGGGGGAAAGTTCGTCGGAAAAACCGACAGAGCAGGAGCCGTCGGAAAGGCCGACGGAGGAGAAACCACCGGAAGAGCCGCAGAGTAAAAATGTCGTTTCTATGTCTTTTGTGACGGCATATATCGGTGAAACTGTGAAAATTCCGGTTATGATATCGAAGAATACGGGAATCTATTATGCCTGTATGAAAGTTCGGTATGATCCAAATAGATTGAAAGCGGTATCTGTCGACGCGGGAGAACTGTTCGCGGATGAGTCAAGTTTCTTGGAGATAGCGGATACAGGTAGTGTGGGTGAGTTAGAGATTAAGTTGAGCGCGTCGAAAAATGTGACAGACGACGGTTGCCTGCTCTATCTGACATTTGAGGCGGTTGGCTGTGAAGGGGATACGCAGGTCAATTTGGAGTTTGTTTATGGTTATGACAGCGAATATGAGGATATTACGCTTACAGACGCTTCCTCTACGGTAAGTGTGTGGGAAAAGCGGACGGAGCAGCAGAAACCGGATTCTTCACGTCCGACCGGAGGCAATTCCAATACGAATAACAGTCAGCCGGTCGTGCCGGGCAGTAAGCCGGGACAGGATCTAAACGGAAAATTGAAGGCGCCCGCCCGGGTAAAGGTGAAATCTTTGAAGAAAAAAGGTGCAAAAAAGCTGCAGATTAAATGGAAGAAAATAAAAGGCGTAAGCGGTTATCAGATCCAGTATGCGTTGAATAAAAAGTTTTCGAAGGGAAAGAAAAACAAAAATGTGGGGAGGTCAAAAACGAGTTATTTAATAAAACGGCTGAAGTCGGAGAAAAAGTATTTTGTCCGTATCCGGGCGTATAAGACAAGCGGCGGGGAGAAGAAATATGGAAGGTGGAGTGCCGTCAGAAGTTGTAAGGCGCTTTGAGAACAGGAGTGAAGCAGTTAAAAACATAAAGGATAGATTGTTTTTCACGACCCGGTTTTAATGGGCCAAAAAGGAGTGGAATTATGATGAGAAAAAAAGCGGTTGCAATGATTCTTGCTATTATAATGGCAGTCTGCGGACTTCCGGAAGCTATATGGGCTGAGGAGGTAAAGGTCGACAGACGGGAGACAGTTTGGGAGGAGGAAGAGGCGAATGAGCAGGTTGGGGATTTGACCAGAGAGCCTGGCGAAATTGTGGAAAGTGGGAGTTGCGGGGAAAATGCTACATATACGCTTGACGCTGCCGGAATGTTGACGATATCGGGGAGCGGGAGTATAGGATCGAGAGCATTTCCATATAACAAAAACATTAAAAAGTTGCGAATTGGAGAACGGATAACGGGCATAGGAAACGGTGCATTTGAGAATTGTAGTGAGTTGACGGAAGTAGAGATTCCGGCCGGAGTAACAACAATCGGAGATTTTGCATTTGGCGATTGCGACGGTTTGGCAAGTATTATTGTAGATGAGGAAAATACAGTATATGACAGCAGAGAAGGCTGCAATGCGATTATAGAGACAGAGAGTAATGAGCTGATAGTGGGTTGTATGGAGACGTGCATTCCTAATAGCGTAACGGGCATCGGGAGGTATGCATTTTTGGGATGCAGCGGATTAGAAGAAATTGAAATTCCATCAGGAGTGACTAGGATCGGGAGTTATGCATTTGGGAATTGTAGTAAGTTAACGAAAATTAAGATTCCTGATCGTGTTACAAGTATTGAGGCTGGTGCATTTTATGGATGCAGCGGATTGACGGGAATCGAAATTCCGGCCGGAATAACGAGCATTGGGCAGTATTCATTTTATCATTGTATTGGGTTGACAGGAAAAATCAAAATTCCAAGCGGGGTAACGAAAATTGAGTATGGTGCGTTTGCATGGTGCGGCAGATTAGAGGAAATCGAAATTCCAAGTGGAGTAACAAGCATAGGAGATTTTGCATTTGAAAGTTGTAGTGGGTTGCGTAAAATCGAAATTCCAAGCGGAGTAACAAGCATCGGGGATGTGGCGTTTCGTGGATGCAGCGGATTGACAGAAATCAAAATTCCAAGCGGAGTAACGACCATCGGAGATGAGGCGTTTTGTGGATGCAGCGGATTAACGAAAATAGAAATTCCGGCCAGCGTAACGAGCATTGGGGAGGGGGTATTTTGGGGATGTGATGATTTGACCATTTATTGTTATGCCGGTTCCTATGCGGAAACATATGTAAAAGAAGAGGGAATACCTTATCACATAATAGTTTCGTCGGATGAATCACCAAGTGGACCTTCAGACGGAGAACCGATTGTGAAGCCAAGCGAGACGCCAGGGCAGAAACCTACGGACAGTGTGCAGATACAGGATGGAAAAAATACATATGAAATCAAAGACGGAAAGACGGCTGTTTACATAGGGACAACGGATCGTAAAACAAAAAATGTTAAGATTCCGGATGATATCACGGTGAACGGTAAGAAGTATCCGGTAACGGCGGTCGCTGACAAGGCGTTTCAGAATATGAATGTGACAGGAGTCACTCTTGGCGGTAGTCTGAAAAGCATCGGGGAGTCGGCATTTGCAGGCTGCCGGAAGCTGAAAAAAATAACGATAAAAGGGAATGTGACAAAGATTGGGAAGAAAGCGTTTGCAGGCTGTAAGAAGTTAAAGAACGTAGTGATCAAATCGAGGAAGCTGAAAGTCGTCGGGAAAAATGCGTTTCAGGGAATAAAAGTGGGAGCAAAGATTCAGGTACCGAAGAAAAAGTTTGCCACGTATAAAAAGTTGCTGAAAAAGAGCGGAGTGGGTAAGAAAATAAAGATAATAGGAGAAAAACGGTGATGAAAAAAGGAATGCGAAAAGTTAGGGCATTGGTACTGGTGATTGTAATGTTTGTTTCTCTGTTTCAGGGGATACCGGGGATGGGAGAGAAGCAAGTGACGGAGGTAAGTGCGGCATCTAAATCGCAGGCGGAAGCGCTTCAATGGGTAAAGTCACAAGTTGGTAAATCTATTGATGCTGATGGCGCTTGTGGAGCGCAATGTGTGGATTTGATTTTGGCTTATTATGATTTTCTTGGCGTTCCAAGGGCGTCCGGAAACGGCGCAGATTATACTTATAATGCATTACCAGATGGTTGGCAGAGGCTTCAGGGAGCAACGCCGTAGCCGGGGGATATTTTAGTATATACAGGTGGTCATAATGGTTACGGTCATGTTGCTATTTTTGAATCAGAACGCTCGACATATCATCAGAATTTTATTGAGTATGAAGGGGAACGTTCATATGTGAAACATATAACTTATGTATATAATAGGATAAGTAATCCATATTGGGGTGTGATACGACCAAATTTTAATACACGGCCGGCGGATATGGAGCCACAAGGTTATGTTGACAAAATAGAAGCTTTGCACGGACAGGTCAATGTTGTAGGCTGGACATTTGATCGAGATTCGATAAATACATCAATAAAAGTGCACGTTTACGTTGGAGGTCCGGCGGGGTCAGGAGAAGTTCATGTAATTCGGGCAAATGCAGAGAGGACGGATGTCAATAATGTACATGGAACAGGAAATTATCATGGGTTTAATGTGACGATTCCCACAGAGAAAACAGGAATTCAGGATGTTTACATATACGCAATCAATGTTGACAGAAATGGGAATGATAATGGTCTGAATAATCCTCTAATAGGACATGGTAAGGTTAATATTTTGCCGAAAATCAATTACAAAGTAAACACTGTAAACGCCGATAAAATTAACAACACGTCCGCCGTAATTTCAGGGTCGCTCTCCCCGGCGGGAACGGCGGCCTCCTGGGGATTTTATCTGGGCGAAAACGGCACGGATATGAAATATTACACAGTTTCATCTTCTGCCACGCCGTCTGCGGGTATGTCGGCAAGTACCGCGGCATTTGAAAAGTTAAAACCGGGAACCGCATATTGTTATCAGGTATGGGCCAACGTAAACAATCAGATAAAAAAGGGCGGTATTCAGTTTTTTTGGACGACAGCGGTGAAACCGGAAATTCCAGTATTAAGAGTTGACGCGAAAAGCAAAGAAATCGGAATTGCAGATGCGCCCAGCGTATCGTGGAAAGACGTGGATCAGGCGGAATATTACAGACTCAGGCTATACGGGCCTGACGGTGAGTTGGTGGAGGAATCAGAGGAAGTAACCGGAACCAAATATGCGTTTAAAGCGGTTGAGAGGGACGGAACATACACAGCGTCGATTGAAGCGTACAACAGCGTCGGCTCCAAAGGCGAATCGCAGCGGGCGGAAATTGTAGTGCATCCTGATGTCACCGTGGAATTCAGGAACGCGGATACGTTTGTTGATGTGGGGGAGGACTATGAGCCTGAGGTGTTGAGCGAGCAGAAGGTGCACTGGGGGAAAGATGCGTTGAAACCGGCAGAACCGTCGCACACAGGCTATACGTTTACAAAGTGGGACGGCGTATATACAGGCGTTAAGGAAGATACGGTTGTAAAGGCAGTATATACGATTAATACATATAATGTCACCTTTATAGATTCACTGACTTCTAAAGAATTGGGCAGACAGAAGGTAGAGTATTACAGCGCGGCGTCTCCGGTAGAGTTTGACGTGCCGACCGCGTATAAAAAAACAGGGTACGACGGATGGGATAAAAACTATAAGTGTATTACAGAAGATACTACGCTTTACAGCTGTATCGGCTGGTATAATGAAAACTTTCCGATTTATGCCGAGCTATTGTCGGCGGTTCGTGAATATGACGCTGAGGAGAGCGATAACGAGGGGTATACCGTAAGAGTCAGGCTGACGAACTGGGATGAAAAAACTACAAAGGGACGGGTGGTAGTTGCGCTTAAAACCGAAAAGGGAAAGCTTTTGACGACGACGGAATCATCTGCGTTTAGTATTAAAAAGTCAGTGAAAAAGGAGCTTGAGATTTTTGTACCGTATGATAAAGCCGCATCTGTTGCGGAAATTTATGTGGTCGGACAGTATAAGGACGCGGTGCCGGTTACAACGACTGCTTCCAATAATGCCTCCGCAAAAATTGACCAGTCTATGACATATACGAATTGGAGCGAGCAGACACCGCCGGTCGACGCGCTTCATTCGGAGAGCAGACAGGAATACCGATACCAGGATAAGGATGTGCGGACATCCTATGCCACTTCGCTGCCCGGTTATACGCAGAGCGGAAGTCAGTGGGTGCAAAGCGGAAGCGGAGCGATCGACTATGTTAATTCCTGGCCGTCCGGGTTTAACCGCAGCAGCGGCTATTTCTCCGCTTATAACCGGGCTCCGTTGACGCCGTATGAGAACAGCACAGATAAACGTACGGTATCGACGACGATATCGGCGTACATTTACTGGCACTGGTGCAGGGGAACATACACAAACGGCCCGATTAACCGACTGGTAAGCGACGGCTGGAGTTCGGAATTTGGCACGTTCCATGCGTACGTGTCCGGTGCGCTCGGTTACAATGCGTCTTCCGGCGCGTTCCAAAATTCCAGGCCGGATGTCTGCCGGGATACATTCTGGTGGCTTGGGATGTCTTGCTGGAGCGGGAATTCGCTTCCGGTTTACCGCTGTAATTATACGGATTACAGGAAACTGTTCAGCTATTACAAATGGTCGAATTATTCCGATTGGAGTACAACGCCGTATGCCGCTACATCCTCGAGAAACGTACAGATGCGTACCGTATACCGCTATCAGGCGGACGGAATGATGCAGCAGGATGATTCCGGGGAAGAGCGGGTGGTAAAAGGAACGCTCGGCGAAAGCTTTGCGGGAAAGGAAGCCGCGTTATTTATTTACAAAGTAGGAGAGGCATCGGATTATACAAATGAGTATGTGGCGCAGACGGTACTGGATGAATCGGGGAACTACGAATTTTGTTTTAAACTGCGCGAAGAGCCTACGGCCGAGACCGGAGATTTTACAATTGTATTGGGAGTAGAGGGAACCTCGACGGCAATTTTCCTAGATAAAATTGAAGCGCCGAAAAAGGAATATACGGTTACGTTCTATGATTACAATGGGGACGTTATTTCCACGGAAACCGTCGTGGAAGGAGAGACGGCTGCGCTTCCGGATGAGGAGGCGCTTGGGCGGGAAGGATATACGTTTGTCCGCTGGTCAGATACGAACGTCAATATTACGTCGGACAAGGAAATCTATCCGGAATACGAATTAAATAGATATCACGTTGTGTTTATCGACTGGGAGGCAAATACCGTAGAAGTAAAAGAATTTGAGTATGGCGCCCAGCTGGTGGCTCCTCAGGCGCAGGAGCCGGAAGCCGAAAAGACCGTTGAGTGGGATGCAATTGCAGACGGTAAAACGGTTGTCACAGACAACATGATCGTTACGACCAGATATACGACAAAGACTTGCAGGGTGCAGATCCTTGATTTTGACAACAAAGTAATTTCAGATGAGGCAGTCAGGTACGGTGAGGCGGCAAAGCTGCCGGAAATTGACGTAGACGATTCTAAATATGTATTTTTGGGATGGAAAAATGTGGCGAATGGATGCGACGAGGCGGTCGGAGAAAATTTGATAAAACAAAACGTAATTTTGTGTCCGGATTATGTTTATGTAGATACGACGCAGGATCCGGTCGCAAGCCTTGCGGGAGGTTCTTATGACGAGGCGAAGGAGGTAACGCTAAGCTGTCCGACGGAGGATGCGGATATTTACTATACGCTGGACGGGACTAATCCAAAAGGATATGGAGCGACATTGTACACAGAACCGATTATAATTGACGATGCCGTGGAACTGCGGTTCTATGCGTGCAGTATAGGAAGAAATGACAGCGCCGTCCAAAGGAATCTGTATACCGTGAATTATGAGGGTGCAATGAGCCGATGGATGGTTAAAGACGAGCTGCCCGAGGAAGTGCGTGAAAATATGCAGGCCTACGACCTGTATGCCGAGACGGGCTATACTTACAAAGATAAAAAGACGACGATCTATGCGCAGGAAGCAGCTGCTTTAGAGAACGGCGGCTGGACGCTTGCGGAAGGCGAGGAGAGTTATACCGATTATTCTGATTGGTCAAAAGAATATCCTGACGATTCGGGAAATTATATTTCAATTGACGTCGATTCAAAACCGGAATATACGCAGGCATCCAAGTATGTGTATTCCCATTATGCGTATACGGAAGGTACGACAGTAAAGTATGCGTCAGACGAACCGGATGGAACGGACAGTGCGTATGAGGAGACCGAAGAATTTGAAAAACCTCTGAATATCGCGGGATTTGGCGAGGATGACAATCCGTACTATGTGTATGACGGACAGACATGGTATAACCAAAAGCGGATTACCGGAAATGTTCAGACCGGTACAATGTATCGCTGGCGTTATAAAGAGGCGGTATATGAAAAATGGTCGGACTATTCCATTGACGAACCGTCGGAAAATGAAGAGCGGGAATATAAAACTACAAATGTATACAGTTATGTGAGACATAAAAAATATGTTGTGAACATTTATTCCGATGCGAAAGGGACAGATGAGAAATACAGTTATCTGGCGGAGGAAGGCGATAAGATTGACGCTGTGAAATATGAGGGCGTCACGGGATATACCTTTGACGGATTTTATTTGGATAAAGATTACAGGGAAAAATGGGATTGCAGCGGCAGGACCGTATCAGGCAGCATGGATTTGTACGCAAAATTTATACCAAAAAAATATAAGGTGACATTTGTAGATCAGAATGAAGAAGAAATTTTAGTGCAGGAAGTAGATTATCTGGAAGCGGCGGACGCGCCGGAGATGAAAGAGACGGAAGGGTATCGGTTTGCCGGATGGGATACGCAGGATTATCTGAGCGTTACATACGATATGCAGGTTAAGGCAAAGTATATTCCGGAAAAGGAATATGCGACGGTTCGTCTGGATCATGACAATCTTAAAATGTATGTCGGAAGGAGTATGGATTTGACCGCAATTGTAAGGCCTGCCGAAAAGTCTGATACAAAACTGGAATGGATATCGGATGATACGAGTGTCGCCGTCGTCTCGGATAAAGGGAGAGTAACGGCGGTGGGAGGAGGAAGCGCGAAAATTACGGTTACGGTAAAAGAAACCGGGGAATCGGCGGTCTGTGGCGTCAATGTTTCGGTTGATCTTGAGACTTCAATCGGATTGCTGAAAAATTCCCGTCTGAAAAGGGATTCGTACGGGTATCTCCGCGGCATAAAAGCAGGAGCAAATACGGTGTCGGAGCTTGAAAAAGAATTTGAAAATGATACGTTGGTATTCAAGGGTGCCGACGGCAATACGCTATCAGGCGACAGTGTAGCGGGAACGGGGGCGAGAGTGATCTTGATGTCCGGCGACAAAGAATTGGACAGTATCACAATAGTTGTGATTGGAGATATTTCAGGAGACGGCTTGATCACCAACAGGGATGTGAGTATGCTTGCACGCGCGCTGCTCGAGAAGGAGCAGCCGACGTATATACAGATTCTTGCCGGCGATGTGAACGGAGACGGAGAAATTAACAATAAAGATATCAGTATGATTTCAAGAGTCAGATTAGGGAAAGAGGCATTTTAAAGGGAGAAAATATGGCGAAAAAAATGTTTACAGGGGACATCAAAAAATTAAAAGGTTTTCTATTATGCATTCTATTGATATTTTCGCTGACGCTCCCTGTAAAAGCGGCGCAAGAGGCGGCGCAGGTAAAGTTTGGAGAGCCTTTGGGGGAAGAGGAAAATTTATATAAAATTCCGCTGTGTATCTACGGAAATCGGGGAATTATGGGATATTACATAACAATAACAAAGACGTCGGGAGCCGCGCTTATTACAGGCGCAGAGCGCGGCCGCCTGACAGAGAAAGGCATATTTGATTTCCGGGTATCGAAAGCGCAGGACACGGTAGAAATCTTGTGGGCAGGGCTGGATGAGGTATCGCAGGACGGTGAGATGTTGTATCTCATTTTATCCGATTCCTCGGGATTTGAGCAGGCATGCACATTGACGGTAAGCTATTCGCAGGCGGATACGTTTGACGAAGAGTATCGGGATGTGAAGCTTGATTGTTACGGCGTATCGGTGAAAGGGGAAAAAGAGCCGAAGGTTGTCGGAACGTCTTCGGAGCCGGAGAGAGGCGCGCAGGCAGGCGCTTCTGAGAAGAAAGAAAAGCAGGGTGAAAGATCCGAAAAGATTGTTCATGAGCTGACGGAAGAACGGAAGGCTTCGGATAATAAAAGCGGGTCAACGGAGCGGATAGAAGAATCGGGAACCGGGAAGAGGCAAATGCTGCCGGAGACTGACCGCAGGAAGGATGCGCCTGATGAACCGGCCGATAAAGAAGCGGATTCAAAGACGACGGATTTGTATCAAACGGGTGATGACGAGATTGACGGCAGAACGATGAAGGTCGAGGAGAAACTAAAGAAAGCGGAAGATATAGAGAAGAAAGATAATGCGTGTGCAGTAAAAGTTATCCTTGCGGTATTTTTTCTTCTGCTTTTTGCAGGCACGATAATAAGAAAGCATAAATTTTCCGTTGGACACATATATAAAGAAAGAATTTTGAAATTTTAAAACGCAGGAAATTTATGGCGGAAGGTATTATCATGCAGTAAAGCGGGGGGACGATCATATGAGAGACTTAGCGGCATTACACCCGAGATTACAGGCGAAGGCAGCGCTTCTAAAAGACACGTGCAAAAAAGAGGGGATAGCCATTCTTTTCAGCGAAAGTTTAAGAACGAAGGCAGAGCAGGACGCTTTATACGCCCAGGGGCGGACGGCGTCGGGAAACATCGTCACGAATGCAAAGGGCAGTACGTACAGTTCCCAGCACCAATGGGGAATTGCCGTTGACTTTTACCTTGACATGGACGTCGGCCTGTAATGCCGACAGGCAGGAACATTAAAATTTGCGCATAACGGAAAAGAAATTTTCTGTAACACGAAAAGGCCCATGAGCGTTTGCCCATGGGTTTTCTTCCTGTCCTCAAGCCCCAGCCGCTTATTTTTGATAAAGGTTGGAGTGAGAACTTTCCAGTGGAGCATACGGGATTCGAACCCGTGGCCTCAACAATGCGAATGTTGCGCGCTCCCAACTGCGCTAATGCCCCTGAAACATAAGTCCAGTATAACACAAAATCAGAAAAAAGCAAGAACAAAGTTCGCTTTGCCGCAATTAAAAATAGATTTGGATAACTGACTTGAACAAAAAAAGAAGTTGAGGTAAAATAAAAATGATATTTTGTCAATGGAAATGTAGGAAGCGACTTTGAGGAGAAGCACCATGGATGTAAAAGATTTTGACTATGAGCTGCCAAAAGAGCTGATCGCGCAGGATCCGTTAGACGATCGTTCGGCGTCTAGGCTAATGGTAGTGGATAAAGATACTGGGGAGGTGAAGCATCAGACGTTCCGGGAAATTACGGGGCACTTAAGAGCGGGCGACTGTCTGGTTCTCAATAATACCAAAGTGATTCCCGCGAGACTTTTCGGCGTCCGGGAGGGCACGCAGGCAAAGATTGAAATTCTGTTGTTAAAGCGGATGGAAGGCGATATCTGGGAGACTCTCGTGAAGCCGGGAAAAAAGGCAAAGCCCGGGACAAAGATAATATTTGCAGAAGGATTGCTTTGCGGAGAAGTGATCGACGTGGTGGAAGAGGGAAATCGGCTGATACAATTCCATTATGACGGAATTTTTGAGGAAATTTTAGACCGGTTGGGCCAGATGCCGCTTCCGCCGTACATTACGCATCAGCTGAAGGATAAGAGCCGTTATCAGACCGTATACGCTAAGTATGACGGTTCCGCGGCGGCGCCGACGGCCGGATTGCATTTTTCGCCGGAGCTGTTAAAAGAAATTGAACAAATGGGGGTTGTGATAGCGGAGGTAACGTTGCATGTGGGGCTTGGAACGTTTCGTCCCGTGAAAGTGGACAATGTTATGGATCACCATATGCATTCGGAATTTTACAGGATAGAGCAGCGGGAAGCCGACAAAATTAATGCGGCGAAGCATTTGGGAAACCGGGTAATTGCCGTCGGGACGACGAGCACGCGCACGCTTGAGGCGGCGTCGGACGAGAGAGGAAGAGTTGTAGCGGGGAGCGGATGGACTGATATCTTTATTTATCCGGGATATCGCTTTAAGGTGATCGACGGATTGCTTACGAATTTCCATTTGCCGCAGTCCACGCTCTTGATGTTGGTATCCGCGCTGGCGGGCAGAGACAATATGCTGCGTGCGTACCGCATTGCGGTAAAAGAGAGATATCGATTTTTCAGCTTTGGGGATGCGATGCTTATAATTTGACACAAAATGTTACATTTGTGAAGTAAGGAGGTTGCATGGGTAAAACAGAGTTTGCAAGCGGCAAGGAGTATCTGCTGCTGATATACCACACCGAGAACGGTGTTGTGGATGTGGAGTGGCATGATAATATCGACTCTGCAAAAGAGAGTGTGAGTGAAGCATGGTCTGTTGCAGGATACGAGATATTCCATGTGAACGATGCTTCACTTGTAGAAAGCAGCATAAAGTGATTATTGTCCGGGAGTCAGAACGGCTCCCGGAATTTTTTGCATTTTTCCGAAAAATCTTTCCGTAAAACTATTGACAACGTAGGTGACAGTGTTAGAGTACGAGTACGATAAAACAACGAAACATCGAACCACAAGGAGGTAGAGATTATGGATAACAAGAAAGTGATTGAGACAATCGAAAAGAAGCTGGAAGTTAAGGTTGAGAAGGTTCTGGAAGTAAAGCAGGATGGCAAGGAAGTCATCGCTGATGTGAAGGTTGGAGAGACCAGCTGCCGCAAGGTAGTCCTCAAAGAGTCGAAAAACCAGTATGGTACATATTACAGATTTGTTTCTGCCAGCGAGTATGAGCTGAAGGTCGAAGCTGAACCGAAGAAAGCAGAGAAGAAGTCATCCGGAAAGCTGAGAACAAAGACAGAGCAGCTTTGCGGTGCAAGAAGGCAGGAGATTATCAGTTTCGCAGAGAAGACAATCAGCCAGGTGGCAGACGGCTCCGCCCGGATCAAGGAAATTGAAGGCGCCGCACTGGAGAATACGGTTATCCGGTTCGTCCTTCTGATGAATGGTGATGACAGCCGTTTCAAAGAGGACATCGCAGTCAGCACCATCAGAGAAGCCGTTGCCGGAGCATAAATCCCATCTGCAAGAAAAAGGCGAAAATGAGACAGACAAGAAACCCAGGAGATATACGGTCTCCTGGGTGTTTTTGTCTCACTATTGCTTGAAGATGAAAGAATGAGACAGTCCATTTTTGAAAGTGATACGCTGCACCATGCCGTCCGTTACGATGATGCTGTCAATGATGCTGGTGAGGAAGTTGCGTAGGACTTCGGCATCTACCGACTGAGCCAGCCGCTTGTAGTTGATGTAGTTCCGGTCGGTCAGCTTCTGACTGATGATGAACTCGCTCGCTTTGGCAATGAACATTTCATCAGAGACAGATTGCTGCCATTCGTCCGACTGCATCATGCCGATCTCGTCATTGATTTCGTCCAACTTTTCAGTAAGAGTTGTCCGCTGGATGATGTATTCCTTCTCAGACATGGCATCCTCAGAATAGAGGTAGAGGTTGCGGAGTCTGTCTAATGCACGTTCCGTCTTTTGCTTCTCGGCTCTCAGAGAGGCAATTTCGCTGTCCTCACCGTCTTTCGGTTTGATGTTTGCGCCCTTGCCGAATACCGCTCCCTGGACCTTCCCCGAAGCCAGAATGTCATATAAATCAAGCACTCCATCCGGTTCTATGCTGTCGATATACGAAAAGGTATTGCCAGTTAGCAGGATAGCCTGCAAGTCATCCGGAGAGGAGACGTTCTCGAAGTTTCTCTGTGCGTTCAGCATATTGAGTATGTAGTTCATGGCAAACTCCCCAACGATAGGATCAGATGTTGACTTGCCGGTACAAGTGTATGCGTTCTTCCGCCTGGTAGGGCATGAGTATTTCGAGTACCGCCAGCCGTCCGCCCGGAGAGAAGCCGGGGCAGCACCCATAGGACAGCCGCAGTTTCCACAGAAGCACAGCCCGGAGAATATGTGGGTGTACTTTCCGGATTTGTAATTGTTCTTCTTTTTGTTTATCCGGGAGTTGGCATCCAGCATGGTGATGACACGCTGCTTTTGCTCCCTGGTGATGATAGGGGGATGATGTTCCTCAATCGTTATCCATTCGGACTCGTCCTTGACTTTCTGCCGGTCGCCTTCCTTCAGCACATTGTACCGATAGTCTCCGCAGTAGAAGATATTGTGGAGGATGATGTGGAGGGAGACTGGGTTCCATTCATTGCCGGCTCTTGTGCGGTATCCTTTGGAGTTCAGTATGCGTGACTCCCGAACCAGGGAGCGTTCCTTTTCGTAAAGGTCATGGATCAGCTGAACAATAGGCGCTTCCGTTTCGCTCGGAGTGAAGTCATGGGTATCGTAGTCATAGTCGTAACCGTAAGGTATCCTGCCGCCGTTCCACTGACCGTTATTCGCCCTGGAAATCATAGTGGCTGTCACACGCTCGGAAGTCATGTTCCGCTCCAGCTCCGCAAAGACCAGGATGATTTTGAGCATTGCCTCGCCCATAGCGGTAGATGTGTCAAATTGCTCGTTTTTGCTGACGAATATCACGCCCAGGTCCTTCAGTTCGTTATACATGGTTGCGAAGTCCAGAAGGTTCCTGGAGATACGGTCAATCTTCCATACCAGGAGGTGAGTGAAGCCGCCTGCCCGGATTTGCGACATCATTTCCTGGAACTTCGGACGGTCAGTGTTCTTGCCGGAGTACCCTGCATCCTCGAAGATAACGCAGTCCTCAGTACCGAGCATGAGTTTTGCGTATGCCAGCAGGTCCTGCTTCTGCATCGGCAGCGAGTCCTTGTCTACCTGGTGAAGGGTAGACACCCGGACGTAGATAGCCACCCTCGGATTTGTTTGCTTTAGCTTGGCATAAGCCATAGTACCACCTCCATAAAGAAACGCCCGATTTCTCAGGCGTTCTTTTCCATTACTTTCTGTATTGCCTCCTCTATTCCGTAATAGTCGCACCATACCGGCTCCAGCTTCATAAGCGATGGGAGCGTTATTGTTTTCTGAACAGGCTTCATCTCGTCCAGTACCGAAGTTGGAAGCACATAGAACTCCCAAAGGTCCAGGTCCAAAGGAGACTCGTCTTTTTCCATAGCCTTGTATATGCAGAAGATATATACATCTGATTTCCGTTGGAGAGGAGTATCAAGTTTTGGCTTCCCGGAGCTGTCCGGCATCCTGGAAGGAGCTATCTGAAAAGAAACGTGATCCGGATGCTCCGTATCCCATGACTGGACGTATGCAGCTGATTGGACCTCCAGCTTGTAACCGTCCGGAGATAGCAGACTGTATTGTTTCCATGCCGATCTGGATGTATCTGTATCTAAGTGAGCCGCCCCGATGGACGATGCCACGATGAACTCTGCCATCACAGAACGGTTGCGGCTGTCGGCAAGGTCTGAATAAGCCCACCTCCAGTAATCGTTCATGGTGATGCTTATGGGTTTGCCTCCTACCAGGAATGGCTCGTTTCCGATGTATGTCAATATTACCGCCTCCTTTTGTAATCACTCAGCCGGACAATTTCGCAGCGTCTTCCGTAGAAGCAGATGAAGGCATGGCTGCTAACATTCCTTCGATGTAGCCAGTTGCCTTCAAGCGGAGTTCCGGAGAGAGCCGATGGAATGACTCCAGCAGCGCATCGTCTTCCGGATTGGAAATTTCCACTATGTTCTGATTTTGATGCTCCTTGCCATAGACAAGGTAGTCCAGCGATACATCAAAGTATTCAGCGAACTGCATAACTGCCTTTAGGGAAGGAGAACCCTTGCCTTTGCTCCAGTCCGTAAATGTTGAAGTTGACATCCCAAGCTGTTTCGCCAGTTGGGTAGGCTTGATGTCATGCTTGTTCATAAGCCGGTAAACACGTTCCAGTAAGTCAGACATAAAATCACCTCGTAAAATTATTTGGAAAATTCCAGTATTCTCTATTGACAAACTCGAATTTTCCAGTTACGATGTGTATTGTAAATTACAAAACACTACAACCAATCGTAAGGCAAAAGCATACTTGGGAAGGTTAGCAAAAAGCCATACGAAAGGCAGTTTACATTTCCATTCTACCAAAAGATTGCGGAAATGTAAATTACAAATCCGTAACGGAAGGAGGAAAGCTGAATGGGAAAAGTGTTATCGCCTTGGTGTAAGCAGGCAAAGATAGCGATGATCGAACTGGATATGACGGTTGTGGAGTTGGCTGAAAAAATCGGTAAATCCAGGGAATACACTTCCGCCGTAGTCAATGGTCGAATTTACGCCGAGCCGGTGGTAAAAGCAATCAGTGATGTGCTTAATATCCCGGAAACTGCCTGCTCGTTAAATGGTAATTAGATTATAGCAAGAAAGGCTGGTGACGAACATGGGAAAAGACTCCACGAAAGGCAATGATAATGTGTACTTTCGGGCGAGGAAAGAGGCTGCAATATACAATGAGAGGCTATTCAGTAGGGAAGGAGCCGCAGAGCTGCTTGGAATTTCCGTTTCCACCCTGGCTGATTACGAGTTGGGAAATACGAAGGTAGTTCCGGTAGATAAAGTGGTCTTGATGGCTGATCTGTATAACTGTCCGGAATTGAAGTATGGATACTGCAAGCATGAATGTCCGATTGGGAAGCAGATGCCGCTCGCAACTGAGGCGAAAGGCATTGAAGGAATTGCATTGCGGATGATACAGAAGTTCGATCCCGAAGGACTGAGCGAAATGAAGAACAGCCTGGTGGATATTGCCGCCGATGGAATTATCAGCGATGACGAGAAACCGAAACTGGAAGCCATTCTCCGTAAGCTGGATGATATGGCAGTTGTCATCAATGAGATGAAGCTCGTTGGCGAGAAAGCATTAAAAGGATAGGTGTTATCAATGGATGCTGCCAAAATGAAAGAAATTCTGAAAACCGAATATGGAATATGCGATGAAGCGGAGTTCAATGCGGCAGTGTCTAAGTCAGCCGGTATCAACCTGGGGATATTCACCATGCCGCTAACCGAAAGGAGTGTCAGATGTGAACAGACGAACAAAAAAGTGGCTACGGCGTAATGCCAAGATACTCGCCGTATGTGGAGGAGTAGTATACCTCACAGCCGGCGTTGCTAAATTGGCAGCGGAGCCGCAGGAGTCGGAGGTTCCTAGAATGGTGTTTGCACAGATACCGGAAGAAACCGTTGTACCGACAGAAACACCGGAAGTTCCGGAAGAAACAGCAGAGCCGGTAGAAGCTGGATGCCATACGATTGTGATGTCGAGAGATTGGGATGCCGATGACTCATACCGCCTTGCTAAATTGGCTATGGCTGAAGCGGAAGGCGAAGATACTGAAGGAAAAGCACTTGTGGTTATGGTAGTTCTGAACCGGGTGTGGAGCGATGATTTCCCCGGAACGATTGAGGAAGTCATCATGGAAGAACATGGCGGAGTCCATCAGTTCAGTGTCACGCAGAAAGAAGGAAGATGGTGGAAAGTAGAGCCGGATGCCGATTGCTATGAAGCAGTCGAGATGGTGATGACCGGATGGGATGAAAGCCAGGGAGCGTTGTACTTTGAAAGCAGGAGCGACTCTGTATGGCATCAAAAGAACCTGGACTTCCTATTTCAGCATGGCAGCCACTTTTTCTACAAGGATAAGGAGGAGTAGGCAATGAAAAAGATGGAGAAGTACATCGTCCGGAATTGGATATGGCTTGTGACTGGATTGATCCTCACTCGGAAGGCTGTTGAGTTTGCCTATGCTGAGAGAGGATGTGTAGCTTTTGGAGGA
The DNA here is from genome assembly GCA_947383215.1 of uncultured Roseburia sp. Lineage (GTDB taxonomy): Bacteria > Bacillota > Clostridia > Lachnospirales > Lachnospiraceae > Roseburia_C. The sequence continues at coordinate 73,592 of CANDCP010000008.1, forward strand.
GAATGGCTTGTATTGCCGGTAATGATGATGCTGGTCCACATAGTAAGAGATGTGAGAAGCAGCCTTTTCGCAACATTTGGGGAGGAGGTCGATGCTGGTGACAGAAGAACTTCAAGGCATCATCGCAGAATGGCGAAATAAGGACGTTCCCATATCAGACGAGGAGGCAGAGTACATCTTGTGGTATTGCAACCGGAAGATGGATGTTTGCAAGACAGAGAACCGGAAGGAGTATCTGCCGCTTTTGTATGCGGATGAAGTCAAGAATTATCTTTTCCGGAGGGCAGTTAATGCAACAACGATGCTCCGGAAGCTGGAGAAAGAATTGAAGGAGGAAGGCAAATGTGCAGTATGTGTCTGAGTTCACCTTGCCATCCGAGATGTCCGAACGCTCCGGAACCGGTGGCGATTTTTATGTGTTGCAAATGTGGAGAAGGAGTTTTCGAGGGTGATAAGTACCTCGATACTTCAGAAGGGCAGATTTGCGAGGACTGCCTGGATGATATGACAGCCGATGAATGGCTGGAATTGTTTGGAGAAAGCCTCGCAATAGCAGAAAAGGAGGAAATGTAGATGGCTGAGAATAAGCAGGCACCGGCGGCGCCGCAGCCTAAGAAGGTTCCGGTCGTGAACCAAGTCAAGAGCATCCTGGGAGAGGAGAATGTCAAGAAAAGGTTCCAGGAAGTGTTGGGGAAGAAAGCCCCTCAGTTTATGGCATCAATCGTCAATGTAGTAAGTGCCACACCTGCATTGAAGAAGTGTGAGCCGAACTCTATTATTGCGGCGGCGTTTGTTGCTTCATCATTTGATCTGCCGATTGACAGTAACCTGGGATTTGCTGCGCTGGTTCCGTATGATAAGAGTTTCAGAAACCCGGCTACTGGAGAATGGGATAAAGTGAAGCTGGCACAGTTTCAAATGATGTATAAAGGTTTTATCCAGCTGGCAATCAGAACTGGCGAATACGAGAAGATGAACTGTTCTGCGGTGTACCAGGACGAAATCGTAGATTACAACCCTATCACCGGGGAGTGCCAGTTTGTTACAGAGTTCAGCGCCTGCGAGCAAAGGAACAATGGAGAAACGGATAAGATTGTCGGATATTACGCATGGTTCCGGCTGAAGTCCGGCTTCACTAAGGAACTGTATATGAGCAAGAATGAGGTTCTCAATCATGCGAAGAAATACAGTCAGTCATACAGATACGATCTGAATGACAATAAGAATAGCAGCAAGTGGTCTACCGATTTCGATGCGATGGCATTAAAGACAGTGATTAAGCTGCTGTTAAGCAAGTGGGGTATCCTCTCCATAGAGATGCAGAAAGCAATCCAGGACGATCAGAAGACGTTCGATGAAGACGGAAACGAGAGTTATGGAGATAATGAACCGGATTTGGATAACGAGACGGACCCGTTTATAACGCCTGCACTGGAGGACAACCAGGGAGAGGCTGGATCGCCGGAAGATGAAGTAGAGGAAATAGATATTACGAAGTAAAGGAGGAATGTGGCACATGGAGTTGTCGGCAGAGAATTATTATAGCCAGGAAGCGAACCTGGAGTATATGTCAGTCAGCCAGTTCAAGGACTTCGCCGGAACGTATGGGAAGATGCAGTGCGAGTTCTATGGAATGGAAAAGCTGGCTGGAAGATGGGAAGATGAAGAAACCACCGCATTGCTGGTCGGAAGTTATGTGGATGCTCACTTTGAAGGAAGCATGGAGAAGTTTAAGAAGGAGCATCCTGCATTATTCAAGAAGGATGGCGGTCTGAAAGCTGATTACGTCAAGGCAGATGAAATCATTGCCCGGATAGAGCGAGATGAATATTTCATGCGGTGTATGTCCGGGCAGAAGCAGGTCATTATGACCGGCGAAATGTTTGGAACCAAGTGGAAGATAAAGATGGACTCATACCTTCCTGGATCAGCAATAGTCGATTTGAAGGTGATGGCATCCATTACAGACTTGAAGTGGGTGAGGGACCTCGGATACCTGGATTTTGTGAGGTATTGGGGATATGACGTACAAGGGGCAGTGTATCAGAAGATTGTTGAACTGAACACTGGAAAGAAACTGCCATTCTTCATAGCAGCCGCCACCAAAGAGAAAGAGCCGGATATTCGAGTGATTAAGATTGAGCAGAACTATCTCGATGAAGCACTCATTCTGGTGGAGCATAATATCCAGCGCATCCTCAGAGTGAAGAACGGAGAAGAAGCGCCGGATAAATGCGAGCTTTGCGATTGTTGCAGACACAGCCGGGTACTGAAAGGCTATATCTCCATCAATGATCTGACTGCAAACATCTGATGTACGCAATTTAGGATGGAATGGTGGTGATAAGATGGCGTGGATAAGCGTACATGAGCAGGTTATTGGAGGGAAGCTGAGAAATCTGGCAAAGGAAATCGGCTGTTCGCAGAATGAGGCGTTGGGTATTTTGATACGGCTATGGCTGTGGGCGATTAACAATGCCGGGAAGGATGGCTGCATTGTCGGGGCAGACAAAGATGATGTGTCAGAAATCCTTAATATCGGCATCGACAGAAGATACAGTGCTGATGACGTTGTTGATGCCTTAATCGCTACAAATTGGATTGATATGGAGAACGGCTTGTATATCCATGATTGGGAAGAATGGCAGGAGCAATGGTACAAGGCAATCGAGGTCAGAGAAAGGGATGCGGCCAGGAAAAGGGAAGAAAGGAAGCGGAAGCGGATGACTAAGCAGATGGCAGAGCAAAGCGTTCCACCAGCAGAACCGCCGCCGGCGGAAGATATGGAGCATGATTTACCGACTCCGCACCTTAATATTCCACTTGAAGAAGCACCAAAACAGAAACCAGCAGAATACTCAAAAGACTTTGAAGCATTTTGGGAAGTATACCCAAGAAAAGTCGGGAAGGGAGAGGCTTATAAGAAATATAAGGCAAGGTTGAATGACGGATGGAGTGAAGCAGAACTGTTAGAAGCTGCCAAGAATTATGCCGGAAGAGTTGCCAGAGAAAGGACAGAGCAGAAGTATATCAAACACGCAAAGACATTTCTGTCGGAGAATACTCCGTTTACAGATTTCCTTCCGAAAGACAGAGGCATAGGGCAGAAGGCATCAGCGGATGACGGTGATGATCCATACGCAGAATGGAGGAATTAGATGGAGACAAATGAGGTTGTTGGAGAAGTAAGTCTCTGTAAAGTCTGCGGCGAACGCACTGAAAGAGAGATAGACTTTCCGATTATGGATGGGAAAGGCGGCACCAGGAAAATGAAGGTGCATTGTATGTGCCGGTGTGAAAGAGAGAGGAAGGAGGCGGAAGACCGAAGGCTTGCGTATGAGGAAGAACAGAGGCAGATTGATAATCTGAAACAGCTGAGCCTCATTGATGCAAAGTCCAGGAATGTACGCTTCTCAACCTACCAGGTGAATGAGGAAAATGCGAAGGTGTTTGGAATTGCGAAACGGTATGTGGAGAATTTCCCGGAAATGTATAGCCAGAACCAGGGAATGTTGTTTTGGGGTGATGTCGGAACCGGGAAAAGCTACACAGCCGCCGCCATAGCGAATGAGCTGATGGAAAGGCTGCATCCGGTGATTATGACATCCTTTGTGAAGCTGTTGCAGGATATGCAAGGTTTTGACAATGACGATGGTGCGTACATGAACCGTCTGAATAGGGCAAAGCTGCTGATTATAGATGACCTGGGAGCTGAAAGGGGAACCGACTTCGCATTGGAAAAGGTGTATGACATTATCGACAGCAGATACCGAAGCGGAAAGCCGGCAATCTTCACTACGAATTTGACAATGGGGCAGATGAAGGAGTGTACCGACATCCGCTATAACCGTATCTATGACAGAATTTTTGAGATGTGCTATCCGGTCAAGTTCAGTGGATTGTCCTGGAGGAAGCGTGAGGCGGCAGGACGGTATGCCAGCATGAAGAAGATACTGGAGGGTTGATTATGGCAGAGGCAATGGAACTGAAGATTTACAGTAAGGAGGACCGACTGAAAGTGGCAGCGATTTTGATTGACAACGGATATACGGTCAGCCAGGGGAAACGGCAGCGAACCCCTACCGGGAAAACGCTGGACTATTTCCTCAAAGTGACAGAGGACGGTGATAATGCAGATACGTCCAAGTAGGAGGTGAACGGTGCATGGTGAAGCAAGTTAGGTTTACAGTCCTGGGAGAGCCGAAGGGGAAGGGAAGACCCCGGTTCAGCACTCAGACTGGCAGAGCCTTCACACCGAAGCAGACAGTCAACTATGAGACATTGGTACATACCGAGTATATGGTTCAGTGCAAAGGTTTCCGGTTCCCGGATGATGCGATGCTGGATATGAGGATACTGGCGTATTACTCCATACCGAAAAGCGGCAGCAAGAAAGTAAAGGCTCAAAAGCTGGCGAACGTCATCCGCCCGACAAAGAAGCCGGATATGGATAATGTGGTGAAGATGGTGGCGGATGCCCTCAACCAGGTGGCATACAAGGATGACACTCAGATTGTGGATTGCCAGGTCCGGAAGTTCTTTTCAGAGGAGCCGAGGATCGAGGTAATCATCCGGGAGGTAATTCCAAAGGAGGTGATGGAGGAAGCATGAACATATTTCTTATGGTTGCTGGCGGCATTTTCGGCATCGGAGTGATTGCTGAAAAACATGAAAAGAAGTGTAAGTGTATGCTGGCAGGATTTACAGTGTGTGTTATAGGGCTGGTTGCCCTGCAAATTTTATGATTAGGAGGAAGAAGACATGGCTGATGAATTGAGTTTGGTGATTGAGAACCCACACGAAGGGGAGTTCCTCAAACACATCGACTGGAACAAAGAGGAGTTTATGGAGTTGGTGGCATCCATAACAGAGCAGTATGAAGGTCTGACTTATACGGAGGATCAGATGAAGTCGGCGAAGGCGGACCGGGCAAAGCTGAACGCCATGAAGAAGGCAATATCTGACCGCCGCATCCAGGTGAAGAAGGCTGTCATGGAACCGTACACGAAGTTTGAGGCGGAGGTCTCAGAGGTTACGGCTCTCATTGATAAGCCTATTGCCATGATTGACGGTCAGATTAAGGAATACGAGGACCGCACCAAAGAGGAGAAAAAGGCGGCGCTGAAGAAGCATTTCGAGGAGATTGCTGCCGATCTGGAAGGCATCCTCACATTCGACAGAGTATTCGACCAGAGGTATCTGAATGTGTCTGTCAGTCTGAATAAGGCAAAGGCTGACATCCAGGAGAAGGTTGAACGGGTGCATACGGACCTTAGAAGCCTGGAAGGTTTCTGCGAGGAGAAGTATCTCACCATAGCGAAGGATGCTTATATCCGGACGCTGAATGTATCGGATGCTCTGGCAGAGGCAAGGCGGTTGCAGGAGTTTGACCGCAAGGCAGAGGAGGAACGGCTCCGCCGGGAGGAGGAAGCGGAAGAAGCAAGGCTTGCCGCTGAAGCGAAGGCGGCTGCGGCTAAAGCTGATGAAACCAAAACAGCCGAAAGCGTGACCGAAACCCCGGAAAATGCAACCAAAGAGGCTGAAAACGTGACCGAACCGGCGAAAAGTGTATTAGAACCTATCGAAAACGTAACGGAGCAGGCTGAAGTTATTCCTCCTACTGCCCCGGTAGGACCGTCTATTGATACCCCGGATACGTCCGCAGGAAGCAAAAAGGCGGTGGAGGCAGACAGTAAGCCTTGCAAGGCATCCTTCACCGTATACGGCACAAAGGCTCAAATCATGGCACTCAGAGAGTACATGGTTCAGCATAATATCAAATTTGGAAAGGTGGAAAAGTGATATGGAAGGTTATGAGCAGGAGTTGCATATCAATGATGAACTGTTCGCCGGCATGAGAGATGATGCAGACAGAGTTTTGCAGAAGCTGCTGAAGAACATGGTCGAGAAGGACAGCCTGGAAGGGAAAGTAACTATCGGAATTGATGTAACGCTCGTCCAGGAGTTCATTCCCAATCGTGATCCGAACATCGAAGGAGAGACAAGGCGAGTTTTGACACCTAAGTTTTCTCATAAAGTCGGCTCCGTAATGCAGATTAAGAATGAGGCGAAGGGTGATCGTAACTGCGATGGCACTGAACTGGTATGGGATGAAGAAAGAGGTGAATATGTCCTCAGACCGATTGCCAATACCGAGCAGATGACGATTTTCGATGCCGACTTTCGCTGCGTCAACGATGAAACCAGTGAAGCAGGCGGAGGAGATGAAGGAGAAGGACAGCCAGCCCTCGAAGGGCGGCGTATTGCAGCTTTACCTGGACCTTCTGATACAGAAGGCGATGGAACGGAGGAAGAAGTAGCTGAGGAAGCTCCTGGCGGCGATACGGAAGACATGGACGGTACTGAAGAAGGTGAGGCAGAAGATATGTCTGGAGCCTTCGATCCGAGTGAAATGTCTTTTGCAGGCGGCGAGGATGACGGATACGGATATGAAGAACCGGGAGAGGAGGAATAAGCATGAGTACAATGAGAAGCCTGGCAAGAACAGTTGCGAGAAATCAGAGCTATAAGAAAAGCCGCACCACCGATATGTTCCAGTATTTCTTCACGAAGCTGTGGAGGGAGAAGGGACATCCGGCAAGCGGAATTGACAGACCTACCAAGAAGCGGAGGAGGAGATAGCATGGAGATTAAGAGACCGAACACGCCGCAGGACGGACCTGCTGATGGAGTTATGGGAGTTGTCGAGTGTATCAGAACGGACTTTCTGGAAAATCCGGCGGAGGGCGAAGCAGCCTTCCAGCAGAGAGACAAGAGCCAGGCACATATTACGGCGAGCGTTGAGATTGGAACCTTCGGGATCAGAGATATGGCAACTGGAGTTATGCTGACTGTCAGCCTGGAGGATGCTATGGAGATTATGAAGGAAGCCATTGATGCTTCCAAGAAGGAGTAGCTTATGGGAGATGTATCACAATGTAGAAGTTGCGGCGAGAGGATCATGTTCATCCGCATGAAGTCCGGAAAGAGTATGCCGGTCAACCCTACATTCGTGAATTTCAAGAAGAACCCTGGAGGCAAGGACAGAATTGTCCTTCCTTCCGGGGATGTAATAGCTTGTGATGCGAATGTGAGTGTTGACGAAGCTGATGGCTACGGCTATGTATCGCACTTCGCCACCTGCCC
>CANDCP010000009.1 GCA_947383215.1 uncultured Roseburia sp.
ACCCTGCGGTAAACCTCAAGCACCAGCTTTGGATTTTCCATATCCATCTGCTCTTTGATATATTTCATTCCCTCAAGCTCTTTTTTCGCCTGCGCTGCGGCCGCCTCGTCCGTAAACAGAAAACCGCCCGCAACATACCGCCGCTCTCTCTCGTTTTCCATCTTCCGCTCCTTTAAAATAATTGCTTCACTTCTCCGTTCAAACGATATGCATCCATATCGATTACCCGCTGATTTTTAGAACCCCTAAACTTTAATGTTATATCCTTTTGCTCCGCAAGAAACGGACCGTCCACGAGCACGTCCAAAAGTTTCAACAGACCGTCCGTCGCCTCGCAATATTTTCTGCCCCCCTCCACGAGATCTTCATCCAAAACATACCCCGTGTACGCCCAAATATTTTTCCCGGGATACGCAAGCCTCACCCGTCTCACAAAGGGGAGAAGGGCCCGCTGGTTTTCCGGCTCAAACGGGTCCCCGCCAAGCAGGGTAAGACCGCTGATATACGCAGGCTTCAACGACTCGATAATCTCATCCTCTATCTTTGCATCAAACAATTCCCCGTTGAAAAAATCCCATGTTTCCGGCTGAAAACAGTCCTTACAGTGATTTCGGCATCCTGAGACAAACAGAGTCGTGCGCACGCCCGTACCGTTTGCAATATCGTTATATTTCACGGCAGAATAGTTCATATCTCTTTCCTTTCCGAATTAAAGATGCAAAACTCTTTCTTTTATTTCCTGCGTCCTTCCCTGATTCCAAAACTGGCTCCCGATATAACCGCAGGTTCTCCGCGCGACGTTCATTTTATCCTGATCCCTGTTATGGCAGCGCGGACACTCCCACACAAGCTTTCCGTCGCTGTCGTTTACGATCTGTATCTCTCCGTCAAATCCGCAGACCTGGCAGTAATCGCTCTTCGTGTTTAACTCCGCATACATAATATTCTCATAGATAAAGCGGATAACCGCAAGCACGGCCTCCAGATTGTGCTGCATGTTCGGAACCTCCACATAGCTGATCGCTCCGCCTGGTGAAAGCGCCTGAAACTGCGATTCAAACTTCAGCTTTGTAAACGCGTCGATCGGCTCCGTCACATGTACGTGGTAGCTGTTCGTAATGTAATTTTTATCCGTCACACCCTCAATCACCCCGAAACGCTTTTGCAGACACTTCGCAAATTTGTACGTGGTACTCTCGAGCGGCGTGCCGTACACGGAAAAATCAATGTTGTGCTTTGCCTTCCATCCGGCGCACGCGTCGTTTAAACGCTGCATAACCTCAAGCGCAAACGGCGTTGCGGAGGAATCGGTATGCGATTTTCCGGTCATATACCTGGTGCACTCGCAAAGTCCTGCATAACCCAGGGATATTGTAGAATAGCCGCCGTATAGCAGCTTATCAATCGTCTCCCCCTTTTTCAGCCTCGCAAGCGCCCCGTGCTGCCAGAGAATCGGCGCAACGTCGGAAGGCGTGCCCTTTAAGCGGTTGTGACGCGCCAACAGCGCCCGGTGACATAATTCCAAACGCTCGTCGAATATTTTCCAAAACTGATCGAAGCTGCCGCCTGAAGAACAGGCAATATCCACGAGATTCAGCGTCACAACGCCCTGGTTAAATCTCCCGTAAAATTTCGGATTGCCGTTTTCGTCATGATACACCGTAAGGAAGGAACGGCACCCCATACAGGTATAGCAGTTCCCCTGCTTTAACTCTTTCATTTTTTTCTCGGATATGTAATCCGGAACCATGCGCTTTGAGGTACATTTCGCCGCCTTCCTGGTCAGATAATAGTACTCGGAATCCTCGTGGATATTATCTTCCTCCAGTACATAAATCAGCTTCGGAAACGCCGGCGTTATCCAGACGCCGTCCTCATTTTTTACGCCCTTAAATCTCTGATCCAGCACCTCTTCAATAATCATCGCAAGATCGCGCTTCTCCCGCTCGTCTTTGGCCTCGTTCAGATACATGAACACAGTCACAAACGGCGACTGTCCGTTTGTCGTCATAAGCGTCACTACCTGATACTGAATCACCTGTACCCCCCGCTCAATTTCCTCGTGAAGACGCTCCTCCACAATTTCTGAAATCCGCTCTTCCCCAAGATTTGTCCCCGCCTCCGCAAGCATCGACGTGACCTCGGCGCGAATTTTATTCCGGCTCACCTGCACAAACGGCACAAGATGCGCCAGCGAAATACTCTGCCCCCCGTACTGCGAGCTTGCAACCTGCGCGATAATCTGCGTCGCTATGTTGCAGGCCGTGGAAAAAGAATGCGGCTTGTCGATTCTTGTGCCGCTGATTACCGTCCCGTTTTGCAGCATATCCTCCAGATTGACAAGGTCGCAGTTATGCATATGCTGCGCGAAATAATCTGCGTCATGAAAATGAATCATTCCTTGTTCATGGGCGTCGACGATATCCGCATCCAAAAGGAAACGCTTGGTGATATCTTTGCTGACCTCCCCCGCCATATAATCGCGCTGCACGCTGTTGACCGTCGAATTCTTATTGGAATTTTCCTGCTTTACTTCCTCGTTATTGCACTCGATCAGACTTAATATCTGTTCGTCGGTGGAATTGGATTTGCGCACCAGCGCGCGCTTGTAGCGATAAGTAATATATTTTCTTGCAACAGAAAAAAACTGCTTCTCCATCAACGCATTCTCAACCAGATCCTGTATGTCCTCCACATTCAAAGAATGATTGGATGTTCTGCAGATTTCTTCTATATATTGCGCGATCTCATGTATCTGCGCCATGGTAAGGCGCTGACTTTCCACAACCTCATGATTCGCCTTGTCCACCGCCCTGATAATCTTTGTAATATCAAATGGCGCTTCCATACCGCTTCGTTTAATAATCTTCATAATTAACCTCTCTCCTTGGCTTTCCTGTGTGCATTCCTCGAAACGCTTTCTTCATTTTACCACATATTGTGTTTTATGCAAGGACTTTATACAATATTTATGGCGTAAACTTATACCCAACGCCGTGCACAGTACGAATAAAACGCGGTTTTCTCCGGTCTTTCTCTATTTTTTTTCGCAGTTCCTTGATGTACGTGTCAATGCTTCTGTCATAGCCGTTAAACGCATCCTCCAGGGCATACGTAATCAGCTGTTCCCTCGTAAAGATTCTGTCCGGGGACCGGACCATTGTCACCAGCAGCTTGTACTCCGTCGGCGTCAGATGCACCTCTTTCCCGTCCGCCTTAACCATGCGACGGTGCGTATCGATGATAAGCCTCCCCCCGTTGTCGCCGATCGTCTCCTCCCCCGTCTGCTCGGCGCGGCGTACCCGCCGCAGCATCGCCTGCATCTTTGCCAAGAGCGTAAGCGTACTCACCGGCTTCGTCAGATAATCATCCGCCCCCCAGGAAAGCGCCTCTGCCATCTCTCTCTCGTCCGCCCCGGAGGTTAAAATCACAATCGGCGCCTTTGTCTCCTTGCGCATTTTCCGGCACAGCTCCTCCCCTACCATATCCGGCATAACCAAATCCATCAAAACGATATCCGCCTGCCACTGCCCCACATATTTTAACGCCGTCTTGCCGTCATGCACCGCAATTGTGCCGTATCCATTTTCGCGCAGTACGTTTTGCAGTCTGTCCGTAAGCTCCAGCTCGCTGTCCGCAATCAAAATACTTTCCATCTATTCCGCTCCCTCCGCAGATCAAATATATCTTATGTCTAACAGTATGCACAAAAAAGAACCATACTATCACGAAAGAATTTTCGCTTCGCATGGTTCCTGATTTTTTGTGTTTTTATACGATTCTACGGATAGAACGTATGGAGCGGTACGTCGCGCTCGACACCTTGATCCCGGATGCGGGCGTACTTGCGTGAACAATTTGCCCGTTTCCGATATAGATTCCGATATGGCCGGAATAGGAAATCAAATCTCCCGCTCTCGCGTTTTCTATGCCTGCCACTGCCGTCCCTGCATTTCCCTGTTCCCCCGAGGTTCTCGGGAGAGAAATCCCGAAATTCTGATAAACGCTCATTACAAAACCGGAACAATCGGCGCCGTTTGTCAGGCTTGTCCCGCCGTAAACATACGGGTTTCCGACAAACTGCAACGCGAAATTCGCAATCTGGCTTCCAAGCCCCCCCGACGCATTTTGGGCATGCCCTTTTGACGGAGTAGGTTTTCCGCCCTGCGTACCCGCGGAAGAGGAACCGCCGCCCTGCGCCTGCGCGCTCTGTGCCTGCTGCGCTCTCTGCTGCTCCAGTCTCGCCGCCTCCTCGGCAAGACGTCTCTCTTCCTCCTCCTTCGATTCCGCTACCTTATTTTCGGTATGCAGTTTTATATAATCCGCGGAAATGTAGCCTTCCTTTCCCTGCGCGTTTACTTTTACCCAGCCCTCCAGCTCTTCGCTGACAACGAGCGTATCTCCCTCGGGCAAAAGGCCCACGATTTCAGACTCGGTACTCGGCTCCATACGCATCCTAAGCGTCATCGTATCCACAGTCGCGATGCGCTCCCCGACCTCATCGGCCAGCGCGCGTCCCTCTTCTCCGCGCAGCACATACTCGGCCTTGACGAATCCGTTAACGCTGCCGGACTCGATCCGATACCAGATATCGTCCCCGCCGTTTTCGTCGACAGACCCCGTCTCCTCTAAAAGCGTTCCGACAGAATGATTGTACAACTTGCCGATAATTTCTCCCTCAAGATGAGGCTCGCTCCTCACATGAAGATAACGGTCTACCGTGGCAATCACAATCTCCGGCTCTTCCTCCTGTTTATCCTGCCGTTCCCCTTCTTCCTCCGAAACCGCGCCCTCCTCTGCAGGCAATTCTTCCTCTGTGGCTTCCTCTTCTGCGAGTAATTCTTCCTCTGTGATTTCCTCCTCTGCCTTTATTTCTTCCTCCGGCTCCTGCGGCCGCATTTCCTCCGCAGGCGCCTCCGGCTCTACCGTACGCCCGCGTTTTATCGCCGTCTCTTTTCTATCCTCCGGCTCCTGCCCGCTTCGCGTCTCGGATTCAAGCTCCGCTCCCGCCTGCGCCGTTCTTGCCAGATGAAGCGCCTCGATATCCGCCGACTTACTTTCCATCTCAGTCGACGCTTCCAGCTTTACGCCCGCGAAAAGACCCTCATTCCCGTCTGTGTCACTCAAAGCTTCCTTCTCCTCCACAGATACCACCTCGGCGGTATGTAGCGCAGCCTTCTGACTGACCGCGATCCCTCCCGCCGCGACAATCCCCGTCGCACCAATCAACATTGCCTTCACATGCTTAAATTTCATAATATCATTCTCCTGTATGTTTTGTTTGTTACAATTTTGTTAAATGATATTACGAATTTATGGGGATTTTATGAGGATTCTATAAGAATTTTGTAAAAACAAGTCTTATTTTGCAAACTGGCTGTGATACAGATTTGCATAGAAGCCGTCCTGCGCCAACAGCTCGCAATGATTACCCTGCTCAATAATATGTCCGTCCTTCATGACAAGAATCACATCCGCCTCCCGAATCGTAGAAAGCCGGTGCGCAACAATAAAACTCGTCCTTCCCTCCATCATCTTTGCAAACGCTTTCTGAATGCGAAGCTCCGTGCGCGTATCGATGGAAGACGTCGCCTCATCCAAAATCAGCATCGGCGGCAGGCACAGCATAACCCTCGTAATACACAAAAGCTGCTTCTGCCCCTGTGACAGGCTGCCGCCGTCCTCCCCGATCACCGTGTCATACCCGTTTGGAAGACGCTTGATAAACCCATGGGAGTGCGCCGCTTTTGCCGCCGCTATGATTTCCTCCTCTGTCGCATCCGGTCTTCCCATCGAAATATTTTCCCGGATAGAGGCGTGTTTGAGCCAGGTCTCCTGGAGCACCATACCGTATGCGCTTCTTAAACTCTCCCGCGTCAGGGAACGGATCGGATGCGCGCTTACCACAATCCGTCCCTGATCGGTATCGTAAAAACGCATCAGCAGATTGATAAGCGTCGTCTTCCCGCACCCCGTAGGCCCGACAATCGCCACCCTCTGCCCCGGCCTGACCTTCAAATTAAAATCTTCGATAAGCCGCTGGTTCGGCAAATAAGAAAAATACACATGCTCCAAGTCCACGCTTCCGTCCACATGCTTTAGGGAAACGGCGTCCGGCGCATCCGAAATCTCCGACTCCGTCTCTATCAGCTCAAAAATGCGCGCCGCACACGCAAGCGCATTCTGAAGCTCGGTGATCACCCCCGATATCTCATTGAAGGGCTTCGTATACTGGTTCGCGTAGCTTAAAAAACAGGACAGATCTCCGACCGAAAATCCGCTCACGGCGCGGATGGCCGCTAAGGCTCCGCTTACCCCGACGCCCGCGTAAACCAAAGAATTAATAAACCTTGTAGACGGATTTGTGATACTTGAATAGAAAATCGCGCGCAGAGAACATGTTTCCAGTCTCCCGTTAATCTCGTCAAACCGCTCCTGCGCCTCCTTCTCATGGCAAAAAGCCCACACGACCTTCTGATTTCCGATCATCTCGTCAATCAGCGCCGTCTGCTCTCCCCTCGTCTTCGACTGAAGCCGGAACATCGAAAACGTTTTTTTCGCAATAAACGCCGCAACCACAAACGACAACGGCGTGACAAGCACCACAACCAGCGTAATTTTCACACTGATTGCAAGCATAAACAAAAGCGTTCCAAGAATCGTCACGACGCCGGTGAAAAACTGGGTAAAGCCCATCAAAAGTCCCTCCGCGAACTGATCGACATCCGCGATGACACGGCTTACAATATCCCCGTGCGAGTTCGAATCGAGATAGGACAGAGGAAGATGTTCAATTTTTTCAAACGCCTCCATACGGATATCGCGCACAATATGGTACGTCATCTTGTTGTTGCAGACGTTCATAATCCACTGTGCGGCGGCGGTCAAAAGGACGACAACGGCCATCTTCTTTAAAATCGAAAAAATCGGGCCGAAGTCGACAAGGCCCTCTTCAATTATATAATCAATCGCATCGCCGGTCAAAATCGGCACATAGAGGGTCAGGACAACAGAAACTGCCGCAAGCGCAATGGAAACAATTAAATAGAACCAATACTTTCTGACATAACGCAGCACTTTCGAGAGCGTTTCCCTCTGGCTTCTTTTCTTCTCTGACTGTGCCATTACCCATGCACCTCCTCTTCTTTTGAAAACTGGGAATAATAAATTTCCCTGTACACCTCGCATGTCTTTAAAAGCTCTTCGTGCCTTCCAAGTCCGTCTACCCTGCCGTCGTCGAGCACCAGAATCTGGTCCGCATGCAAAACGGACGCCGCGCGCTGGGAGACGAGAAACACGGTCGGGGCGTTTTTCATTTCCCTCAGCGACCTGCGCAGCGCGGCGTCGGTCGCATAATCGAGCGCGGACGCGCTGTCGTCGAGAATTAAAATCTCCGGCTGTCCCACAAGCGCCCTGGCTATCGTAAGTCTCTGGCGCTGACCGCCGGAGAGGTTTCTTCCGCCCTGTTCGACCGCGGCGTCCAGCATCCCCTCCTTCTTTTCTACAAACTCCTTTGCCTGCGCAACCGCGAGCGCCTCCCAGATTTCTTCATCCGACGCATTCTTTTTCCCCCACTGCATATTTTCACGGATGCTTCCCGCAAAAAGAACGGCTTTCTGCGGAACAATCCCGATACCTGCCCGCAGCTTTTCCAGCCGGTATTCCCTGACGTCGCGGCCGTTTACAAAAACGGCGCCGCGCGAGACGTCATAAAACCTCGGAATCAACTGCACCACCGTAGACTTTCCGGAGCCCGTGCCGCCTATTATGCCGACGGTCTCCCCCGGTTTCACCTTCAGAGAAATATCGGAAACGGCCTCTCCACCGGCCCCCTTATAACGCATAGAAACGCGGTCAAACACCACCGCGTAATCAAAATCTTTTTCCGCCGTTTCCCCCTCCGCGTCTTGCATGGAGCTGCGGAGGCGAAACACGCCCTCAATCCGGTTCCCGCAGGCGACGGCTTTTGTCACCGTGACAATTAAATTGGCAAGCTTTATCAGCTCAATTAAAATCTGCGACATATAATTTACAAGAGCCACAACCTCGCCCTGGCTGATAAACCCATTGTCAACGCGGACCGCCCCCGTCCAGATCAATGCGATCAACGCCGCGTTAATAATCACGTAAGTAAGCGGATTCATCAACGCCGATATTTTTCCCACATACAGCTGCAGATTCGTCAATATCTGATTTTGCTCATAGAATACCGCGGTCTCTTCCTCCTCCTTGTGAAAAGCGCGGATCACCCTGCTGCCGCTTAGATTTTCCCGCGTAATTCCAAGAACCCGATCGAGCCCCTCCTGCACCTTTTTAAACAGCGGTATCGTGACGATGATAATGCCGAATACGACGACCGCCAGCGCCGGAATTGCCACAACAAAAATAAGCGCCGCCTTCACATCAATTGTAAACGCCATAATCATTGCGCCGAATACAATAAACGGGGAACGCAAAAAAAGCCTTAACACCATGTTAACGCCGGACTGAACCTGGTTGACATCGCTGGTCATCCTTGTAATCATTGTGGAAGTTCCGATCTCGTCCATCTCCGTATAAGAGAGGGACTGGATATGCGCAAACAGGGCGTGCCGCAGCTTCGTCGCAAAACCAACGGCCGCCTTTGCCGCAAAAAACTGCGCGGTGATTGCGCAGGTTAAGCCAATCACTGCGAGCAAAATCAAAACGCCGCACATCTTTAAAATATATCCCCGATCTCCCTGCCGGATTCCCACATCGATGATCGCCGCCATAACCAGGGGGACAAACAGCTCAAACGAGGCTTCTAAAAGCTTAAAGAGCGGCCCTAAGACACTCTCCTTCTTATAGTCCTTTAAAAATACCAGTAATTTTCTCACGTAAACCTTTCCATCCTTTCTCCGCCGCCGTATATCTCTTCGGTTCGCCAGAATATCTACCGATATTTTAGCAGACTTTCCCATCTTTTTCCACTGTCTCTTTATTTCCCGTGCAGCCTCTCCAAAAACGCCGTGCGCTCGATTATCTCAGAGGCATATTTGGTATAATCAACCGCCTCTCCCCTCTCTACCGCGCGCGCGGAACCGTTATATACCATCAGCACGGTTCCCGTCTCCTGGTACTCCAAAAACAAATCCAGCAGATAATCCGCACCCAGCATAATATTTCCGTAAGGATCGTAAATATTCGTGACGCCGAGCTTTTGCATACGCTCTCTGTGGTACGGCTCGTTGATCTGCATCAGCCCTTTACAGTTCCCGTTGTAAACCTGCGGCTGGCCCGAAGACTCCTTTTCAATGATCGCAATTAAAAGCTCCGGAGAAATCGCGTACTTCGCGCCGATCTCCTCACAATACTGCCGGTACTCCTCCGGTATCCAGGTATCCTTGGTATCCGTATCCGCAGCGCCCAGACAGAGCGGGCCGCAAAAGAGGCTGCAGACAAATACCGCCGATATCAGCAAGTTTGAAATTATGTTTATTCTACGTTTTCTCATACATTTTCCCTCCATAAAAACCTACAACTTCTTATATATGCAAGTTTCCCCTCTTTTATGACAAATGAAACAAATATTTTCTGAAAATGCATGATTTTGAAACGTTATCTAATAATTATCGCAGTTTAACTCATAAAATCCCTGCGGATAATGACAGACCGGACAGACCTTCGGCGCGCAGATGCCGGAATATATATAGCCGCAGTTTAGACAGACCCAAAGTACCTCGCCCGACTTACAGAATACTCTCCCGCTCTCGATATTCTCCACAAGCCTGCTGTAACGAAAATTATGGCTTTGCTCAATCTCCGCCACCTCGCGAAAAAGCCGGGCAATGTCTCCATATCCCTCCTGATCCGCCGCCACCGCATAGCTTTTGTACAGATCCGAGCACTCCCTCTCCTCACTGCGCGCGGCATCCTTTAAATTTTCAAGCGTAGCCGATTCTTTTCCCGCGCAAAGCTTCTCATGCCAGATTCGCGCATGCTGCTGCTCATTCCATGCCGTCTCGTCAAAGATATTGCCGATCTGCATGTATCCTTCCTGCCTTGCTTTTCTCGCATACAACTGGTATTTTGTGTTCGCTCTTGCCTCCCTGTCAAACGCGTCCAGTAGATTTTGATACGTTCTGCTCTCTAAAAAATCCAAATGTCCACTTCCACATACGTTCTCTCTCTATTCTATGCTACCTTCCCTTCTTTATGTCCTCTGTTTTGATTTCTCTGACCCGCTTCCACTCTTTCGTCCCCTCCACCTTGTTCACCTCGGACTGATTTTTTCTCAGAAAACGTACCAGATTGTACGGATTAATCCAGATTTCCGTATTTCCGTCTTTTTGAGATTCGTCAAAAATCAACTGAATTCCGAAATGCAGATGCACCTCGTCAATATTATTGACATTCTCCGTATCGCTGTATCCGGTGTGCCCCATATATCCGATCACATCCCCGGCAGTCACCTGGGCCCCCTCTTTTAACCACTCGGCATACGGGTAATTCTGCCGCAAATGCGCGTAGTAATAATACCGTTTTTTATCATGACTGCGAATCCCGATCCGCCAGCCGCCGTAACGATTCCATCCTAACGCCTCCACATAGCCGGATTCCACCGCGATAATCGGCGTTCCGATCTGCCCCATCATATCATGCCCGAGATGCTGCCGCTTATATCCGAAGCTCCTCGCCACTCCAAAATCATCATAATCCCGGTAATCAAAGGTTTTGGCAATCGGTGAAAAAGCCTTCAGCCCGTAGCATTTTTCAAACGACGCGCCGTTTTGTACCTCATACTCGCCCACATAACCGTCTAATACGGCGGAATATGCCTCCAGATAATAACCGTAATACTTCAGATCCTTTGCCAGCTGTGCCATGCTTACCTTCTCCTCCGTCAGCTTTTCCCCCGCGGCCTTTATCTCCTTCAGCGCGGATTCTTTAAACTCTCCGCCGCATTTCGCTCCCGCATAGGCTAAAAGCTCGATCCAGTTTAAATGCACCGGCTGATCCAAGGACGCGACGTCCATCTCATACGCAAGACAAAGCGCGTCGTAGGAAACGTTAAAGTCCACCCACTTAATAAAATCTTTGCCGTTTGCGGCTATGTCCGCCTGTTCATATGACTTTGTCCATACCGCGCCGCCCGCCAGAATTACAAACGTCAGCAATTCCAGCATAATACCCTTCTTTATTTTTTTACCATACTCCATATTGCCACGCTCACATTTTTTCATAGTAGAATATATGTGAGTACCTGTCATATTATTTTCATTTCTTATGATCGATCGGATTCCGGACGCAAAGAGGGCGGGATGAAATTTCATCCCGCCCTACTCTGTTCATCTGCAACGGCACAGCCGAACTCACTCTACCTTCGGCAAGCCCGCAAATCCGGCTGCCAGCTCCTCGTCGGTCGGTATGTAGTCGCTCATCTCGCCGTTGTTGTATTTCTCATAAGCAACCATATCAAAATATCCGGTTCCGGTCAGCCCGAATACGATCGTCTTCTCCTCGCCCGTCTCTTTGCACTTCAAAGCCTCGTCGATCGCCACACGGATTGCGTGAGAGCTCTCCGGCGCCGGAAGGATTCCTTCTACTCTCGCAAACTGCTCCGCCGCCTCGAATACGGACGTCTGTTCTACGCTCACGGCCTCCATCAGCCCGTCGTCATAGAGCTGCGACAGCGTGGAACTCATCCCGTGATAGCGGAGCCCTCCCGCATGGTTGGCCGACGGAATGAAACCGCTGCCAAGCGTGTACATTTTCGCTAACGGACATACCTTTCCGGTATCGCAGAAGTCGTATGCGTATCTGCCTCTTGTAAAGCTCGGGCAGGAAGCCGGTTCGACCGCAATAATGCGATAATCCTTCTCCCCTCTTAATTTCTCGCCCATAAACGGAGAAATCAAACCGCCGAGGTTCGAGCCGCCTCCCGCGCATCCTATAATGATATCCGGCGTAATTTCGTATTTATCCAGAGCCGCCTTTGTCTCCATTCCGATTACGGACTGATGCAAAAGCACCTGGTTGAGCACGCTTCCGAGCACATAACGGTAGCCCTCGGCGCTTGTAGCCGCCTCAACGGCCTCCGAAATCGCACAGCCTAAGCTTCCGGACGTACCCGGATGCTCCGCGAGAATCTTTCTTCCGACCTCCGTCGTCTCCGACGGCGACGGCGTTACGCTCGCCCCGTAGGTGCGCATTACCTCGCGGCGGAACGGCTTCTGCTCGTAGGACACCTTCACCATATACACCTTGCAGTCCAAATCAAAATACGAACAGGCCATAGAGAGCGCCGTTCCCCACTGGCCCGCGCCCGTCTCGGTCGTCACTCCTTTTAACCCCTGCTTTTTCGCATAATAAGCCTGCGCAATCGCGGAATTCAGCTTGTGGCTTCCGCTCGTGTTATTCCCCTCAAATTTGTAATAAATTTTTGCCGGCGTCTGTAACTTTTTCTCAAGGCAATACGCACGCACAAGCGGCGACGGACGGTACATCTTGTAAAAGTCCCGAATCTCCGCCGGAATGTCAATAAACCTTGTCGTATCGTCAAGCTCCTGCGCTACAAGCTCGTCGCAAAACACATGTCCTAACTCCTCCGCCGTCATCGGCGCAAGCGTCCCCGGATTCAAAAGCGGCGCCGGCTTATTCTTCATATCGGCACGCACATTGTACCACTGCTTCGGCATCTCGCTCTCTTCCAGGTAAATTTTATAAGGGATCGTTTTCTCGTTCATACTTACCTCCACTGTTTCCTCTAGGTATTTAGGTATTCATCGCCGTAAAAATACGGCGGACTGCTTTTAGTTTATCAATTTATGGAGCTTCGGTCAATAATTTCCTGAAGCTCGACGCCTTCTACCGGCGCTTCCCCTAAATCCTCATGTTTCCCGTCCGCCCCGACTGTCCCGAGACGGCGCCCTTCCATTTCCGGATTTTTCTCAATGACATAATATCCGCTCTCCTTTGTCTCCGGACGAAACGTCACATATACGCGGTAGCAAAACGGCTCGCCGTCCGCCTTCGCCGGCATGTCCACGCGAATCAAGAGCAGATCGCTGCTTATCGTAAGCGCCAGAACCGCAAAATCCGACTCGGCAAACGGATTGCCTTTCCCCTGCGCGCAGGCGTCTGAAAAAATCTGATAAATAAACGCCTCTTTCTCCTCGCACAGCCGGTTGACAAACGCCTCCCCCTCGGTATACAGCCGCCCCGGCAGCGCTTGATATTCCACCCGGTTTCGAACGCGCTGCCTGTACTGCGCCGGCGTCAGCTCCATTTGTCTCTCTTTCGTCTGCTTTGCAAGCGCAAGGTCGGCCTCGTACAGCCGTTTCACCAGATCCGTCTTTAAAATCAGATTATCCGTGTACGGATTGATTACCATCCCCTTTAATTGGAACTTATCGTTCGCCACAAGACTGTTGCATACCGGAAACGGCATAACTATAACCGCCTGGCGCTTTATCTCCTCCGTGGCATGCTTCTGGCTGGTAAAGACGGCCAGAAACTGCTCGCCCTCTTTGTTTTTCAAAAAGAGCGGCATCGGCTTTTTTTCTTCATTTACCAACGACGGAACGAATAACTGCGAGGGACGCAGCATATTTAAGACCTTACTGAAATTCTCTTTCGTCTGCTCTGCCTTATATTCCAAAATGGCAGCCTCCGCCCTCTCGTTTGATATCTGTTTTGTCTGTTTGTCTTCCATGATTCGTCTCCTTCAACACCCGGCCAGTCAGCCCGATGCTATTTAAAATATTCTACGCCCGATTCAAACAGCTTCAAATCCTGCTCGCCGTAGATGTTGACCGCCACCGAATCTCCGCGGCGCTCCGCGTGCGCCATCTTGCCGAGCACACGCCCGTCCGGGCTTGTGATTCCCTCAATCGCCATGTAAGAGCCGTTTACGTTCCACTCCTCGTCCATCGTAGGCGTTCCCGCCTCGTTGACATACTGCGTCGCAACCTGTCCGTTCGCAAACAACCGGTCTAACCACTCTTTTGGCGCGACAAACCGTCCCTCTCCGTGGGATGCCGGGCTGCAGTACACAGCTCCAAGCTCTGCCTTATGCAGCCATGGAGATTTATTCGTCACCACTTTGGTATAGACCATCTTGGAAATATGGCGTCCGATCGTATTATACGTCAGCGTCGGCGAATCGGCCCTCTGCTGCGTAATCTCGCCGTACGGCACAAGCCCAAGCTTAATCAGAGCCTGAAAACCATTGCAGATTCCAAGCGCAAGCCCGTCGCGGTTTACAAGCAGCTCGCCGACTGCCTCTTTTATCTTCTCATTGCGGAACGCCGTCGCAAAAAACTTTGCGGAACCTTCCGGTTCGTCGCCTGCGGAAAATCCGCCCGGGAACATGATGATCTGCGCCTGCCGGATTGCCGCCGCAAATTCTTCCACGGAGTCCCTGATATCCTCCGCCGTCAGATTTTTAAACACCTTTACGGTCACATCCGCTCCCGCGCGCTCAAACGCGCGCGCGCTGTCGTATTCGCAGTTTGTCCCCGGAAATACCGGAATAAAGACGTTCGGCCTCGCAACCTTATTTTTACAGACATATATCTCCTTTGTATCGTAAAGCCCCGTCCGAACCTCGTCCGTCTCCGCGGAGGCCTTCGTCGGGAATACCTTTTCCAGCGTAGACGTCCACGCCTCTAACGCCTCCTCCATCCGGATAACGGCGCCGTCGTATACAAACTGCCCGGAATCTTCCACTGTCGCGACTGCCTTATAATTTTTCAAAAGCCCGGATTTTGCCATTTCTTTTTCCAGCTCGACAGCGGACTCGCCCGGAACTTCAGCGACAATATTTCCAAAACCAGGCGCAAACATTTCCATATCCGTCACAGACGC
This sequence comes from uncultured Roseburia sp., assembly GCA_947383215.1. Lineage (GTDB taxonomy): Bacteria > Bacillota > Clostridia > Lachnospirales > Lachnospiraceae > Roseburia_C. Next base: position 14,830 of record CANDCP010000009.1, read on the forward strand.
ATCCATCGTAACGCCAAGCTTGTTTCCAAACGCCATTTTACTGACTGCAGCCGCAAGCCCGCTCGCATCCAGCGTATATGCCGATACGATAACGCCCTTTTGTATCAGCGCATGGACGGCGTCATATAAGCTCATGACCTGCGCGTAATCCGGAAGATCGTACGCGTCTTTCTCAATGGTAAACAAATACAGCTTATTCCCGGCTTTCTTCAACTCCGGCGTTATAATCTCCGCTTCTCTCGCGACATCCACCGCGAACGAGACAAGCGTCGGCGGCACGTCTATCTCATTAAAGCTTCCAGACATAGAATCCTTTCCGCCGATCGACGGCAGCCCAAACGCAATCTGCGCGCTGTACGCGCCAAGCAGCGCCGCAAGCGGCTGACTCCAGCGAGAAGGCTCGCCGGACATTCTGCGGAAATACTCCTGAAAGGTAAAACGGATTTTCTTATAATCTCCGCCCGCCGTTACAATCCTTGACACAGATTCAAGAACCGCGTAAGCGGCGCCGTGATACGGGCTCCACGAAGAGAGATACGGATTAAACCCGTAGCTCATCATCGTCACGGTATCGCATTTCCCTGTCGCCACAGGAAGCTTCGCAACCATGCTCTGCGTCTCCGTCAGCTGATATCTGCCTCCGTACGGCATATATACGCTTCCCGCTCCGATAGAACCGTCAAACCGCTCCACAAGTCCTTTCTGGGAACATACGTTGAGATCCGAAAGCATCGCCAGATACGCCTGTTTTTTATCCCCTCTCCCAAGCGCCTCCGACACCCTGCTCGACTCAATCTGATCAAAATACTTTTCTTTCTCATCCGGCATCGATACGGCGGCCGACGTCTCCTGGTGCGCGCCGTTCGTGTTGAGGAACGCCCTGGAAATATTGACGATCTCTTTCCCTCTCCATTCCAGGATAAGCCGCGGCTCCTTTGTCACAACAGCTACTTTCACCGCCTCTAAATTTTCTTCCGCCGCGTATTTTAAAAACTGATCGACGTCCTCCGGCGCGATGACAACCGCCATACGCTCCTGCGATTCGGAGATCGCAAGCTCCGTCCCGTCGAGGCCCGCGTACTTTTTCGGCACCTTATCGAGGTCGACGCGAAGCCCGTCCGCAAGCTCCCCGATTGCCACGGAGACGCCGCCCGCGCCGAAATCATTACATTTTTTAATGATTCTGCTCACTTCCTCGCGGCGGAATAACCTCTGGATCTTGCGCTCGGTCGGCGGATTTCCTTTCTGCACCTCCGCTCCGCAGGTGTCTATGGATTTCGTCGTGTGCGCCTTGGAGGAGCCGGTCGCGCCGCCGCACCCGTCGCGCCCCGTACGGCCGCCCAACAGAATAATGATATCTCCCGGATCGGAAGTCAGCCTTTGCACCGCGCGCCTTGGAGCCGCCCCCATGACCGCCCCGATCTCCATTCTCTTCGCGACATAATCCGGATGGTAAATCTCCTTGACATAGCCGGTTGCAAGTCCGATCTGGTTGCCGTAGGAACTGTATCCGTGCGCCGCGCCGCGAACCAGCTTCTTCTGCGGCAGCTTTCCCTTCATCGTATCCTTTACCGACACGGTCGGATCGGCCGCGCCCGTGACGCGCATCGCCTGGTACACATAGGTGCGTCCCGAGAGCGGATCGCGGATTGCGCCGCCAAGGCATGTCGCCGCGCCTCCGAAAGGCTCGATTTCCGTCGGATGGTTGTGCGTCTCATTCTTAAAATTTACAAGCCACTCTTCGGTCTTTCCGTCTACCTCTACCGGAACGACAATCGAACACGCGTTGATTTCGTCCGATTCCTCCTGGTCGTCAAGCTTTCCCTCTTTTTTCAGGCGTTTCATTGCCATCAACGCAAGATCCATCAGGCAGACAAATTTGTCGTCCCTTCCCTCGTACATGCGCTTATGCGTCGCAAGATAATCCTGATACGTCTCTTCGATCGGCTTTCGATAATAGCCGTCGGCGAACGTCACATCCGTCAATTCGGTGGAAAACGTCGTGTGCCGGCAGTGATCGGACCAGTAGGTATCGAGCACGCGGATCTCCGTCATAGACGGATCTCTCTTTTCCTCGCTTTTAAAATAATTCTGAATGTGCAAGAAATCCTTAAATGTCATCGCAAGATTCAAAGAATCGTACAGCGACTGCAGCTCTTCCTTTGCCATCTCGCAAAAGCCGTCAAAAATCAGGATATCCTTCGGCTCCTCGAACTCCTGTCTAAGCGTCTGCGGCTTGTCCGTCCCGGCCTCCCTGGAATCTACCGGATTGATGCAGTGTTCCTTTATTGCCGCAAGCTGCGCCGAGTCCATCTCGCCGTAAATCACGTAAGCCGTCGCCGTGCGGATAATCGGCTCCTCATCCTCTTTTAACAGTTTAACGCACTGCTCCGCCGAGTCGGCCCGCTGGTCAAACTGTCCCGGAAGGTACTCCACAAAAAACGCCGTTCCGCCCGCAAGGTCAAAATCCTCCTCATAGACGTCGTCCACCGGCGGCTCCGAAAACACTGTGACGAGCGCACGTTTATAGACGTCCTCGGAAATATTTTCAATATCGTAGCGGACCAAAACCCTGACGTCGGTCACGGTTTTGATTCCAAGATAGCTTTTAATCTCCGACTTCAGCTCTTTCGCAGCCACCGCGTATTCTTTTTTCTTTTCTACATATACCCGTCTCACATTGCTCATACGTCATTCTCCTTTCATACTGCGAATCAGATTCACCATCTCGATCGCGCCCTCTGCGCACTCAGAGCCCTTATTTCCCGCCTTCGTCCCGGCGCGCTCAATCGCCTGCTCAATGTTTTCCGTCGTCAGCACGCCAAACATCACCGGTATTCCGCTGTTTAAGGATACCTGGGCGATCCCCTTTGACACCTCGCTGCAGACATAATCGTAATGCGTTGTGCTTCCCCTGATCACGGCCCCGAGACAAATCACTGCATCATACCGATTGCTTTTTGCCATCTTAGAGGCAATCAGCGGAATTTCAAACGCGCCCGGCACCCACGCCACGTCGATCTGCTCTTCTTTCACATTGTGCCGCACCAGAGTGTCTACCGCGCCGGAGAGAAGCTTCGACACGATAAATTCGTTAAATCTCGCCGCTACGATTCCTATCCGGATCTCTTCTGATACTAATTTTCCTTCAAATACGTTCATGTTTGCTCTCCTTTTTCGTTATAATTTAAGATATGTCCCATTCGTTTCTGTTTTGTTTTCAGATAAAACAAATCGTACGCCGTCGCGTCCATCTGTATCGGCTCCCGTTTTTTGATTTCCATTCCAAAACCAGAAAGCTGATATACCTTGTCGGGATTGTTCGTCAGAAGCCGCAGCTCCTTAACGCCCAAATCGCGCAGAATCTGCGCGCCGATATAATATTCCCTCATATCTCCCGGAAAGCCGAGCGCAAGATTCGCATCTAACGTATCCATCCCCTTATCCTGAAGCTCGTAGGCGCGCAGCTTGTTCATCAGGCCGATCCCTCTTCCCTCCTGACGCATATACAAAAGAACGCCGCGGCCCTCTTTTTCAATCCGCGTCATCGCCGCGGCAAACTGCTGCCCGCAGTCGCAGCGCATAGAACCGAACGCATCCCCGGTCAGACACTCGGAATGAACGCGGCACAAAAGATCCTTTCCATCTCCGATCTCTCCCTTTACCAGGGCGACATGGTGTTCCCCGTTCAATTTATTGATATAACAGTGCGCCGTAAACTCTCCGTATTTTGTCGGCATCCTGGTAATCGCAACGCACTCTGTCAGCTTATCGTTGCGTTTTCTGTACTCCTGCAGCGCGCTTATCGTAATAATCTTCAAATCCCACTTTCTGGCAAGCTCAAAGAGCTCGCTTGACCGCATCATTGTGCCGTCCTCGCGCATAATCTCACAACACAGACCGCACTCCTTTAAGCCCGCAAGACGCATCAGATCCACGGTCGCCTCCGTATGGCCGTTTCGCTCAAGCACGCCGTTTTTTTTCGCCATAAGCGGAAACATATGGCCCGGCCTTCTGAAATCCTGCGGCTTTGCGTCGTCCGCCACACAGGCTCTGGCAGTTATCCCCCGTTCCGCCGCCGAGATCCCGGTCGTCGTATCTATGTGATCGACCGATACCGTAAACGCCGTCTCATGGTTGTCCGTATTATCGTTTACCATCTGCGGAAACTGCAGCTTCCTGCAAAGCGCTTCGCTCATCGGCATACAGATCAAGCCTTTGCCGTGCATCGCCATAAAATTCACGTTCTCTGTCGTGGCAAATTCGGCCGCGCATATAAAATCCCCCTCGTTCTCCCGATCCTCATCGTCCGTCACCAGTATGATTTTTCCCCGGCGCAGCTCGCAAAGCGCCTCCTCAACTGTATGATATTCCATCCTATCCCTTCCTCTCTCTTTGCATCTGCCTTGTCCGTCAGAACTTCCGTAAATGCTCTGCATTTGCTAATATCCAAGGCTTAACAGCTTTTCTCTTGTCAGCGTACTCTCTTTTTTCCCATCCGTCTCCTGCCCGTCTGCGGCACGCTGCGTCTTGTCCAAAGAACCGAAAAGCTTCTCTACATATTTTCCGATACAGTCGTTTTCTATATTGACCGTATCTCCAACCTTCTTTTTCGTAAGCGAGGTCGCCTCCCTCGTATGCGGAATGATTGAAACGCCAAATTCCCTGTCCGTCACAAACGCAACCGTTAAGCTGATTCCGTCGATGGCCACCGAGCCTTTCTCCACAATATAGCGAAGAATCTGCGGCGCAGCCTTCAGTCGATACCAGACTGCGTTTTCATCCTTTTTTATCTCCGATATCGCGGCCGTGCCGTCAATATGGCCCGACACGATATGACCGCCGAAACGTCCGCCAAGGCGCATCGCGCGCTCTAAATTTACGACGTCCCCCGGCTTTAAGCTTCCCAGAGAAGAACGGTTCATCGTCTCATGCATCACATCCGCCGTAAAATCTTTCTCGGAAAATCCCGTGACCGTCAGGCAGATTCCGTTGACGGCTATACTGTCTCCGATCCTCACATCATCCAGCACTTTTTGGGCTCCCACGGCGAGAACCGCCGAATGCCGCCCCTTTCTTACCGAGCGGATCTCCCCCACTTCCTCTATGATTCCGGTAAACACGATACCACCTCGCTTTCCAGTAAAATATCTTCCCCAATTCGCTGTATTTCAACCGGTAAAAGCCGGTACGCTTTATCGGGCGCATCGACGCCCGCGCCTCCCACCGGCGTCGGCGCAGCCGCGCCGCCAAATATTTTCGGCGCTATATAGGTCTGTATCCGATTTACAATTCCCGCTCTCAGGGCCGCTTCGTTTAGCGTGCCTCCGCCCTCCAGCAAAACGCTGTCGATCTCTCTTTTGCCAAGCTCCTCTGTCAGCGCCGTCAAATCGACATGACCGTCCTTTTTTGGAAGGGAAACCACTGTGCACGCCATATCCCGATACGGCTCTATCTTTTCTTCTTCCGTGCGGCAGGTGGCAAGGATTGTCGGAATTTCTTTCGCCGTCGCCACAATATTGGATTCAAGCGGCGTACGCAAAGCCGTATCGCAGATAATGCGCACGGGATTCCTGCCGTTTTCGACGCGGCAGTTTAACATCGGGTCGTCGGATAGCACCGTCCCCACGCCCGCCATAATAGCCGTATACCGGTTACGGTCAAGATGCACGCGCTCTCTCGCCGCATCTCCCGTAATCCAGCGCGATTTCCCTGTTACCGTGGCAATTTTTCCGTCCATCGTCATCGCATATTTCATGACGACATACGGACGCTTTTTTTCGATATAGTGAAAAAAAACGCGGTTTAAATCGTCGCACTCTCTCTCCAAAACGCCCTCTGTCACCGTGACGCCATGCTCCCGCAAAATTGATACGCCCCTCCCCGCCACAAGCGGATTCCGATCCTTCGAGCCAATCACGACGCGACCGACGTTATGCGCAAGAATCGCCTCGGTGCAAGGCGGCGTCTTTCCGTAATGACAGCAGGGCTCTAACGTCACATACAAGGTTGCGCCCCTGGCCGGCTCTCCGCAGTCCGCAAAAGCGTTGCGCTCGGCATGAAGCCCTCCGAACTCTCTGTGCCATCCCTGACCGATGACCCTGCCGTCCTTGACAATGACCGCGCCCACAAGCGGGTTCGGGTTCACACGCCCCTCCCCTCTTTTCGCCAGCTCAAGCGCCAGCTTCATATATTTTTCATCCTCCGAATGTTGCTGCAACTTCTTTCGCCCCTTTCGTCACAAATATGGAATGACGGAAATGCTCCGCCTTTCTGACCGGTTTCTAAACGCGTCATCCCGCGATAGAAAAGACTGCCCCAAAATTCTTCAGGGCAGTCCTGCGATGTACGTCATATAAATATACAAAAAGCCCTGAAAAGATATTCTCCTCCCAGAGCGTACGCATCATACACAAAAACGCTTCATCTTCTCTCATCCAGACTATACTGTCGGCTCCGGAATCGCACCGAATCATGCCATACGGCTCGTGGGCTTTACCACCGGTAGGGACTTTCACCCTGCCCTGAAGATTTGTTCCATTATCCTTAGGTCATTATAAACCATTCTACGTGATTATACAACAGTTTTTTCGGCCATAAGCATCCTCTCCCTGATTTCGGCCGCTTTCGCATATATCAGATTTCTCTGATATTCGGGCATCTCACAATTTCTCCCGTTCGCAATGTTAAGGATATCTATCGATGTGTCAATGCGCTTATAAAAATCGTCTATACCGCCTCTCATGTCGTGGCTGTCAAATACACATACCTGCTCTTTTAAATCGCCGCTGACCAGATATAACTCATGGCAGTCTCCCGCACCCTCATCGACGCAAATCATATTTTGCGGGCTCTCCGTTTGAAACGCCGCGCTCCACTCTCTCAACACCGACTCACGTTCTTTTAATAACCCGGTTATCTCAGAATTTAATTCCGACAACCTTACCTCCGCTTCCCTCAACGTCATTTACTCTCTCCTCCTCCCGTCACAGTCAGCCGTACGGCTCTAATCCTTCGATTCTATCACAATCACAATTCCCTCCTCAAGCTCGATCACGGCCGTATCCTTTGCAATCTCATTGCTGATTCCCAGGGTATTGTCACTATAAAGCCGCGCATGCTCCAGCGGATATAAAAATCCCGTCAGCGTAATATTTTTCACCGTATTCCCGAGCGGCAGAATCGAGACGTATTTTCCGTACTGTTCGTTTTTCTTTATCTTCTTTACGCCGTCCGCCAGTGAAATACGGTTATTCGTATCTATGATATACGCCGGAATGTCCCGCGTCAGCGCCTTTTGTAAAAGCCTTATATTTCCCAGCACATGGTCGAGGCGCGTTCCCGTCGCCCCCAAAATATGGATTTCCGAGGCCTGATGCTCAAACGCCGTCGTAAGCGCAAGCTCCGTGTCCGTCTCGTCCTTCTGCGGGCAGAACCTCTTCCAGATAATCTGGGGAATCTGATGGAAATACGCGACGGTCTCCTCCTTTGCCGAATCAAAATCTCCGACAATGCAGTCCGGCACGATATTTTGACGCCTGCAAAATTCCATCCCGCCGTCCGCCGCTATGACGTACCCCGGCCGATAATTTTTTATGTAAGATACGGCAAACGCTTCCTCTATATGCCCGCCCGTTATAATCAATACTCTCATCGCTCTACCCATGCGCTCTCATAATCTCCAGAAAATTTTCCACATTCTCTTTTGTATTTCCCGCAAAAACGGCGCTCCCTGCCACAATGATATTGGCCCCGGCGTCCATCAGACGCCCGATATTTTCCATGCGGACGCCGCCGTCCACCTCAATGTCCACCTTTAACCTTCTTTTGTCTATCATGCGTTTTAAGTCCCGCACCTTTTCTATCGTGTAAGGAATTAACTCCTGTCCGCCGTACCCCGGATTTACCGTCATAACAAGCGCCATGTCCACCTTCGGAAGCACATATTCAATCGCAGAAAGCGGCGTGGCCGGATTAAGCGCAACGCCCGCAATAATCCCCTTTTCTTTTACGGCGTCAATTGTGCGGTCAAGATGCGTACAGCTCTCCGCGTGCACCGTAATCAAATCCGCCCCGCAGGACACAAACTCGTCGATATAGCGTATCGGTTCCTCGATCATCAGATGAACGTCAAAAATACGGTCGCTGACCGCCCGCAGAGACCGTATCAACGGCATTCCAAAGGATATGCTCGGCACAAACATACCGTCCATCACATCAATGTGAAGATACTGTGCCCCCGCGCGATCCAATGTCATTACCTGTTCGCCTAATTTTGTAAAATCCGCCGCCAGAATGGAGGGTGATAAACAGTTCATAAGCTTCTCCTTCACTTATCCTAATTGAAATAATGTTTCGCTCAACGGCGCTGACCGCGGCTTATGCCTGCGCGGCCCGGCTAATATTTATTCACGGATTTCAGCTCTTCATAGAGCATACAATAATTCTCATAGCGCACGGGATGTATTTTTCCGTCGCACAGCGCCTGCTTGACGCCGCAGTCCGGCTCGCTGATATGCGCGCAGCCCTGGAATCGGCAGTACGGTTCATACGCCGCAAACTCCGGATAAAAGCCGCCCAAATCCTCTTTTTCCACTCCCGGTATATACAGGGAGCTAAACCCCGGCGTATCCATAAGATAGCTTGTCCCCCCGACGTGAATCAGTTCCGAGTGCCGCGTAGTGTGCCTGCCTCTCTCAATCCTGCTGCTGATTTCCCCGGTCTGCATCTGCGCCTCGGGAGAAAGCAAATTTACCAGAGAGGATTTCCCCACGCCGGAGGGGCCGGCGACCGCGGTTGTCTTATCGAAAATAATTTCCCGCAGCCCGTCGAGGCCGATCTCCTCCTTTGCGCTCGTAAACAGGAGCCTCTTTTTGCAAAATCCGTACATACCGGCAATCTCACGCCGCTCATCCTCCGTAATCAGATCGCATTTATTGAAACAGATGACAACCGGCACCCTCTGATACTCCATCATAACGAGAAAACGGTCAAGCAGATTAAAATGGGGCTTTGGCTTCGCCGCGGCAAAGATGATAAGCGCCTGATCGACATTTGACACAGCCGGGCGGATCAGTTCATTTCTCCGCGGCAGAAGCTCCGTTATATTTCCGGTCCGCTTCTCCCCGTCGAGCACGTCAAAAATCACGTCGTCCCCGACCAAAGGCTTTTTCTTCTGTTTGCGGAAAATCCCTTTCGCCCTACACTCGTAAATTCCGGACTGCACCACATGCACATAATAAAATCCCGAAATGCCTTTTACTATTTTCCCCTGCATGAACGATCCTTTCCATAATACCCGCTTATCTCTGTCACAAGCCGCCTCCTACTGCTCGGTAAAATTCACTTTCTGGCTGTCCTCTATCGTCTGCTTATTGCCGTCGTCGTCCAGATACGTCCAGATCACGGTAAGCGTTCCCGTACTGCTGTTTTCTATATTTGGCAAGGTCAAAAGCTGCGGCATGGAAGATACCTTTACGTTTTTCCACCGCTGCAAAACCTGACCGTCCTCATTGCTGATTGAAATATCGGCGGAGACGTACTCTCTTCCGTCGCCCGGCACGTCTATGGACGCCTGATACGAATAGTAAACCGTCTTTTTGCCAAGGCTTACGACAAGGCTGATGCTGGTTCCGCGGTCGACATACTTTCCGCTCACAATACTCTGGCTGATGACATTCCCCTCCGGGATTGTTTCGTTATATTCCGAATCGGCGACCGTCACGACAAGCCCCGCGTTTCTAAGTTCCTCCTCCGCCTCTGCCTGCGGCTTGTTGCGCACATCCGGAACCTTAACGTTTTCAAGCCCTCTGCTTAAAATAAGCTTAATCGTATCGCCCGACCTAGCGGACGCATGCGCCGCGGGCTCCGTGCGGATCACATGGTCCTGCGCCACACTGTCGCTGTAATCATAATCCGTCGTCACGACAAACCCGGCGTTTGTCAGAAGCGACTGCGCCTCCGCGGAAGTGTAATTCGTCACGTCCGGAACTTCCACGCTTCCCGCCCCGCTGCTGATTGTCACCTTAACCGTCGTATTTTTCGCCACGCTCGTATCTTTTTCCACGCTCTGCGAGATAATCCGTCCCTCTTCGATGGTGTCGGAGGAAGCGACCCCCTCCTGCTCTATCTTAAGGCCGATCGCCTCTAACTGCGACTTTGCCTCGTCAAACGTCTTATTTGTGACGTCGATCATCGTAACCATGTCGCCGCTTTCAGACGTATCCTTCTGCGTATCGTCCCCGGTCTGCGTTTCCGTCTGAATCTCGGAATTATCCTCCGGCTTTTTTCCCGAGCCGAATTTAAACACGTCAAAAAAGCTCAAAACAATGAAGATAATGATCGCAATGATAATGACGGCCGCCGCAATTCCCATAATAGTAACGGCCTTTTCCATTTTGGGATTTAAAATCCCCTCCTCGTCTTCTTCGTCCTCCTCATCCGGCTCCTCCGGCTCTTCTTTCGCATCCGGAACATAGACCTTATGCGTCTCTTTATGAATCTGCTGAAGCTCATCCGCGCCGATCACACGGGTTTTGTCCTGGCCGCCAAGCGGAATCATTGTGACAAAATCTTCATTCGGGTGAATCAACCCTTTCTTCAGATCAAGCAGGAGATCCCCGATCGTCTGATAACGGCGGTCCGAATTTTTCTGCGTACATTTTAAAATAATTTTCTCTAAGCTGACCGGAATATCCGGCGCGTAAATGCTCGGCACCACCATCTCCTCTTGCAGATGCTGAATTGCGACCGCAACCGTCGTGTCGCCGTCAAACGGCACCCTCCCGGTCGTCATCTCATACATGACGATTCCAAGAGAATAGATATCGCTCTTTCCGTCCACAAATCCGTTTCTCGCCTGTTCCGGGGACGCATAATGCACCGACCCCATCACGTCGGAGTTGATCGTATTGGACGTGGCGGCCCTCGCGATTCCGAAATCCGTCACCTTTACCTTACCCTCGGTAGAAATAATAATATTCTGCGGCTTAATATCGCGGTGTACGATATGCTTATTGTGCGCGGCCTCGATACCTCTTCCAACCTGGATGGCAATGCTGATCGCCTCTTTATACGAAAGCTGCCCCTTTTTCTCAATATACGTCTTCAGCGTAATTCCCTCGACGTACTCCATTACGATATAATGCATTCCGTCTTCGCTTCCAACGTCGTAAATATTTACAATATTCGGATGCTCCAGCCCGGCCGCGGACTGTGCCTCCGTGCGGAACTTCGTCACGAAATTTACGTCTTCGCTAAATTCCTGTTTTAAAACTTTAATGGCGACAAAACGACCCAGTACATGGTCTTTTGCCTTATATACATCCGACATCCCGCCGGCGCCTATTTTTCCTAAGACTTCATAGCGGTCCGCTATAAACATTCCCTCTGCTAACATCTTTTCACCTCGTCAGAAAACGGCTCTATTACGATTACCGTGATATTATCTTTTCCACCGTTACGGTTCGCAGTCTCAACAAGCTTCTGCGCCTTTTCCACAATGTCGCGCTGCCCTATAACGATATTCCGGATCTCATCATCATCCACCATATTTGTAAGGCCGTCGGTACACATTAGAATTTTATCGCTTTCTTCAATCTCTGCCTCAAAAAAATCGACAGCCACCTTCGGCGCGGCTCCAATCGCCCGGGTTATGATATTCTTATCGGGATGATCTCTCGCGATATCCCGATCCATCTCCCCCATCCTTACCATCTCTTCTACCAGGGAATGATCTCTTGTAACCTGCCGTATTCCGCTATTGATGATATATAGCCTGCTGTCCCCGACATTTCCGATAAACAGATGCGTCCCATAAATGGAAAGCACCACAATTGTCGTTCCCATTCCCTTCAGCCCCGCGTTCTCGTTCGCCCGCTCGAGCAGCATACGGTTCGCGGCCTCTATGGCCTCCTCCATAAGCGCAACCGGCTCCGTCTCTTTCGACTTGGAGATAAGCTCGACAATGGTCTCTACCGTATATTTTGACGCATAATCCCCCGCATTATGCCCTCCCATTCCGTCTGCGACAATAAAAAGGTTGGGTAGATTTCCAACCGGCATCTCAGACGAATACATATAATCCTGATTCATTTCCCGGCGCTGTCCGATATCCGTTATGGAAAATGTCTTCATACTCTCTCCTACCTTTCTAAAAATCTCTTCCGAAGCTGTCCGCAGGCCCCGTCGATATCGCGGCCCATTTCCCTTCTAATAGTAACATTTATTCCGTTTTTTTCAAGTTTATTTTTGAAATTCAGAACCTCGTCCCGCCCCGACTGCACATAATCCCTCTCTTTAATCGGGTTTACCGGTATCAGATTCACATGGCAGTTCATACCTTTTATAAGCCCCGCGAGCCTCGCCGCATCCTCCCCGGTGTCGTTGACGCCGCCGACCAGGCTGTATTCAAACGTAATCCGCCTTCCGGTTTTTTCAAAATACGTCCGGCAGGCCCCAATCACTTCGTCGATTGCGTATTTATTGGCAACCGGCATCAGCGCTTTGCGCTTTTCCTGTGAAGAGGCGTGCAGAGAAATCGCGAGGGTAAGCTGAAAGCCCTCCTCTGCCAGTCTTAACATGTTCGGGACAATCCCGCAGGTTGATACCGTGATATTTCGCTGACTGATATTTAATCCGTTCTGATCGGACACCATATGAAGAAAACGAACCACATTCTCATAATTATCCAGCGGCTCCCCGCTTCCCATAATCACCACGTTTGAGATCCGCTCGCCGATATCCTCCTCTATGCGGTAAATCTGTTCCAGCATCTCGGACGGAGCCAGATTTCTGACAAGCCCGTCCAGCGTGGAGGCGCAAAACCGGCATCCCATCCTGCATCCGACCTGCGAGGATATACACGCGCTGTTGCCGTGCTTGTAGCGCATCAGCACGCTCTCCACCATGTTATTGTCCGCGAGCGCAAAGAGGTATTTCCTTGTCCCGTCCGCCTTCGATATCTGCAAATGCTCCTTTCTCAACACGGTAAGATCGCATTCCGCGTCCAGCTTTGCCTGAAGATCCGCGGATATATCCGTCATCTGCGCAAAGGAAGTTACCCTTTTCTTATGGAGCCACCGGTAAATCTGTCCGGCCCGAAACTTCTTTTCCCCTCCGGCACATAAAAACTCTTCCAATTCCTTTAAATCAAGCGACTTGATATCTGTCTTTCCACTCATTTGTTTTTCCTCAGTCCCGCAATAAAAAATCCGTCGCACGCTCCGTCTGCGGGAAGAATCTGTTCCATCCTCTCAAGCGCAAACTGCGGATGGTTTTCAACAAACCACAGCGCATTGTCTTCATTCTCTTTTCGGCTGATCGTACATGTGCTGTAAACCAGTTTCCCGCCCGGCTTTACATATTCCGAAACCGTATGCAGAATCTCTCTTTGAAGCGCGGCAAGCTGCCGCTGCTTCTCCGGTGTCATCTTAAAGCGGATATCCTTTTTTTTCCGCATTACGCCGAGACCGGAACAGGGCAGATCGGCAATTACAATATCCGCCTTTTCTACGGCGGACGCGTCTCTTATTCTCGCGTCCCACTGCAGCGTGCTTAAATTGGAAATTCCGCACCTCTTTTGGTTCTGCTCTATCAGCCCGATCTTATATTCCGTCAAATCTCTGGCCTGTACATGCCCCGTCCCGTGCATCAATTCGGCGATATGGACGCTCTTGCCCCCCGGAGCGGCGCACACGTCGATTACATAGTCCCCCTCCTTCGGAGCCGCTTCGATAACCGCCTTCATAGAGCTGGCGTCCTGCACATAAAACAGGCCGTCCTGAAAGCTCTTTAACGCCTGCAGATAATCCACGCCCTCTATGTAAAACGCATAGGGAATCTCTCTGTTTTCCCGCACGGCAATCCCCTCCGCCTCCAAGCTTTTTCTAAGCTCCTTCGGCGAATTTTTCACAAGGTTGGTCCGGATACTGATGCCTGTCTTCTCCAAAAAAGCGCGCAATATCTCCTCGGTCTTCTCTCTCCCATACTCGGATATCCACTGTTCGATCATCCATTCAGGCGTCGAATAGCGGACGGAAAGACTCTTTATCGGCTCTTTTTCCTCATCCGGATAGGAGATATCGGAGAGATTTCTTCCGATATTGCGCAGCACGCCGTTCACAAAACCGGCGAGACTTCCAAATCCCTTTTTCTTTGCGAGCTTTACCGCCTCGTTGCAGGTCGCGGACTGAGGGACGGCGTCCATATATTTCAGCTCGTAAACGGCGCTTCTTAGAATACACCGGATTACGGGCTTCATTTTTTGCACCTTCACCCTGGAATATTGGTCGATTACATAATCCAATTCGATCATGCGCTCCAGCGTTCCCTCCGTCACACGGGTAATAAACGCGCGCTCTCTTTTTTCAAGATACTGATACTTGCCCAGCACATTCTGGATCGCAATGTGACTGTACTCACCGTCTCTTGTGATCTCCAGAAGAAGCGCCAATACCAGCTCCCGCATATTTACAGAATCAGTCACGGCTGCCTCTTCCTCCAAACAATACGACAAGACGCAAAAGCTGCAAAATCGCCGCCGCGGCGCTCGCCACATACGTAAGTGCGGCCGCTCGCAGCACTTTTCTCGTATCGCGAAGCTCATCCTGTCCCAAAATCCCCGTATCCCCCAAAATTGTCACCGCACGCGCGGACGCGTTAAACTCCACAGGGAGAGTCACAAGCTGAAAAATCACGGCAAAGGAGAAAAAGAGGATCCCAAGAGGGATAAGAAAACGGACCTGGGCAAAAATCAGTCCCACGATTATAAGCGGCCAGGAAAGCGTAGAACCAATATTTGCCACCGGCACAATCGCCCCTCTGACAGTGAGCGGCGCGTAATTTTGCTGATGCTGGATCGCATGGCCGCACTCATGCGCCGCCACCCCGACCGCCGCCACGGAAACCGCCCCGTAGACGCTGTCAGACAAATTTAACGTTTTGTTTCTCGGATCATAGTGATCCGTCAGATTCCCGGAAACGTGGCGCACCTGCACATCGTAAATCCCCGCATAATGTAAAATCCGCTCCGCCGCCTGCGCGCCCGTCATCCCCGACATACTGCGGCGCTTACTGTACTTCTTATACGTCATATTCACTCTCGCCGACGCAATCAGGCAGATGACCGCCCCGATTACAACGAGCACATACGTTGGATCCCACCAGCTATAATATAATCCCGGCATACTTCTTCCTCCTAATCCTTTTCATCAAGATAACATCCCGCCGATACCGCATAGCCCCGCAGAAAATCTGCCGCCGGCATCCGCTTTTTATTTTCCAGCTGCACTTCTTCCAATGAAAGCATCCCCTCGCCCGTCTGCACCAAAAACGCGGACCCGGACGCCTCGACCACACACCCGGCCTTTTCCCCGTCCCCGCCCTCTAAAACAGAGGCTTTCCATATTTTCAGGTTCTTTCCGTCTAACGTGGTGTATGCGCTTGGCCACGGATTCAATCCCCGAATCAGCCGCTCAATTTCCACCGCCTTATGGCTCCAGTTTATTTTGCCCATCTTTTTGTGAATCATCCGCACATGTGTGGCCAGCGCCTCGTCCTGCTTTGTATAGACGGCGCTTCCGGCTTCTATCCTTTGCATCGTCTCTGCGCAAAGCTTCGCCCCCGCCGCGGAGAGTCTCTCAAAAAGGCTTCCGCCCGTCTCGTCCTCCCTCAATACGACCTCGGCGGTATCAATGATATCTCCGGTGTCAAGCCCCTCGTCCATCCGCATGATCGTGACGCCGGAAACTTTATCCCCGTTAATCACGGCCCACTGAATCGGCGCGGCCCCTCTGTATTTTGGAAGCAGGGACGCATGTACATTGATGCATCCGTATTTTGGCATATCAAGAATCTCCTTCGGAAGAATCTGTCCGAACGCCGCCACAACCGCAAGATCCGGCCGATATCCACGAAGAAACTCCACGCACTCCTCATCTCTGATTCGTTTTGGCTGATAAACTTCAATGCCATGAGAAAGAGCCGCCTCCTTGACCGCCGGAAACTGCAGCGCCTTGCCCCGACCCTTCGGCTTGTCCGGCTGCGTCACCACAAGCTGTACCTCATGTCCCGCGTTTAAAATCGCCTCTAAGATTCCCACCGCAAAATCCGGTGTTCCCATAAAAATTACTTTCATTCTTCTTCCTCATAATTCGCTTCGTGCAATTCGCCCTCTACCAGTTCCATATACATATGACCGTCAAGATGGTCCAGCTCATGGCAGATTGCCCTTGCGAGAAGCTCATTTCCCTCAATCTCATACTCCTGCATATTCTCATCGAAAGCCCGCGCTCTCACATAATCCGGCCTTGTGACCACTCCCGACTTCCCGGGAAGGCTTAGGCACCCTTCTTCGCCCGTCTGGGAACCGGAACTTTCTATTATGCTGGGATTAATCATCACGATCGGGCCATCCCCCACGTCGATTGTCACAATCCTCTTTAAAATCCCGACCTGCGGAGCCGCCAGCCCCACGCCGTTTGCCTCATACATTGTCTCAAACATATCGCCGATTAATTCCTTAATCTTAGGCGTCAGTTCTTTTACCTCCCGGCAAGTCTTCCCCAATACCGGATCTCCCGCCATTCGAATCTGCCTCAATGCCATGTCGCTTTCCTCCTGCACTCTAAAATCCGTTCATCGGATTAAAATCAAACTGCATCGTAATCTCCCGATATGCGGGATAACTCTGCATATATGTTTCCACATGATCTTTTATTTGCACAAGCGTATCATACGCTCTGCACTTTAAGTATAACACTCTTTTATAGATATCGTTGACTTTTGCCACGGCCGGCTTTGCCGGGCCGACAAAAAGCAGCTCCTCCTTTGATATCTGCGCCCTGTTGGAGGCCTCAAGATACTCCGTCGCGTATTTTGCCGCCGCAGACGCAAGCTCTTCCTTTTCGGACGCCACAAGTATCACGAGAAGATTCCATACCGGCGGATACCGCATCATCCTCCGGTACATCATTTCTGCTTCATAAAACGCTCCGTAATCCGAGGCTGCCGCAGCCCTCACGCTGTAATGATCCGGGCTGTAAGTCTGAATCACGGCCTCGCCCTCTTTTTCGCCCCGCCCGGCGCGGCCGATTGCCTGCGCAATAAGCTGGAAGGTCCGTTCCGACGCCCGGTAATCTCCGACATACAAAGACAGATCCGCCGCCAGCACCCCCACCAGCGTCACGTTTTTAAAATCGTGCCCCTTGACAATCATCTGCGTTCCGATTAAAATATCCGCCTCCTGATTGGCAAACGCCGAGAGAATCTTTTCGTAGGCATCCTTTTTCCTCGTCGTATCCATGTCCATCCGCAAAACGCGCGCATCCGGAAACCTCGCCTTTACGGTCTGTTCAATCTTCTCCGTCCCCGCCTTAAACCCGCTGATATAAGGGGAACCGCAGGCCGGGCACTTCAAAACCATGGGCGTCTCGTAACCGCAATAGTGGCAGACCAGCTTCCCGCCCCCGTGCGCGCTCAAAGAAATGTCGCAATGCGGACATTTTACCACGTGTCCGCACGACCTGCAAGACACAAATCCTGATATTCCTCTTCGATTTAAAAAAAGCATCACCTGCTCGCGCTTTTTTAAGCGGTCCTCTATCAGTTCCTGGAGCTTTCTGCTTAGTATAGAAAAATTGCGCTCTCTAAGCTCCGTGCGCAGATCGATAATCTCGCAGGCCGGAAGCTGCTTCTTATGCACGCGCTCATGCATCTCAACGAGCATATATTCCCCCGCGCAGGCTCTGTAATAGCTGTCTGTGGACGGCGTTGCGGAACCGAGCACCACAACCGCGCCCGCCATCTTCGCCCGCTGTATCGCCGTTTCCCTTGCATGGTAGCGCGGCATTGTCTCACTCTTATAGGCGCCCTCGTGTTCCTCGTCGATCACAATATAGCCAAGATTGGGAAACGGTGTGAACAACGCGGATCTCGGACCGATCATCACATCCAGCTCCCCCTTTTTCGCCCTCTCAAACTGATCGTATCTCTCGCCCTGTGACATCCTGGAATTCAAGATAGACACCCGGGCGCCAAAACAGTTATAAAAACGCATCACCGTCTGATACGTCAGCGCAATCTCCGGAATCAGCACAATCGACTGTTTTCCTTCCTTTACGGCATCCTTAATCAGCTCCATATATACCTCTGTCTTGCCGCTCCCCGTCACGCCGTGAATCAGGCACGGTTTTGGATGAAAAGACTTCGCGTTTTCGCGAATCCGCCTTACCGCCTCCGTCTGCATTGCATTCAAAGCCACAGGCGCACTTTTCTGCGTCAGGCCCTGCACCGGATTGCGGTAATCCCGGAGACGGTCTATACTCAATACGCCCTGCTCCTCCAGTGCGCGCACGACAGACGCGGACACATTTAATTTTCCGGTAACCACCTCATAATCGAGCTGCGGATCCTCTAAAAGCGCTGCAAGAAGCCGTTCCCTCGCCGTACTGTGCCGCCTCTTGTAGAAGGCGAGCCGTTCTTTGGCCTCCTCTTTTTCAAGCAGCAGACAAATCCTCTTTTTTTCCTTTTTCGCACTTCTCTGCCTGACCGGGATCACTGTCTTTAACGCCTGATTCATCGTCGAGCCGTAATTGCGGCGTATCCAGGCGGCAAGCCCGATCAGCTGAGATTCAATCGGCATTCCCGCGTCGTCTATCTGATCGATCTCTTTGATTTTTTCCGGATCGTACCGGGCTTTTTCGGTCAGTCCAACGACATAGCCCCTGCGCCTCTTGCCGCCGTTTCCAAACGGCACGAGCACCTGCACCCCGACGTACACGGCCTTTTGCAAATGTCCCGGCACTTCATATTGAAATATCTTATCCAGTTTCTCACTCGATATGTCGATAACGACATTGGCGTATAACTTCATCTACGATTTTCCTCTCATCCATCGGATAAAATGTGCCGTTTATCTCCTGGTAATCCTCATGTCCCTTTCCCGCCAATACAATCAAATCGTCCTCCCCGGCATGATGAATTGCATAGGCAATCGCCTCCCTGCGGTCCGGTATTGTAATGTAAGCTCCCTTGGTCTTTTTTATTCCTTCTTCAATATCCCCTATAATATCTTCCGGCCGCTCATAGCGCGGGTTATCCGACGTAATGATTGTGTAATCGGAATATGTCCCAGCCACTTCCCCCATCGAGACCCGCCTTAACCGGGAACGGTTCCCGCCGCAGCCAAACACCGTCACCAGCCGTTTAGGAGAATAGTGCTTAAGCGTCTCTAACAGGCTTTTTAAGCTCGCAGCGTTGTGGGCATAATCTATGATTACCCTATAATTGCCGTCGCCCGCCATCTCCTCAATCCGTCCCCGCACCCTTATGTTCCTCATAAGCCTGCCGGCCACAGCGGGCGGCATTCCCACCGCGTGGCACACCGCAATTGCCGCAAGCGAATTATAGACGCTGAAAAGCCCCGGCATTCCGATTTCTACCTCGGCTTTGCACACCCCGGCAAGCTGATAGCTCATCCCAAGACACTCCTCAAACTTTTGATACCGGATCTCTTTCGCCATATAATCGGCAACGGAGCGGATCCCATAGCTTCTGACTTTGCAGCCGGCTCTCGCCGCAGCCCTCTTTACCGTGCCGTCGTCCGCGTTAATCATACAGATTCTGCTTCTGTCAAACAATTTTGCCTTGCAGGCTAAGTATTCTTCAAAATTTTTATGTTCTCCCGGCCCGATGTGATCCGGCGATATGTTTGTAAACACGCCGACGTCGTACCGGATTCCGTCTACACGATGCATTTTTAAGCCCTGCGAGGAAACCTCCATGACGCAGAAATCATACCCCTCATCCGCCATTCTGCGCAAAAAACTCTGTATGAAAAGAGACTCCGGCGTCGTGTTCTGATACGGGATCAGTTCTTCCTCCATCTGCAATCCCATCGTGCCGATCAGCCCAGCCCGAAATCCCGCCGCGCGCAGCATATTCCAGATCATATAAGCCGTAGACGTTTTTCCTTTCGTACCGGTAATTCCGATGATCCGAAGGGCGGACGCCGGATTGCCGTAAAAATTTATCGCAAGCTGCGCAAGCGTCTCCCTCGTATTTCTCACACGGATAACCGTCGTATCCTCCGCCGCATCCACGCTCTTTTGTACCACACAGGCCGCTGCGCCCCGCATCAGAGCCTCTTTTAAGTAATCATGTCCATCCCGGCGGCTTCCCGTCAGACAGACAAACAAATCCCCCCTCTTTACCTCTTTCGAATCATAACGGATATTTGCTATCTTTTTCTCCATCGTTCCCTGCATACAAATATAATTGCAGCCGCTAAACAGTTCTAAAAGATATGCCATTTTCCTTCCTTTCGCCGAGTTTAACTTTTATCATTATATGCCACGAAGTGAATTTTTACAAGTTTTCCACCCGCTTTGGCCTTATATTTTAGAAAAAATTTATCGTATGTTTCAGCTTCTTTGGGAAATACTTTTGATATGAAAAAGAATTTTTTAATATGCGGACTGACAGGCTGGTGCATGGAAATCCTCTTTACCTCTGTCGGTTCCTGTCAAAATCATAATTTTAAATTGATCGGGAAAACGTCCGTCTGGATGTTTCCGATCTACGGCATGGCGGCTGTCATTAACCCTGTTCACAAACTTATCAAAAATTTTCCGGCGATTTTGCGAGGAGGTATCTACACCGCCGGCATCTATACCTGTGAATATATAAGCGGCTCCCTGCTCAAACGCCACGATCTGTGCCCCTGGGATTACAGCGACGCCAAAGCGAACGTCAACGGTCTGATCCGGCTCGACTACGCGCCGTTTTGGATGGCTGCCGGACTGATTTTTGAAAAAATCCTGGACGGAACGGAAAAAGCATAGAGACAGGCTGCGGCAGGCTCCGCCGCCGCAGTCCGTTTTTCACGCTATTCGTCCTCAAGTTCCGCGCCGATATCTAACGTATTTAGCGTGCGGCGTTTTAATCTCGCCGCCTCGGACGCCTTTAAGATATAATCCTTTACTTCCCTCGCATGTTTAATGTGCACTAATACAAGCTCTCTGTCTGTTACATCTCCGGTATAGCAGATCACCGTACCCAGCTTAAAAATCCGCTCAAAAAGCGTCGCCGTCAGCTTTACATCCTGCACCTTGTACATATAACAGTCGTCCTCTTCGATCTTAAAGAAGCCGGCATTCTTCGTAATGATCCCGGGCTTAATCACGTACTTCGTAAAAGTCCATGGCAAGCCGAAAAACAAAATGCGCTTGCGCTCCGTAAATACGGCCTCCTCCGCCTCATGATTCTCTGTTTTTACTTTATTTTCCGCCATAAAAATACCCCTCGTTTTATTTAGATTAATAACCTCTTCTATTTTACAACAAATCTCCCTAAATTACTACACTATTTCCTGTCTTTTGACAAACATCTCCCGCAGGCCGCCAGACTACGGTCCAATCTCCCAAAACCGTTTTAACTGTTCTTCCAGCGTGCCAAGCCGACAGACCTCATTGCGCTCCCACTCTCTCGGAAACAAATTCCGATACTCTTCCCGCAGAAACCGCTCGTCCAGCAATTCGATCACGCCCACATCCGCCGCGGTGCGAATCACGCGCCCTGCGGCCTGCAGCACCTTATTCATGCCCGGATAACGGTAGGCGTAATCAAAGCCGTCCCCGCTTCTCTCGTCGTAATAATTCTTCAGGATCTCGCGTTCATTGCTGATCTGCGGGAGTCCCGTTCCCACAATAATCGCTCCGATTAGCTGCTCATTTTTCAAATCGATCCCCTCCCCGAAAATTCCTCCCATTACGCAGAAAGCCGCAAGCGGCTTCTCGCGCTTTTTCTTAAATTCCTCCAGAAAACTTTCTCTCTCCTCCTCCCGCATGCCGCTCTCCTGCACGCAGATATCCGCCCGACCCTCATTTATCGCAACAAACGATTCGTATACCCGGCGCATAAACTTATAGGAAGGAAAAAATATCATATAATTTCCGCATTTTACTTTTACGGTTTTTAATATGTACGACGCAATCCGCGCAAACTCCGCCTCCGTCCTTCTGGTATATTTGCTGCTCACGTCATTTGCAAGCAAAAGAAGGCGCTGTTCCTGTGAAAACGCGCTCTTTGCATAGACCGCATAATTATCCGTCCGCGTGCTTAAAAGCTTCTTATAATATTGGATCGGCAAAAGCGTCGCCGAAAAAAATATTGTGGCGTTGCTCTTATCAATACACTCCTGAAGATTAAAAGACGGGTCCACACAATATAATTTCATCTGAAATCTGGCGTCCTCTCCGTGCTGCGTATAGATCACATAATGTTCGTCAACACGCTCATAGACGTTTAAAAAATTGCGCAGCGAAAAATAGAACTCGTTCATCTCATCCTTTGCCGTAAACTCCCTGTTTGTCAAAAGGAATTTATCCATCTTAGACGCAAGCCGCATCAACTCGAAAATCAAATCTGCAATGTCGTCGTATAACCGGTAGTTCTCACACTCCCTCTTATACTCCAGCAATATCTTATTACACCGGGAAAACTCCGTCTCCAATTCTCTGCTATACGGTTTCACAAGCTTTCTGACCGCAAGAAAATCTTCCTTATATATATCCGCGCTGTACATTTCCCTGCCGCGCTCCACAAGATTATGCGCCTCGTCCACAAGAAAGATATAATCCCCGCGAACCCCCTCCGCAAAAAAACGTTTCAGACAGACATTCGGATCGAACGCATAATTATAATCGCAGATGATATTATCTACCCAGGTCGCCGTATCCAGACACATCTCAAACGGACAGACCATGTGCTTTGCCGCCTGTTCCAAAAGAATTTCCCTCGTAATCATGTCCCTGCTCAGAATCAAATCATAGACCGCGTCATTTACCCTGTCATAATGCCCCTTTGCATACGGACAGCTCAGTGGATTGCAGTCCGCCTTCTCACACGGACAGAGCTTTTCTTTCGCGGTAATCTGAATCGTTTTGGCCCGGTATCCCTTTTCCGCGAGCAGATCAAACGCCTCCTTCGCCACGGTACCCGTGACGGTTTTTGCGGTCAGATAAAATATCTTGTCCGCGAACGCCTCCCCGACCGCTTTCACTGCCGGGTAGAGCGTAGAGATCGTCTTTCCGACGCCGGTAGGCGCCTGAATAAAAAGGTTCTTTTTCCTCGCAATTGTCCGGTAAACGTCAAACGCAAGCTCTTTTTGCCCCTCCCTGTATGAAAACGGAAAGGAGAGTTCCGCGATAGAAGCCTGCCTAACTTTTTTCCACTCATACTGAAAATCGGCCCACTTCCGGTAAGACGCGATCACACCGCCAAACCATTCCTGGAGCTCACGCAGCGTATAGGCTTCCCTGAAATATTTTATCTCCTGCGTATCAAGATTGCCATACGTCATCTGCACCTGCATGCGCTCCAAATCATGCTGGATTCCATAAATGTAAGCATAACATTTCGCCTGCGCCAAATGTACGGCTACCGGCTCTTTCAAATATTCCAGATCGCAAAAGACGCCTTTAATTTCGTCGATCACGACCTCCTCCCCCTCATCCAGAATAATTCCGTCGGCGCGCCCCTCCACAATCAGCTGATAGCGCTCCTCCTCGATTACAATTTTTAACGGTACCTCCGCATGGTAGGACGCGCCCATCCGCCGTTGTATTTTCCGGTGAAACCTGCCGCCCGCCTGCATTGCCTCTACGCGATCCATCCGCCCGTAACGGTTATCAATATCGCCGGAGCGCAAAATAAATTCCACAAGATTTCGCACCGATATCTTAATCTGCTCCCGCTCACAGGAACTCTCCTTGTTATCCATCGCCCTGATTCCTTATCTTTGATCAATTTTTTCCAAACCACAGAAAAATACCCTGCGATACTGCAAGTCAGTCTTCTGGCCGCATATACCACAGGGCTCTCTCTCATCTGTGCCACAATCTATTATGCTACTGCGTATCTCTGCAATACATTCTCGAAACGCGCATCTTTTCCAACATACGATACGGTAAGTTCCTGGTTCAAATCCATAGCCAAAATGCCCAAGAATGATTTTGCATCAACAACAACGCGATTATATGAGATATCGATATCAAAGTCACATTTCTCGGCCACTCTCACAAACTCGCGTACCTCATTTGTGCCAGACAATCTGATTCGCTTTTCGTTCATAATTTCACCTTCCTTACATAAATGAACGCCGAATAACGTTCGAAACAATGAATATATTTAGGATTGTTGGCATTATGCCACCATTTTATGCGTTTGTCAATATTTTCTTTTTTTGGATAAATTTCTATTCATGCACATTTTTCACAAGATTTTGGATGAAATCAACCTCACTTTATTTCTACCAAAAACAGTTTTTCCACATTGTCTTGATTTTGATACAAACAATTGTCTGTTTTTATGGATTCTGCTGATTTTGAGGCTCAAAATTTGTGTGAACCTTACAATATTCTATGGTTTTTCTGCGCTTTCCAGCTCAAAATAATTCTCTCTACCATAAATATGCGTCTGCTTTTTAAATGTTCCCACCTCATGCACTCCTTCCTCCCAAAACCGAAGGCTTGTCCTGCTGATACTTCCGCTTTGCTCCAATGTAATCAAAAACACCGGATTGAGTTCCTCATCCTGATAAGCAGTGAGCCAGATTTCCTTATTCTTAAGCGGCAGCCTGGCGCACTCCCTTCCCTCCTGAAAAATAGAAAGCTTAGAATCTGCGACCGTGTAATCGAAACCGGCCAACTCCATATGGATAAAATCGATATCCATTCTGTTCACAGGCACGCTCTCGTATGTCAGTCTCTTTCTTCGGTATATCTGCAAAATATCAATCAAATCTTTCACACAAAGTCTTTTTCCCATTTTCTCCCTCTTTTCCCAAACATGTGTTTGTAATTTGATGATATCCCAATTTCCATTATCTGTCAACAGTTTTTTCGAACATACGTTTATCCCGAATTACATAGGGATAACATCTAAGGCGCAGCTTTTCGGAATATATTTTCCCCGGCATCCCGTATTCCTTTGCATAAATCTCAATGATTTTATGATATTTTGTCTCGTAAGCACACCGGAAAATCTGAACGAAAAATACGTGATCCCGCCCTTCCTCTATGCACTTCTTTCTCACAAACTCAAGGAATCCGGATACAAACAACCGCTCCGGCGTTATCTCACAGCCGCTCTCCTCGCTGATTTTACTCATACATCGTTTGATATTTTTTGCCTGATTCCGCCGGTACCTTTCTCTGTCCGCCTCCGTTCCCCCGCCGCGCGCCAAAACGCCGAGCATATCACGCTGCGGACATGACGCCGTCGCTCTTCCCTTTTGGTTTGCGTCCAGAAATTTCCAGTAGGCGTCAACGGCCTTAAAAAATTCCGGCGACATTTTGCGCCTTACGCCGCGGTACTCTAAGGTCCCCTCGTCAAAATGCACATGGCATACGCGCAGCCTCACAAAATCCGCAATAGTTTCGATCCCCTCAAAAAAACCCCGCGCCAGCAGCTCACAGAGCTCCCTTCTCGTCTGCACGCCGGAAATCACACGCTCGAGCTCCTCCCGGTAAATCGGAACCGTATCCATCCCTTCTATCATATATTCCTGAAAAATACTAAGCGCATACTCTTGCGACTCAAACAGATTAAACGGAATAATCTCCCGCCTCTCGCACCACTGAAAAAAGCGGGACAAAATATTACGGTTGTCCTGCATATACTTCAAACTCCTGCTGTTTGCGCAGACTCTGTCAACCAGAAAACGCTTCATCTGCTCCACATTCATTGTAAAAAGATCCTCCTCCCAGAAAAGAGGACGATAAATATTTTTCCTGTAATTGGGATATTCCTGCGTAAATTTATTTAAAAACTCCCGGTACTCCGAAACTGAATACCGGCGCCTGCTCCAATCATCCATCTGTCTTTCCCCCTGAAAATATGAACTCCCCTGCTCAACGGCAAATTCAAATCAGCGCTGTCGGACATGTTAATTATATCTTTCCCCGGACATTTTTGTCAATTAAGTCTTGACTTTTTTCTTTCCCCATGTTACATTAGACAAGCAAAATGTCAATTAAGTCTTAATATTCCCAATTTCTCCTGACGTGTAAACACACACAGGAGGATTATCTATGATTTTATCAGACACATCTTTATACGGCGATTACCACACCCCGCTTCCGTCCCGGGAAGATTTTCACAGGGAATACGGCGGAGAAATTACCATCCAGGATTTCTCCACGCAGTACCCGAACCGGCTTCGACTCACAAAACAGCTCGCCGCGCAGCGCTTTAACCACTCATTAAAATGTACGACATCCTTTTTGGAGGAAGAATCGGGAGGAGATTATGAATAACGGGAAAACATTCCAGAAATACATTTTTAAAATACATTCCACGCGATTTTTTAAAAGCAAGTGGAATTTAAACATGACGATAAGCGAAGCGCTCGATCACGAGGAAATCATCGCCATTGCAGACAGCGCGCTCCTTCGCATGATCGACGAGCTCAATCAGACGGAGCGCTCCGCTGAAGAAGCGAACGCCCTGCGCCGACAGATCAAAAAGCTGCAGCGGTGCGACAGCGCAAACAAAAAAGCTAAGCTCAAAAAACTGTACGAACAATTTCGTTCCCTGCAGTTTCAAAGAGATTATGTGTGCGTAATTATGGATTTAAACGCCCACTACGACAGGATGGTCAAGAGCGGCTTCCTCTTAAATGGCGTGAAATACGTGCGTCTGCTCGCCACCAACGGCGGCGTAAAGCAAAAAACAATCGTATTTGTAAATGAAGCGCTCGCCCCGGCCCTAAAGGAACGGTTAAACTGCGGAAGAGATTTGACAAAGCCTCTGGTCCCCGCAAAATACAGCGCCTATGAAGCTCTGGCCTGTTCCTCCACCGTTATTGTATCCGATCCCAAAATTATTGTCGTCAAAGACTGCATAACGCACTTTACCGAAGATATCTTAAAGCTGGACGACTCAAAGAGCGACGAGCCGTCGCTTAGCCTTGAAAAAAATTTTCCCATAGAAAAAAATGCGAGCGACGGCTTTGGCTTAGTTTTGCCCTCCCAATCCGAAAAATGGGCGACAGAGCTCGGCCTTGACTACCTGCCCGCCGGATTTTGCACAAGGCCGTACCACTTTAGCAAGGGTATGCTTGTCACGTTCGATTTTCTCGCATTTGCCGAAAAAGTCGCCGGAACCTTTCAGATAGAGGACGCCTGGGGACGGCAAAGGGATATCCGAACAGCGAGCGTCATCCTGACGACCTCCATGTTTAAGCTGTGGGACTCCTATTCTTCTTACGAAGCCTTCCTTGAACACTGCCGCCGCTGCCATTTTACCTTCGGCGTCACCAAGGTATGCCCCAAAGAACTGGAATCGGAACGCACCTTAAATTATCAGTTTCTGCAAAGCTACCGTCTAAGCGACGCGCAGATCGACGCGCTGACCGCGCCGACCGTCGACGAAATCAGGGGAATCCTCGGGAACGATTATGCCAAAACGCTTTTGTTTCTGCGCGGTATGTCGGTCACGGAACAGACGGCCGTCCCCCGGGAAAACGATTACATCAAAGCTTTGCAGATCGAGCCGGAAATGTTAAAAGATCCTTATGTGCGCTCACAAATACACAAGCTGATAAAACGAAGGATCGAAGAGGCCGCGACGGGGGCCGTTAAGGTTCATGGCAATTACCAGATTGCCTGCGGCGACCCCTACGCCCTCTGTCAGTCTATGTTCAAGCTTCCCGTGACCGGACTGTTAAAAAGAGACGAATTTTACTCCGCATACTGGAGCAAAAAACATATCAGCCAAATCGTCTCCTTCCGCGCGCCGATGACCTGCCATAACAATATCCGCAGAATGAACCTTACGGACAGCGACGAACAAAATTACTGGTACCGTTATCTGACAACCGTCTTAATCTTTAACTGTCACGACACCGCCACGGAAGCGATGAACGGCGAAGATTTTGACGGGGATATGAACTTTACCACGGACAACCCGATTTTAATGGAAAATCACCGGATACTGCCGACAATCCTCTGCATTCAGAGGAAAGCCGAGAAAAAAATCATCACGGAAAAACTTCTGATTAAGGCAAACAAAGCGAGCTTCGGGGACGATATCGGAAAATACACAAACGGAATTACCTCTCAGTTTGAGCTGCTCTCGCAGTACGCGCCGGATTCCCCGGAATACAAAGAACTGGAATACCGCATTATGTGCGGTCAGCTTTTTCAGCAAAACGCCATCGACAAGGCAAAAGGAATTCTCTGCCGGCCGCGGCCGAAGCACTGGTTTGATCCCGCCTGCCCGCACCCTAATAACGATCTGGCGCTCACGGCTTATAAAAAGCCGTACTTTATGGTCTATATTTACCCGTCCCTGATGAAGCAGTATAAAAAATACGTCGCGGACGCGGACAAAAAATGCCTGATCCGCTTCGGGCTCTGCATAGACGCATTGCGGAAAAAAGAACAGAAATCACAGGAGGAATCCGATTTCCTTAAATATTTTGACAAATATATGCCGGTCGGCATACACCCGTGTACCGTCAACCGCATCTGTAAAAAAATGGAAGACTCCTTTGACGACAAATTTTTCCGCTCCCAAAAAGATACGGACTTTGACTATCACATTCTAAAAAGCGACGTCTCCTGGGACGACGGCCGCTATCAGAAAGCGGAGAAAAAAATACGGACCCTCTATGAACAGTATTGCCGCCGGGTAAAAAATTATAGCCAGCAGTCCGCCAAAAACTGCCATTCGGCGGAAGAGGATCTGCAAACCCGCCGCCTGATAAAAGAACAATTTCGACAGGAGTGTTATCTTGCGTGCCCGGATTCGGATATGCTTGGAAACCTTGTGCTCGATATCTGTTACACGACAGACAATTCCAAACAATTTGCCTGGGATATCTGCGGAGATATTTTTATCCGCAACCTTTTCAAACGAAACAACTACGCCATCCGTTTTCCGCTTCTATGCAGCGACGGCGATATCTCCTACGGGGGAGAGCGCTTCATACTCAAGGAAATACAGGATTTCACAGACAGGGAGGAAGAAGTATGACGAAAATTATTTTAGATGAAATCGGCTATGCCAGAAAATTATTAGAAGATCTGGCGAAAAATCCCGCGCGCAGGCTCGACAAAAAGCCCTCCAGAGATCTCTCCTATATCGCGCGCTATCTCGGACAGGAGGAGGAACTTTCACAGGAAGCCGTCTATCAGAGACTGAAGGAGCTGATGCACAACCATTATCCGGCATTTAACCCAAACGCGTGGCACGGCCTTTTAGATGATTTGTCGAAAAAATGCCTGGAGCGCCGGCTTTTGACGCTTTCTTATATTCCGGTCTACGAAAGCGAGCTCGCTAAGATCGACGCGCTAAAGCGCAAGCCGATACGCCGGCTTGCCTTCACGCTCCTATGTCTCGCAAGATACCGGCTCTGCGCTTTGCCTTCAAACAACGGCTGGATTAATTATCCGTACAAGGACATTTTCCGCCTTGCCAATATCAACGCAACCGTGCGGGAACAATGCCTTATGATAAAAGAACTGATCTCCCTTGATTATCTTCATATGAATCAAATCGTAGATAATTTAAGCCTGCAGGTTCTTTACCTGGACACGCAAAACGACGCTTCTCCCCGCCTTAAGATTACGGAGTTTACAAACCTTGGCTACGAATATCTGCTCTACTGCGGCGAACCGTATTTCCGATGTCAAAGCTGCCGGATCTTAAGCAAAAAGACCGCTACCAATAACCGCTACTGCAAGAGCTGTCGCGACAGTATCCGAAAAGAGCGCAGCAGATCGGGTATGAAAAACCTGCGCGAAAGCCGTGCCGTTAACAGTCAATACCACCCGCAATCCCAGTAATGGCAACGGTTTCCTGAAATAAGCCATTTTTTCTTTTGTGATGAAAACATATGTTCTTTTCATCAAATACCAGGAAAGGCGGCAGGCACGCATGACGAAACAAGATCTCGAACACAAACTCCTCATGGGAAGCGAGCTGTATATCGGCAGTATTCCGACTTATCGGATCACACTCGGCGATATGGCAGCCTTCCCGTACGGATACAGCTGCTGTCAGTAGCTTATCGGACTTTTATGTCTAAGAGAAGCAAATCTACCCTCCCTTCCCCAGTCCGGCAGAACGCTTAGCCCATGGGAATTTTTAACTGCCAGACTCTACGCAGAGGCCGATTCCATCGCGGCCTCCTCCAGTGAAAGCTCTCTTTTTCTCACGCAAAGCCTGCCGTCTTTTTTGGAAATGCTCTTTCATCAAAAAACTTCTTTCCACTATGAGACGAGCCGCTTTTACATTGGCGCCGGAAAACATTCGGCGCTCTTAGACGGGCGGAACTATCCGATGCTCCAACAGATTCTAAGGGAACGCAACTGTCTTTCGGACAGCGGGCTATCCGACGAGGAGGAAAATCCTGACAGTGAAATGGCAAAAATGCTCTTAGACAAACGAAGACGGCTGCGTGAAAAAGTAAAGCGGCTCAAAACGAACGAGGCGGGGGAGAGCGAACTTACAATGCACGATTTGATCAGTATCTTTGCGGAAGCTGCGCATATGGCTCCGGAATACGTTTACAAAAATTACGACGTATACCAGTTTAACAACCAGTTTAACCGACTGAAAATCATGGAAGACTATCAGGTCAATATCAAGGCATTGCTTGCCGGCGCAAAAAGCGAAGATATCGACTTAAAGCACTGGCTTTCACCCATCTACTAAATCAATTATTTAAGGAGGAAACAAACATGAATGCAAACACAAAATTCGGCGTAAAAGAGGTAATGGACGTTATCTTATACGACATGAAAACCGGAAAGCCCGTCATCTTTTTTGACACGCTTAAAACATCGAATCTCGAAATGACAAGCGAAAAAGTATACGCCAGAGGCGGAAAAGGAAATTCCAAGCTTTTAATCTGGGATCTGAACAAAGAGGGCAAGCTCACGATTGAAGACGCACTCCTGTCTCCAAAGTCATTGGAGCTGATTTCCGGCAACCAGGTAAAAACCGGAGCGCAGACAATCTATCACAGAGAGGCGGTGAGCGCCGTTTCGGGAGACGACGCTGCGGATCTCACAATTACGCTTGAATACACGCCGAACGAGGCAAAGGAAAACATAATTGTCTACAAAGCAAACGACGACTGCGGAACAGCGATTGCCGTTACGGACGCGACCGATAAGACAGTTAAGATTAATAAAACGGCTGCGGACAGCGCGACGGATTTCATCGTATACTACAGCTCGGAGAGCACAGCGGACAGCGAAACGTATGTCATCGACGCCGACAAGTTCAGCGATACATACAAATTAGTCGGAAACACAGTGATCCGAAACAGTACGACAGGCAAGGACGAAGCGTTCCAGATTGTTATCCCGAATCTGAAATGGAGCTCCAACATCACCTTAAACTTTGCAGCGGAAGGCGATCCTCAGCCGTTCTCCTTTGAATGCGAAATCTTAAAAGACCCAAAGAGTTCTAACATGGTAGAACTGACACGCTGGGCATAACCGATCCCTTGACAAAGAGGAGTGCTTAGCACTCCTCTTTTCTTTTTTTATCCGGAGGTATATATGAAACAAATAAAACGATTTATTATAAACGTCAATCTCTCTGAGGTATCCGCGGGAGCCGTCGCCAGACTGCTTATGCTGCTGCTCTCCGCCGTTTTTTACCTTATGAAGGTGTTTGACCTTGTCCCGCCCGCCGTCGACGAAAACCTTTTGTGCAATCTGGTAATCGCATTCTTCGGCGTACTTGCGTTTTTACAATCCTACTGGAAAAACAACAGCTGGACCTACGCCGCCCAGCAGGCGGATGAACTTATGGAACAGCTCAGAGAAAACGAAAATTTATGAAAGGAGGCCTCCCATGCCCTATCAATTAAAAAACAGCTACGCCCACCGCAGCAATTACGGCGCGGCGCGAAACACTGCAAATATCAAATATATCGTGTGGCACTACACCGGAAACGACGGGGATACCGCCGCCGCAAACGCCCTCTATTTTCAGGGCGCAGGCCGAAAGGCGAGCTCCCACTATTTTGTGGACGACAATACCGTGATCCAGTCGGTTCCCGACAACTATACCGCATGGTCCGTGGGCGGAAACCGCTATAAGGATTATCAGACGACGGGCGGAGCCGCGCTCTACGGCGTCTGCACCAACAGTAACTCCGTCAGTATCGAGCTGTGCGGCACCAAAGGCGACGGCTCCCGCCGCGCGTCAGACATCACCCTGGCAAACGCCGTCGCCCTGACGGTTCGGTTGATGAATACATACCACATTCCTCTTACACACGTCATCCGCCATTTTGACGTTACCGGAAAGTACTGTCCCGCCTACTTTATGGATACGGCTTCCTGGAGCGCTTTAAAAGAGACGATCCGCAAGTCCCAGGCCGCCCCGGCCGACAAAGACAGCACAACGAACGCCGGCCATGCGACAAAGCCGGCTCCCTCTTCCAACCCCAAAAACACGCTTGTCGCGGCAGGGCAGCGTTACGCAAATAATTTTGCCGGCTGCTCTATCGCGGAAGACGGCGTGCGCGGCCCCAAAACAAAGGCCGCCGGGATCCGCGCGCTCCAGCACGCCATGAATCTCGACTATCACTCCGGTCTTGCCGAAGACGGAATGTGGGGACCAAAATCCAATGCGGCGCTCGCCTCCCACTATGTAAAATACCAGGAAAAGCAATATATGGTGACTGCGGCGGAAATTCTCCTGATGCTCAAGGGCTACCAGCCAAACGGTGTGGAAACGCCCGGCATTTTCGGAAAAGGCCTGAAGGCCGCGGCCATAAACTACCAGCGGGACCATGAACTTGCCGCTACGGGAATCATCAATGCC
The DNA here is from genome assembly GCA_947383215.1 of uncultured Roseburia sp. Classification (GTDB taxonomy): domain Bacteria; phylum Bacillota; class Clostridia; order Lachnospirales; family Lachnospiraceae; genus Roseburia_C. The sequence goes on from CANDCP010000009.1 coordinate 47,680, forward strand.
ACGACGTTTAAGTCGCTGATCGTCTGATATGAAACCTCTTCTCACTTTTTTGCAGCTTGACGCTTTCCAACTCTCGCTCGCCGTTGTAATCGGCCTGTCCATCCTTCGGATACTCTCGGAAGTCCTTGAATGGTTCTGCCGCAGAAACGGCATTGATCTGCGCATTTACCGGGAACGGCGGGAGCGAAAGGAATTAAAGGCAAATCTGCAAAAACTAACCGACATGTTCATTGAAAAAGAAATCGACGATATGCGCTGGGAAATCCTAAGCTTTTCCTCGGCCCTCTCCGACGGCCGGAATTTCGGAAAAGAACACTTTGAACATATTATTTCCCTCCACACCAAATACGAAACCATATTGGAAGAAAACCACATGGAAAACGGGCTTGTCACAGCCTCCATGGAGGTTATTGAAGAAATCTATAAAGAAAAGCTGCGAAACGGCACATTTTAAGGAGGTAACCATGAAATATCTAAAAATGAAGAAAAAAGAAATTGAACTGAAACTGATTCTCTACACGGCAATTCTCTCGGCGATCAAAAACAAGGACAGCATATCCGCCCTGCTTGGCAACCTGTACCAGGCGTTAAAGGACGCGCCGCAGGAGGAACTGCAGGAAGCCTTTCTGCATGAGCTTGCAAAACTTGTACACGAGGAGAACAAATGAGAACGATAAAACCAAAATCATATGTAAAAATGATCGCTATCAAAATTGATGTATTTGAATCAAAAATCGTAGACGAACGCCATTTTGCACCGGACGACCTGCAGGCAATCGCGCGTTTTAAAGCCGCATATTCCGACGACAAATACACCGTGATCAGCGTTATAATGTAACAGGGCCTTCCATAAAACCGTGACGTCAGCCGAAGCAGCCGCTTATCTCGCTTCGGCTGACGTTCAAAATATCCATTAAATATTCATCATCCTGTCAGCGCAGAAATTTTCCCAGTACCTCTATTAAAATATCGATGTCAATCGGCTTTGCGACATGGGCGTTCATACCGTGCTTTAGCGCCGCCTCCTTGTCCTCCTCAAGCGCATTTGCCGTCATGGCGATTATCGGCAGCGTCTTTACGTCTTTTCTCGGTAAATTCCTGATCGTTCTCGTCGCCTCATAACCGTCCATGATCGGCATCTGCACATCCATTAAAATTACGTCGTAATAGTATTCCTCCGCTCTCTCTACCATTGTCACGGCGTCCGTTCCGTCCGGCGCAAATTCAACGGTAAAACCGGCCTCCGATAAAATGACTTCCGCAATCTCGCGATTTAATTCAACGTCCTCCACAAGCAAAACGCGTTTTCCGCTAAAATCAGCAAGCGTCCAGGCCGCCTTTGGCTCTTCTTTCTCCAGCAAGTGATTTGCGGAAAGCAGAGCCGACTTCAAGTCAGACAAAAAGAGCGGTTTTGCGCAGAATGCAGTGACGCCTGCCTCCTTTGCCTCCTCCTCAATGTCGGTCCAATCATATGCGGTAAGAATGATAATGGGAACATTTTCTCCCACCGCCTTTCGGATTCTTCGCGCTGTCTCCATACCGCTTGTCTCCGGCATCTGCCAGTCGATAATATATGTGTGGAACGAATTGCCCTCCTCATAGGCAATTTTTGCCCTGTACGCCGCTTCTCTTCCGGACGTCGTCCACTCGGAGTGCATTCCGAGCTGCTTAAGCATTTTGCTCACGCTGTCACAGACGTTAAAATCATCGTCTACAACCAGCGCCCGAAGACCTTGAAGCGCCTTGATCTGCGCCTCGTTTTTTTCGGTGTCCTGCAGCTTCAGCGTTAACTCCACCGTAAATACGCTGCCTTTGCCGACCTCGCTCTCCACGCGGATCGTACCGTTCATCATCTCCACAATGTTTTTTGTAATCGCCATGCCAAGACCCGTGCCCTGAATACCGGTCTGGGTTGTCGTGGATTCCCGCTCAAACGGTTCAAAAATATGCTTCACAAATTCCGCCGACATTCCGATACCGCTGTCCTCCACGGTAAATACATAATCTCCATACCCATGATTAAATGTGGTCTTCTGCTTAATGCGGAACGAAATTTTACCGGAAGCCGGAGTGTATTTTACCGCATTGCTCAACAGGTTAATAAAAATCTGGTTCAGTTTGAGCGAATCCGCTACGACATCCTCGTTGACTACCCCAACCGAATCCATAAACAATTCCAGCTGCTTTGCCTTTACCTGCGGCTGAATTATATTGACCAGATTATGCATCATCTCCGAAAGATTGCAGTCCTGTTCCATAATCTGAACCTTCCCGCTTTCAATTCTGCTCATATCCAGAATATCATTGATCAGACTGAGCAGATGATTGCTTGAGGAGAGAACCTTTTGCAGGCAATCTCTCACCTGCTCTTTGTTGTCAATATGGCTGACCGCAATTGTTGTAAACCCTATAATTGCGTTCATCGGCGTACGGATATCATGAGACATATTCGACAAAAATGTGGTTTTGGCCCTGTTGGCATGCTGCGCCTGCATCAGGGCGTCCTGCAGCGCCTGCGTCTGTTCCCTCTGCTTCCTGACCTGCGCCGTAATATTCTGGCGGATAAATAACGCCTTGACGGCTCTCCCCTCTCTCCGCTCCAGACAAATGATGTTCATATGATCCCACTCCGCACGGCCGTCCTGAAGAATATGGCACTCAAAGCGGACGTCGTTTTGTCCCTCCAGCGACTGAATCAGCGCGTCCCGCTTCATCTGCATAGCAAACTCCTTACGGTCTCCCTCTTCTATCAAAATTGAGCAAAGATAATGAAGCAAGTCCTCATATTTTCCTTTTACATCCAGTCCGCTGCCCTTCGGCTGCGTCCCTTCCAGATACTGATACGTATCCGCCTCGAAATCGACCATAACAAAACGGGAAAATAAAGTGTTGACGCCGCTGATAATGTAGCCCATGTCACGGTTTTCCTGTTTCAGCCGCTTCTTTTCCCGTCCCGCGCCGACGAGCAATACAATAATATAGATGACAAATAATCCAATCATCATGGTTTCCAGCTGGATCCCGATAAGATTTTCCGCCTTTATCATGCTCTGCGTCACGTTTTTGGGAAATGTCTGTATCAGGGCAAACGGATTCTCCGAAAGATATCTCACGCAGAGATTATCCGTTTTACTGCCAAAACCGCAGATAAAGGCTCCCTCTCCGCCGTTTTTGAGTACCTCCATGGTCTTTTGCGCCGTATTTTGGTCGATCATTTCTATCTGAACCAGCATATCGAGCAGATTTCCCGTATGGCCTTTTTTGTCGGAACAAGCGATCACGCTCCCGTCCGGCATGCAAAGATGCACCGACGCGGCCTCCCCAAAATAAGTGGTTGTCAGCATATTCTTTAAGTATTCTTCCGCAAGATACGCTCCCCGCAGCACGCCTATGATCTCTCCCTGATACCGGACCGGCGCATAAAAGCACAGCATCGTCTCGTCGTAAAACGCAGAGTCAAATATTACGGATATCCCGCAATTCCCCTTTACGCCTTGCACATAATAATCGCGTCCGGCGGCGTCGGACGTCCGTCCGTCCGAAACATAATTGACGCCCTCAAGATCCGTAAACAGCAGCGCGTCAAAGATAGAATCGTCCTCCATCTCTTTTAACATCTGCGGCATATTTTCCGGCCCGGTCAGGCTTTCCCCTATAAAATATGCGTACGTATTGATCAAATCCAGCGCGTTGTTTAATTCCTCATCTATGCGATTGGCCATCTGCCGCGTCGAATCGGCGGCATAGCTCTTGTTCCGTTCCTCCATCCGTCTGCTGTTCTGCGCCGTATACCACTGAAACAAAACGACAATCGCCAGCAAAAGCAGGACAACATATGTAACCTGCTGTATTGATTTCCTTCTTCTTTTCATATAAAAACATCCTCCCAGATATTATCGTTCGCTTTTACCCCCCATTTTTTATCATTATATCAGACATACGAAAAAGATGTAAAGACTTTGTCATACCATAAAGAACTTCACGGTAAATATCCAGGAATCGAAGCTTGAGAGCAGAACAACTCGGTTTATTTCTGTTTTCAAGCTTCAATTCTTTTTATATTCTTCATCAAAGATCAGTTTCAAAATGGAGCTCGATAAGACGGTGGAATCGGCCGGAGCAGCTGCAGGACGTGAATTCCTAAATTACAGAGCAAAAGACCTTCTAACGGTTTTGAATTCGTATCGCCTTTCGGACGGAACCGCCGCAGACACGCCTTCCCTGGCGTGACAACGGCTTTCCCCGCCATCCATGGCGGGAAATTCCTGAATCTGTACAAAACCATAAGAAGCTCTAATGCTCTTCCATATGGAATTCGCCGTCTCTGCGTCTGCTCCGGCCGATTTTCACGGCTTCGGATATCCATTTTCATATCATATTTGATGAATGTATATACAAAGAGAATTGAAATATAGAACTTATAAACTTGGGGAATAACCCTCCCTTACCAACTTTTCAACCAATCAAGGGGACCATCCCCGCCAACACAACGAAAGGAGCACAAATGAATGAGTAATTATCTTTCCACCATTCTTGGGGAAAACTTTGCAGACAAAGCAAAAAGTACCCTGTCTGATATGGCAAATTCTGTCAAAGAAGTTGACACCGCCATGGGAAACCTCTATCAGACCACAAATGAAACACAGAAAACGTACGAAAACTTTCTAAGAGAAGCAAACCATACAGCCGTAGAACTCGGCTTATCCGTCTCCTCCTTAATTGAACAGACATCCGCCTGGGCACAGATGGGGTATGGATTTGCCGATTCCGCCAAGCTTGCGGAAATCTCCGCGCTCTATTCCAAAATGAGCGGCATGGACGGCGGCTCCGCCATAGAAAGCATTTCAGCTCTGATGGATACGTTTCATCTCGCCGCAAACGATATCTCCGGCATGACCGCAGCCCTCTCCGCTTTCGACAAAGCGGCTTCTAATGCTTCCACCATGGAAAAACTTCAGGAATATCTTTCATCCATGACAGGAAACAACCTTTCCCTTCCAACAGATACCGACAGCCTGACTTATACATACGACACACTAAAGGCTGTCTCCGAAATCTGGGGGCAGCTCTCCGCCTCACAGCAGGGCATGGTTCTAAATATCACCGGAACAGAAGTTTACAAATCCGGCATGGAGAACATGATGGACGGACTTGCAAATGGAACGGCGGATTCCTCCATGATCGCAACACTCTCCGGCATCGGCAATTCCATGCAGGCAAATACAGCCTTGCTGGACACTTATACCGGAAAGACCACGCAGTTTGAAAGCGCCTATCAATCGCTCGCAAAAACCGTCACCGATTCCCCGGCCCTTAAATCTATCACAGAATTCGGGACAAAACTGATTGGAATCCTTGATTCCGTGATTGACAAATTCGGCCTGCTCCCCACGCTTATAACGGGAATTGCAGCCAAATCCGCATTTAAAAACGTAGGTCATAACAAAATGCTGTTATGCCATTAAGATATTACGATTACGAATTGTAATTCGAATACGCCTACCCTGTTCCAAAGGCGACTTGAATGAGAAGAACAATCTTCGAAAGAACAGGCGGTGGTCTGTTTGCCGTGACATCCGTCACGTTTTGGGCCACATAAGGAAACAACCGAAATTGGCACATTTCGTGCGGCCCTTAATGATTTGGGTCCGGGGTAATCCGTACGCTTAACTACGAACCTGCCGTGGCGACATGGCAGGGGCAAGGGGTAACGCCCAAGGTATCGTAAAAAGGTTAAGCCAGGAAAATCCGCAGCCAAGCTTCTTAAATAACAAACACGAATAATCATTCATCCATTTTCTGTCTTATTTAAGAAGAAGGTTCACAGACTTTAATGGGAATCTGGATATTAAGGAAACGCGCTGATGCGCGAGTAAAGCATCGACTTAATGGTTGGCAACCTATGTTCAGAAAGGTAAAGTCGGGGCTAACAGGCAGCGCATGCCTGAAATCATTTGTCTGTCCTCTTTTGCAGACATATGCGCATTTGTGGCCTGTCCTGCCGGCAGGAAAAAAGAGACGGCAGAAGCTTCAACATAAAAATGCCAGCCGTATGTTACAGCTGACATCTCAACAATTCCATCAAGATAATGGGTTAATAACGCCCCATGCCATACTATGTATCATCAAAAATTACTCCCACAACTCTTGCAATGCCACTGCTTTCCGATTTTGGAAGAGCCGAGGCCGAGCAGACCGGCAGAAAAGCCGACTCCAAAGCCAGACAGCTTCTTCGTGTTGGAGGAATGACAGTACGGACAGGAAACGCCTGAAAGATTAAATGCGACATTTCCCCTCTTCCTTTCTTCCTCAAACTTTTCTTCCAGCTTCTGTTTTACCTTCTCCTCCATCTCCTTATCATACTCCGGCTGGGAGCGGACATGCTCGTCTAAAAATTCCTCGCATTCTTTCTCATGCGGTGGAACCATCCAATCCCTTACAAGCTCATCCGGGACATACCCCCACCCCGGATATCCACACATTGGGCACTTATCATAGTGATCATCATCAAATTCAGCAAAATGATCAGCGCATCTTTTACAATATCGAATCCTTTTATCCATACACTTTGCCTCCCGTTTTTCCTTTTATTATATTCGCTTTCCCCACAAAAACCATCAGAAGTTACTCCCGCAGCTCTTGCAATGCCACTGCTTTCCAATTTTGGAAGAGCCAAGGCCAAGCAAACCGGCAGAAAAACCGACTCCAAAGCCGGACAGCTTCTTTGTGTTGGAGGAATGGCAGTACGGACAGGAAACGCCATTGTAAGCAAAAGTCGGCCGGTAATTCCGGCGGTCTTCTTCCACCTGTTCTCTCACCATCTGTTGCACCTTCTCATCCATCTCCTTATCATACTCCGGCTGGGATCGGACATGCTCGTCTAAAAATTCTTCACATTCCTTTTTATATTTCGCAATCATCCATACTCTTGCAAGCTCATCCGGGACATATCCCCCCCCCGGGGTACCCGCACCTTGGGCACTTATCATAGTGATCATCACCAAACTCACCTATAAAATTGGCACACCTTTTACAATATCGAATCCTTGTATCCATACGTCATTCCTCCCGTTTTTCTTTTTATTATATTCGCTTTCCCCACAAAAAGCAACCGTTAGCCGGTATTGAACTTCGAAAAGGAAAACGGGGCATTTACCAATCTCACTGCAAACTTTGGGAAAATCAAACAGACGATGTCCGCAAACAGCTTAAAAACGCTGTGGAACGGAACGCAGGATTTTAAACATGACGTGGTTTCAATCCCAGAAGCTGATATGCAGAACAAGTACAAACAATACTTAAATATGACACAGAATTTATCTGACGGGATGTCCGATTCTGATTTCAGTAACAAATATGGAAGCGAATCCAAATGGATGCAAAACTATGCCATCGAAACCCAAAACTCCGCCAAATCCATGGAGGAGTTTGCAGAGGTCAACAAAAAAGCCAAGGCGGCGCAGGACGCTGCCAACAACTCCATGCAAACCGCCGGTCTAAAATCCAAACTGTTAACCGGAGGGATGCAGATGCTTGGCTCCGCCTTGCAGGGAGCTGCCGTCGGTCTACTTTTCTTTGTAGGTTCTAAGGTTGTGGAAAGTATCAGTAACTATGCTAACCGTGTAAAAATCGCCAATGAGGAAATGAGAGACGCCGTCTCCTCCTATGGCTCGGCAAAATCCAATTTAGACGATATCAATTCCAAACTAGAAGAAAATAAAACTGCCATGGCAGAACTTCAGGCAAAGGGCAATCTGACCTACGCAGAAAAAGGACAGTTGGAAGAGCTTCAGGCTATCACACAAGAACTTGAAATTCAGCGCGATATCGCTGAAAATGACCTGGAAAAAGCCAGCAGGGAAGCCGCCGCCAAAGCGGTGGACGCTTATGACAAACAATATGGCTCTTATGATATTTCCAGTGATGATATTGACGAAAAAGTGGAACGTACCAAACAAAACGGAGTTATCACCGTCTCTGAAGGAGAAAACGATATTTCCGGAAATCTGGCGCAGCTTAAGGTTCTTAATAATAAACAAAACGAAACTGAAGAAAAGCTGAAAGACCGCAAAAACCTGGACGCTAGTGAAATTGAATTTTTGGAATATGACTTTGACACTTATACGGAAGAAATCCGCGCTCTAAAAGCCGACATAAATACATCTCTTTCGGACCTGGAAGAAAAAAGGCAGGCTCTTAAGCCGGAATACAAACAGGCCCTTGAAAAACAAAAAAATAATCAGACACTGTTACCTGAAGAGAATGATGCACTGGAATGCTATGAAAAAATTGAAGATCATATTCGCCTGATCTACGAATATACCGATAAAAACAAGTGGAATTCCATGCAGTTTTCTTCTCTCTTCAACACCAGTGATTTCGCAAAAAATAAAGAACAACTCCTTGAAATGTCCAAAGCCGGTACGCTGACAGAGGACGCCCTAAGCGCCTTCCCGAATTTAAAAAGTCAGATTGAGGGCATGGATTTGATGCTGGATGGTGAAACAACTTCTATGCAGGCATTTATCGAGGAGGTTTCCGCGCTCGCCGACGAAGAGAAGGAAATCGAAGGCTTCACTCCAAAACTCGACATTGCAGGAGCTACGAAAAATCTCCAAAAGGATCTTGCGCCTGCGCTGAGTTCCTTGCAGTCCGCTTACGAAAATATTTTTACCGCGGACGGCTTCACTCTGGAAAATGCTGTCGGCGACGTGATCCCCACGCTGCAAAACGAACTGGAAAAAATAGAAGGACTTGACACCTCGGCGGTGGAAGATCTCTTTGCCACGCTGGCTAGCCCGACGGCGTCCGCTGAAAACGTACAGGAAGCTTTCAATCAGGTGGCCGCTTCTTTTCTGTACAGCTCTTTGGTGCCGCCCCCTCACCCTTTGGTTCGGCGGCATTTCGTAGGAAGGCATTTCGAAAAATGCTTCGCATTTGCCTTCCTCCTGATACACTCAAAAATCTAAACGACGAGACAGCGTCGGCAGTTGTCGGCCAGTTAGAAGCAATCGGCATTGTAAATTCAATCTAAGAATTAAGGCTTGAGAACAGAACTACCCTAATTTATTTCTGTTTTCAATCTTCAATTCTTTTTTAGAGCCTTCATCAATAATCAGTTTAGAATATCCATTTTCATTTCATATTTGATGAATGTATATACAAAGAGAATTGAAATATAGAACTTATAAACTTGGGGAATAACCCTCCCTTACCAACTTTTCAACCAATCAAGGGGACCATCCCCGCCAACACAACGAAAGGAGCACAAATGAATGAGTAATTATCTTTCCACCATTCTTGGGGAAAACTTTGCAGACAAAGCAAAAAGTACCCTGTCTGATATGGCAAATTCTGTCAAAGAAGTTGACACCGCCATGGGAAACCTCTATCAGACCACAAATGAAACACAGAAAACGTACGAAAATTTTCTAAAAGAAGCAAACCATACAGCCGTGGAACTCGGCTTATCCGTCTCCTCTTTAATTGAGCAGACATCCGCCTGGGCACAGATGGGGTATGGATTTAATGATTCCGCCAAGCTTGCGGAAATTTCTGCCCTCTATTCCAAACTAAACGGAATGAACGGTGATTCCGCTGTTAAAAGCATTTCTGCTCTGATGGATACGTTCCATCTCGCCGCAGACGATATCTCCGGCATGACCGCGGCTCTTTCCGCTTTCGACAACGCGGCTTCTAATATTTCCTCTATGGAACAATTACAGAAGTATATTTCCGACATGACCGGGAAAAAACTGTCCCTTCCTACAAATATGGACAGTCTGACTTACACATACGACACACTAAAAGCAATCTCCGAAATCTGGGAACAGCTCTCCGCTTCACAGCAAAAACAAGCCTTAAAGATCAGCGGAATGGAAGACTACAACGCCGACATGAACAAGCTAATGGACGGACTTGCAAATGGAACGGCCGATTCTTCCATGATCACTACACTCTCCGGCATCGGCAATTCCATGCAGGCAAATGAAGCCCTGCTGGACACTTATACCGGAAAGACCGCACAGTTTGAAAGCGCCTACAAGTCCCTTGCCAAAACAATCACGGATTCTTCCGTTGCAACCAGATTCCAAAGCATTCAAACCAGTCTGATTACTGCGATTGACGCCATTATCAATAAGTTTGGCCTCCTCCCCGTACTCTTTACAGGAATCGCAGTCAAAAATCCAAACGTAGGTCATAACAAAACGCTGTTATGCTATTAAAATATTACGATTCACAACCGTATAAGCAAAACAGGACGCTGCAAAAGCAGCGACAGACGGCTCAGCCGACTGGCTTTGCGCATGTGCGTGGAGCGGTTTTGAATTGTAATTCGAATATGCCTACCCTGTTCCAAAGGCGACTTGAATGAGAAGAAAAATCTTCGAAAGAACAGGCGGTGGTCTGTTTTCCGTGACATTTGTCATGTTTTGGACCACGTAAGGAAACAACCGAAATTGGCACGCTTCGTGCGGCTCTTAATGATTTGGGTCCGGGGTAATCCGTACGCTTAACTACTAACCTGCCATGGCGACAAGACAGGGGCAAGGGGTAACGCCCAAGGTACAGTAAAAAAGTTAAGCCAGGAAAATCCGCAGCCAAGCTTCTTAAAATCATATCGTATAGAATGAATTCTGTTCTATCATGTTTAAGAAGAAGGTTCACAGACTTTAATGGGAATCTGGATATAGCTCATATATTCAGAAAGGTAAAGTCGGGGCTAGAAGGCAGTGCATGCCTGAAATCATTTGTCTGTCCTCTTTTGCAGACATATGCACACTTGTGGCCTGTTTTGCCGGCAGGGAAAAAAGAGACGGCAAAAATGCCAGCCGTTTAACACCGACTGGCAAATATTAATTCTTATGCATTTAAAAATCACTGTCACAACGGTTGCAATGCCACTGTTTTCCCAGACTGGAAGAGCCAAGGCCAAGCAACCCGGCCGCAAAGCCTCTGCTAAACCCGGAAATCTTCTTCGTATTGGTTGAGTGGCAGTATGGACATTCAATCGTCGGCACGCCCGTTGTGATATATTTCATATCATAACTTGGTTTTGGCTGTTCTCTTACTTCGCTTCGTATATATTTTCCCGTTTCGTCAAATATTTCAGTTATCCAATAACTCATCTTTTTATGACATTTCGGGCATATATATGCTCCCGTACTATCAGGTTCAACATCATAAGGATTCCTACAGTGATCACAAAAATAAATGTCTTTTTCCATTTCTCATACCTCCTGGATTTTATTTATAATTATACACCTTCACAAAGTGTAAGTAAATAGCTTGATATTCAAAACCATCAAAGACGAATCGTCTGGCGCCATCAAATCACTAAGCTTATTTAACAAAGATTTTTCCGCCATCAAGGAAGATCTCGCCAGTGGACAAACTTTATTCTATTCTCTGTTCGGAAAAGGTATAAACAAAAGCGATATTCGAGCAATCGAAAATTATATAAACCTTATTGAGTCCGGCTCCGATCCTAACCAAGCATGGGCCAGAACCATGAACGGCTGCTCTGCAGCAGCCATTGAACAGGCCAGAGCCTGCAACGGCAATGTCGACGCCCTGCGCGCTTTGACAAAAGCACAAAACCAAAATATTGTCGCAGCAAAAGCAACCCAGACAGCTTATAAAGGCCTTGCCGCAATCGGAAATATTGTCTCCGGCCTGTTTCTCTCTTTCGCTGTCTCCACCGTTATCACCGCCATTGACAATCTAATCCACCGCGTGGAAAAAGCAAAGGAAGCAGGCAAAGAAGCCCAGAATACCATTAATGAATCCCAGAATAGGCTGAAAGAAGCCTCCTCAACGATTGCGGAAAATCGCAAACGCTTCCTTGAATTAAGCGAAGGCGTCGACCAGTTCTCCAATAACCTCACCTTGTCTGAAAAAGATTATGAGGAATATATTTCTATCTCACAAGAACTTGCCGAGCTTTTCCCGCAATTAATCAACGGATATGACAACCAGGGCAACGCCCTCCTTGATATCGGCAAAAATGCCGAGGAGACAAAGGAAAAACTAAACGGCCTGTTAGAGACAGAACAACTGCTGGCCGATCAAACCCTCATCGACAACCTGGATGATGTCGCAAGAAGCGTCGCCGCCTCTGTCGGCGAAAACATCGACGATATTGAAACTATGGAATCAGAGCTTAATGAGCTTCAAAATAACCACTATTTAGTGAACTTCAATTTTCAAAATCCGGAAGGCGTCTTTCACTTTAAGCCTGACGATTTTTACAAATATGGCTCTGAAATGCAAAAAGCCCTGGACGCGGCCGGGGCGGAATATAAACTAGATGGCCACAACATTGAAATCATCTCTGCAACAGAAAAACAGCTTGCACAGGCGCAAAAGCAGTACGACGCCTTTATGGAAACAGAAAACAGAAGCTACCAGGCATCCGTCGCCGGACTCAAACAAAGTATCGAAGAAAAGAAACAAATCAACCGCAGCTACTATGCACAAATGACGGCAAATCTTCAGGTATGGACGAAACAGTCTTATGATTATCAATATATCTCTGCGCCAATGCAGAAACTTGTAGACACAATTGTGCCGTCCATCGACTGGTCCTCACTTGAAGAGCCGCCTCAAACCGCTGCCAATTACGAAGACTATATCCAAAAAAATATTCTTGACCCGCTTATGCAAATCCCCGAAGAGTACAGGACAGAAGCTACAAAGCTGATTTCAAAAATGATGTCTTTTGAACAGGGGGACTTAGATGTCCTTCCCGTCGCCGACAAACTACAGGATCTGTTAAACACTCTTAATCTGACCATCGACCTGACCCCGATTATTGGAAATGAGGAAGAGGCAAAACACAAACTGCAAAACTCCTTAGACAGTATCCTCTTAACGGATGCGGGCACCTCACGGCTGGCCGTCGATATGGCCCGCAATCGCGGAAATGAAGTAAAACAGATCGATTCCAATTTTTATGAATTTGACCCAGAGGAAAATAAAAAACTCACGAAATATACCGAGGATTTCAACGAGGAACAGATTGAACTGTGGGCCGAAGTCACCTATGGATGCAGAGACGCTGAATCGGCAATTCGAGCATACGAGCAGGCATTGACCAAAAAACCCAAAACCTCCATTGTAGATACCGTAGCGCAAATAAAAAAAGAGGTGGCGCCCGTCTTTGAATCGCTTGGAAGCGCATATCAGGAAATTTTTACTGCCGACGGCTTTACGCTTGAAAATGTCGATACCGATATGCTATCCGGCCTTACGGACGCTTTTAGCGGGCTGGAGAATTTTGACACTTCTGAGCTGGAGGAGCTATTTGCCATCCTAACCGCCTCCGATTCAACGGCAGATGAAGTGCAACAAGCATTTAACGATGTGGCATCTTCCTATCTTTACAGTACAGATACCTTAGAAAACTTGAATGACGAGACTGCGGATACGATTGCAAAGCTGCTTGAAGAACTTCATGTTGAAAACGCACAGGAACTCGTACAGAAAGCCCTTGCAGGACAGAACTCACAACTTGCCGCACAAAAAGATTACCTTGCGCAATATTCAAAACAACTTTCAGACGCTACTTTTCTGGAACAATCCGAATTTATTCTGGCAGGCATCGAAGCAGGCTCTTACAGTGAAGAACTTGCTTATCTTCAAGTACAGAAATACCTTTGCGGGCAGACTTCTCTCTCCAGCATGGAAGACGTCGACGCCCTTCTCGAACTTGCTGAAGCCGCTGGCATCACAAGCAAATCCATCGGCCGACTGGCTGGTTTAAAGGCTGAATATGATAAGGCGGTGGCAAGTGGAAATTCCAGCCAGGCACTGTATATTGCAAATGAAATGCAAAAACATCCTAATGAAGTCAAAGAAGATATATCCAGTATAAAGTTCCAAGAAAAAAAGCCCAAAGCGCCTGCTTCTCCCAAATCCCCGGCTCCTTCCGCCGCCTCCTCCCAGACCCAGACCGAGACGGCCGAAACCTTTAACTTTGTTGAAACGCTCCTCTCCCGCCTCTCTTCGGCCTTTGACAAGGCAAAAAAACTGGCCGAAAACACTTTTATATCGGCTAATAAACGCGCAAAAGCGTACGGAGATACTCTCGATATCGTAACCAAACAGATCGATGCACAGCAACAGGCGTACCGTACCTATATGGACAAGGCGAACGCGGTGAATCTGGATGAGACATGGGCCGCTAAAGTGCGGGACGGCAGCATAGATATCTCGGAAGTGTCTGATCCCGTCCTAAAACAGAAAATTAAAGATTACCAGACCTGGTATGAAAAAGCGCTTGCCTGCGATAAGGCGCTTGGAGATTTAAAGAAAACGCAGACCGAGCTGACGCAGGCAAAGTTGGAATTAAACATCAGCCGCTACCAAAACCTCGCCGAGAAGGCCTCTGGCAAAAACGACCGTCTGAGCGCATGGATTAGCTTAAAAGAAAGCTTCGGCGGCTCTGCCAATGTCAGAAATTATAATTCCATGAACAATCAGAATGTCTCGCAAATTAAATATATCCAACAGCAAAACAAGGAACTTAAAAATCTTCAAAAAACCGTTGAAAAGGGTTCTGACGCATGGTACGACTATGACAAACAAATCAATGACAATAAGACTTCCATGTATAAATTAAAGCAGGAGATTATGGAAAACGCCAAAGCCGCCGCCGCGCTTGCAAAGGAAACGGCGCAAAAGAAAATCGAAAAATATGATAGCCAGGATGAGCAGACAGACGCCAAAATAGCGAACGCCTCCTCCTCTTCGGATAAGAACTCTCTGATCGACGATAAGATTTCCAATCTTGACAAGCGGCAAAACGCATACAATAAGGCCGTTGCCACGGATACGAAGCGGTTCGATAGGGCGAAGTCAACGCTCAATGAATTTAAAAGCACAAAGAAAAATAAAGCGCTCCTAAAAAAGATAAAGAAGTATACGAAAAATGGCGAACCGATTCCTCCCAAGCTTTTAGAACAGGCCTCAAAACTCTCAGACAACGGAAAACTTTATAAGGCATGCGCAAACTATAACGCGCGCTTAGAGGCTCTGACTTCTGATAAGGAAACCGCAGAACTGTTCCGCGAGACGTCGTTAAAAGAAAAAAAGGAGTTTGCCTTAGAGCAGTTTCACAATATCTCAGACGAGTACGACAAAAAAGTTTCGCTTCTAAATCACCAGACCGGGGCGATCGACAACCAGATTTCTGAGACGGAAGCTTCCGGCAGAAAGGCGAACCGCTCATTCTATGACGCAAAGAAATCCATGAATCAGCAAAAGCTTGCGACGCTGACCGCCCAAAAAGAAGCGCTGACGAAAAACCTCTCCAATATTGCGTTCGGAACCGACGAATGGTATGAAGCCGTGGATACGATAGAGCAGCTGACCGCCTCTATCTCAGAATGCAAAACGGAGACTTACGAGTTAAATAACGCAATAAATGAGCTCTATTTTGACGAGTTTTACAGTATCTCCGACGCAATCGACAGAATGACCTCCGAACAGGATATGCTAAGAAGCCTGATTGCGCATGAGAAAAACTTTGACGAAGATACCGGCAAATTTACAGAGGCCGGACTTGCAAACCTTGGCTCCCTCTCGGCAAATTATTACGCGGCAAAGGAAAAACAGGACAATGACGCCGAAATGTTCCAAAAGCTGCAGAAAATAAAAGAATCCGGCTCGCTAAGCGACGGCGAATTAACCTTCAATTCTATGGAAGATCTGGACGCTAAAATTAACGAGGTCTACACAAAATGGCAGGAAGATATCAAGAGTACCTACGACCTGGAAACCGCCATTTCCGATTTTATGAAAGAAAAATATCAGGCCGAGCTGGATGCGCTCAATAACCTGATTTCCGCGAAAAAGGAATCTCTTCAGGCTGAAAAAGACCTTCACTCTTACCAGAAATCCATCAGTGAAAAGACAGAGAATATTTCCCGGCTGAAAAAGCGAATTGCCGCCTACTCGGGCGATACCTCGCAGGAGGGGCTTGCAAAGCTGCAAAAGCTTCAGGTTGAACTGAATGAAAAACAAAAAGACCTTCGGGAAACGGAATACGACAAATTCATTTCCGATCAGGAAGAAATGCTGAATAAGCTGTATCAGGAATATGAAGATATCTCCACGAAAAAGACGGATGATTTTATGAATCTGGTAAGGGAAGGCTTAAATATCGCCAACAGCAACACCGGCCAGATTTCTACATTCCTGGCTGAAATTGCAAAGAACTATGGCTATACCATACAAAATCCCATTTCCGGAGATAAAACGGTACAGGATTCTACTAAAGAAACGGCTGCGCAAAAAGAACAGGCTGCCGGCGCGCAAAGCGGTACAAAACCAGACGCGCAGAACTCGCAAAAAAACCATAATGTCTTGATCAATAATCCCGCTCCTGCGGCAATTTCATCTTCCGAAAACAAACGTCCCGCTGTAAAAGAGGAACCTTGGTCCAAAAAAGACAGAACAGGGCGTGAGTTTTCTCCTTTAAATGCAGGCCAAATATCGGTATTAGAAAAGACAATCGACAAGAAAAAGACAAAACTGGAACTTGCGGAGGAATACGTCAAATCCAATCTCTCGGATGCCAAAAAACCGAAAGAAAGCTATTCAGATGTCAATCAGATTATTTTAAAAAAATACAAGAATAAATATTTAAAGACTCAAAAGCAAAAAGAGCTTGCCAAGCTGCTGGGCGTTACTTACGACGACTCTACCAAAAAAGGAAAGCTGTACAAAAAACTGCACAGCATTCATTTCCCGGGATTCAGCCAGGGCGGAACCGTAGTTTCCACCGCCTCGATCCAACAGGGGATCCGGGAAAACGGCGACGACGCGATTGTCAGCGTAAGACGCGGCGAAACTATTTTAACCGAAGCGATGTGCGACAGCCTCAACCAATGCGTAGAGAATCTGCGCGCCCTCACCGACGATATGTCGCCGCAGCTGCGGCAGCTTACATCCATGCCGACCGCAAACGGCCTGCCGCAGACCGCAGTTATGCAAAATCAGGCGCAATACGGCGATATCGCTTTTAACTTTACGCTTCCAAATGTCACGGATCCGGAAAACTTCCTGACGGCAATTAAGACAAGCTCCAAGGTGCAAAAGGCAATCCAAAGCGTGTCTGTCGACCGGATATACGGCGGTTCGAGACTTGACGTTCAAAAAATTCAATAAGGAAAAAGGAGACGCTTATGGTATTTCAAAAAAATAAGGATATTAATAAGATACTTGCACAAAACAACATTCGACTGAAACAGGAAAATGCCCTGCTTCGCGAGACACTGCTTCAACTGCAGGATTCCAAAGCGGAATACGAAACGTTGACCCGACAATTAAAAGAGCTGCGCGGGCAATATGAGACAAAACGAAAACAATTCGACGCTCTCACATGCGAATACCGCCGACGGCTGAACAATCTTACCATATAAGGAGGAAATCCTATGTTTGCAACCGATTTTTTATTCAACAACCAACGCGCCAGCGATTTGGGGCTTATTGTCTGCACCTTCGACGCAGAGCCCCAAACCGCCTCCGGCGGTGAAATCACTGTCAATTCCGTCAAAACGCCGGGGCGCGACCGATTTACATTCTACAATTCCCAGATGGACTCCGTTCTTGTCTGGAACTTTTCGATTGCCAAAAATCCAAGCTGTCACAAGAATTTGTACTTCAACCAGTATGAAGAGCGGGCCGTCGCGCAATGGCTTCTCGGACAAAACGGCTACCGCTGGCTGCAGTTTGACCAGGAAGGGTACGAAGATATCTTTTACCGGGTATATTTTAATATGACTCCGCACCAGATTAGCGGACAGACCGCCGGATTTGACTTGACGGCCACCTCCGACTGCGGGTACGGATTTTCGGAGCTATTAACCTGCTCGGGAACAGTAAAATCTAGCTCCCCTATGCGCATTCATGTCCAAAGCGACCTTAGCGCATACATCCTTCCGTATATAAAAATAAACGCAAACGGCGCTTTCTCCATCTACAATGAGAGCGATTCTATGCAGAATTTATCCGTCGGGAAGGAAACCAAACTGAATATCAACGGTGAAATTACCATGAATTGCGATTCGAATATCATCACCGGCCTAAGCGCGCCGGACAAGTTTAACTGGTATTTCCTGCGTCTTGTAAACGGGGAAAATATTATAAAAGCGGATACCTCCCGGGAAGGCGCTCCCGCATCCGTAAACCTTACCGTCCAATACCGAGAACCAAGGAGGGTGATTGTATAATGAAAAAACCATGTGAAATTATCAAAATCGACAAATACACAGACAAGATAGAGACGCCGTCTCTCTTGCTTATGAACCGGGCCGGAAACGTAATCGGCCCAATCGGCCGCTTCACGAATTTTAATCTTTCCTTAGTCGGAAACGGCCTGGATGAAATCAGCTTTGACGTTCCAAAATACGCCGATAATATCGAGTGCGGTATCTGGCAGGAATTGACGGACTTAAAAATCGTGGAAGTCAGAAATTTCGGCCGATACGAAATCTCGGTCAGCTATGCGGACAACGCGCAAACCGTAAAGTCCGTGCAGGGCGTCTCGCTCGAAACAGAGCTTGGTCAGATTTACCTCAACGATTTCCATGTCAATGACGACGAGGCTACAACAATGGAACGCACGGATTACAACAGTCGCGACTTTGACGCGCACGGCAATTTTATCCCCACTGTATTTTATGATCCGGGCGACCCCGCGCACTCTCTTTTACACCGCGTGCTTGCCGATAAGGCTCCTCACTGGAGCCTCGGCTATATCACGCCATACGTCATTTTAGACGAGGAAAGCAAACCGGAGCTCTCCTCATCCTTTCAGCGCACATACACCGCCGACGGCGAAACCGTCTACGATTTTCTGACCGGCACAGTCGCAAAAGAAAGTAACGTGATCTTTGTCTTCGATACCATATCGCGCACCGTCAACTGTTATAACCTGTGCGAATATACCATTCAAAACACGAAAGAATATGAGGGAAGCATAACGCTTACCGCCGTGGAGCAAAGCGCATTCATAAGATGCGGGAACATTTTTGAAATTACAGGACTCTCAAACAGCAACGGCTCCGTAACCTGCCATTTCTACGATGCAAACCGTAAACATCTCCGAGATGTTCCCTACATCACAACGTCTAAAGTGATAGATACCTTGGACGCCTTCTATGTAAGACTGCGCAATTCTTACTCCACCGGAACTACCAATACCGTTTCCTACAAGGTTGTCTATCCCGGCAACACCATCCTTGGAAGCTGTATCGGAGAAGACACGAACGTCTTTCTCTCCAAAAATAAGCTGGCAAACGAAATCACGATCTCAAGCAACAAGGATAACGTAAAAAACTGCTTCCGCATAGAAGGCGGCGACGATACCATTACGGATATGGTGCGCGCTGCAAATATGAACGGCTCGAATTATATCTATCAATTTGCCGATTTCCAGTTCAAAGACATGTCGAACGAATTAGTACAAAAGATTCAGGAATATCAAAAAGATCTATCCTCCGAGATAACGCAGAATGCATATTACGGAGACAACGGTATGGAGCCTTTTTTAAACGGTGCGATCAAATTAAAAATAACGTCGGAGCTTGACGCGGCGCTCGTCTTAAGCGTCTGCAAAGAAAACAAAATTCATACGAATCACGCCGACATCTCATCCTATACCGCAAATCCGTATTGGTATATTGATATCTCCAAACCGGACAAAGAGCTGTGCATGCTCTCGCAGAAGACGCTTCCGTTTGACTATGCAAATGTCATGTTTGACACAATGGGAATTTATAAGCGGCTTTGCATAGAATATGATCTGCTGGAATATTTTGAATCCTCCATGATGCCGACGGTCAACATCTCGAAAACCACGGCCGAAGAACAGTATCGCAAAGTATGCTCAAATCTAAAAGATTCTTCGGTCGCCGTTTCCTCCCTAAACAACTATAACAGCGATTTATTCAGCGGCGTTACCAACAATGTAATCGCGTATGCAAAGATTTTCCTGGATTCCAGATTTGACCTGGAACTGATCGACCAAACGGCCTCCTATTCTTATCCAGACAAAAACAAAACTGGAACATGGAGCGGAAAATTTAAAATCACCAATCGCAGCGACAACACCGATGTCTACCCGATGGACGCTTCCAGCGTCTCTCCCGTCAAAATAACCATAAACGACGATGAATTAAATTTTGCAAAGCAAAAAATCGAAAAAGCGCTGTCAAGCGACTCTATGCTCGACATAAATTTCGACGTTGCAGATATGAGTGAAACGGAAATGAGGGCGTATTTTAATCGGTACTCTCTCAACCGTCTAAAGTCCTTCTATGAAGGATACAATTCCTGTATCAGCATTCTATCCGGCATGGGTATCACGCCCGATTCCGCGGGCAATAACAGCGTCAAATCCCATTTTACAAACAATGACACGACAAAAGAAGCTTTATATAACACATATTTCTGGCGCATGAAAATCTTGTCCAATCCAAAGCCGGATGCAAACTTTCCGAACCCCGGACTGATCGACGTCCGGCAGAGGCAGGTAAACGAGATTTTGGATAACATAAAAAAGATTGAAAACGAGCAGCGGAAGTTCCAGACCGACTACGATTTCAGGCGGCGTCTCGGCGAAGAATTATTTTTGGAATTTTGCAGATACCGCCGCGAGGACACTTATACCAACAGCAACTATATTTCTGACGGACTTACCACTTCCGAATGCATCGCTAAAGCAAAAGAGCTGATCGAAGCCGCCGAAAAAGAGGCGAAAAAAGCCTGTATGCTTCAGCGCACGGTATCTACTTCTTTGAATAATCTTTTTGCACTCCCGGAATTTGAACCGCTCTACGACAAATTCGCGCTCTTTAACTATATCCGAATCCGCACCGAAGACGAAATCTTAAAGCTCCGCTTAATCGGCATCGACTTTAACGGGGAATCCGCCTCCGAAATACAGGTGACATTCTCGGAGCAGATTGAATCTGTGGACGGCTCTATGAGCGATTTGCAGAGCGTGCTCTCACAGGCAGGCAGCATTGCCACAAGCTACCCCTCCACGGTCCTTCAGGCAAAACAAGGCTTTAAGGCGCAAAATGCCGTGCAGGAAATATACCACAACGGACTGAACGCGGCGAAAACCATGCTGGCCAACAACGACAGCAATGAGGTGACGATTACACAATCCGGAATCCTCTGCAAACGTATGGACGACGAAGGATTCTACGGAGAAAAACAGCTTCGGATTACAGGCAACGGCATGTATTTGACTGAAGACAACTGGAAAAGCGTCGCAATGGCGGTCGGAGAAATACAGGTCGTCGATCCCACCAAAACAGAAGGAGCAAACGAAGTAAATGCATACGGAATTATTGCGGAAAATATTGTGGGAAAAATGGTCGCGTCAGAAAAAATGTACATCAGTAATCAAAGCGGTTCCGTAGAGATTACGGGAGAAGGAATTACAATTAAAAACGGTATTATTCAATCCGCTAATTATGACACGGAAAAGAAAACCGGAAGTATGTTAGACTTGACGAATGGCACGTTTAATTATGCCGGCGGAAAGTTAACCTATAAAAACAAGACATTAGCAATTGAAGGAAATGTGACTGCAAATGAACTTATTGCTACCAATTCCGGGAAAATAGCGAATTTTTATATTTCTGAAAATGCACTTTCGACCGCCGATTACAATTCTGTATTTGAGAATAATCGCGGAATTTATTTAGGCAAAAACGGCCTGATGATTGGCAATAATTTTAAAATTACAAAAGACGGCGCCGGATTTTTTAAGGGTGGCATCCATGCAACGGCATTATATTTAGACGAGGGAATAAAAATAGATTCCTCTTACATTCCAAATTTACCCAAAGAAATCAATTTATCTGTTGAAAACAAAGATACCTCAGCAAATCTAAAGCTCTCTGTTACCAAAGAAGACGGCAGCGTAATCGAAGCAAGCGCGCAAGAAATTAAATTTAACGGTCTGGTCAGCTTTGAAGATTTGTCTGGCAATGGAACAACGCAGATTAACGGAAGTAATATTACAACGGGTTCTATAAATGCCAATCTTATAACGACAGGAATATTAAATGCAAACAGAATTGAAGTTACAGATAAAATTGTACTAAAAGATACAGATTCATCTCCTCGTGTAGTTGCCAGGATAAAAAAGAGTAGTATTTACTGTCGTGACGGTTTATTTCTTGGCGGTAATGATCCTGATTTTGACACATTTTTTGAAAATTATGTATTTTTTCATAAGAATACTACTTTTTCATACAATATAGATTGTTACAAAGGTATATCCTTTGCAATGGATGCAAGACCGGATACATACAACCATGATTTTAGACTTGATGCTAATGGAACGATTGTCGGAAAAGAATTTATGTTGTTAGTTTCAGACACGGAATACCATTCTCTTGGATACGATTCAAAAGATGAACAGATTTTTGTTGGAAGCGGCAAACTCCCCTTAAGAATCAGAGGAACAAAAATATCTGCCCCACATGCAATTACCATAGATTCAGATGAACGCCTAAAGAACTCTTTTAAATCACTTGACGGATTTGAACGCGCATATATGGATTTAAAGCCGTATGCCTTTAAATATAATAACGGAACGTCAAATCGGTTTCACTTCGGCTTTAAAGCGCAAAATGTACGAGATTCTTTGTTAAATAACGGATTTACAACGCAAGATTTTGCAGGATTTGTTCAAATGTCAGATTCGTCAGGCAGTGAAGATTACTGCGGCATCAACGACCCGATGGGACTGCGATATTCCGAGTTCATCTCTTGGAATACACACATGATTCAAAAGCTTTACAAGGAAAATCAATCTTTGCTCAAGAGAATTGAAAACTTAGAAAAAAATATGATAGGAGAAAAATAACATGGAAAAACCCATCGCATTACAAATTGAAGAAGTAAAAAAAGAGCTTATTGCTACGATTAACCGCTCAAATTTGCCGGCGATAATACTGGACTACATTTTAAAAGACATCTATCATGAAATCCATTTGGTCAACCAAAGCCAGCTCGTATCAGATATGCAGACATACGAAGAAGCTGTGAAAAATAAAGAAAACGAAGAAGAATCTGCAAAATAAGCAGATTCTTTTTTATGAAAGGAGACCTTACTATGAAACACATTATAAAGAGAGTAGAGATTGACCTCTACTCTCCCGCTTCTTACGAAGTCATTAAAGCCCAGCAGGGCGACAACATGACAAGAACCGTCGAATTTGCTCTGCTTTACAACAAACAGCCTTATCCTATATCAAACAATATTAAAATCCGGCTGGAAGGACACCGCGGCGACCATTCCAGCTTTATCAAAGAAAATTGCTGCACCGTATCCGGCAATGTAATTTCTCTGACATTAGACAGCGATATCTTATATGCTTCCGGTACGGCGGAGGCCAAAATCGTCATGTATGACGGCGAATCCATCTTATCTACCATTCCGTTCCGCATCTCTGTTCAAAAACATCCATGCGACAAAAACACGCTGGAAACAGACAAAAAGTCCGCAATCGACGATTTAATCATAAAAATGGATGAAAATACCGCCAAAAACAATGAGCAGGAAAAAGCCATTCATTTTATCGCGAATCACACTTATAAAAACTTGCTGAGAAATACTGCAAATACAACCACCGTAAACGGCGTTACCTTTACGGTAAATTCAGATGGAAGCGTAACCGTTAACGGTACCGCCACGGCTAACGCCGGATTACTTATCAACATCGTTGACACGGCCAAACTTGTCAACAGTGAATTTATGTACACAGGAACGCCGTCTGCCGGCTCTGATACAACTTATTACACAGAATTAAAATATCTAAAAAAGACACTCAGCAATCAAAGCGCCATATATCACAAAGAATACGGAAATGGCATCACTTTATACAGGCCAAACGCCGACTATATCTCCTTAAATATCAGTATAAAAATTATGGAAGGGTACACAGCGGATAACCTCATCTTCCGCCCAATGATTCAGCTGCGTTCTATCTCCGACACGTCATACGTTCCATATACTTCCGCGCCGAACTCACTTGGCGATATCGCCCAACTTACAACCGACAATAAAACAACGATGGTTAGCGCCGTCAACGAGGTAAATGATAAAACTGAGATTACAAAAAATTTGTTAGATGAACATATGGACAACACGGACCGCCATATAGAAGCCGACGAACGAACTGCCTGGGACGAAGCGAAAAACGATATTGACACTCTCGTCGTCGGAGGAAGAAATTTGCTTCTTGATTCCCGCGACACCCGGACGCAGACTGCTTACAATAAAATCATTTACAATTTCGGAGATATAAAGCCAGTCACGGGCGAAATATATACAATCGGATTTCAGACTGAGTTTGTGACTACTGCAAGCGACGGAACCATTTATATTTACGGAATATTCACAGACCAGACAGGTGCGGACACGACCACGCTCCTTGAAACATCTTTCAATCGACGTTCCGACCCGGGGTATCCCGATTCCGATAACTTCTACCGAAAACAATTTATATGGTCCGGAGATGGCGTTCCCAAAGGAATAATGATTTCTGATCCTGCAAATCCGCCCTCTCCCAACTATCCCAGAATAAAAGTCAAAAACGCGAGCCTGACAAAAGGCAAAAACGTCAAGACCGACTGGGATTATGCGCCGGAAGATATCGCTCATTCACTTAACGACATTCACTCTACGTTAGATACGATCGAACCCGGCGCAGAAGTAAATCAAAATGCGTTTGACAGCGTAATAGTAAAGTCAACGAGGCTTGATGAAAGCGGGGTTTCACATACTTCTGAAACTGCTGTTTCGGCAAAGAACAGCTCTGATCAGTTTATATTAAAAGAAGGGGAAAATATAAACATAAAATCTTATACGACAGATGAAACCGGAGAAGCGCTGGAACATGGAATTATTGAAATTTCCGCAAAAGACACTACATATTCTAACGCCACGGAATCGCAGGATGGACTTATGAGCGCTTCGGATAAAGAAAAGCTAAATGAAATAGAAAATATTTACGCAACTAAAAATTCCGTCAACACAATAACGAATACATTGCTCAATAATGTAAGTACAAACGGCAGGACAAATTCACTGGCGTTAGGACGCAATGTAAAGTCTGGGACAAACGGAGATTATAGCGTTGCGGTTGGAATTAACGTAAATACAAACAGTTATTCTACTGCGCTTGGATATAATTCCACCAG
The DNA here is from genome assembly GCA_947383215.1 of uncultured Roseburia sp. Taxonomy (GTDB): domain Bacteria; phylum Bacillota; class Clostridia; order Lachnospirales; family Lachnospiraceae; genus Roseburia_C. The sequence continues at coordinate 72,913 of CANDCP010000009.1, forward strand.
CAATGTAAATAGCGTTGCAATCGGATATAATTCCACTAGTAATATAAATAGCGTTGCAATCGGATATAATGCAAATACACAAACAGAAAGTGACATAGCTATCGGATACAATGCACAAACATCAAAGGGAGTGGCAATCGGGTTTCATTCTTATTCCGAAAATTATGGTGTGGCAGTTGGGCGCTACTCCAACGCCGTTTCCTATTCTGTCGCTCTGGGATGGGATCATACAAAATCAAATAGTCCATTTTCCATTACAATAGGAGGATGCTCAATATCGTACGGCTCTTCGTCCGTTACGATAGGTGATTCATTATATACTTCTGGATCGCACAGCATTACAATTGGTGACCGAGCGACTATGAGTGCCAACAATTCTATCGCAATTGGTCATTTAGCAAGAGTAAATAACACTCCTGATGGAAACTCTATCGCAATTGGTGAATCCGCAAATACAAATGCAAGTAACGCTATTTCAATTGGGCATAATGCACAAGTTTTGACAGAGCACGGAATCGCAATCGGAAATAACTCTTATGTGTATGCATATCCGAACTCAATTGCAATTGGATGTAATGCTCTTGTTACCGGAAATTGCTCTACCGCAATTGGATACGGCGCTGCAACATGTTCTGCAAATTCGATACAGTTAGGAAGCTCTTCCTCGCTTAGCAGTATAACCGCAAGAGTCGGAATTACTGTAACATCTGACGAGAGAGATAAAGCAGATATCGTAGAGCTTGAAGATAAGGCAATAGAATTTTTAAACAAGATAAAGACCATCCGATACGTCTACAACAACCGTGAGCTGTATATTCCGGAAACTCTCTCTGATGAAGAACGACAAAAAAAAGACAAATTCGGATTATGCGAATACGACAAAGAGGCGCATGCAGCCGGAACAAAGAAAAAACAACGCGTCAGAATCGGCGTTTTAGCGCAGGATACGCAAAAAGCGTTAAAAGAAGTATTTCACGACTTAGGATATGCGGATTTAGTCAATGATAATTTCTTCGACTATTCTTCGAATGAGATACCGGAAGGAGTTGAAAACCAGTTGGGGGTAAACTATGAAAAGTTTATCCCGTTTTTGATTAAAGGGATACAAGAAATTGACAAGCGGTTAACCCAATTAGAAGAAAGGATACCTTAAATATGAGAAAATTTTTGAGCATCGTTATTCCAAAATTTTCAGAAACGGAAAAAGACATTTTCCCTCTATTATCCAGCATTCGTAACCAGGTCGGCATAGATTTTTCCGACCTGGAAATAATCATTGTAAACGACGGCGGCGGTACCGGTGAATTAGACAGTCATTTCCTTGAGTTTTTTGATATGTGTATCAAACAGATTACTCTTACAGAAAATAAAGGCCCCGGTATTACAAGACAAGCAGGCCTGGATTTGGCCTGCGGAGAATACATAATGTTTTGCGATGCAGACGACATTCTTCACAGCGTCGGCGTACTGGGCGCTTTCATACAGGAAGCGGAAAAAAATGCGGACGATATTATAACGTCTTCATGGCTGGAAGAGCTGATGGATGATACTGGACATTATCGTTATATGCAACATGAGAATGAAAACACATGGATGCACGGCAAACTTTTCCGCAGGCAATTTTTAGTAAACAACGACATTCGCTTTCATGATAAATTACGCGTTCACGAGGATAGTTATTTCTTATGCATAGCGGCAGAACTCACAGAGCGCAGAGCCAATCTGCCAATCACTTCATATGTCTGGAAATATCGTGCCGACAGCATAACACGAAGTCAAAACAGTATTTACACTTATGACAGCTTTCCAACCTTTATTCAGGCTATTATACTAGCAAATCAGAAATTAGAAAAAATAACGCCGGAAAAAATGATGTATAGGATTGTGCAATTAATTCTTTACATCTACTTCACGGTACACAGTTCTTCATGGAAAAAGAAAGAGAATTATATAAAAAAAGTTGAAAAAGCAACCGTGGAATATTTAACGCCATTTATGCAATACTGGAAAAACGCAGACGAGCAATTTATAGCAAATGTATACAACGAAGAACGAAACAGAAATTTCAGCGGATATCTGGAGGCGGAAACAGTCTGGGATTGGATAAAACGCATTGGACTTGAAATATAAATCATTACTGATCCACTCTAAAATTCCATTAATAAACAGATATCTTACAAAATCTAGGAGGTATACCATGAAAAATATTACAAAACAAATAAAAATCGACTTGTACTCCCCCGTCTCTTATGAAATTATCAAAGCGCAGCAGGGAGACAACAAGACAAGAATCGTCGAATTTGTTCTGCTCGACAAGGGAGAACCGTACCATATTTCAGACAATATTAAAATAAATCTGGAAGGCTGCCGCGGCGACCATTCCGCATTCATTAAGGAAAATTACTGTACTGTATCCGACAATATCATTTCCGTCGCATTGGACAGCGATATTTTATATGCGGCAGGTACGGTGGAAGCCAAAATTGTCATGTACGACACTTCAAACGACCTTATTCTCTCTACCATTCCATTTAAAATCTTCGTACAACCCAACCCACGTAACACAGAACACGTTGAAACAAACAAAAAATCCGTTCTTGATGATTTAGTAAGCAAACTGAATCACTTATCTGACGATATAAAAGAAAATACGAATAATGATCTTATACAGGGACGCGCAATTAATTTTCTTGCAAATAAAACTTTTAAAAATTTATTCGAGAATACTGCCAAAACAATGACCATACACGGCGTTACCTTTACGGTAAACCAGGATAAAAGCGTCACGGTTAACGGTACGGCGTCATCCGATGCCGTCTTGTACCTTGGTTCCTTTCAACTGAACAATATATCAGAAAATTATGTTTATTGTGGCACGCCTCTTACGGGGTCAGACAGTACATATTATACAGAAATTATTCATAAAAGATATTCCGGATCTCTTTCTTCCTATTCAAAAGATTATGGTAATGGGTCTTATATTAACCAAAGTTTTTTTAACTATGTGGATTTCAATATAAAAATTATAGAAGGATACACGGCAAACAATCTTATTTTTTATCCTATGATATATCTGCCATTGTATTTCAAGGATTCCACATATGTCCCATACAATACGCCGCCAAATAAAATCGGCAATATTAACGAACTTTCTACCAAGGATAAATCCAGCATTGTCGGCGCAGTTAATGAAGCGATCCATGACACGCGTGAACAAATTCAAAGAAATACCGACTACTATGCGGTATGTGAATCGCCGTCAGATGCAAGAGAAAAAAAAATCTCCATTCCTGAACTTCCCGAAGAACTGCAAAACGGACAGATAGTGCGGCTTAAATTTACAAATAAAAATTCTTTTAAAGACAAAAATCAGCCTATCTTGCTTGTAATCAATGACATTTACCGCTATCCTTTAAGTTCATATAATTCAACCTACCCGGGAAATTTTACAGATATAAATACACAATTGGTATATGAATTTATAAAAACATCAGAAGGTATGCGCCTGGTAAGCGCCGTCCCTGTTGTAAACAATTTAAACGCAACAGAAAAAGGATTTGCGCTGGACGCCACGCAGGGAAAAATCTTACAGGATACCAAAGTTGATAAGATTTCAGGAAAAGGCCTGTCGTCGAACGATTACACGTCAGAAGAAAAGGCGAAATTACAGGGTATCGAAGACGGCGCCCAGGTCAATACCGTCACAGGAATAAAGGGAAACGCGGAAACCGCCTACCGGACAGGAAATATCAATCTCACACCGGCAAATATCGGCGCGCTGGCCGCAAACGGCAACGCCGTAAGCGCTACAAAAGCAACGCAGGACGGCAACGGAAATGTCATTACGAATACATACCTGACAAAAACAGGAGACACGTCAAACAATACCGCCTCTTTCACGCAGGCAGCAAGCAGAACAAACATTGCAACCGGAGAAAAGCTTTCCTCTCTCTTTGGAAAAATCGCAAAATGGTTTGCCGACCTGAAATCTGTGGCATTCAGCGGCAGCTACAACGACTTATCCAATAAACCGACCATACCGACTAAGACAAGCCAGCTGACCAATGACAGCGGTTTTAAAACTACTGACAATAATACCTGGAAAGCAAACTCCGCATCCAGCGAAGGTTATGTCGCAAAAGGCAGCGGCCAGGCTAACAAGGTTTGGAAAACAGACGCCAACGGCAATCCCGCGTGGAGAGACGATGTAAATACCCAGACAATTACCGGTATCAAAGGAAACGCGGAAAGCTCTTACCGGACGGGAAATGTTAATCTTACGCCGGCAAATATCGGCGCATTAGCCGCAAACGGCAATGCCGCAAGCGCTACAAAGGCTACACAGGATGGAAATGGAAATGTTATCTCAGATACTTACGCTAAGAAAAGTATATATGGAGACACCGCCATAAGCATGGGGCGAAAAGCTAATACAACAACTGGAGATACGAGTTTTTCATTTGGAAATACAGTGGAAGCAAGCGGTTCCTATGCCTTTGCAACTGGAAGTGTCACAACAGCAAGTGGATTTGCCTCCTTTGCCGCCGGAACAAGCTCAACAGCAAGTAATTTCTATTCCGTTGCTGCGGGATTTCACACAACGTCAAACAATGTTGGATCCTGCGTAATCGGAAAACGTAACAAAACATTGACTGCCGGAGGAGATATCACAAATCAAATCGGCGACGCATTTGTAATTGGAAACGGTACAATAACAGGATTTGCTTCTAATGCTTTGCGTGTTACTTACGGCGGTGACATCTACGGCACAAAGGCCTTCAACACTTCCGGCGCCGACTACGCCGAATTTTTAAAGCCCTGGGCAGACGGAAATCCAAACAATGAAGACAGAGTAGGATACTTTGTAACCGTAAAAGATGGATTATTATATAAGGCAAAGGAAGGCGACTATATAGCCGGAATCACTTCCGGTAATCCGTCCATTGTAGGTAATGCGGACGAAGATTATTACTGGCGTTATGAGCGCGATGAATTTAACCGCATTGTAATGGAAGATATCCCTGAAACAATCCAGCAGACAGACGAAAACGGAAATCTGATATTTGACGATGAAACGCAAGAACCCGTTTTGATAGAAACCGGAAAAATAATCAAAAATGCAAGAATGAAGCTTGCAGACAATTACGATCCATCTCTCCAAAATTCTTACATAGAAAGGAAAGACCGAAAAGAATGGGATTATGTCGGAATGCTTGGCGTTCTTCCGGTAAGAGACGATGGCACCTGTATTGCCGGAAGCTTCTGCAAATGCGGGAGAAACGGAATGGCCACTCTTTCACTCCACAGGGATATTGATACTTATCTGGTCATCGAACGAATTTCAGATAATGTAGTCAGTATATTATTAAAATAATAAATTTGAAATTACCCATTCTAACTTCATATAGCAACCATAAATCTGTATTAACTGTTTCAGAATTTAAAGAGCCGCCGCACTGCCGATGAAAATCGGCAGTGCGCAGCTCCACATTTTTATACTGCCTTTTTCTAAAGCGCAAGTTCCCCGGCAAAGTATTCCCCGATCTTAGCGATCATCCCAAGCGCCTCCATCT
>CANDCP010000010.1 GCA_947383215.1 uncultured Roseburia sp.
AAACGCGGAAAAACGCTTGTCAATTCGCAGGAGCAATTCTGCAAAGAAGCGGTGGAGGCGGTTCCGAAGCAGGCGGACGTGTTCAAAGACCGGGTGTTTGTTCCGGCGGAGCCGTTAAGTTAAAATCCGGAATTTGTGCTGTCAGGCAGCAAATCCCGGCGCAGGACACAAAATATAGATTTATTTTTGAAATGCGGTTAAATGACAGGAACATTATACCGATATATATATTGAAACCAGAGAAATATGAATCCAGGGAGGGATAAGCCGCATACGGATATGAGGAACTTTTCAAAGTTTCATCAGTGTCGTTGGTGACGGCGACAATTGATGCAAAATCAAAACGCAGGGATGCGAATACTCCGGAACAGCATAAGAAGGTGAACAAGCCGTTTGAAGAAGTGCTCAGGGAGAAAACCGAAAGGCTTCAGCCAAATGATGTGACAATGTATCAGATGGCAGGTTATACCAGAGATGCAAAAAGTATTTATTACATGGTACCGCAGAGGGAATATGTATAAAAAACAGCCATGGCTGACCGTCCTTAATATAAGGACATTCAGTGCATGGCTGTTTTTTTCTCAATCGACGCCGTTTGGCTTAGAAGTCTCTGAAATCCTGTCGGCCCTGTTTCGAATCGGGAGAAGAATTTCATAGGGAACAAAGAGCTTTCCGGCGCCGTACCCCATTCGAATTTGCGGTTTATTGTCGCCGTGGAAATCGGAACCGCCGGAAATCATCAGATCGGCGTCTCTGGCAATTGACTTGAGATTGCGCTCGTCGTCCGGCTGATGCGACGTATAGATGGCTTCCACGCCGTCGAGGCCGAAATCCTTCAGGAAGAACAAAAATTTTTTGACATTCTCCAGACTCATATGATAGCGGAGCGGGTGCGCGAGAAAAGCGGCTCCCTTTGCGTCGTGAATCAGACGGATTGCATCCGTGGCGGAAATTTTATCTCTCGGCACAAAGCATCGGCAGTCGTCGCCGAGATATCTGTCAAACACAAGCTTCCGGCTCTTGACGCAGCCGTGGTCGACAAGATATTTTGCAATATTTCCCCTCGTGATAATCCGGTCCGGGTTTTCGGCCAACAGAGCGTCGTAGGTGATGTCGAATCCTTCCGCCGCCAGCAGAGAGACCATTTTTTTATTGCGTTCTTCGCGCAGATACCGAAAAGTATCCAGTTGTTTTTGAAGAGTTTCATCCTCCGGGTCTATATAGAAACCAAGCATATGAATTTCTTTTCCCTGATATTCGCAGGAAAGCTCTAAGCCCGGAACAATTTCAACATTCGTGCCGCATGCCGCGTAAACGGCTTCTCTGACGCCGGATATGCTGTCGTGATCGGTAAGGGCAAACGCGCCAAGTCCGCTCTCTTGGGCGAGCGCAACCAGTTGGGTCGGCGTGTACGTGCCGTCCGAACCGGTAGAATGTACATGCAAGTCAATACGTTTTAAATCCGGCATAGGAAATACCTCCCTGTATTATTGTCAGCAGCGCGCGCCAGACGGGCTGCGTTATGCCTATTATACCACAGACAATTTCGTTTCGCAAAAAGGGCAGATCAGATCGATGGGATCGGGACCGGAAAAAACAGGAAAATAAAGTTCTTGACAGATAAAAGCGTTTTGTGTTATAGTACATACGTTGTAAAAAGCAAAGTAGAGTATCCACTCTCACCTTAGCGCATCTTAGCGACTAAGAGTCTGTATATGAGTTTCGTTCCGGGAATCATTTGGGTGGATAGTCTGTCTATCCACCTTTTTTACGTATATACAAACATTATTTTGGAGGTGTACGACCATTAGCAATTTGATGATCAACGAACAAATCAGAGATAAGGAAGTCCGTCTGATTGGTGTAGACGGAGAACAGCTTGGCATTATGCCGTCGAGAGAGGCATTAAAGCTTGCGCAGGAGGCAGAACTTGATCTGGTGAAGATCGCCCCTACGGCCAAGCCGCCGGTATGTAAGATCATTGACTACGGAAAATACCGTTATGAGCTTGCAAGAAAAGAAAAAGAGGCGAAGAAAAAACAAAAGACGGTAGAAATCAAAGAAATCCGTATGTCGCCCAATATCGATTCGAACGATTTGAACACCAAAATGAATGCTGCAAAAAAGTTTCTTTCCAAAGGAGATAAGGTGAAAGTTACTTTAAGATTCCGCGGCAGAGAGATGGCGCATATGCAGACCAGCAAGCACATTTTAGACGATTTTGCCGCAGAACTTGCCGAAGTTGCAGTTGTGGAAAAAGCGCCGAAGCTTGAGGGGAGAAGTATCAGTATGGTGCTGGCAGAGAAAAAATAATTTTTAAGGAGGAATACATCATGCCAAAACAGAAAACGAAAAGAGCCGCTGCAAAGCGTTTCAAAGTAACCGCAACAGGAAAATTAAAAAGAAATAAAGCTTATAGAAGACATATTCTGACAAAGAAGACAAGAAAGCTCAAAAGAGGGCTTAGGAAACCGGCTATGGTTGACGCCAGCAATGTAAAGAATATGAAAAAGGTTTTACCGTATTTATAAGAAAAGGTGAAGGAGGAATAGATCATGGCAAGAGTAAAAGGCGGACTGGGCGCAAAAAAGAGACATAACAGAGTGTTGAAATTGGCAAAAGGTTACAGAGGCGCCAGATCCAAACAGTATAGAGTAGCAAAACAGTCTGTAATGAGAGCCTTAACAAGTTCTTATGCGGGCAGAAAACAGAGAAAGAGACAGTTCAGACAGCTGTGGATTGCGCGTATCAATGCGGCGGCGAGAATGAACGGCTTGTCATACAGCAGATTTATGTACGGACTGAAGCTGGCCGGCGTTGAGATGAACCGCAAAATGCTTGCGGAGCTTGCGGTAAACGACGCGGAAGGATTTACGGCTTTAGCGGAGCTTGCAAAATCAAAAGTGGCGTAATGAACGGGAACAGCTTCTTAGGAGCTGTTCTTTTTGTTCACGGATTTTTTCAAGCGGTATTCCCGTGGAGCCATCCCTTTTGCCTTCCGAAAGGTTTTGGAAAAATACAGACTGTTGTCAAAGCCGACGGAATTTGCGACGGCGGCGATGGAGAGCGCAGTGTGTTCCAGCAGATAACAGGCCTGCCGGATGCGAAATTCCGTAAGATATTCTTTGGGCGACTCCTGCAAAATTGTCTCAAAGGATCGAAACAGATGGCTCCTGCTGACGCCCACATAACCGGAGATATCTTCGACCGTAATCGGATAAGAATAGTTTGCCGAAATGTAGGAGACGGCTTTTTGGACATAGCTTCCGGCTGTGTCAAGGGATTTGTTTTCGGAGGAATTCTTCATAAACAGAGCCAGCGTCTGATAGAGACGTCCGGTCATTTCCACGGAATCGACAAAACGGTTTCCCCGCGCCCTGTAAATACCGAGCAGCTGTTCGCGGATTTCGTCGCAAAGCCCGTCCGTGACAAGTACGGGAGTCGATTTTGAAAAATCGGTGGCGTTTAAGATAATAGACGCATCGCTCCCGTTAAATCCGACCCAGGCATACTCCCATGGAAATTCTGTGTCCGCATAATACGTTACCTCTGTCTGCGGGTAGACAAGGAAGGTATCGCCGGCGTGCAGGGTGTAAGCGGCGCCGTTGACTTCATAGCATCCCTTTCCTGAAATCACATGGTGAATGAGATAGTGGTCGCGGATTCCCGGTCCCCATTGATACCCGGGCTCACAGTTTTGAAAACCGACGTTGTAGACGCACAGAGAGACGAGCTCTTTTTGTGTGTCTTTATAAGAATTTTTATATTTCTGCTCCATAAAGACGCCCCTTTCTTTCCGTTAATCATAAATGATAATAAAAAAGTATGCAACAAAATCACATATTTTATATTCATTTTAGTCTGTTTTTTCTTTTACAAAAACGGTATACTAAATACAAATCAAACATAACAAGGAGATGAACCTATGAAAATTTTAGTGACAGGAGGCGCCGGATATATCGGAAGCCATACGTGCGTGGAATTATTGAACGCCGGGCACGAGGTAGTTGTGTTGGACAACCTTTCGAATTCCAGCGAAAAATCCTTAGCGCGCGTGGAAGCGCTGACCGGAAAGACCGTCGATTTTTATAAGGGCGATATTCTGGACCGGGAAATTCTAAGCCGCATATTCCGGGAAAAAAACATTGACGGCTGTATCCATTTCGCAGGCTTAAAGGCTGTCGCCGAATCGGTTGCAAAGCCTTGGGAATATTATAACAACAACATTGCCGGTACATTGACGCTGGTGGACGCGATGCGCAAAAACGGATGCAAGAATCTGATTTTTTCGTCCTCGGCGACGGTATACGGCGATCCCGCGGAAATACCGATTACGGAAGAATGCCCGAAGGGACAGTGCACCAATCCTTACGGCTGGACGAAATCTATGCTGGAGCAGATCCTTTCCGATATTCAAAAAGCCGATCCGGAATGGAATGTGATTCTGCTCCGCTATTTCAATCCGATCGGCGCGCATCCGTCGGGAACGATCGGCGAGAATCCGAACGGGATTCCAAATAATCTGATGCCGTATATCACCCAGGTCGCAGTCGGAAAATTAAAAGAGCTCGGCGTTTTCGGAAACGATTACGATACGCCGGACGGGACGGGCGTCCGGGATTATATCCATGTGGTAGATCTGGCCGTCGGCCATGTAAAAGCGCTAAAGAAAATTGAGGAGAGAGCGGGACTTTGTATTTATAATCTTGGCACGGGACACGGGTACAGTGTGTTAGACATTGTAAAAAATTTTGAAGAGGCGAACGGCGTTTCGATTCCTTACAGCATCAAGCCCAGGCGCGCAGGCGATATTGCTTCCTGTTACTGCGACCCCTCGAAGGCAAAGCGGGAGCTTGGCTGGGAGGCAAACTGCGGGATTCGTGAGATGTGCGCGGATTCCTGGAGATGGCAGAAAAATAATCCGAACGGTTACGACGACTAAAAACGGCGGCATAGCAAAGTATGCCCGGCGCATTTGACATAGGATATGCAGGGTACGCATAAGGTATAACAAGAAAGTATATGCGGAGATAGGACAATGCATGACACTTTGTTGTTAAAAAAGTACCATGGCCTTGGCAATGATTATCTTGTCTTGGACCCGAATAAAAATGAGATCCAGCTTCAGGAACGTCACATTGTGCGCCTCTGCCGCAGAAACATCGGGGTGGGCGCGGACGGCATTCTCTATGGGCCGTTATTCCGGGACGAAAAAATCTGCGTGCAGATTTTTAATCCCGACGGCAGCGAGGCGGAGCGCAGCGGCAACGGGGTGCGGATTTTTGCAAAATACCTTTTAGATGAAGGATATGTGGATAAAAAACAGTTTTCCCTGTATACAAAAGCCGGAAAAGTGACTGTGGATTTTCTGAATGAGGACGGAAGCAGAATGCGGGTCAATATGGGAAAGGCCCGGTTTGCCGGGGGCGTCTTAAAAGGCAGCTACGGCGAAAACGAGATGATTAACGAGCCTCTTTTGTTCCGCGACCGCCTCTATAATGCCACCTGTGTGTCGATGGGAAACCCAAACTGCGTGATTATGATGGAAGAGGTGAATGCGAAAAAGGCAAAGGAGCTTGGGCCGTACGTTGAAAATGCGCCGTATTTTCCAAACCGGATCAATATGCAGCTCTGTCACGTGATCGACAGAAGCCATGTACAGGTAGAGATTTACGAGCGCGGAGCCGGCTATACCATGGCCTCCGGCACTGGCGCCTGCGCGGCGGCAACGGCTGCGTACCGGCTTGGGCTTACGGATAACCGGATTACGGTGACAATGCCGGGCGGAGAGCTTCTGGTAGAAATCGAAGATGATATGACGGTTTTTCTGACCGGCGATGTAAAAAATATCGGAACCGTACTTTTGGCGGAGAATTTTTTTGCATAGACGCAGATAACATGAGAGCGCATTCCAAAAAGGCTGCCCCGGCAAACGGGCGGCCTTTTTCGATTGCCTTTGTTTTGCACAAATCCTTTGACAATTTTCTCTTTCCTGTATAGAATGGTAAGAGATTTACAAGAGCGGAACAACCGCACAGGAAAGGAACAATAGGAAATGAAAAAAATTCTTGATTTGATTACCGATGAGATGGTAACGGCATTTGAAAAAGCGGGATACGATGCAAAATATGCGAGAGTGACGCTCTCGAACAGACCCGATCTGTGCGAGTATCAATGTAACGGAGCCATGGCGGCGGCAAAAGAATATAAAAAAGCGCCGATTCTGATTGCAAACGAGGTGATCGGACAGCTTTCGGCCAATTCGGTGTTCGAGGCGGTAGAGGCAGTCAACCCGGGATTTATCAATCTCAAAATTTCCACGGAATTTTTGGCGGAATATCTCGGGAAAATGGAAGCGGACAAAGAGCGGCTGGGATGTGAGAAGACGGAGCGTCCGAAAACAATCATGATCGACTACGGCGGACCGAATGTGGCCAAGCCGCTTCACGTCGGGCACCTTCGCTCGGCGATTATCGGCGAGAGTATCAAGCGGATCGGCAAATTCGTCGGACACCGCATGATCGGGGACGTACACCTCGGCGACTGGGGACTTCAGATGGGACTGATTATAACGGAATTAAAGGAAAGACAGCCGCAGCTCGTCTATTTTGACGAGGGGTACGAGGGGGAGTATCCGTTGGAACCGCCGTTTACCATATCGGAATTAGAAGAAATTTATCCGACGGCAAGCGCAAAATCGAAAGAAGACGAAACCTACAAGGAAAACGCCATGCAGGCCACCTTCGAGCTTCAGCACGGGAGAAGGGGTTACCAGGCGCTGCTTAAACATATTCTGGAGGTGTCGGTTTGCGATTTGAAGAAAAATTACGCAAACCTGGACGTATCGTTTGAGCTCTGGAAGGGAGAGTCCGACGCGCAGCCGTATATTCCGGACATGGTGCAAAAGATGAAAGACGAGGGGTACGCTTACATCAGTGAAGGCGCGCTTGTCGTAGACGTAAAAGAAGAGACTGATGCGAAAGAAATTCCGCCGTGTATGATATTAAAATCGGACGGAGCGTCCCTTTATAATACGACGGATCTCGCGACCATCGTATGTCGTATGAGAGACTATCATCCGGACGAGATTATTTATGTCGTGGACAAACGGCAGGAATTGTATTTTACGCAGGTTTTCCGGTGCGCGAGAAAAACGCGCCTCGTCGGGGAAGATACAAAGCTGACCTTTCTCGGATTCGGGACGATGAACGGAAAAGACGGCAAGCCGTTTAAGACGAGAGAGGGCGGCGTTATGCGTTTGGAAACGCTGATTTCCAACATTCAAGAAGAAATGTACAAAAAAATTGCCGACAACCGCACCGTAGAGGAAGAGCAGGCAAGAGAAACGGCAAAGATCGTCGCGTTGTCTGCCGTAAAATACGGAGATCTTTCCAACCAGGCGTCCAAAGATTACATTTTTGATATCGAGCGTTTTACTTCCTTTGAAGGAAACACGGGACCTTATATTCTCTATACCATTGTCCGCATCAAGTCAATTCTGAACAAATACCGGGAGGCCGGCTTGGATGCGAAGGATGCAAAAATTCTGAGCGCCCGTTCAGAAAGCGAAAAAGCGCTTATGCTGGAAATCTCTAAATTCAACAGCGTGATGGAAAACGCATTTGAGGAGACTGCGCCGCACAAGGTCTGCTCCTACATTTATGATCTGGCAAACGCGCTGAATCATTTTTATCATGAGACAAAAATTATGACCGAGGAAGATATAGACGCGCAGGCGTCCTATATCCGCCTGTTACAGCTGACGAAACGCGTTCTGGAAATCTGCATTGACGTACTGGGATTTCAGGCGCCGGACCGGATGTGATGTTAGCGTCGATGAAGGGGGCGATCTTTGACCTGGACGGCACGCTGCTCGATTCTATGGGGGTCTGGCGGCAGATTGACATCGTGTTTCTCGGGAAAAGAGGGTTTCGCGTCCCCGACGATTATTTAAAGGCAATCACCGCAAAAAATTTTTCGGATGCGGCTGCCTATACCATCGCGCGCTTTGAACTGCCCGAGACCGAGGAGGCGGTTGTCGACGAGTGGTTTTCCATGGCGATCGACGCTTATGCCAACGACGTAAAATTAAAACCGTATGTCAGGGAATACATAGAAAAGCTGAAACAGCGCGGAATTAAAATCGCCGCCGCAACCTCCTCGGACAGGCGGTTGTTTGAGCCGTGCTTAAGACGCCATGGGATTTATGAATTTTTTGATGCATTTGTTGTGACGACTGAAGTCAGACGTGCAAAAGGGTTTCCCGACGTCTATCAAAAGGCGGCCGAGCGTTTAAAACTTACTGAATCGGACTGTATCGTATACGAAGACATCCTAAAGGGGATTGAGGGTGCGAAGATGGGCGGATTTTATACGGTGGGAGTGGAGGATATCCATTCCTGTTATGAAAAAGAAGAGATCCGGCGTCTTTCAGACCGCTATATCGTATCTTTTCAGGAATTATTATAAGAATTATTATAAAAAGAACCGGCAGAACAATCTGTGTCTGTCGGTTCTTTTTCCTCTAATATCCAAGCTCTTCCCCTATCAGAAATACCTTGATCCGCCCGTTTGTGCCGCTCCTTCTTGTAATTACGGTATGGCTGCACATGCATTCCGGCGAAAAACAATCCCCGCAGACGCCGGTCAGCGCGCACGGCGTCTGTTTTTTCAGACGATTTCCGTTCGGAGGCGCCGCAATATTTCGCGCTCTTGAAACGGCTTCTTCTACATTTCTTACAACCTTGTTCATGCCCGCCAATATAAACACGTATTCCGGGCCGTAGATAAGAGCCGCCACACGGTTGCCGTTTCCGTCTATGTTGACAAGCTCTCCGTCCGCGGTAATGGCGTTTGTGCTCATAAAATAATAATCCGCCGACAGCGACTTATGGTACAGCTCTTTGACTTCCTCGGCGTTTTTTGCTTTGCTGCGGTCATAGAGCGTAATATCCGGATTGCGGAGCAGCTCCTCCATCATGCCGGATTCATTCAGAGTCACAGAGCCGCCGAAACCGACGCTTGCGCCCGGCTTCAGAAGAGATGCGGCCATCTCGACGGCTTCTTTGGAAGTTTCAAAATAGTAGCCTTCGATCTGCCGTTTTTTCATATTTTCGATAATTGTTTCCGCTGTATTTTTATAGTATTGTTTTTTGGGTTCCATCGCGCGCCTCCTACTTGATTTTATCGTTCTATTATAGTATGATTGCTTGGAAAATTCAATGTTAGAAACTGAAAAAAGACGCTTGACAGGGGGAAGCATATGAATCGGAACTTGAAAAAAATGATATCATATTACAGGCCATACTTGCCCGTTTTTTTGGCAGACATGTTTTTTGCGATTCTGGCGGCGGCGATTGCGCTTATCCTGCCGCTGATCGTTCGTTATATCACGGAAACGGTCGTTTTTCTTGAGCAGCGCGAAGCCGTCGACGCAATATTAAAGCTGGGGCTTTTTATGCTGGCTCTCGTGGCGGTGGAATGCTACTGCAATTTCTTTATTTCCAATTACGGACATGTGATGGGGGCGAAAATCGAATACGACATGCGCGCCGAAATATTTGCGCATTATCAAAAGCTGTCGTTCGCTTTTTACGACAATCAGAAGGTAGGCCAGCTAATGGCCCGGATTACGACGGATCTGTTTGACATCAGCGAACTTTTGCATCACGGACCGGAAAATATTGTGATTTCCGTAATCAAAATCATCGGCGCGTTTGTGATTTTGCTTCGCATCAGCCCGAAGCTTACGCTTTGCGCGTTCGCGCTCGTCCCGGTTATGATCGGTTACGCATATTTTTTCAACAAGCGCATGAAGCGCGCGTTTAAAGAAAACCGTGTAAAAATTGCCGACATCAACAGCCAGATTGAAGACAATCTTTCCGGTATCCGCGTGGTGAAATCGTTTGCGAACGAATCTATTGAGCGCAAAAAGTTCAAAATAGGCAACGACGGTTTTCTCGCGGCAAAAAAGAACAGCTATTTTTATATGGGAGGGTATCACGCGGGACTTCGCGCGTTTACTACCATGATTACGATTGTCGTCGTCGTCGCGGGGGGCGTCTTTATCGCGACAGGCGGCGTGGATGTGACAGATCTGATCACTTTTGTTCTCTATATCAGTATTTTTACGGAACCGGTAAAAACACTGATCGATTTTACCGAACAATTTCAAAACGGCTACTCGGGGTTTGAGCGTTTTCTGGAAATACTCTCAATTGAACCGGATATTTCGGATGACAAAAACGCGGAGGTTTTGACGGATGTAAAGGGCGACATCTCCTTTGAAAACGTATCCTTCCGCTATGAAGAAAATACGCAAAAAGTTTTAAACCATATTAATCTCGACGTAAAAGCGGGCTCTTATGTGGCTCTGGTCGGTTCGTCCGGCGCGGGAAAAAGCACGCTGTGCAGCCTGATTCCGAGGTTTTACGATGTGTCGGGCGGACGAATCCTTTTGGACGGCAGAGACATCCGTGAGGTGACGCTAAAGAGCCTTCGGGACCATATCGGAATCGTGCAGCAGGATGTGTATCTGTTTGTAGGCACCGTCTACGATAATATCCGCTACGGAAAGCCGGACGCTACGAGAGAAGAGATCATCGAAGCGGCAAAAAACGCAAACGCGCACGAATTTATTTTAAACTTGCCAGATGGCTACGAGACCGATATCGGACAGCGGGGCGTTAAGCTTTCCGGCGGACAAAAGCAGCGACTTTCCATCGCCCGCGTATTTTTAAAAAATCCGCCGATACTGATTTTTGACGAGGCGACTTCCGCGCTGGATAACGAGAGTGAAAAGGTCGTACAGGAATCGTTAGAAAAGCTTGCGAAAAACCGGACGACGTTCGTAATCGCACATCGGCTAAGCACCATTCGAAACGCCGGAAAAATCCTTGTTCTGACAGAGCAGGGCATTGAGGAGAGCGGAACGCATGAGGAGCTTTTAGCCAAAGGCGGTTTATATGAAAAACTTTACCGAATGTCGGGACAAATATAAATTATACTTGTTTCCTTCGTAATTGTTTGCTATATTTTCTAGAGAAGGCAAAAGCGAAACAGATCAGAGGATTTCTATATTTTTGAAAGAAAGAAGGCGTTACTATGACAAAGATTGATATTGTTTCCGGATTTTTGGGCGCCGGAAAAACAACGTTTATCAAAAAAATGATTGACGAGGCATTTTCAGGCGAGAAAATCGTCCTGATTGAAAATGAATTCGGGGAAGTCGGTATTGACGGCGGCTTTTTAAAGGATGCGGGAATTGAAATTACCGAGATGAATTCCGGCTGTATCTGCTGTTCTCTTGTAGGCGATTTCGGCAGGAATTTAAATGAGGTAATTGAAAAATTCCATCCGGACCGTATTTTGATCGAACCCTCCGGCGTTGGAAAATTGTCGGATGTTATGAAATCCGTTATGGATGTGGAACAGTCGCACGACGTAAAGCTTAACGCGCTTGTCACCGTTGTAAACGCGACGAAGGCGAGCAAGCAGATGAAAGCATTCGGAGAGTTTTTCAACAATCAGATTTCATATGCGACGACGATAATCTTAAGCAGAAGCCAGAATGCAAAACCGGAACAGCTCGAACTTTGCGTCAGACAGATGCAGGAGTTAAACGGGAAAGCCGCGATCATTACAACGCCGTGGGATGAAATAAAAGGCGTCCAGATCTTAAAGGTGATCGAAGGGCAGGATAATCTGCAGATGAAGCTTATGGCCGAGACGCACCGTCATGAGGTGGACGGGCATGAGTCCCACCATCATGAGCATCATCACCACGACCACGAGCATTGCCACGATGAGCACGGACATGATCATCACCACGACGAACATCACAGCCACGGGCATGACGAAAACTGCGACTGCGGCTGCCACGACCACCATCACCACGCGGATGATGTGTTTACCAGCTGGGGAAAAGAGACGCCGCATAAATACACGAAAGAGAAAATAGAAGAAATCTTAAAGATTTTCTGCGAAAGCGAAGAATACGGAACGATCCTGCGCGCAAAGGGAATGGTAGAGGACGTAAACGGTTCCTGGATCTACTTTGACATGGTTCCGGGCGAGTATGAGCTTCGGGAAGGGGAGGCGGATTATACCGGAAGGCTCTGTGTGATCGGCACGGATATCGACGGGCATCGTCTGGAGGAATTGTTTGAAATTGCGTAGTCTGTCAGAAACGGATGTCATTTATAGAAAAGAAAGGCGGAACATGCCATGCAGGAAATACCAGTATATGTATTTACCGGATTTATGGACAGCGGAAAGACTTCGCTGATCCGGGAAACGTTATTTGAAAATGATTTCGGCGGGGGCGATAAAACTTTGATTATCTGCTGTGAAGACGGCGAGGTAGAGTTTGAGGAGGAGCGGCTAAAGACAATCAATGCGAAGCTTGCCATGATTGAGGAGCAGGAGAATTTCAACGAAGAAGCCTTAAACCGTCTCAATCTCTCATATCTGCCGCAGCAGGTTTTTCTGGAATACAACGGAACATGGGATATCGCCACGCTGCTCGAGACAAAGCTGCCAAAAGGCTGGGTGATTGTGCAGTCTTTGGCCACCGTGGATTCGACAACCTTTGAAATGTATGTAAATAATATGCGTCAGATGATTATGGAACAGCTGTTTAAGGCGGACGTCGTTATTTTTAACCGCTGCGACGATACCACGCCAAAGGGAAAATTCCGGCGCATTGTCAAGGCCCAGAACCGGCCGGCTCAGATTGTCTATGAGCGCGCGGACGGAAGCCTCGACGAAAATATGGACGAGGAGCTTCCGTTTGATATTGAGCAGGACATAATTGAGTTAAGCGACGCGGATTATGCGCTGTGGTATATGGATGCCATGGACAATCCAAAAAAGTATGACGGCAAAAAAATCTCCTTCCTTGCCCTGATTTATAATCCGGACAAAATGAAAAAAGGAATGTTCGTGCCGGGCAGATTTGCGATGACCTGTTGCGCGGAAGACATCCAGTTTATCGGTTTCAAGGCAAAATATCCCGATTCCAAGGAAATTCCCCATAAATCATGGATGCAGATTACGGCGCAGGTTCGGATTGAGTTTGTAAAAGAATACAGAGGAAAAGGTCCGGTGTTGTATCCGATTTCAATTGAGGCTGCCCAAAAACCGGAAGACGAGCTTGTCTATTTTTCATAAAAACAAAAAATAAGTGGGTTAGGACGGTGAGACGGTTTGAAAAAATATGCGGTGATTACAGGTGCGAGCGCCGGAATCGGCATGGAATTTGCAAAAAAACTTTCGGAAGAAGGATATCGTCTGATTTTGATTGCAAGGAGAAAGGATCGTTTACAGAAACTTGCGGGACGCCTTAGAACGGAATGTGAAATTCTTCCGGCGGATTTGACAAAAGAATCCGAGTGTTACCGCGTCTATGAAGAGATTCAGGACAAAGAAATCGAGATTTTTATTAACAACGCGGGCTTTGGCGACTGCGGCAGATTTTGGGAGGGCGATCTGAAAAAGGAGCTGAACATGATCCATCTAAATATTCGGGCGCTTCATATCCTCACAAAGCTGATGTTGAAAAAAATGAGAAAGACCGGAGACGGCTATCTCTTAAACGTAGCGTCCTCGGCGGGGCTGATGCCTGCCGGCCCTTATATGGCAACGTACTATGCGACAAAGGCTTATGTGACGAGCCTGACGAGAGGGATCGCACAGGAGCTTCGCGAGGCAAACAGCCGTATCTATATCGGGTGCCTTTGTCCCGGGCCGGTAGACACGGAATTTAACAGCGTGGCAAACGTTGAATTCGCATTAAAAGGAATCCGGCCGGATTACTGCGCGCGGTACGCGTTAGAGCAAATGCGCAAAAGAAAAGTGGTGATTATACCGAAAGCTTATATGCGGCTTGCAATGACTCTGGGTCGTTTTTTGCCGGAAAAGCTATATGTGCGGATCGCCGCGGGGCAGCAGCGCAGGAAGACATCTTCTGAGACGGGGAGAAGACGGCATGGAAGAGCTCGTTGAATTTGCGGGGAAAGAATTTTACAAAAACAGAAATCAAAAAAGGGAGGAGCAGTATGAAGAAAGTTCCGTCACTGACATTGCCAAAGGAAGTATTCCGAAAAAAACTGGAACAAAAACTTAGACTGCAGAAATTGAACGAGCCGCCGAAGCTGCCGCTCTTAGAGGAAATCGGAAATTCGATCACACACGGGATCGGCGCGGGACTTGCAATCGCGGGGATGATTCTGCTTCTGGTGAAATCAGATACCGGACTTAAGGTGATGGCGTCTTTGTTCTACGGAATCAGTCTTTTTCTTATGATGCTGATGAGCTGCCTGTACCATGCTTTTAAGAGCGGTTCCACGGTAAAACGTATTTTCAGGCGGTTCGATTACTCGTCGATCTATCTGCTGATCGGGGGCACTTTCGCGCCGTTTTATCTCGTATATTGGGGAAATGCGGCGGGTCTGGCGCTGTTTTGCGTACAGTGGGCGCTTATCATTTTTGGAATTACCATGGTATGCGTTTTCGGGCCCGGAAGATGGCGTCCGCTTCACTACACCTTATATTTTGCAATTGGCTGGAGCGGGCTTATGTTTCTGCCGGACTGCTACCGGAGAGACCTGCCGCTTCTTTGGATCATTTTAATTGGCGGAATTATTTACACCGTGGGAATGATACCGTTTGTTATGCGCCATAAAAGCAGCCATTTTATCTGGCATTGGTTTGTCTTGTTTGGCGCCGCGCTTCACTGGTTCGGAATCTATTTATTTATTTACTAAAGTTTATATACTGAAGGAGGAAAACAAATGAAAAAATTTATCAGAGAATTTAAGGAATTTATCAGCAGAGGAAACGTTATGGATATGGCGGTCGGAATCATTATCGGCGGCGCGTTTACCGGAATTGTATCGTCTCTTGTGGAGGATATCATCAATCCGATACTCGGACTTTTCGGCGGTATGAATTTTGACCAGCTGCGCCTGAATCTGCTTGGGGAAGTCACGTTAAATTACGGCAAGTTTATTACGGCCGTCATAAATTTTTTAATTATGGCGCTCGTGATATTCGTGATTATAAAAGCGATGAACCGTGCAGCCGAAAAATTTTCGCATAAAAAAGAGGAGCCTGCCGCAATTACAACGAAAGTATGTCCGTTCTGCAAAAGCGAGATTTCCGTAGATGCGATCAGATGTCCTCACTGTACATCCACACTGGTACAGTAAGGTGCTGTACGATAAGGATATCAGGGAACCGCTGTTTGAGTATCTTGAAGAACGGTACGGAAAGATACGTATTCTGGAAGAAAAATGTATGGGGAAATCGCGGGCCGACGTTGTGATGGTCCGTCCCGGTCTGCTCGTCGGAATCGAAATCAAAAGCGATGCGGATACATACGCAAGGCTGAAACGGCAGACAAAAGATTACGACCGTTTTTGCGACGAAAATTATGTGGCGGTGGGATCGACGCACGCAATGCATGTGGGCGAGCACATTCCCGCCTGGTGGGGAATTATCAGCGTCGAGCAGATGGAGCGCGGAATTGATTTTTACGAGGTGCGCGGCGCGAAAAAAAATCCCGGGATGAAACTGAAAAATAAGCTCGGGATGCTCTGGCGTCCCGAGCTTGCGCACATTCAGAAAATTAACCGAATGCCGGCGTACAGACAAAAAAGCAAGGAATTTGTGATCGACAAAATTCTTTTAAGCGTTCCGCCCCAATTACTGCAAGAGCAGATCAGCGAGGAGCTTTTTGAGCGTGATTATACTTTAATCGCAGAAAGAATCGCGCAATTTCGGAAAAGCTGTGCGGGGACGGAACAAAAACGGAAGCGGATTCGCAGGAGGTAGACGCAGTGCGGATGTATGATTTGATTGAAAAGAAAAAAAACGGCAATCCTCTCTCAACAGAGGAAATTCGCTGGATGATCGACGGCTATACGAGAGAGGCGATTCCCGACTACCAGATGGCCGCCATGCTGATGGCCGTCTGCTTCTGCGGAATGAATGCGCGGGAGACGTACGATCTGACGCTTTCCATGCGGGATTCCGGAGAAATCATGGATTTGTCAAATATTGACGGCGTGAAGGTAGATAAGCACAGCACCGGCGGCGTAGGAGATAAAACTACGCTTATTTTGGCTCCGCTTGTGGCGTCTTTGGGCGTTCCGGTCGCAAAAATGTCGGGGCGCGGCCTTGGTCATACCGGAGGGACCATTGATAAGCTGGAATGTTTTCCGGGGTTTCGAACAGAGCTTTCCATGGAAGAATTTTCGCGCAATGTCAACCGGATTAAAATTGCGATCGCAGGCCAGACCGCGGCGCTTGCGCCGGCGGACAAAAAGCTCTATGCGCTTCGCGACGTGACCGCCACCGTCTCGCAGATTTCCCTGATCGCAAGCAGTATTATGAGCAAAAAACTTGCCTGCGGAAGCGACGCAGTCGTGCTCGACGTAAAAACCGGAAACGGCGCTTTTATGAAACAGGAAGCGAAGGCCGTTTTGCTTGCAAAAGAGATGGTTAAGATCGGAAGGACGGCCGGGAAAAAAATGGCGGCGATTGTAACCGACATGTCGCAGCCGCTCGGAAATATGGTAGGCAATTCGCTGGAAGTCATCGAGGCGATCGAAGCGCTAAAGGGGAACGGGCCGAAAGATTTAATGGACGACGTCTACGCGCTTGGCCAGTATATGCTTACGCTTTCCGGGTACGCCGCGAATACGGATGAAGCAAAAGAGAAGCTTAAGAATGCCATAGGAACCGGAAAAGCGCTTGATAAACTGGCGGAGCTTGTCGAAGCGCAGGGCGGTGACCGGGCGTTTGTCTATGATCCTTCAAAGCTCGCCGTGGCAAAAAAGAAGCTGGCGGTAACCGCAAAGGAAAACGGTTATATCAGCGGCATGGATACGCAGGATATCGGAACTGCCTGCATGATTTTAGGCGGCGGAAGAGAGACAAAGCAAAGCGTTATCGATTTGTCTGTGGGAATTGAATTTAAGAAGAAAACGAACAGTCCGGTGCGCCGCGGGGATACGCTCGCATACCTTTACTTCAACGATGAAAAAAAGGGCGCGCAAGCGAAAGCGATCATAGAGCAGGCCTATCATTACAGTGCGGATATGCCGGAAAAAACAAACACAATCCGGGCGGTAATCACCGAATAGTTTTTTGCCGATTGACATATAGTAATATATGAAAAAAATCAGTTTAAATCATTTCAAGGAGAATGTCGTGGAGACATTAGAGCTGCCAAAAGATCTGATGTACGGCGCCATCTTGATCACGGCGACCGGAAGGCGGGAGCTATTGGTAGAAAATTACAGAGGGATACTGGAATATACAACCGAGTGCATACGGCTTCAGGCAAAAGACTGCCGTGTCGCAATCAGCGGAAAATCCTTAAATATACAATATTATACAAATGAAGAGATGAAAATCAGCGGTATCATAAATTGTATTCAGTATGAATAGGAGAAGCTATGCTTTTGTCCCTTGTAAAATACATATCCGGTTACCTGCGGGTTCAGGTGACGGGATATGCGCCGGAACGTTTTTTAAACTTGTGCGGCAACCATAATATTGTTATCTGGAATCTGCTTCGGATCGAAAACGGATACGAATTTTTTATCAGTCTCAAAGCGTTTCGGGAATTAAAGCCGTTCTTAAAGAAAACGAAAACGACGGTACGCATTAAACAGCGCTTCGGATTTCCGTTCTGGCTGTTCCGTTATCGCAAAAGAAAATTGTTTTTTGGAGGAATCTGCATATTTTTCGCCTTTCTTTTTATCCTGTCCCGCTATATCTGGAATATCGAAATTGTGGGGAACGTAAGCGTAACGGATGAGACGATTTTATCGTATCTCACGGAAAACGGTTACGGGTTCGGAACGAAAAAGGCAAAAATCGACTGTACAAAACTGGAAGAAAAGATTCGGCTCGATTATTCGGAAATCATCTGGACTTCCGCGCAGATTTCCGGCACAAAGCTGACTATACAGATCAAAGAAAATCTGGTCACGGGGGAAGCATCCGACGCGCAGGAAGACGGACCGAGGGATATCGTCGCGGATAAAGACGCCGTGATTGCCCGGATTGTCACAAGAGCGGGCGTCCCGCAGATTGTCGCAGGCGACGAGGTGAAAAAGGGAGACACTCTGGTAGTCGGGCGGATCGATATTATAGACGACAGCGGAGAGACCGTCGATTATAATTACACAAAATCGGACGCCGATATATACGGATATACTTCTTATACATATTCCGATTCTTTTCCGCTTACGTATCAGAAGAAACAGAATACGGGAAATGAGACAAAGCGTTATGGAATGGAATTCGGAGAACATCTGTTTCGAATTCCCTGGAAAAGTCCGGGATATGAAACGTGCGATAAAGCGACCGAGTACCTGCAATTAAATCTGTTTTCCGATTTCTATCTCCCCGTTACCCTGTGTGTAGACACTTACTCGGAATATGAAACGAAAACCTGTCATTATTCAAAAGAAGAGGCAAAAAAAGAGGCAAAGGCACATTTTTTGAACTATTTAAAAAAATTCAATGAAAAAGATATTCAAATTTTAGAAAAAAATGTTATGATAGATGTAAATGAAAAAAATTGTAGCGTAAGCGGAACCGTAAAAACCTGCGAAAAAATCGGAACCTATGTCCGTACAAAGGAAATTGAAAGTCCCGCAGATGAAAGGCCAAACACAGATGAGCTTGAGTGAAATTACAATGGAAATGCCGGCCAAACACATGATAAACGTGTTCGGACAATTTGATAAGCATTTAAAAAAAATTGAGCGCGCTCTTAATGTTACAGTGGTAACCAGGGATGATTCCGTAAAAATCCTTGGAAACGAAGCAAATATTAAGAGCGCTTGCAGCGTATTTGAGCAGCTTGTAAAGCTTGCCGGTCGCGGAAACGAAATTACGGAGCAGAATGTTGATTATACCCTCGCGCTGCACCGCCAGGCAAAGGAATCTCTCATCGTCGAAATAGACAAGGATACAATCTGCCACACCATAAACGGAAAACCCATAAAACCTAAGACACTGGGGCAAAAAACATATGTCGACGCAATCAGAGACAGAATGGTTGTGTTTGGGATCGGACCGGCCGGAACCGGAAAAACGTATCTTGCAATGGCGATGGCAATCACCGCGTTTAAAAATGAAGAGGTGGGAAGAATTATTTTGACGCGTCCGGCAATTGAAGCCGGAGAGAAGCTTGGATTTCTTCCGGGAGATCTGCAAAGCAAGGTAGATCCGTATTTAAGACCTTTATACGACGCGCTGTATCAGATTATGGGCGCGGAAAGTTTTCAGAAAAATATGGAAAAGGGATTGATAGAAGTGGCGCCTCTGGCATATATGCGGGGGCGGACCTTAGACAATGCGTTTATCATTCTGGATGAGGCGCAGAATACAACGCCTGCCCAGATGAAAATGTTTTTGACAAGAATCGGATTCGGCTCCAAAGTTGTAATTACCGGGGACGCAACGCAAAAAGATCTGGCGCCGCAGACAGTTTCCGGTCTCGACGTTGCCTTAAGAGTGTTAAAAAAAGTGGACGAGATTGCGGTTTGTCCGCTGACCAGCGCAGATGTTGTCAGACACCCGCTTGTCCAAAAAATCGTGACGGCTTATGAGGATTATGAGAGTAAAATAAAAAACAGGCAGAAAAAACGGGTGAGAAAATGATAAAAGAAAAAAACTTTTCCTTTAAAAGAGTGCGCCGGCTGCTTCTGATGACTGCCGGGACAATAATTTTTACGATTTTACTGGCGTTTCGTTTTCAGTTTTGGATGGATATCGCGATTGCCCTGACGCTGCTTCAGCTTATGTTTTTCCCCGTTTTTCTCGCGTTTCTGGAATCTGAACGGATCGGCGGACGGCTGAATGGAAATCAGGCCGACAGCTATCGAATCTTATGTCCGTCGTTCCTTTGCGTGCTGCTCCTGTATTTTATATTTACATTTTTTCCAGCGTACCTTGCGCCGGTTCTGATTCCGGCCGTTTGGATAACCGCCGTTTCAAATCCCGCGGTTGGCGCGGTCGTCAGCGTTTACCTGAATTTGTTTTTGTGTATGATGTCCGAATGCAGCTATTACGAGCTCGCATATTATATTCTGATCTCGCTGGTCGGCGTTTTGGCCGCGTCATGGCTTGAAAAGAAGAAAAACAGAGTGAGCCTTAGTTTCATCCTGTTTGCAACCTCGCTCGTCTTTCCGGAACTGTTCTATTATCTGGCGACCTTTCAGAGGAATCCGACTCTTATGAAGGGGGGAGCCGTATGCGGGGCGGCGGCAGTTTTATTTTCCATGATGTTTTTTCAGAAAATAAACGGACAGGCAAAAGCGGAAGACGAACATAACCTCAAAGAGATAATCGAACCGGCGTATCCGCTCGCCAAAGAACTGAAGGCGTATTCGCAGGTAGACTATCTTCACGCGCAGAATGTCTCTAAGACGGCGTATCAATGCGCCCTGTTAATCCAGGCGGACGCGGACGTGGCGGCGGCGGCAGGATTTTACTACCGGCTTGGCAAAATTGAGGGCGAGCCGTTTGTGGCAAACGGCGTGGCGCGCGCGCAGGCAAACTGCCTGCCGGAAAGCGTCGTTCAGATACTGGCGGAATATAACGGGGAAGAGCGTCTGCCAAGCACGAAGGAGTCTGCGATCGTACATATGGTTGACGCTGTCATTGCGAAGTTTGAGCTGCTTGATAAAGATACCCTGTCAAGCGCATGGAACCATAATATCGTAATTTATCAGACTCTGGATGAAAAATCTTCCTCCGGAATTTATGACGAGTCCGGACTCAGCATGAACCAGTATCTGAAAATCCGTGAATATCTGGTGAAAGGGGTGACGCTGTTATGACATTGCTTTTTGAAAACGAGACAGAAACCGACTTCCCGTTTGACTATAAAGCGCTTGCAAACGAAGTGATTTCATACATTACAGAGCGTGAGGCATTTCCGTATGAAGCGGAGATTAACCTGATGCTTGTAGACGAAGATGCGATTCGGGAAATCAATCGGGAATACAGAGGCATCGACCGCCCGACGGACGTCTTATCCTTTCCGCTGCTCGACTATCCGGCTCCCGGAGCTTTCGACAGCGTCGGAGAGGACGTGATAAACAATTTTAATCCCGATACGGGAGAAATCATGCTGGGGGATATCATCCTCTGCGCGCCGAAAATTTATGCGCAGGCAGAAGAATTCGGCCACAGCGTAAAGCGTGAGTTTGCATTTCTTATTGTACATAGTATGCTGCACCTGTTCGGTTACGACCATATTGAAAAGGAAGAAGCCGCATACATGGAAAAAAAACAGAAAGAAATTTTGGATGAAATGAAAATACAACGATGAATGGAGGAAAAGGACATGAAAAAATTGACAGTATCCGCGTTTCTGATATGCGCATGTCTTGGATTTGCATTTACAGGATGTAAGAAAAAAGAAGAAGCGCCGAAAGATACAGAGACAGAACAGCTGGTAGAGGAGGAAAGCGAACGTGAGACCGAGGACGCGGCCAAGCGCTTAAAGGGCCGAAATCTTCTGACCGGAGAGCCGATGGACGAAAAAACGGCGGCAAAGCGCCCGCTTGCCATAATGATCGGAAATACGGTGGACGCGCTGCCGCAGTACGGCACGGCTCCGGCCGACGTTTTGTATGAGGTTCCGGTAGAGGGCGGTATCACAAGGCTTATGGGAATTTATCAGGACTATTCCGATATTGAAAGAATCGGTTCCGTCCGCAGCTGCCGCCACTATTTTGCATATTATGCGGTAGAATTTGACGCCATTTATATGCATTACGGGCAGGCGATTTACGCGGAACCGCTGCTGGCAAGCGGCCTTGTCGACGATTTAAACGGGTTGGACGGCAAAATAGACAGCCTTGCGTTTACCCGCGACAGCTCGCGCAAGGCTCCCCACAACGCGTTTACTTCAACCGAGGGGATTGACGCGGCAATTGCGTACAGAGAGCACAGAACGGAGTATGAAGATACATTTACGGGTCATTACCAGTTTGCGGCCGACGGCGAGAGCGTGGACTTAGCCGACGGTGCGGACGCCGTTGTCGTACAGCCGGGTTATCCGTTAAACAAACCGTGGTTTGTCTATGATGATGAAGAAGGGCTTTACTACCGTTTTCAGTTTAAAGACAAACACATAGACGCCAACAATAATGAGCAGCTGAAATTTAAAAACATCATTTTCCAATATTCAGATTACTCGGTTTTAGACGCCGCCAAAGGGTATCTCGATGTAAGCGCTTCGGGAACGGGCGACGGAAAATTTATTACAAACGGCAAATGCATTGACATCACATGGAAGAAAGAGGATGACAATGCGCCTGCGCGCTACTATGACGCCGACGGAAATGAAATTACGCTGAATCAGGGAAAGACGTGCGTATGTATTGTCTTAAATGACGCCGTAAAGCGCGTGGGCGTCTATGCAACGGAAGCAGAATTTGAAGAAGCGAAGGCGGCAAACTAAATTTGAGGGCTATTTTTTATGGGTAATTCGAAGAAAAAAACGGAATCGAACGTGCTGGTACAGGGGTCAATCCTTGCGGTTGCCTCTCTGCTAAGCCGCATCATCGGGCTTTTATATAACATTCCGTTGACCAATATTATCGGAGATAAAGGAAACAATTATTACGCGACGGCGTATGACCTGTACAGTATGCTCCTTTTAATTTCCTCTTACAGTCTGCCGTTAGCAGTCTCTAAGCTGGTGTCGGTGCGCGTCTCAAGGGGACAGCGCAGAAACGCGTACAAAGTGTTCAAAGGCGCGCTGATGCTTGCGGTGGTCTCCGGCGGGGCGGCTTCTCTGATTTTATATCTGGGAGCCGGTTACTTTACGACAAAGGTGTTTCTGACGCCGCTTAGTATTTTCGCCTTAAAGGTAATCGCTCCCACGATATTTGTCGTGGCCGTTTTAGGCGTTATCCGCGGTTTTTTTCAGGGACTCGGAACCATGATGCCGAGCGCGGTATCTCAAATTGTAGAACAGGTTTTCAACGCGATTGTCAGCGTGGCCGCCGCGTTTCTTTTATATGGATACGGAGAGCGCATCGGCGCCGTCCTTGGGAATGCGCAGGAGTATTCGGCGGCGTACGGCGCTGCGGGAGGCGCGCTTGGAACCAATATCGGCGCCGTCTTTTCCCTTCTCTTTGTCGGGTTTTTGTTTTTTGCGTACAAAGGAATCTTTAAGCGCCAGATGCGCCGGGATAAAAACCGCCAAAAAGAGAGCTACGGCGATATCTTCCGCGTGCTTTTGATTACGATTATCCCGGTCTTGCTGAGCACGACCGTATACAATATCAGCTCCATCTTAGACAACGGTATTTTTAAACACGTATCGGCGCTGCAGGGGTACGACGCAAACGACGTTGGAATCTGGTGGGGAATTTTCGTCCGAAAATACAAGACCATTATCAATATCCCGATCTCAATCGCCTCGGCAATGGCGGCGTCCTGCGTGCCAAGCCTTACGGCGGCATACGCCGTCAAGGATAAGGCCGCGGTGAAGGATCAAATCAATACATCCGTCCGGTTTATTATGGTTATCGCGTTCCCGTGCGCCGTAGGCGTGGGCGTTTTGGCCTCTCCGATTATGCAGCTGTTGTTTCATGACAGTTCGGCAATTTCGGCGGGGATCTTAAGAAGCGGAGCCATTGCAATTGTATTTTATTCCCTGTCGACGCTTTCAAACGGTCTTCTCCAGGGCATAAACCGTATGAGCGAGCCGGTAAAAAACGCCTTGATTGCATTGGTATTACATATCGTATGCCTTCTTGTTATGATGTTCGGTCTTCATATGGATATCTATGCAGTCGTATACGCAAATGCGATTTTTGCGCTTCTGATGTGTGTCCTCAACGCGATATCCATACGAAAATTCAGCGGTTACAGACAGGAAATCGTCAAAACATTTCTTGCGCCGCTCTGCGCCTCGGTTGTGATGGGCGTGATCGTGTATCTATTGTATACCGCTTTGGATTTGCTTCTCGCCAAAGCGCTGTCCGGTACGGTCTGCAATGCAATTGCCACCGTCATGTCAATTTTGCTGGGAGCCGTATGTTACTTTATCAGCCTTCTGTTGATGAAGGGATTAAATCAGAAAGAACTGTCGCGTTTTCCAAAAGGCAGGCTCCTCGTTCGGATTGCCCTGAAACTGCATTTGTTAAAATAATTCTCTCCGGTATAAAATTCAGGAAAAATGTGGATACTGTTTGTGGGTGATAATTATGAACAGAACAAACCGTATCCGCATTTTTTACGCGACAACCGTATTATCCGTTTTTCTCTGTCTGTTTCTCGGCTACGAGTTGATCGAGGAGATTCGTATAAACCGCAATGTCCAGAAAGAGACAAAGGCCCATACGAACGTGGAAAATGACGGGAGCGTTACAGAAGAAGCCACAGAAATTGCAATGATGAAAGCGCCGTACGACTACGTGATTACGGCGGAAGAGGGATATCTCGTCGTCTATAAAAAGGATTTGGAAACCGTCTACATGTACACATCCATCCGTATGGAAGAGCTTCCGGACGATCTGCAAAAAGAGATTGAGACAGGAAAGATGTTTTCGGATTTAAACGAGCTCTACGATTTTCTGGAAAATTATTCCAGTTAGGAAGCCCGGTGTTTGACACGGGACGCGGATAGGGGTATACTTGAAATATGAAGCGGAAGAAAAATTTTCATGAGATTATTGTAGTGGGCGCGGGCGCAGCCGGAATGACGGCGGCAATTTTCGCCGCGAAAGAAGGCGCGGACGTTTTGATACTGGAACACATGGAAACGGCGGGAAAAAAGATTCTCGCGACGGGAAATGGAAAATGCAATTATACGAACAGCAGGCAGGGCGTCGAAAATTATTATGGCGACGACCCTGCATTTGTGTTGCCGGTAATGGAGCAATTCTCGTTTGACGATACGCTTTCTTTTTTTGACGAGCTCGGAATCTACCCGAAAGAAAAAAACGGTTATTACTATCCGGCTAGCGAACAGGCTTCCTGCGTGCGGGAGGTGCTCTTAAGACAGTTAGACCTTCTCGGTGTAAACATCGTTTATAACTGCGGAATCCGTTCGATTGAAAGACAAAAGGACGCGTTTTGTTTTGAGACGAAATCCGGATACCTTTACAGCAGGCTCTGTCTGATGGCGACCGGAGGATGCGCCGCCAAAAAAACCGGGAGCGACGGAAGCGGTTTTTTGTATCCTCAAAAAATGGGACATCGTATTATCGACGTCGTTCCCGCTCTCGTCCAATTGCAGGGAAAAGAGTCATTTTTTAAAGAAATTGCAGGAATTCGTGCAGAAGCTGTGATAAAATTATACATAGACGGCCGCCTGGCCGCAACGGAGTCCGGGGAGCTTCAATTGACGGATTTCGGCATCTCGGGAATCCCTGTTTTCCAGCTGAGCCGGCTTGCGGCAAAGGCATTAAAAAAACGACAAAACGTTTGCGCGCAGATTAATTTTTCACCGAATCTTGCGGAGGAAGAGCTAAAAAAAATACTGGCTCGCCGCTTTGACAGAGCCGGGATAGACGCCGCCGGCGCTCTTTTGGGAATGTATAACCGAAAACTGATCCCTCTTTTTTTGCGCCTTGCAAGGATCGATGAGAAAACAGACGCCGAAAACGTAAGTTCAAAACAGCTTGCCGGCCTTGCCGGAGTCATCCGCAAGTTTCGCGTCAGTATTATCGGAACCAAAAAATTCGATACCGCCCAGGCAACCGCGGGCGGTATCGATACAAAAGAGATTGACAATAAAACCCTGGAGTCAAAGCTTGTCCGCGGTCTGTACTTTGCGGGAGAAATGATCGATATAGACGGAAGATGCGGCGGCTACAACCTGCAGTGGGCGTGGTCGAGCGGATATGTTGCGGGGACGAGCGCCGCAAGAAAGATAAGGGAGAGCGTATGATTCGTATACAGCAAATAAGGGTTCCGCTGCGGCACCAAAAAGAAGATATTTTAAAGAAAGCCTGCAAAATGCTGCGCTGTAAGGAAAGCGGCATCCGGCATTTTCAGATTGTAAAGCAGTCGATCGACGCGAGACATGGCAAGATCAATTACGTCTATACCGTCGAGATCGAAGTGGAGAGAGAAGCGCAGATTTTATCGAAAAACCGCCTTCCCAACATTACAAAAGCAGAGAAAAACGCTTATTGTCTTCCGCAGGCCGGCAGCCGCCCGCTTCATAGCCGGCCGGTTATTGCGGGGAGCGGGCCGGCCGGTTTGTTTGCGGCGTACGCGCTGGCCGAACGCGGATATGCGCCCATTATTGTGGAGCGCGGAAGCGACATTGAGAAGCGCACTAAAGACGTCTGCCGCTTTTGGACGGACGGCTCCTTAAACCCGAATTCGAACGTACAGTTTGGAGAGGGAGGGGCCGGGACGTTTTCCGACGGCAAATTAAATACGTTAGTCAAAGACGTTGCCGGGAGAAACCGCTTTGTGCTTGAGACTTTTGTAAAAATGGGCGCTCCGGAGGAAATCCTCTATGTCAACAAGCCGCATATCGGCACGGACATTTTGAAGCGGGTAGTAAAAAATCTTCGAAATGAAATCTGCTCTCTCGGCGGCGCCTTTTGTTTTGAGACGCAGCTTACGGCTCTCGAATCAAAAAATGGACGGCTCTCTTGCGTGGAATTTAACCGCAATAAAATACAGGAAGCGCAGGTTCTTATTCTTGCCGTCGGACACAGCGCAAGAGATACCTTTCAGATGCTAGAGCAAACCGGCATTTCTATGGAAGCGAAATCTTTTGCCGTCGGAATGCGGGTGGAACATCCGCAGGAGATGATCGACCGTTGTCAGTACAAGGGGGCCGATCTTTCGTATCTTCCCGCAGCTTCCTACAAGCTGACGGCGAATCTGGAATGTAAAAGGGGCGTCTATTCTTTTTGTATGTGTCCCGGGGGCTATGTCGTAAACGCCTCCTCGGAGGAAGGACGTCTCGCGGTAAACGGCATGAGCTATCACGCGAGAGACGGAAAAAATGCCAACAGCGCCATTATCGTATCCGTGACCCCCGCCGACTTTAAAGGACAGGGCGCGCTTTCCGGAGTGGATTTTCAGCGGGAGCTGGAAGCGGCGGCCTGGAAAATCGGAAACGGTAAGATTCCCCAACAGCTTTTTTCGGACTTTGAAAAAGACAAAGTTTCAGACTCTTACGGCAAATTTACAAGCGCCGCAAAAGGAGCGGTAAGATTTGCAAATTTAAGAGAAATATTTCCGGAGGCGATTTCCCAAAGCTTTATAGAGGGAATGCACAGCTTTTCAAAGTATATTCCGGATTTTGACAGGGCGGATACCATTTTGTCCGGGGTCGAAAGCAGGACCTCCTCCCCGGTGCGCATCCGCAGAGACGAAGAATTTGAGAGTAATATCGCGGGCGTCTACCCGTGCGGGGAAGGCGCCGGATACGCAGGCGGAATTATGTCGGCGGCGATGGACGGATTAAAGGTTTCCGAGGCGATTATCAAAAAATATGCGCCCTGTAAGCTTTGCTAGGCAAAGCTTGAGGGCGGCCGGCCTTATTTTACGAAAGGGAGAAAAAACGTGGCAGAATTTACACCGATGATGCAGCACTATTTAAAAACGAAAGAGGAAAACAAAGACTGTATTTTATTTTACCGTCTCGGCGATTTCTACGAGATGTTTTTCGAGGATGCCGTCACCGTTTCAAGGGAATTAGAGCTGACGCTGACGGGAAAAAGCTGCGGTATGGAAGAGCGGGCCCCGATGTGCGGCATTCCCTATCACGCCGTGGATACCTACCTGAATAAACTTGTCAGCCGCGGATACAAAGTCGCAATCTGCGAGCAGGTCGAGGATCCAAAGCTTGCAAAGGGAATGGTAAAGCGCGAGGTGACAAGGATCGTAACGCCCGGAACCAATATTAATATGCAGGCGTTAGACGAGACGAAAAACAATTATATCATGAGTATCGTCTATCTCGGGGACTATTACGGAATATCGGCGGCGGACATTTCTACCGGGGATTATTATGTGACGGAGGTGGAATCCGAACGGAAACTGTCAGATGAAATCAATAAGTACACTCCGTCCGAAATTATCTGCAACGAATCCTTCTATATCAGCGGGATTGATATTGAGGATATGAAAAACCGCCTTGGAATCGCAGTCTACTCGCTGGATGCCTGGTATTTTTCCGACGAGACGGCGCAGACAACTCTAAAAAAACATTTTAAAGTGCAGGATCTGAGCGGACTTGGGCTTGAAGGATATGAAAGCGGAATCATTGCCGCGGGCGCGCTGCTTTGTTACCTCTTTGAGACACAGAAAAACAGTCTCGGGCAGATGACGACCATTCATCCGTACCGAACCGGAAAATTTATGATAATTGACAGCTCGACTAGGCGGAATTTAGAGCTCGTAGAAACGCTGCGCGAAAAGCAAAAACGCGGCTCGCTCTTATGGGTGCTTGACAAGACAAAGACAGCCATGGGCGCGCGAATGCTCAGATCTTATGTGGAGCAGCCGCTGATTGAACGCGCGGAGATTGAACAGCGTTACGACGCGGTAGCGGAACTGAGCGGCAACGCCATCACAAGAGAGGAGCTTCGGGAATACCTAAACCCGATCTATGACTTAGAGCGTCTGATTGCCAGAGTCACTTATCAGACGGCAAACCCGAGAGATCTGACGGCCTTTAAAAATTCGATTCATATGCTTCCTCCAATCAAACTGCTCTTAAGCGATTTTCACTGCGCGCTTTTGACGGATATCTGCGAAAATCTGGATACGCTGGACGATTTGTTTGGCCTGATCGACGGCGCAATTGACGAGGAGCCGCCGATTACCGTCCACGACGGCGGAATGATTCGGGAGGGCTTCCACCCGGAAGTCGACAAACTGAGAAAAGCGAAGACCGAGGGAAAGAGCTGGCTGGCAAAGCTTGAGGCAAAAGAGCGGGATAAAACCGGAATCAAAAATCTCAAAATCAAATACAATAAAGTCTTTGGATATTATCTCGAAGTTACCAATTCCTACAAAGATTTGGTTCCCGATTATTTTACAAGAAAACAGACGCTCGCAAACGCGGAGCGTTACATTACGCCGGAGTTAAAGGAACTCGAGGAGATCATACTCGGAGCGGAGGACAAGTTGATTTCTCTGGAATACGAGCTTTTTTGCCAGGTCCGTGAAAAGATTGCGGCGCAGGTCCTTCGGATTCAGACGACCGCAAAAGCAGTGGCCAGGCTCGATGTATTTGCGTCTCTTGCGGCAGTGGCGGAACAAAATAATTACTGCCGTCCGAAGCTTAACGAGCGCGGGATCATTGATATCAAGGAAGGCCGGCATCCCGTCGTTGAGAAGATGACGGCGAACGAAATGTTTGTCGCAAACGACACGTATCTGGACAACGCAGGCAGTCGAATTTCCATTATTACGGGACCGAATATGGCCGGAAAATCAACGTACATGCGTCAGAGCGCCCTGATTGTATTAATGGCGCAGATCGGAAGCTTTGTTCCCGCAAAATCCGCAAAAATCGGCCTGGTGGATCGTATTTTCACCAGGGTCGGCGCATCCGACGATCTTGCAAGCGGACAGAGCACATTTATGGTAGAGATGTCGGAGGTGGCAAATATCCTGCGAAACGCCACCTCAAACAGCCTTTTAATTCTGGATGAAATCGGCAGAGGAACAAGCACCTTTGACGGTCTTAGCATTGCCTGGGCCGTCGTGGAGCATATCAGTAATCCGAAGCTTCTCGGCGCAAAGACGCTGTTTGCGACGCATTATCACGAGCTGACCGAGCTAGAAGGAATATTAAACAGCGTAAACAATTACTGTATCGCCGTAAAAGAAAAAGGCGACGATATCGTATTTCTGCGCAAGATCGTAAAAGGAGGCGCCGACAAAAGCTACGGCATTCAGGTGGCCAAGCTTGCCGGCGTTCCCGAAAGCGTTATTGGCAGGGCCAAAGAAATCGTACAGGAGTTAAGCGAACACGATATCACCATTTCCGTTCAAAATGTTTCCGCCGAGAGCGGAAAAAAGAAAAAAGAAAGGCTGGACGAGGTAGATCTGGAACAGATGTCGTTAATGGATACGCTTGGCGACGATGCGA
Source organism: uncultured Roseburia sp. (assembly GCA_947383215.1). Taxonomy (GTDB): domain Bacteria; phylum Bacillota; class Clostridia; order Lachnospirales; family Lachnospiraceae; genus Roseburia_C. The sequence goes on from CANDCP010000010.1 coordinate 30,119, forward strand.
TTATCAACGAGCTGCGGGAGCTGGATTTGTCAAATCTGACGCCGATTGAAGCCATGAACAGACTTTACGCGCTTCAGAATAAGGTAAAAAACCGCTGGTAAGATTCTCATGGAGGAAGCGTTATGCCACAGATCGCATTATTGAATCAGGAAACCATAGATAAAATCGCGGCCGGAGAAGTCATTGAGCGTCCGAGTTCCGTCGTAAAAGAGCTTGTGGAAAATTCGATCGACGCCGGGGCAAATGCCGTGACCGTAGAGGTAAGAGACGGGGGCGTCTCATTGATCCGCATCACCGACAACGGATGCGGCATTGAACAAAAACAAATACCGCTCGCTTTTATGCGCCATTCCACGAGTAAGATACATTCCGTGGAGGATTTGCTGACAGTCAAATCGCTTGGATTTCGCGGAGAAGCGCTCTCAAGCATTGCGGCAGTCGCACAGGTAGAGCTGATCACGAAAACGCCGGGGGAGTTTTGCGGCACAAGATACGTAATCGAAGGCTCGAAGGAAATTTCCATAGAAGAAATCGGAGCGCCGGAGGGAACGACATTTCTAGTCCGCAATTTATTTTTCAATACGCCGGCAAGAAAAAAATTTCTAAAATCCGCCCAGACGGAAGGCGGATACATTCAGGATTTGATGCAGCGCATGATACTGTCGCATCCCGACGTGTCGTTTAAATTCATCCTGAACGGACAGGTCAGACTTCAGTCCTCCGGGAACTCTAAGATCAAGGATATTATCTATCACATTTACGGCAGAGATATCACCGGCGCGCTTTTGGAGCTGGAACATGAAAATGAATTTTTTTCAGTCAGAGGCTATATCGGAAAACCGCAGATTGCGAGGGGGAACCGCAGCTTTGAGACGTACTTTATTAACGGGCGCTACATAAAAAGCAGCCTGTTTACAAACGCCGTTGAGGAGGCGTATAAGTCGTTTCTCATGCAGCGCCAATATCCGTTTGCCGTGCTGTATTTTTCAATCAGCAGCGCGCTTTTGGATATCAATGTTCACCCGACAAAAATGGAGCTTCGCTTCTCCAACCAGCAGCAGATTTACGAAACGCTTGTAAGAATTATCCACGACAGGCTGACGCACATAGAGTTAATCCCGCAGGTTCCCATTGTCGAAGAAAAGAAACCTAAGGTGCCGCCGCAGATCAAACGCGTAATGCCGGAACCGTTTGAGTCAAAGCGGCTCGAACAGGTGAAAAAAGAAATTCAAAAGGACAGCCCCTACGCGCCGAAATACGAGTACAGACAGCCCGCGAAGCCCTCTGTGATCCAGGAGACGACAGTCTATGAGCAGGCCTCGTTTCTCGACAAAAAATCAGCCGCGAGGCATAAAATTATCGGTCAGGTCTTCGACACCTACTGGCTTGTCGAATTTGACGGAAAACTCTATATCATCGACCAGCATGCGGCGCACGAAAAAGTATTATACGAACGCCTGATGAAACAGCTTCAGAAAAAAGAACATACCTCGCAGCGCGTCAGTCCTCCGGTAATCCTGACGCTTTCCGCCTCTGAGGAGGAGAGCCTGAAAAAATATCTTCCGGAATTTGAACAGATCGGCTATGAGATAGAACATTTCGGCGGAAACGAATATGCGATTCGCGCGGTTCCCGGAAATATGTTTCGTCTGGATGAGAAGGAGCTGTTTATTCAGATGCTGGATTCGATGGAAAGTATTTCCGAAAATCATCTTGTGCTGGAAAAAATTGCCTCCATGTCGTGCAAAGCGGCGGTAAAAGGAAAAAACCGTTTATCGTTTGAAGAAGCGTCACGTTTAATCGACGAGCTTTTATCGCTTCAAAATCCGTATAACTGCCCGCACGGAAGGCCGACAATTATTTCTATGACAAAATACGAGCTGGAAAAGAAGTTTAAGCGAATCGTATAAGCCAAAGTGATACTTTTAATTTGGAGGAATACATCTATGAAAAAGCCTCTCGTCGTGTTAACGGGACCTACGGCAGTCGGAAAGACGGCACTGTCAATCGCGCTTGCAAAAAAAATAAACGGAGCGGTAATTTCGGCAGATTCCATGCAGGTTTACAAATATATGGACATCGGCTCCGCAAAAGCGACAAAAAAGGAGATGCAGGGCGTCGAGCACTACCTGATCGACGAGTTGCTGCCGGAAGAAGAGTTCCATGTTGTAAAATTTCAGGAATATGCAAAGAGGTATTTGGAAAAAATTTATGATGAGTCGAAAATACCGATCATTGCGGGCGGCACAGGCTTCTATATTCAGGCGCTGCTATATGACGTCGATTTTACCGAACAGGAATGCGACCGGACATACCGGAAGCGGTTAGAGCGGCTGGCGGCAGAAAAGGGAAACCGCTATCTGTTTGAGATGCTCTTAGAGCGGGATCAAAAGGCGGCGGCCGCCATTCATCCCAATAATGTCCGACGGGTGATCCGCGCGCTTGAATTTTACGAAAAATCCGGCGGGCTTAAGATATCGGAGCATAATGAAAACGAGCGAAAAAAAGAATCGCCGTATCAATTTGCCTACTTTGTGCTGACAGACGAACGGCGGCGTCTCTACGAACGGATTGACAAACGAGTGGAGAAAATGCTTTCAGACGGCCTGGTGGATGAGGTCAGGAAACTGCGCGAAATGGGATATACGAAAGACATGGTCGCCATGCAGGGACTTGGCTATAAAGAATTGCTCCGGTATCTCGACGGCGAAATCGCATTGAGCGAGGCCGTCTATATGATAAAGCGGGATACCAGGCATTTCGCCAAGCGCCAGCTCACTTGGTTCAAGCGGGAACGAGACGTGATCTGGCTTGACAAACAGGATTTTGCGCACGACGACGGCGCAATTTTATCCGAAATGCTGAAAACACTTAAAAATAAAAATATAATTTAGTCATAAAAACTTAAAAAATATCGGTTATAATTATGACCTGGAAAAAAGAGGAAACAGAATGGACACATACGACAGAGAGAAAAAATATGAAGCGCTCGGTATTTCCGGAGAGGTATACCGGTTTGGAGCGAAAATAGAGGCCAAATTAGAGGAGCGGTTCCGTAAAATAGACGAGACGGCGGAATACAATCAGTTAAAAGTGATTGAGGCCATGCAAAAAAACAGGGTATCCGCCGAGTGCTTTTCAATGTCGAACGGATACGGATATAACGATCTCGGAAGAGATACGCTTGAAAAAGTATACGCAGACTGTTTTCGCGGAGAAGACGCGCTGGTCAGGCCGCAGATTACATGCGGAACACATGCGCTTGCCCTTGCGCTTATGTCGAATTTAAGGCCGGGCGACGAGCTGCTTTCTCCGGTGGGGAAGCCTTACGATACGCTGGAGGAAGTGATTGGGATCCGGCCGTCGAAAGGGTCCCTTGCAGAATACGGGATTACTTACCGCCAGGTGGATCTGCTTTACGACGGAAGTTTTGATTTCGACGCCATCGAAAAAGCGGTGGGAGAGCGGACAAAACTGGTGACCATACAGCGCTCCAAGGGGTATCAGACAAGGCCGACGCTATCGGTCGACCGGATTGGAGAATTGATTCGCTTTATCAAAAACCTCAAGCCGGACGTCATCTGTATGGTAGACAACTGTTACGGAGAATTTGTAGAAGAGAAGGAGCCGTTAGAAGTCGGCGCGGATATGATTGTGGGTTCTTTAATTAAAAACGCAGGCGGAGGGCTTGCGCCGATCGGCGGATATATCGTCGGAAAACGGGAGTGTGTGGAAAACGCCGCATACCGCCTTACCTCCCCGGGACTTGGAAAGGAAGTCGGCGCCTCCTTAAACGTCATACAATCCTTCTATCAGGGATTATTTCTGGCCCCGCTTACCGTAAGCGGCGCGCTGAAAGGAGCCGTCTTTGCGGCAAATATCTACGAGCGTCTCGGGTTCGCGGTTATTCCGAACGGAAGCGAAAGCCGTCACGATATTATTCAGGCCGTCACGCTGCATTCGCCGGAGGCGCTAAAGGCATTTTGCCGGGGCATACAGGCCGCGGCGCCGGTGGACAGTTATGTTGTGCCGGAGCCATGGGCGATGCCTGGCTATGACAGCGAAGTGATTATGGCGGCCGGCGCGTTCGTGCAGGGTTCTTCCATTGAACTGTCTGCGGACGGCCCTTTAAAACCGCCCTATAACGTATATTTTCAGGGCGGGCTTACCTGGCATCATGCGAAACTCGGAATTTTAATGTCTTTGCAAAAACTTTACGAACAGAAACTTGTTAATATAGATATGATGTGTTAATATTAATATTATGCCATGACAGGCTTCTTACATAATTCCGCCCGCAGTGAGAGAGTGGAAAGGAATTATATGTTTAAAAACGCGAATGAAATACCCATGAACGAACTTCCATATGAAAAGTGCCTCAACCGCGGGACCGACAGCTTGTCGGACGCGGAACTGCTCGCCGTTATAATGCGGACGGGCACGACAGGCAGGACGGCCGTAGAGCTTGCGCAAGCGCTTTTAGCAAAAAAGCCGGGCGGGCTTTTAAATCTCTATCGGATGAAAATCGAAGATCTGTGTCAGATATCCGGTATCGGAAAAGTAAAGGCGATTCAGTTAAAATGCATCGGCGAGATATCCAAGCGCATCGCGATGGCACAGCATCTGGGCGGCGTGCATATGGAGAGCGCGAAAGCGGTCGCCGTCTATTATATGGAACAGCTTCGATACAAAGAACAGGAATGTCTGATGGTCTGCATGTTTGATTCCAAATGCCGGCTGATCGGAGACGCTACGATTTCTATCGGAACAGTAAACGCCTCCCTGATGTCGCCGCGGGATATTTTTATCCGGGCATTGGAGAAGCACGCAGTGTATATTATTTTACTCCACAATCATCCGAGCGGAGTGCCGGAACCAAGCGAGGCTGACAGGCTGGCTACGGAACAGATTCAGCTCTGCGGCAGAATGATTGGGATCATACTGTCCGACCATATCATTATCGGCGACAACAGATATTACAGCTTCAGGGAACATGGGATAATTCAGGCCGAAGGGAGATAAAAATGTCTAACAATATTTATGGAATTGATTTAGGAACCTCAAATTTAAAGGTGTATTGCAAGGCAACCGGCAAGATACTAAATGAGAAAAATACCATTGCAATTGTAAATAAAAATCAAATGTACGCATACGGCGACGCCGCGTATGCAATGTATGAGAAAGCGCCGGAAATGATTCACGTTACGTTTCCGATTATCAACGGAGTTATCGCAGACTTCGCCAATATGCAGACAATGATCACAGAATTTTTGGAAAAGCATTCAAAAGGAAAAATTCGCGGAGCGGAATTTATTGTGGCCGTTCCCACAGATATTACGGAAGTTGAAAAAAAAGCGTTTTACGATATTTTTTCACAGAGCCGCATGAAACCTCATTCCGTACTTCTCTGTGAAAAGCCGATTGCCGACGCCGTCGGACTTGGTCTGGACGTAAACCAGCCGACCGGCTCTATGATCGTCGATATCGGCGCGGACACGACGGAGATTTCCGTTATTTCCCTCGGCGGTCTCGTATTAAGCGATCTGCTTCATTTTGGCGGCAACCGAATCGACGAGTCTATCATCAGCTATATTAAGAGAACCTTTAATCTTGTAATCGGACAAAAAACGGCAAAAGCGCTCAAGGAAGAGCTCGGTTCCGGCATTGAAGAGGATCTGGACCGATCTATGATCGTCGTAGGGCGCGACGTCGTAAGCGGACTTCCGATTGAAATGGAGATCACTGCGCAGGTTGTCTACGACGCGATAAAAGATAACCTAAACGCGATCTGCAATTCTATCAAAATGATACTGGAGAGAACGCCGCCTGAGCTCGCAAAGGATATTATTCACGCGGGAATCTATATTACAGGCGGAGCTTCTATGATCTCCAATCTGGATACCTTATTTACGCAGATTACCAATATCCGGGTAAACCGATGTGAAAATCCGGAGGAGAGCGTCGCGAGAGGACTGATAAAGATTGTGTCCGATGAAAAATACCGGCATTTGAGCTTTAACTTAAAAACAAAAATGTATAAATAGAGGCAGAGTATGAGACGTAGATCCAAATTTACCATACCGACAAAATATATTTTGCTTGTGCTGACGGTTCTATGTATCGGCGCGATGTATATCAGCTTTACGATGAATCTCGGCGGCGGTCCCTTAAATACCGTTGCAGGGACCGTGTTCGGACCGATGCAGCGGGGGATTAACAAGGTGGGACTATGGCTTGCCGACAAGGCGGACAATCTCAAAAATCTAAGCGATGTGATGAAAGAAAACGAAGAGCTGCAAAAACAGGTCGACGAACTGACAGGCGAGTTAAATGCGATCAAGCTTGACCAGTATGAACTTGACAATCTTAGGGAACTGTTAAAGCTGGACAAGCAGTACGCCGACTACGAAAAGGTTGCGGCGCATGTGATCGGCAAGGACGCAGGCAACTGGTTTTCCATGTTTGTCATCGACAAGGGCGCAAAAGACGGCGTTGAAAAAGACATGAACGTAATTGCGGGAAGCGGCCTGGTCGGTATCGTTATCGACGTCGGTCCGCATTATGCCAAAATCCGTTCTATTATCGACGATATCAGCAGCGTGAGCGGGATGGTTGTGTCCACCTCCGACTACTGTATTGTGAGCGGCGATTTACAGATGATGTCCGAAAGCCAGTCGATTGAGATGAAATCATTAAACGACAGCAAAGACAAAGTACAGACGGGAGACCAGATTGTAACTTCGCCGGTCAGCAGCAAGTTTCTGCCCGGAATTCTGGTCGGATATATCAGCGAAGTAAAAATGGATTCAAATAATCTTACAAAATCCGGAAGAGTTACTCCGGCAGTGGATTTTGAGCACATCGAAGAGGTTCTTGTCATCCTTGAGAAAAAGGTTACAGGGACAGAAACGGAGTGATGAAATGAGACGAAAAATCAGTGTTTGCCTTATCGTTATCGTCTGCTTTTTACTGCAGAGCACAGTTTTTAAAGAATTGGCTTTTGCAGACATTTCTCCAAATCTTTTGATCGTAGTGACGGCCGCTTTCGGTTTTATGCGCGGCAAAAAGGAAGGAATGATCATCGGATTCTTTTGCGGACTGCTCATGGACGTCTTTTTCGGCGGAATCCTTGGATTTTATGCGCTCGAGTACATGTATATCGGATTTTTTAACGGTTTTTTCCGCAAGATGTTTTTTCCGGACGACATCAAACTGCCGCTGTTTCTCATTGGCATAAGCGATATCCTTTACAATCTCGGAGTTTATGTTCTTCGATTCTTCTTTCGCGGAAACTTTCAGATCGGTTATTTTATGATTCATATTATCATTCCGGAACTGATTTACACACTCCTCGTAACAATTGTATTATACGTTATCATATTAAAAATAAACCAGAAACTTGAAATCATTGAAAAAAAGGGGGCAAAAAAATTTGGCTGAATCAATCAAGGATTTTTTTAAGAATCTGCTAAAATCCAGACTGCTTATATTCGGTTTGATCATGATTTTACTATGCGCAATTTTAATTCAGCGGATTTTTTCCCTGCAAATCATAAGGGGCGCCCAGTATCAGGAAAATTACAGCCTGAAGATTCAAAAAACGCGCACCTTAAACAGCACGAGGGGCAATATCTATGATCGAAACGGGGAAGTCCTCGCTTACAATGAACTGGCTTACAGCATCAGTATCGAAGATAACGGCAGCTATGAAGATAAAGACGACAAAAACGAAAAATTAAACGCCGAGCTCGCAAAAGTGCTCAAGGTTCTCGACAAATACGGAGATACGATCGATAACAATTTCAATATCGCCTTAAATCCTGACGGAAGCTATTCTTTTCTGGCAGAGGGCGCATCCTTAAAACGATTTCTTGCGGATGTCTACGGCCGGCGCAGCACAAGCGAGGACGCTTTTGTCAATGTAAATAAAAAACTGGGATACGCCGAGGCGGAGGCGACGGTCGATCAGGTTGTGGAGTATTTGTGCAGCCAAAAATACGGCTACAATCTAAGCGCGGATGATTACGGGCAAAAGGACCTTTACCGGATCATGGTCATCCGCTATGCAATGTCAGAAAACAGCTATCAGAAATATATCGCCACGAAAATTGCGTCCAACGTGAGTAAGGAGGTCGTCGCGTATATCAATGAAAATATGGCCGATCTTCAGGGGATGTCCGTCGCCGAAGACACCATACGCAAATATGTGGACAGCGAATACTTTTCACACCTGATCGGATACACGGGAAAAATATCTCAGGAGGAATACGAAAAACTTTCCAAAGAAGACGAAAGCTATGCGCTTACGGACGTTGTCGGAAAATCGGGCATCGAACAGGTTATGGACGCCACGCTTCAGGGCATTAAAGGTTCGGAGACGGTCTATGTCGACAATGTAGGACGCGTGATCGAGACAAAAGAGCGCAAAGAACCGTCGGCGGGCAACCATGTGTATCTTTCCATCGACAAAAAACTCCAGGAAGCCGCTTACCATCTTGTCGAGCAGGAAGTCGCCGGCATCGTATACTCTAAAATTGAAAATATCAAAGAGTACAACGCGGCCACCGGCAGCAGCGCCGCCGATATTAAGATCCCGATTTATGACGTATATTATGCGCTTATCAACAACAATGTAATCGATATTTCACATTTTGAAGCGGAAGACGCTTCCGACACGGAACGCGCGGTATATCAGGCGTTTACAGCCAAGCGCGCGCTCGTCCTGTCTGCGCTCAGGGAACAGCTTTCCCTGGCCGCGCCGCCCGCGTACGGCGATTTGCCTGAAGAACAGCAGGTGTACATGACCTATATCGTTTCCATGCTTGGAAAGCAGGATATCCTGATTACGGAAAATATCGACACGTCCGACGAAGTATACCAGAACTGGAAAAACGATAAGATCAGCCTTGCCGAATATCTGACGCACGCAATTGCGCAAAAGTGGATTGACATTACGAATTTTTCCATTGAAGAAAAATATGCTGATTCCACAGAAATCTATACTGCCCTGATGGAATATATTCTCTCCACGCTGGAGACGGACACCGCGTTCTTCAAGAAAATATACAAATATCTGATTATGGACGACCTTGTCAGCGGAACGCAGCTCAGCCTGATTTTATTCGATCAAAAGGTGCTTGAGCACGACGCGGAGAAAATTGCCGCTCTCTCAAACGGGACGGAGAACGCATTCTCGTTTTTAAAGGACATGATAAAGAACTTAAAGATTACGCCTGCGCAGCTCGCGTTAGATCCTTGCTCAGGGTCCTGTGTCGTCTCCGACGTCAAAACGGGAGAGTTACTGGCATGCGTTACGTATCCCGGATACGACAATAACCGCCTTGCAAATACCGTGGACGCAGATTATTTCCGTCTGTTAAATGAAGACATGTCTCTTCCGATGTACAATTACGCGACACAGCAGAAGACCGCGCCCGGCTCCACCTTCAAGATGATTACGGCTGCCGGCGGCCTGTCGGAGGGATACCTGACCTCCGTAACGGAGACGATTGACACAAAAGGGAAGTTTGACGAGGTTACGGACGGCCCAAAATGCTGGATATTTCCAAGCAACCATGGTAAAATAAATGTTTCGGAGGCAATTCGGGATTCCTGCAACTATTTCTTCTACGAAGTCGGATACCGCATGAGCCGTATCAACGGCAATTACAACGAAGAACGTGGAATTACCGCGCTGACCAAGTACGCCTCACTGTTCGGTTTCGATGAAACCACCGGCATTGAGATTCCGGAGAGCGACCCGGAGATTGCGGACTCCTACCCGATTACCGCGGCAATCGGCCAGAGCAACAACAGTTATACCACGGTTCAGCTTTCCCGGTACGTGACGGCCGTCGCGAACAGCGGCACGGTCTATCAATATACGCTGCTTGACAAGATAACGGACGCCGACGGCAAAATTATTAAAAACTGCAAGCCGAGCGTTCGAAACACCGTAGACGGCGTCTCAAAAGAATCCTGGGATGCAATTCACTCCGGTATGCGCATGGTTGTCGAGACACACAAGCAGTTTGACGGATTCACAATCAATGTCGCCGGAAAAACCGGTACGGCGCAGCAGACGCCTACGCGGCCGAACCACGCCCTGTTTGTCGGCTACGCGCCGTACGAAGATCCGCAGATCGCGGTTGCGACGAGAATCGCGTACGGATATGATTCCGCAAACGCCACCTTGCTCGCGGCGAACGTACTGAAATATTATTTTAATCTGGAAGATACCAAGACGCTGCTGAACGGGCAGGCAGAGGATGTGGGTGTATCCACGAACTCGTTTAACGACTAAATAAGGGAGGTACAAAAATGTCACAGCCTGTGATTTTAAAAAGTAATCCCCATGGAATCAATCTGATTCTGGATAAGACTCTTCCGTTTGCGGAATTAAAGCGGGAGATACTAAAAAAATTTAAGGAATCCGACAGGTTCTTTCGGAACGCAAAGATCGGATTATCCTTTGAGGGCAGACAGCTTACCCCGGAGGAAGAGTATGACATTTTGGAGCTGATTTCACAGAACACCTCCATAGAAATTGTCTGCATTATCGACAAAGATGAATTGAAAGATGCATTTTATGCTGCTAAAATAAAAGAGTTTGAGGAGAATCGCGCCGGTAAAACGGGAGAATTCTACAAAGGAACCCTTCGCTCCGGCCAGGTGGTCGAATGTGAGACAAGCCTGATCGTACTAGGAGATGTCAATCCCGGAGCGAGAATCATTGCGAAAGGAAACATTGTGGTTTTAGGTTCGCTGAAAGGAAACGCTTACGCCGGAGCGGCGGGCGATGAGACCTGCTTTGTCGCCGCGCTCGACATGGATCCGGTACAGATCAAAATCGGAAGCGTCATCGGCAGAAGCGCGGACAAGGGACCTCTTTTGGCAATAAAGAACAGAAAGAAAACGATGGAACCGCAGATCGCGGTGGTGATGGAAGACGCAATTTTAATTGAGCCGATTATAAAAGGTTTATTTAAAAAATAAAAATGTCCCGCTCGGCGGTTGCGCGGCGGAAGAATGAGCAAATTGATTTAGGAGGAAAAATAAGGATGAGTGAGGTTATCGTAATTACATCGGGGAAGGGCGGTGTCGGCAAAACAACGACAACGGCAAATGTGGGCGCCGGACTTGCGCAGTTAAATAAAAAGGTCGTATTGATAGACACCGATATCGGGCTGCGCAACTTGGATGTAGTCATGGGACTTGAAAACCGTATCGTATATAACCTGGTTGATGTCGTGGAAGGAAACTGCAGAATCAAACAGGCGTTGATTAAGGATAAGAAATATCCGAATCTCTGTCTTTTGCCGTCTGCGCAGACGAGAGACAAATCATCCGTAAATCCGGAACAGATGAAAAAACTGGTGGACGAGCTCCGCGAAGAATACGATTACATACTTCTTGACTGTCCTGCCGGAATCGAGCAGGGATTCCAAAACGCCATTGCCGCAGCCGACCGCGCTTTAGTAGTTACCACGCCGGAGGTATCCGCGATCCGCGACGCCGACCGCATTATCGGTCTGTTGGAGGCAAATGAAATTAACAAGACGCATTTACTGGTCAACCGCCTCAGAATGGATATGGTAAAACGCGGGGACATGATGTCAATTGAAGATGTACACGAAATTCTTGCCATTGACTTGATCGGCGCGGTGCCGGACGACGAGCAGATCGTCATTTCCACCAACCAGGGCGAACCGCTGGTCGGTTCCGACAGTCTGGCAGGGCAGGCATACATGAACATCTGCCATCGCCTTTTAGGAGAGGAAGTTCCATTGCTTGATTTAGAGAACAAAAACGGAGTATGGTCAAAATTCGTCGGATTATTTAAAAAAAACTAGGGAGGAAATCTTAAATGGGATTTATGGATTTTTTTAAGAAAAAAAATTCCGGTGATGTCGCAAAAGACAGATTGAAATTATTATTGATTTCTGACCGTGCAGACTGTTCTCCGGATGTGATGGAGCAGATAAAAAACGATATTATCCAGGTAATATCAAAATACATGGAAATAGATGCCGAAGGACTTGATATACAGATTACGCAGACGGAATCCGAGAGCAATAACGGCACAGTTCCCGCGCTGTTTGCCAATATTCCGATCAAAGATTTAAAACATTCCGGCAAATAAAATAATGACAGGATCAGATTATGTTGAAACAATATCAGTTAAGAAATTATCGAATACGGCTTATCATTTATGTGTTACTGCTTACCTGTATCGGAATTGCAGTAATCGGGAGCGCGCGCGAATCTGTTCAGAATAAACAGGTTGCCGGCCTGTGCCTTGGACTGTTCGCGATGATTGTCGTCTCCTTAATCGACTATTCCTTTATTTTAAAGTTTAGCTGGCTGATTTACATTTTTAATATTGGATTACTGTTATCTATCTATGTCATCGGAGACGACAGCAACGGCTCCACGCGTTGGATTGAAATTGCGGGAATCCGTTTTCAGCCGTCCGAGCTGGCAAAAATATTGTTAATCCTGTTTTTTGCGTACTTTTTTATGAAACATCAGGAGAATCTGAATACCGTTAAGATTCTGGGCGCCTCCGCGTTTCTTGTGGGAGTTCCGCTGATCCTGATTCTGGAACAGCCTGATTTGTCGACAACAATTGTAACGACTCTGATTTTTATTGCCCTCCTGTTTATCGCGGGGCTGAGCTATAAAATTATTTTGGGAGCGCTGGTAATATCCGTTCCTTCCGCGCTCGTATTTTTAAGCCTGATCCTGCAGCCTGACCAAAAAATTCTGGATCCTTACCAGTACAAGCGGATTATGGGCTGGCTTAATCCAGAAAAATATTCCGATACGGCTTACCAGCAGCTCAATTCCATTATGGCGATCGGCTCCGGCCAGCTTTGGGGCAAGGGCTTAAATACAACGGATGTCGCCTCCGTAAAAAACGGCAATTTTATCTCCGAACCTCAGACCGATTTTATATTCGCAGTCGCGGGGGAGGAGCTCGGATTTGTCGGAGCGGCTCTGATTATTATTCTTTTGTTTGCAATCACCCTCGAGTGTATTCTTGTCGCGAGAAAGGCGAAAGACCTGGCGGGAAAGCTTATCTGCTGCGGCGTCGCCGCGTTAATCGGTTTTCAGGGGTTTGTAAATATATGCGTGGTCACGGGACTTATGCCGAATACCGGATTGCCGTTACCGTTTGTAAGTTATGGTCTTACATCGCTTGTTTCCTGTTTTATCGGAATCGGCCTTGTATTAAACGTAGGACTTCAACCTAAAAAATATGGATAGGGGGAACACGATGAACATTGGATTAATCGCACACGATTCCAAAAAAAAATTAATGCAGAATTTCTGTATCGCATACAGGGGAATTCTTTGTAAAAACGACTTGTTTGCAACCGGGACGACCGGCCGGCTGATCGAGGAGGTCGCGAACCTTTCCGTGCATAAATATCTGGCGGGCCATTTGGGCGGCGTCCAGCAGCTGGGCGCGCAAATTGAACACAATGAAATCGACCTTGTCATTTTTTTGCGGGATCCGCTGACACAGAAATCACATGAACCGGACGTCAACAGTGTGGTAAGGTTATGCGATACGCATAACATCCCGTTAGCGACAAACCTCGCGACTGCCGAGTTGTTAATAAAGTCATTAGACAGAGGAGATTTAGAGTGGCGTGAGATGTATAAATAAGTTTACAGCTGGTTTTCTTTCCGTTATTTTCTGTTTTACCGCGGCGGGATGCGGCGGCAGCGAGACGGAGATAACCAATCGTTATGATCTATACGATAACTCATATAAAATTTCCGAAGACGCGGAAACGGAACAGGTATTTTTTGCCGACCGTCTCTGCGTCGGAGGATTTGAAAATATAGGAACCGATACGACGGATTCCCAGGTGGCGGCGGGAGCGGGCGTTTTTAACACCGCAAGCGGCGAAATTCCGTACGCCCAGAATATCTACGACAAACTGTATCCGGCGAGCACAACCAAAATACTGACCGCATATCTGGCCATTCAATACGGCAATCTGGACGATATTGTGACAATCAGCGAAAACGCGGTAAATCTGGACAGCGATTCTTCCAACTGCGGCCTGATTGCGGGAGATCGAATGACGCTTCGCGATTTGCTCTTCGGACTTATGATGAAAAGCGGCAATGACGCGGCGATCGCAATCGCCGAGCATCTTTCCGGCAGCTGTGAGGCGTTTGCCGCGAAAATGAATGAAGAGGCGAGACTGCTCGGCGCCACTGCCTCGCACTTTGTAAATCCGAACGGGTTGCCGGATGAAAACCACTATACGTCTGTCTACGATTTATATTTATTATTTCAGGAAGCAATCGGAAATGAAACCTTCTGCGAATTAATTAAGACGCCCTCCTACACGACAAATTATACGCATGCCGACGGCACGGCCGCAACGCAGGACTGGACTTCTACAAATCTTTATTTTACAGGGGAGGCAACGGCTCCCGAAGGTTTTTCGGTGATCGGAGGAAAAACCGGAACAACCGGCGAGGCGGGATATTGCCTCGTGCTTCTTTCCGAAAATTCGGTTGGACAGAGGATTATTTCCATCGTTTTAAAGGCAGATTGCAGAAGCAACCTGTATCTGTTAATGAATCAGATACTGTCAGGTTATGGGAATTAAATGTTGTTTTTACATGGAAGATATACTATAATAGAACTGTAAAATATATACTCATAGAGTAATAGCAGACTGGAGGGCATATCTATGATTGAGATAATTGCTGGAGAAAAGGGAAAAGGAAAGACAAAGCATCTGTTAGATAAGGTGAATGAAGAGATTAAGGCCGCCAACGGCAACATCGTATATCTTGATAAGAGTCATAAGCACATGTATGAACTCTCAAATAAAGTTCGCCTGATTAACGTAAAAGATTATCCTGTATCAAACTGTGATGAGTTTTTGGGATTCATCTGCGGAATCGTTTCCCAGGATAATGATTTAGAATCTATGTACTTAGACAGTTTTTTGACAATTTCCAATATTTCGGATGAACAAATCTGTCATGCGATTGAAAAACTGGACATTATCAGTGAAACATATAACGTAAAATTTGTGCTGAGCGTATCAAAATCAGAAAAAGATCTTCCGGACTGTGCAAAGGCAAAAATTATTCTTTCATTATAAGTTGAGTTAAGCGGTGTCTTAAGCTTTTTCTTAAGGCACCGCTTCTTATTTTCACGTTTATGCCTGATCCACAGAACGAATACGCCCGTACGCACTGATCAGATAAAGTCCGCTGATTCCAATTACCGCATAGATAATGCGGGCTAACCAACTCATATCTCCGAATAAAAATTCGACGATATCAAAACGGAAAAATCCAATCAAACCCCAGTTTATGGCGCCAATAATGACAAGTGTAAGAAGTGTATAATCTAATCCTTTTGAATTCATTGTAAAATCCCTCCTTTGTCATAGTATGTTCCCAAAAATAAAGATTTATACAACCAAACATTCTTATGGGAATGATTGTATTTCATAAAAAAACATGATAGAATAAATTTATTTGAGAAGGTGGTTGATATGGCGGAACGAAAAAAAATCGTAAAATACCGAAGACCGATCAATCTGAATATCGGTGTGATTGTTTTCGGTATTATTTTTATATATATTGCTTATAATACTTTTTCTTATTTTACCACGGAACATATCTC
The DNA here is from genome assembly GCA_947383215.1 of uncultured Roseburia sp. Taxonomy (GTDB): domain Bacteria; phylum Bacillota; class Clostridia; order Lachnospirales; family Lachnospiraceae; genus Roseburia_C. The sequence continues at coordinate 45,789 of CANDCP010000010.1, forward strand.
CGTATACGAAGTGGGACACGGAACGATTGCGGAAAATAATACCTATTACGGATTGATTTTGCGGGAGGAAAAAATTTTTAATTCTGAATACGACGGATATATCAATTACTATATGCGCGACTCGGCAAAGGCCGGCTATCAAAGCCTGGTCTGTTCGGTCGACGAGAACGGAGACGTCGCCTCCAAAATGGGCGCGGCGGAAAACGCGGAAGCCGAGTTAGACAGCGAGGATTACGGCTCGCTGAAACAAACGATTTCCTCGTTTGACAAATCGTTTGACGCCGGCAGCTTTTTCCAGGTTTATACGTTTAAAGACGAGCTGGACGCACAGTTGATGGAAGCCGTAAACCAAAACGCGCTGAGCTCGCTGGGAGATTATGTTTCTATGGCGCAGACAAATCAATCCTTCCACCTGATGAACGCACCGGAGCCCGGCATCGTCGTCTATTATACAGACGGTTTTGAAAATGTAACCGTAGACAGTTTTTCCCCCGATATGCTCAATCAGCTCAATTACGCCAAGACGAGCCTGAAGCGGGTTCAAAACGTACAGGCAGGCTCTCCCGCATATAAACTGATAACAAGTGAAGAGTGGAAGATCATTCTTCCGATAAACGAAGATACGCAAAAACGTCTTGCCGGCGAAAGCGTTGTAAAAATACAATTTAAAAAAGATGCCATCAGCTGCTGGGTCAATTTTGAAATCAAAAAAGAAAAAGACGCCTATTACATCGTTCTGTCTCTGAAAGATCACATGGTGCGCTTTGCAAACGACAGATACGCCGAAATAGAGCTGTTAACGGAGGAAGAGACCGGCCTTAAAATTCCGAACACGGCAATTACAAAAAAGGAATTTTTTACCGTGCCGAAAGAATATTTTATGAAAGGCGGAAACTCCAACGCCTTTGGATTGCTGGTAGAACAGCCGGACGAATCGAAAAAATCGACGGTTACATTCGTCGAGACGACACTGTACAATGAAAAAGACGATCGCTATTTTATTGACGAGGAAACCATCAAAAGGGGAGCCGTCATTCAAAAGCCCGATTCCAATGAAACGTACAAAATAAAGGAGACCGAGACACTGGAAGGCGTCTACAATATCAACAAAGGATACGCTGTGTTTAAGCAGATTGAAATACTTTATCAAAACGAAGAATACTCTGTCGTCCGCACAGGGACGAGCTATGGACTTTCTCTCTATGACCACATTGCCCTTGAGGGCGATAAGGTAAAGGAAAATGATTTGATACATTAAACATGATCACTTCAAAACGAAAAAGGAGAATATCAGATGTTGAAAGAAAATTTAATGGAAGTAGAAAAAAATATTGCTCTGGCATGTGAAAAATCCGGCAGAAGGCGGGAAGATGTGACACTGATCGCCGTTAGCAAGACAAAACCGGTTTCTATGTTGCAGGAAATATACGCGGAAGGGATCCGGGATTTCGGAGAAAACAAAGTGCAGGAGCTTGCCGTAAAATATGAAGAAATGCCAAAAGACATCCGCTGGCATATGATCGGGCATTTGCAGCGAAATAAAGTTAAAACGGTTATTGACAAGTCGTGCCTGATACATTCGGTAGATTCCTACCGCCTTGCGGAAGAGATCAACATTCAGGCCAAAAAGAAGGGGATTATCGCGCCGATTCTGGTGGAAGTCAATATTGCCGAAGAGGAGAGTAAGTTCGGGATCCACAGAGAAGACGCCATTCAGCTTGTTGAAGAGATTGCAAAGCTGGAAAATATCAGCGTAAAAGGTCTGATGACAATCGCGCCGTACGTTGAAAATCCGGAGGAAAACCGGCAATATTTTAGAAACATAAAACAATTATCTGTTGACATCGCGGAGAAAAACATTGATAATGTAACTATGCATGTACTCTCAATGGGTATGACCGGCGATTATATGGTCGCAATAGAAGAGGGCGCCACCCTTGTCCGCGTGGGAACCGGAATTTTTGGCGCGCGCAGCTATAACAAACAATAAGGAGATATTGATCATGGGATTATTTGATAAATTTATGGACGTCATGCGCCTAAGCCCCGACGATGACGAATTTTATGAAGATGATTATTACGATGAAGAGGAGGAGGAGGTTCCGGTCAGAAAAAAAAGCTCCCGCAAGGCAAAAGAGGATACCGATTCTTTTGAAGAAGAAAAACGTCCCAAACCCGTTTCTAAAATCACACCGATGCGCACCGCAAAACAAAAGAGCAGTAATCCGATGGCTGTGTGCGTCGTAAGACCTACCAATTTTGAAGACGCAAGAGAAATTACGGAGACATTGCTGATGAACCGCACGGTCGTGTTAAACGTAGAGGGGCTGGATGTCGATGTCGCGCAGCGCATTATTGACTTTACTTCAGGCTCCTGTTTTGCAATAAACGGCAATCTTCAGAAAATTTCCAATTACATATTTATCATCACACCGGAATCGGTCGATATTTCCGGCGACTTTCAAAATATTTTAGATTCTTTTGATACTTCAAATATACAGACGGACTTTCGCTGACGCAGCGATAAGGAAGCGCAACTTTACTCTAAAAGAGGATCATTATGGATGAGGATTTAAGGACGCAAAGGCATCTTTTGGATTTGTCAAGACAGGCAGACCGCAGAGGTATCGCCGTGTTCAGTGATTTTTTAACGTTAAATGAATTGCATATTTTCCATCAAAATTCCGACAAATATGAGACCGGCTTTTCATCGGAAGGTGGATATGACTTTGCAGAGCGTCAGATAGCGGCTTTTATACCTGATGCTCTTTCTTATCGTTACGAGTATCCGATTGACTGTCTGGAAATTACGGCCGCACACCCAAAGTTTTCCGAAAAATTATCCCACAGAGATATTTTAGGCGCAATCATGAATCTTGGCATTGAGCGCGGGAAAATCGGAGATATTATTGTAAAGGAAAATTCTGCATATGCCTTTTGTAAGCGGGAGATTGCGGATTATATCCTCGGCGAGCTAAATACCATTCGCCATACGGCGGTCGTCTGCAAAAAGACAAAGACCTCGGACATTCAAATCAAACCCGATTTGCAGCAATATGAAGCGGTCATCGCCTCAAACCGTCTGGACGGTATCGTGGCGGTAATGGCCAAAGTATCCAGAAGCGAAGCCGCTCGTCTGATTCAGAGCGGTAAAATTTTTATACAGGGGAAGGAATGTTTACATAATACTTACTTATGTAAAACCGGAGATTTGATTTCCATTCGGGGAGTCGGAAAATTTCGCTTTGACGGCGAGAGCGGGGCCACAAAGAAGAACAGATTAAAAATTATCTATCAAAAATACATTTAAATATACGGAAAGGATTGTAAGATTATGGCAAAAACAATATCCGTATCCTGCAACGGGAAATTCTCATATAACATAGAAATCCGGGACAGCTTTTCGGATCTGATCGGCGCGCTAAGCGAAGCCGGCTTTGACAAAAGCAGGAAAGTATGTATCGTATCGGATACAAACGTAGCAAAGCATTATTTAAATGAAATTTTGAATCTGCTTTCGACCCAATTCTCCGGCGTATCGTCATTTGTCTTTGACGCAGGCGAGGCGTCGAAAAATATGAATACGGTCGAAAATTTGTATGAGCGTCTGATTCTTGAAGGATTTGACCGTCATGACTTTTTAATCGCCCTCGGAGGCGGGGTTGTGGGGGACCTGACCGGATTTACAGCCGCGACATATCTGCGCGGAATCGATTTTGTGCAGCTTCCGACGTCTCTGCTGGCTCAGGTTGACAGCAGCATTGGCGGAAAAACAGGAGTGGATTTCGGACAGTATAAAAATATGGTGGGAGCCTTTCATCAGCCGAAGCTGGTATATATGAATCTTTCCGTATTGAATACGCTGCCAGCCCGCCAGCTCTCCTCCGGTATCGCAGAAATTTTAAAACATGGACTTATCAAAGATAAATCTTATTTCGACTGGATGCGCCAAAATCGGGAACGGATTTTGGCTCTTGAATATCCGGCGCTGGAGGATATGATCGCGAAAAGCTGCAATATCAAGCGGATGGTGGTCGAAAATGACCCGACGGAAAAAGGAGAGCGCGCGCTGTTGAATTTCGGACATACGATCGGCCATGCAGTCGAAAAGCTTTCTGATTTTTCCCTCTACCATGGAGAATGTGTGTCTGTCGGCATGGCGGCGGCCGCGTTTCTTTCCATGAAAAAACGTTATCTTTCAGCGGACGATTTGTCCGTCATCTGCAATGCGCTGCAAGAATACGCTCTTCCGGTATCCGTCACAGAGCAGAATGCAGATGAAATCTTAAAGACGACGAAATCAGATAAAAAAATGAAAGCCGGAAAAATTAATTTCGTTCTGCTCAAAGAACCGGGAGCGGCCTGCCTTTACTCAGATTTTACGGACGACGAGCTGTTAGAGGGAATCCGATATATCCTTAAGGGGGAAATACCATGCGCATAAAAAAAAGCCTTCCAAAGGGACTGTCGGCGCTTCTTGCCGTATGTCTCCTTGTTGTTCTCGATCAGTTTACCAAATATCTTGCGGTCTTAAAATTAAAGGATCAGGCTCCATATATGATGATTCCGGGGGTTTTTCAGCTTCGATATCTGGAGAACCGCGGTTCCGCGTTTGGAATGATGCAAAACAGACAGTTTTTTTTACTGGTTGTGACCGTGCTGTTCCTTGCGCTGCTAATATGGTTTTTTCTCAGATTACCGGAGACAAAGAAGTTTCGGCCCCTTAAAGTAATCCTGGTCTTTGTTCTCTCCGGCGCCGTCGGCAATATGATCGACCGCGTCCGGCTTCGATACGTTATCGACTTTTTTTATTTTGAACTGATTGATTTTCCGATTTTTAATGTCGCAGATATTTATATCACCGTTTCCGGCATTCTATTTTTTATTTTATTCCTGTTTTACTATAAAGAAGAAGACTTTCATACCGTTTGGGGAGCCGGAAAGAAGAGGTTGGGAAAATAACATGAACACAGAATATTTTGAAGTGGATGAATCATTTGACGGTGAGAGACTGGACAAGTTTCTTGCCGTTATTTATCCCTCTCAGTCAAGGGCTTTTTTTCAAAAACTGATCAAAGAAGAGCAGGTCTCTATAAACGGACTCCCTCAAAAAGCAAACTACCGGGTGCGTCAGGATGAAATTGTCCGCGTAAATATTCCACCCGCCGTACCGACGGCGATTCTCCCCGAAAATATTCCGCTTGATATTCTCTTTGAAGACCCGGATCTTCTGATTATAAATAAGCCGAAGGGTATGGTGGTCCATCCGTGTCCGGGACATTACTCCGGAACGCTTGTGAATGCTGTGATGTATTATTGCTGCGATCACCTTTCCGGCATTAACGGCGAAATTCGTCCGGGTATTGTCCACCGGATTGATAAAGACACGACGGGCTCCCTGATTGTCTGCAAAAATGACGAATGCCACAGAGATATTGCACGGCAGATTAAGGAGCATTCCGTGACAAGACGTTACCGCGGAATTGTATCCGGAACCGTAAGGCAGGAGCAGGGGCGTATCGAAGGCGCAATCGGCAGACACCCGTATGATCGGAAAAAAATGACGGTTACCGAAAAAAACGGTAAGCCGGCTGTCACGCATTACCGCGTTCTGGCCCGCCTCACCGGCGCAACATATATGGAATTTGAGCTGGAAACAGGACGTACGCATCAAATACGCGTACATATGGCAAGTATTGGCCATCCGCTTTTGGGCGACACCGTATACGGTTCACAAAAAAATCCTTATCATTTGCAGGGACAGACGCTTCACGCAATGACAATCGGTTTCATCCATCCAAGAACAAAACGATACTGTGAAGTATCCGCGCCTTTACCGGATTACTTTGAAAAGCTGCTTGTAAAGCTACAGTAATATGATGTATAATTTATATATAATTAAACAGGCAGAAGGTGGGATGATCTATGAGTAATATGATTTATACAATCGGAAGAGAGTTCGGAAGCGGCGGGAAAGCGGTGGGAGATGCCCTTGCGGCCAGGCTCGGAATTAAATGTTACGATAAAGACCTGCTTCAGATAGCGGCAAAGGAGAGCGGGTTCTGCAAGGAAATATTTGAAAACCATGATGAAAAGCCTACAAACAGTTTTTTGTATTCCCTTGTAATGGATACCTATTCGATCAGCGGCTATTCTTCGGCGCCGTTTTTGGATATGCCGTTAAATCACAAGATATTTCTGGCACAGTTTGAGGCAATCAAAAAAATCGCGTCCGAGGAATCCTGCGTCATCGTGGGACGTTGCGCCGATTACGCTTTATCGGAGCTTCAGACCTGTATCAACACATTTATCCATGCAGATATGGATATCCGGATCCGGCAAGTTGCGCATGAGATGGGAATTACAGATAATAAGGCAAAAGATCTTATCCAGAAAAATGACAAACAGCGCGCAAGCTATTACAACTATTATACAAGCAAAAAATGGGGGGACGCGCGAAGTTACCATTTAACGCTTGACAGCAGCCGTCTCGGCGTGGAAGGCTGCGTAGATATGATTCTGGCCTATAAGGATCATGTAATTAAATAAATTTTTTTAGAAATCTCCGGTATAACCCGACACGTTTTCTTAATGCGGTCAAATGATACCGGAGATTTTTAATGTGAGAGCGTATCTGTTCCAAATCAATCTAGCGGATAAATATCAGTTTTTCCGATAGATATTGCAAGATATAAAAAAATATGGTATAATTTATGAATCGTCATAAATGCGCCCGTTGGCGCCGTTGAACTTTGGGAAAGGATTATATATGGGAAAAGATTCACAATATTATAAAGAGAAAAAAAGAAACCAGACGCTTCGTCTGCGTGAACTTTTAGATGAACTTCCGGATTTTGCAAAAGAATATATTTACAGCAAAGAACTGCGCACACAGACAAGTACGTTGATTTCATATTCCTATGACCTGTTGACATTTTTTCGGTTTTTAACATATAAAAATCCGTTATACAAGGATCATGAAATTCGTAAGTTTCTGATTGACGATCTCAGCCATTTATCGTCCGAGGATATTGTTGAGTATCAACGATATCTGGAGTTAAACACCGATCCTGACACAGAATTACATGAAAACGGCAAACGCGCAATCGCAAGAAAAATGTCTGCGCTGCGGGGACTATATCAGCATCTATATATTCATGAATATATTGAAAAAAATCCTATGCTTTTGGTTCCAATGCCAATTATAAAAAAGGATAAAAATATTGTCCGTATGAATTCCACGGAAATCAATGAATTACTAAACGCCATCGAATACGGAAACGAACAAATGTCCGAACGGCAAAAAAAATATTGTGAAAAAACAAAGTCCCGCGATCTGGCAATTCTTACTCTGATGCTGGGCACGGGGATTCGCGTCTCCGAATGCGCCGGCCTGGATGAAACGGACATAGATTTTGTCGACAACTCGCTTACCATCGTCCGAAAAGGCGGCGGACAGGATGTGATTTATTTCGGAAACGAAGTGGCCGACGTTTTACTCAATTATATAGAAGGCGAGCGCAAACGGATACTCGCCGTCTCGGGCCATGAAAAAGCGCTCTTCTACTCCCTCCAGAATAAGCGAATCAGCGTGGACGCCATTGAAAAGCTTGTAAAAAAATATGCTAAAATGGCAGTTCCAAATAAAAAAATTACGCCTCATAAGCTGAGAAGTACATACGGTACGGCTCTTTACCGTGAAACGGGCGATATCCGCCTGGTGGCGGATGTACTCGGACATGAAAATGTTAATACAACCATCGCCTACTATGCTGCAATTGAGGATGAACATAAACGACAGGCTGCGGATGCGGTTTCTATCCGAAAATCTCGTCCGAATCCAGAATAACGGTAAACGGACCGTCATTTTGCAGGGAAACTTTCATATCTGCTCCAAACTCGCCTGTCTCGACGACGGAAACCTGACTCCTGCAGACGTCTATCATATATTCATAAAGCTGATTTGCGAACCGGGGTTCTCCGGCACGTACAAAAGACGGCCGGTTCCCCTTTTTACAGTCGGCATACAGCGTAAATTGTGAGACAAGAAGAAGCTCTCCGTTCACATCGGCAAGCGACAGATTGGTCTTTCCATTCTCATCTTCAAAAATCCGAAGCCCCAACAATTTCTTTATCATCTTATCTGCAATTTGAACATTATCTGTCTGCGATATTCCAATGAAAACAAGAAATCCCTTTTGTATGCTCCCAACACATTTCCGGTCTATCTCAACGGATGCATTTGCCACACGCTGTATTAAGAATTTCATCTTCGCAATCTCCAAATCTTCTATTACTCAATTAATCCCAGCAGCCGTTCCGATTCCGTAGCCAGCTTTTGCGCGGTCTGCTCGCTCTCCTGTGAAATCTGAACATTCTGCTTTACAACATCGGAAATTTGTTCCAGACCGACCACGGCTTTTTGAATATCCTGGGCGTTGTCGCGCACAATATCAGCCAAGCCTCCTACGCTCTCACTCGTAGACTCGATTTCATCCGCCACATGAATAAAGTCTTCCACCGCCATCTCTGTAATATGCTTTCCGTTCTCCACAGCGCGGATAGAATTCATGATCAGTTCGCTGGTCTCCTTCGCCGCCTGTGCGCTGCGGGAGGCAAGCTCTCCGACTTCCATCGCGACTACAGCAAATCCTTTTCCCATCTCTCCGGCCCTTGCCGCCTCGATGGATGCGTTAAGAGAAAGAAGATTGGTCTGCTCGGCAATGGAATTGATTTCCGCGATGATAGCCTCAATCTTTGTGGAAGTCTCCGCAATCTCACGGATAGACGTCTCTAATAACTCCATTTTATCTTTTGTCTCGACAACTCTGTGCGCCATATTCTGCGTTTTTTCAGCAATATTAAGTGAGGATTGTGAATTTTCTTCCAGTTCATCGGAAAGCTGATTCATAATATCTTTTAAATCCGTGATGGCGTTCTCCTGCTCCTCGGTTCCCCTGCTGACCGCTTTTGAATTGTTCAGCGTCTCTTTTGAAATTTCGTCAATATTGCCGCAGACTTCTTTGACATTTCTGATCAAGTGTTCATTCTGCTCCATAGAACTCTTCTGCTGAACAAGCAATTCACCGTTATCTTCCAGATTTTTCTTAATGTTGTTGACCATCTTATTAATACTGTTGCTCAACATCTCGAATTCCGGATTCTCTTTTTCTGCGACCACAAGATTTAGATTTCCCTCGGCGATCTGGTGCACGCTGCCTGCAATCTGCTTGATTCCTTTTACAATTTTCCGGTCAACCATCTTATTAATCATATAAACTAAAATGAGAAATACAACGAGAAGACTTAAGGAAACAAACAGCGTCTGATTGAAACGCACTTCATAGTACTCGGATTTTGGAAGAAACGTGCCAATCAACATTCCGTCGTGCTCTTCTATTACATAAAATCCCTGTGTCCCGTCAATTCTGCCTTTTCCCTTACCCGCTTTCAGATCAGAAGAAAATCCGGCCTCAGACGCCTGTTTGCCGATCAATTCTTCATTCTTATGGGCAAGTATCTCGTCCGTTTCCATATCTACGGCAAAAACATAACCGTTTTTCCCAAAATCAAAATTCTTTAACACCTCGGAAATCCGCGTACTGGCCAACATTTTCTCCAATACCTCCGGTCGCACTCCAACCTGCACAATTCCCTTCTCATCATTTCTCGCAATCCCGATATACTGCATCAGAATTCCTTCAGCCGCATTCTCCTGCGGTTCCTGGACGAGCTCAATCGTCGGATCATCCAAAATTGTCAAAAAAGCCGCTGACTGCGGACCGCTTCCCATATCGAATCCGACATATGCGTCTATTGTACTGTGCGTAATGATTCCTTTATCGTCGATCACATGCAGTTCATTTACCGCAAGCCGCTCACAGATTTTATCCAAGGTCGCTTTTTTTTCAATAATGGAAGGATCCAATGAAATCATTTCCACGAACGCTTTTGTTTTGGCGAGATTATTTTCGCCCAGGCTCTGGGTAAGCTGGTCAATCTGTTCCTGGTTATCAGAAAGTTTCTCTTTCACCATATTCAACTTCTCATAGCTGCTGGCAGTATTTTTGCTTTGCGTTGACAGCGTCTGTAAAGTGAAGACAATTCCAATGGTAATTAACATAGCAACCGTCATATACAGACATAGGCTTTTGGTAAAAATTTTTTTCATAAATTGACGTCTCCTTTACATTTCTCGTAAGTAATCTAAACATATTTTACTATATATGCGCCAAAAAGGAAACACTTATTTGATTTGAATTTTAACCGGAAGCGTAGTATAATCAAAAAATAACGATATGTTTTCTTCCGGAGGTTTCTATGAAATTACAGCAATTATACAGCTATACCAGACGTGCCATAGACGATTATCAAATGATTGAAAACGGCGATAAGATTGCGGTCGGCATCTCCGGCGGCAAGGACAGCCTAACGTTACTTTACGCCTTACACGGACTGAAGCGCTTTTATCCGCAGAAATTTGAATTGACGGCTGTCACGGTTAACCTTGGATATGATGAATTTGACGTAGAACCTTTGCGCAGGCTGTGCCAAAACCTTGAAATTCCTTATACCGTGGTAGAAACTGATATTGCAAAGATCGTCTTTCAAAAACATCCGACAGAAAACCCCTGCTCTCTGTGCGCAAAGCTTCGAAAAGGCGCGCTTAACGACGCAGTCAAAAAGCTCGGCTGTAACAAAGTCGCATATGCGCACCATAAGGATGATATCATTGAGACCATGATATTATCCCTTATTTTTGAAGGCCGTTTCCACTCCTTCTCCCCCAGAACATTTCTGGACAGAACAGGGCTCACTGTCATTCGTCCATTGATGTATCTTTCTGAGGCCGACGTGATCGGTTTTAAGAATAAAATGGATCTTCCGACCGTCAAAAACCCATGTCCCGTGGACGGTCACACAAAACGTCAATATGCCAAAGATTTACTGCGGCAGCTGAACCTGGATCACCCCGGAACAAAAGACCGGATGTTTACCGCTATTCTTCAGGGCAATATGAAAGGGTGGCCGCCGAAAAATCCAAATCCAAAATATGCGAACCGTTATAAAGACGGCGATCTGAAAAAGATATAAATGATATTCTACTTTAAGTTTACTGCAAAAGGAGGTTCCTGATCTTCTCCTCGATCCGATTCTTTACGAGAGCGGCAATCTCCTGTGTCTTCATGCCCTTATATTCTTCATAATAAAGGGGCTGCAGGTAATGGACCTGCGTAGTGATCTTTCCGAAATAAAAGCTGTTAAATACCTTATACGAATCGATCAGGGCAACCGGAACAATCGGCGCTTTTGCCTTAACCGCGCATTTAAAACTGCCTGCCTTGAAATCGCAAACTTTATTCTTATTGTTAAATTCATAACCGCCTTCCGGAAACAAAATATATTTTTTCCCTCCGGAGACATCTTCCGCGACGTCGTTGATGATTTTTAGAGCCTGCCTGACATCATCCTTTTTCAGGCGCTTTCCCTGACACAGATCCACAAACTCGCTGACAAGAATCGTATGCGACTTCTTTTCATCCATCACAAGAGAACACGGTTCTTTGTGCGTGCTTATAATTCCAAGCGCATCATACTTTCCCTGATGATTCGGATACATTACATATCCGCCCTGCTTAGGCAGATTCTCGACGCCATAGCACTCCGTCGAAATATTGCCCGACTTTTTCATAAGATAAATTGTATGACGAACGAGCTTATACCGCTCCTCTTCCGAGAATCGGTCCGCATGATCTGCTTCATAACGCATACGCGTAATCATATACGGAGCCCGAAATAAATTCATAAAAATTACGTACAAAAATCTTAACATATCCATTCTCCTGCTTCTTTCATCTCACTCTTATTATATCGCAAAACAGGAAAATAACAAGAATTTACACGGAAAATGTATGGAAAATTACAGCATGGATTCCCTCACTTATACTCACTGGAAAAATACGGCACCGTCAGATATTTTCCCGCATGTATCGTAGTATCCGAAAGATGATTGATTGCGATCAGCTCCTGTACGTACGTCTCATGACTGCAATACTCTGACGTAAGGTACTGATCCGCTATACTCCACAGGCTGTCTCCATCCTGTACCTGAACGCTGGTATAATATTTGTAGGAAGTCCTGACGTCGATGGCATCGCTTTCCACAGAAAAACAATTTAACTTTACACCGATAATAACAATCAGGAAAAAAAGCGCCATACCGGACAAAAAAAGTCGTCTTTTTGGGCATCGTCTTCTTTCGGTTCGTTCGCTTGTGATATTGTACGCCGTATCTTCTGTTCTCATAATATCGCCTCCATTTAACAAATGGTAAACACTTGTTTGGTATTTGTATGTTAACACCCAAACAACTGTTTGTCAATATTTTTCGAACAAATTTTCGGAATATGTGTTTGCATTATTTGAAATTATGTGTTATGATATGAGTAATTCAATGGAGCCGTCAGGCTGAAAATATCAGGAGGATAAAAATATGGCATACGGAAAAATCAGTGTAAAACAACAGGAGATATTAGATTATATCAAGCAGGAAATTCTTAATAAGGGTTATCCTCCGGCTGTGCGCGAAATTTGCGAAGCGGTTCATTTAAAGTCAACCTCTTCGGTACATTCTCATCTCGAAACACTCGAGAAAAACGGTTATATCAGGAGAGATCCGACAAAGCCGCGCGCAATTGAAATTATTGATGAAAATTTTAACCTGGCAAGACGCGAAGTCGTAAACGTCCCTTTAATTGGAAACGTTGCAGCCGGCCAGCCGCTTCTGGCCGTAGAAAATATTGAAAATTATTTTCCGATTCCTTCCGAGCTTCTTCCAAACGCGGAAATATTTATGCTGCACGTACAGGGAGAAAGTATGATTAACGTTGGAATTTTGGACGGCGATAATATTCTGGTTCAAAGACAGTCTACCGCCAGGAACGGAGAAATGGTCGTCGCTCTTGTCGAAGACAGCGCGACCGTCAAGACATTTTACAAAGAAGACGGGCATTATCGTCTCCAGCCGGAGAATGATACGATGGAGCCGATTATTGTTGAATGCTGTCAGATTCTCGGAAAAGTAATCGGCGTATTTCGCTTCTTTTAATATTTTTATCTTTAGGAAAGGCGTTTTCACGCTTTAATGCGACACGGTCTTTCCTATAAGAGAACAAAGAATCCGGCCCGGCCGTGATTCTTTGCCTGCGGCGGGCCGTATATGCGGCAGTTTTCCTTTCCGCCGCATGGCGATAATCCTGCCCAGAAAGAGCTTTTTACATCCGGCCGTTCGTTAACACGATGTATTATCCCCAACAAACAGGGACTATCGTTTCCTGCCAACATAGCGAAAAACCTTTTTCTTATACTGCAAATACTCGTCTCCAAATGCGGCAAGTAAAAACGTTTCTTCCACACGGACAATCTGCAAATGGTACATAAGGACGGCAAAGACGGTTAGAATACACAAAATCCAATTAAAAAACATCAATAAGATACCAATATACAAAAGGTCAAAACCCAAAAAGGCAGGATTACGGCTGATTTGATAGATGCCGTTCGTCACAAGCTCCGTTTTATCGGTTTTAGATACCCCTGCCCGCCAGCTGTTCCCCATGGTTCGCACTGAGACAATAAATACAAGCGTCCCTGCGATACCCGCCGCGGCGCCTATAACCCGAATAACCATAAACCTTTGACTTGTCCCAATAACGATGCTGACAAGGTCTGCCAAAAAAACGAGAACAGCCGCAGCCTTCATCGTAACTTCCACAAATTTCACAAAACCAACCTTGTCTTTTCCAATCTGGTCTGTCTGTATTCCCTGTTTTCTCTGATAAAACATTTTCGCAAAATAGCAACCATAGAAAGCGATCAAGATTGCTATGGAAATTATCTTAAATTCCATTTTTTCTCCAGTCAAACAAAAGCTGCGCTTTAAACGCGGTTAAAATCGACAAATACGATAGGCTTATAAATCCTCTGGATCAATCTGTTTTCCGTCGCGCCAGATGCGCTCCAGATCATAAAACATTCTGTCCTCTTTTGAAAAAATATGGATAATGATATCATTATAGTCCATCAGAATCCAGCTGGAACGCTGATTTCCCTCGACCTGCTTTACGTGATATCCCGCCTTATATAAGGCCTCGTCGACGGCATCCTGCATTGCCTGAAGCTGATTCTGATTCGATCCGTCCGCTATAATAAAATAATCCGCTATCACGGAAACTTCGCTGATATCAATAATGCGAATATCCTCCGCCTTCTTATCTTCCAATGCGCGACAGGCAATTTTTGCCATTTCCTTCGAGTTATTCATTCTGCTTGTCCTCCTTATAATATTCATAGGTCTGTAAAGTAATCGGATCAATACTGTCCCGTTTGCGGCTGTCCTTCAAATATTCCAGCGTATCCTCCAAAGTTTTCAGAATTGCCCGGTCAATATTCTCAAACGCCATTTGACGAATCTGCGGCAAATTTTGCGCCTTTGTTCTGTTCGGCTCAATATAATCCGCAAGAAATATGATCTTGTCCAATAAATTCATTGCCGGAGCGCCGGTAGTATGAACACAAATCGCATGTAAAATATCCTCATCTTCCACTCCGTACTGCTCCCTGGCAAGAAAGGCTCCGAGCTTGGCGTGAATTAAATATGGATTTTCTCTTTCAATCTGCGATAATTCAATATGATTTTTTTTGCACATCTTCAGCTTTTTTTCACTTGGAATCCCCTTGGCACAGTCATGCAAAAGCCCGGCCAGCATAGCCTTTTTCAAATCGCAACCATAGCGCATCGCCAGACATCCGGCGGTATACATAACGCCTATCGTATGCTCATAACGGCTCTTTTCAAGCTCTTTTTTCAGTTCCTTCTCAATGGAATGCAATTGTCCGTCCATTCTATCCCACCTTTACTCATATAAATGATTTTCCTTAATGTAAGCCTGAACCTCTTTTGGTACAAGGTAACGTATGGACAACCCTTTTCGTATCCGTTCCCGGATTTCTCTGGAAGAAATAGAAACGTTCGGCGTATCTAAAAGTTCTATTTCGGCGTGAAAACGCGCTCTTAAATCGTTTGCGCATTCCTCTAGCTTACGCTTATCCATACCGTCTCTCACCGCAACCAAAAGGGTGCACAGTTCACAGATACGCTTTGGATTTTTCCACGAAGAAAATTCATAGACAGAATCTCCTCCCATGATAAAAAAGAATGCATTCTCCGGATGATTCTCAGTCAACTTCTCTAAAGTCCGGTATGTGTAACTTTTTTCGACCGAGTCTGTCTCTATGGTTGATATCTCAAATCCGGAATGATCTGAGATCGCGCGCTGAATCATATCACACCGCATACCAGGCGGTGCAATTAATGCGTCTTCCTTATGCGGGGACGGACCTGTCGGGATAAAATACACCTTATCGAGCCGATACTGGTCCAACGCGTTTTCTGCAATCAGTAAATGACCGTTATGAATCGGATTAAAAGTACCTCCGATTAATCCGATTCGACGCTTCTTTTCTGTCATAAGATACCTTGTCTCCTGACTTTATTTTGGCAGTTCAATTTTAGGGTTCTTTTTCGCCCCGCGGTATAATACGATTTTCTTGCCAATGACAACTACTACCTGTGATCTCGTACGTTCCGCAATAATCTGTGCCAGCTCCGCCGGATCGTCCGCGCAATTTTTCAAAACGGAAACCTTGATCAGTTCACGCTTCTCTATCGCTTCGTCCAGGGCGGTTATTATTTCCGGCGTCAAAGACGATTTTCCTATCTGAAAAATAGGCGTAATATTACTTGCAAGCCCCTTTAAATAAGAACGCTGTTTGCTTGTCATCATATGTCACTCCTTATAATAGTCAAATTCCAGACCATACATTCGTACGGTGTCGCCCTCCTGTATCCCCATAGTCTCCAGTTCCTTTAAAATTCCCTGTTGCTTTAAGAAACGCTGAAAGAACAGAAAGCCTTTTTCACTTTCGATATTCGTATAGCCCAACATTTTATCAATTTTCGGACCTTCAATTACATAGGCTCCGTCTTCCGGATCAACCTCAATGGTATAGGCCTCCGTGATATGAGAATCCGGGAAAAATTCCTGCTCATAGACAATCGGCTCATCGTCCATACCTTCAAGAACTCCGTTTACATAATATAAAAGCTCTTTAAGCCCCTGCCCGCTTACCGCTGAAATCGGAAATACTTTCATTCCCTTTTCCTCAAATTCTTGTTTCAGCTTCGCGATAACTTCACTTCTGCCCTCATACAAAGCGTCAATCTTGTTCGCAGCAATTATCTGTGGTTTCTTCAAAAGCTCCTGATTATAAGATGCCAGCTCCCGATTGATCGCATATATATCCGCAATCGGGTCGCGCCCCTCCTGGGAGGCAGCGTCTACGACATGAATAATAACCTTCGTTCTTTCAATGTGCTTTAAAAATTCATGCCCGAGTCCGATTCCCTCGGACGCCCCCTCAATTAACCCCGGAATGTCCGCCATAACAAACCCGGCGCCGCCGCCGATATCTACAACGCCGAGAATCGGATTTAACGTAGTAAAATGATAATTGGCAATTTTGGGCGTCGCGTTCGTTACGCGAGATAACAGCGTAGATTTTCCTACATTCGGAAATCCGACCAGTCCGACGTCCGCAATCACCTTCAGCTCTAACCTCACTTCAAGTTCGATGGCCTCCTGCCCAGGCTGTGCATATTTAGGCGCCTGCATCGAAGACGTCGCGTAATGCTGGTTTCCAAGGCCGCCTTTTCCGCCGGTTAAGATAATCTGACGCCTGTTAGCGCCGGACATGTCCGCAATCACCTTATCCGTCTTCGCATCCCTTATAATCGTTCCGGCCGGAACCTTTACGATAAGGTCTTCCCCCTTTTTTCCATGACAGTTCCGCTTTTTTCCCTCTTCTCCGTTCTCTGCGGCATATTTCCGTTTATGCCGGAAATCATTCAGAGTGTTTATCCCGTCGTCCACTTCAAAGACAATATCTCCGCCCTTTCCGCCGTCTCCGCCGTCCGGTCCGCCGTTTGGCACATATTTTTCGCGGCGAAAGCTGACATGACCGTCCCCGCCTCTTCCTGATTTTATAATAATTTTTGCACTGTCAGCAAACATATTTTCCCTCTTCCTATAAAGATAAAATAGACCCGGCGTCCGTCGGGTCTATCTGGTCATCTTATTCGTTGCTTGCTACTGGATATACAGAAGCCTGTTTTTTATCTCTTCCTTTTCTCTCGAAACGTAAAATTCCATCTGTCAGTGCAAATAATGTATCGTCTCCGCCGATACCTACATTTACGCCCGGATGAATCTTTGTGCCGCGCTGTCTGTATAGAATATTCCCAGCCTTAACGAACTGTCCGTCTGCTCTTTTTGCTCCCAATCTCTTGGATTCGGAATCTCTGCCGTTCTTGGTAGAACCAACTCCCTTTTTATGAGCAAAAAACTGAAGGTTCATGGTCATCATAAATTACACCTCCTTAAAGTTAAGATGAATATATTCATCTCCGTAATTATTTTGTATTCCCTGTAAGCCTAAAATTAATGAACGCATCAGAAGGTCCGCATCGCGGTCGGCCTCCTCCTCAAATCTTACGGTAAGCCTTCCGGTCTCCTGCTCTGAATCCGTCGAAAATTTTGTGGCGGAAAAATGGGCAAGAGAATTCACGGTATTAATGACAAGCGCCGAGACGCCTGCGCAGATAATGTCTTCCCCTTCCGGTGCATATCCGGCATGTCCAATACAGTCAAAACCAAAATATGCGTCCTTGTTCTTAAAAATCGTTATTGTTATCATAACAATTCCTGTCGATTAGCCGTTAATCTTTTCGATTTTAACCTGCGTAAACGCCTGTCTGTGGCCGTTTTTCTTGTGATAGCCGGTTTTTCTTTTATACTTGTAAACGATAATTTTCTTTCCTCTTCCCTCTTTTACAACGGAAGCCGTTACGGATGCATTGTTTACCGTTGGATTCCCAACCTTTAATGCGCCGTCGTTTACAGCCAATACCTGGTCAAAAGTAACGGTCTCACCTGCGTCGACACCAAGTTTTTCAATGGTAATGATATCGCCCTCAGACACTTTGTACTGTTTCCCGCCTGTTGCTATAATTGCGTACATATGGCACCTCCTATTATCATTACTCGCCAGTTGCGGCACTGTCTCCAGACTTTAAAGCCTCACTGTGCGGCATACCATGGTATCATATCATGATTTTTTGACTGCGTCAATGTTTTTAAAGAAAAAATATCCAAAAAACTCCAGACGGATCAAAACTCGCGCAGCTGCTCTGCCAGCGAACGCTTTACCTTCTTCCTCGTCAGCTCCACCAGTCCGAGCTTTGTAATATCCACAAGCTGAACCGGAATCTTATCCTCCCTTAACGCCATACGGAAGACATGCATTAAATCGTCAACCTCTTCTCTCGTGTCCATATTTATAAAGTCTACGATACAGATTCCGGAAATGTTTCGAAGACGAAGCTGCCTTGCAATCTCAATCGCGGCCTCCCTGTTAATTTTCAAAAAATTTTCTTTTGCATGCTTCCCTTTCGTATTTTTGCCGCTGTTGACATCAATAACCGTAAGCGCTTCCGTCGGAGAAATAATCAGATACGCGCCCGATTTCAGCCATACCTTTTCTTTCAGCGCATCCTCAATGCCCTTCTCGATGGAATAGAGCTTTAACAGAGGATACGTTTCATCCTTATAGAATGTAAGCTTCCCCTTAGACTGACTTGAAAAATGCGGCTGCAGCTCTTCGTAAATTCCGCGGTCATCGGTAATAACCTCATCGCCCGGGGCAAATACCGCGCCCTCCAGTTCCTTTAAGTAGAAGGGCTTCGTCTGCATAAGCAGCGAAAACGTCGTCCTGTGAACGCAGGTTGACTTTAATCGGTCATACGTCTCCTTTAACTGACGATATTCCTCAAAAACAAGCCTGATATCGGCGTCCGCCGCATTTGTGCGCACAATCAACCCAAATCCTTCTTTTTTGCCCTCCGCGATGGGTTCTGCAAAGAGCGTCCGAAATTCTTCCTTTTTGTCCGCCGGCAGCTTATTCGACACGCCAAACCTGGTGTTCTCCGTCGTGAGAACAAGGTACTTTCCCGTAAAGTTTAAGTTCGTGGTAACCACCGGAAACTTTGTCTTAATCGCCTCCTTCGCGACCTGGACAACGAGCTCGTCGCCGCTGCACAAAGGCTTCTTCCCTACCTTTTTTGTAAACAGAGGATTCCGGTAATCTTCCATGGAATAATAGCAGGTTATTCCGTTTCCGATATCAATAAAAGCCGCGTTCAAATTCTTTACAACGTCGCGCACCCTTCCGATATACATATTCCCGAGAATATTGCTCTGGCCCTCTCTCTCACATGTAATTTCCACCATATGCCGTTTTTCATCCAAAACCGCAAGCAAAAGAAAAGAAGACCCTCTTATCGCGCTGCGGGTAATCACATATAAGCTACTCAATTTCCTCTCCCATCTCACCTAACGGCCGAAAACCGCCGTTCTCATCCGCAGCGTAAACCTCGAGCCTGTGAATCTGAAACAACGCTTCCTCAAACGTAAATCCCAAAAATTTATAAAATGCTTCCAGTACAAGCTGCGGCTTCACGTTATCCGTACTTCCGGTACAAACCTTTAAAAAGAAGACGGGGAGCCTGTCCTGTTCACTGACAGAAAACTCATAAATAAGCCGCTTTAAGTCCATGGTTTTCTCGCCCTTTTTTGTTTTTTTCGTGATCGGGATTTCCGCCTGTTCCTCATAAAACTCCCTCAGCTTCGCCTGAAGTTCACTTAAAGTTAAGGTCAGCTCGCTCCCGCTCTTGCCATACAGATAATAATCCGCAGCCGCAACGACAGACATCGCCGTTTTGGCGTGATCCTCAAGCTTTATATAAGAAACGACTTCCACTCCCTCAACCATAGCCGAATTCAATGCCGAGATCGATTCGGCCGAACTTTTTGTCGTCTTTACCTCTATGTCCAGATATTCGCCGTCGCTTGTGACGCCAACTCCGAGCGGCGCGGCAAACGACATAACCTGATGCGGGCTAAAGCCTTCCGAATATGCGATATCAATTCCCGCCCGGCGCACCGCTTTCTGAAAATAACGCATCATATCGAGGTGGCCGATAAATTTCATCACGCCGTACTTCTTAAATTTTATTCTTATTTTCATAACAGACGCCTCCTTTATACTGCATTCCCCCGCACGCGGAACACTTGATCCGGCAATTCGGCGTGACCTTCGCTTCCATCGCACGCTCCCACTCACGAATCAAAAACGCCTTTGAAACCCCGGCGTCAATAAAATCCCACGGCAGTATCTCATCAAAAGAACGCGCGCGCGTCGTGTAGAAATCCAGGTCGATTCCGCACTCCTCAAAAGCCTCAAGCCAGCGTTCCCTATCAAAAAATTCCGTCCACGAATCAAAAATTCCGCCCTTCTCGTACACCCTAAGCAGAGCCTGTCCAATCCTCCTGTCGCCTCTCGCCAGGATTCCTTCCAGCACGGTAACGTCGGCCTCATGCCAATTATACTTGATGCTCTTACGGTTTAACTGCGCCTTTACCGCATCATTCACAACCTTAGCTCTCGCCAGATAACTGTCCCTGTCGTACATCCCTGCCCACTGAAACGGGGTAAACGGCTTTGGCACAAAAAACGAAGTGCTGATTGTAATCTGGCATTTTCCATTCCGCCGCTCCTTTGGAATTTCATAATAGCGGACGGCAATTTTATTCGCAAGTTCCGCGATTGCCTGCATATCCTCCGTGGTCTCAGTCGGCAGGCCCAGCATAAAATACAGCTTTACTTTCTGCCATCCCCCTTCAAAGGCGAGCCCCGCGCCGTCCAGAATCACCTCCTCGGTCAGTCCCTTATTGATCACGTCGCGCATACGCTGCGAGCCCGCTTCCGGAGCGAACGTCAGGCTGCTCTTTCGGATGTCCTGCACCTTGCTCATCACATCCAGAGAGAACGCGTCGATCCTCAAAGACGGAAGTGAAATATTGACGCCGTCCTTTTTAAAATGATCGATCAGAAAGCTGACAAGCTCTTTTAAATCCGTGTAATCCGAAGAGCTTAAAGAACTTAAAGAAATTTCTTCATGTCCCGTATTTTTTAACATTTCACTGGCATACGCTTTGAGTACCTCAATATTTTTTTCACGGTTCGGGCGATAGATCATTCCGGCCTGGCAAAAACGGCATCCCCTGATACAGCCGCGCTGAATTTCAAGCACGACGCGGTCCTGCGTCGCTTTGATAAACGGTACGAGCGGCTTTGTCGGATACACGGAGCCGGATAAGTCCGTCACAACCTGCTTTTTAATCTTTACCGGAACCCCTTCTCTCACCGGCCCGAACGATGCGATCGTCCCGTCCTCCTTATAATCCGTCTTGTAGAGCGAGGGCACATAAATACCGGGAATCTTTGCAGCCGCAAACAGAAATTCATCGCGGCTTCTCCCCTCCGCTTTCATTTCCTTATACAAATCAAATAACGCGTCATAGGAGGTCTCTCCCTCCCCGATGTAAAACAGATCAAAAAAATCTGCGAGCGGCTCCGGATTATACACGCACGGTCCGCCTCCGATCACGATCGGATCCCCCTGCGCGCGCTCTTTTGCAAAAAACGGGATATCCGACAGGTCGAGAATCTGCAGGATATTCGTATAACACATTTCGTATTGGATGGTAATTCCAAGAAAATCCGCAGTTTTTACCGGCTGCTGCGTCTCCAGGGAAAAAAGCGGTATCCTTTTTTCTTTCATTATTTTGTGCAGGTCCGGCCACGGGGAATAAACGCGCTCACAATAGACGTCCCCGCGCTTATTAAACATATCGTAAAGAATCTGAATCCCAAGATGGGACATCCCAATCTCGTATACGTCCGGAAAGCATAATACAAACCGGATGTCGACGTCGTTTAAGTCTTTTTTTACCATGTTCCATTCATTGCCGATATAGCGCGCCGGCTTGTCAACTGCCATTAATATTTCATCTGATAATGCTAACTGGATCATCTCTAATCTAACCTTTGTCCTTATTTGTTTTTACAACATCTCCCTTATCATACCATATTTTTTGTTTTTTGTCAGAAAATTTTATCTTTGCCGAGGTACCCCTGAATTTGTTCCAGCGTCTTTTTCGCCATCGGTAAAAGATCATTTTCTTTCAGCTGCTCTACAATGGCGTCTGTCGACATAGAGAACAACGGCGTATCGGTCCGGTCGCAAAATACAAACGCGGCAAATAACATAATCGCGATCAGTATTTTTACTTTCCAGACTGCAAAAGAGCCGACGGTATCCGCTTCCGCGTCAGTTTGGAGCGAGCCGCCGAAAAGTTGCTCTTTTTTCGTTCCGTCTTTTCTGTCAGAAAATGAATTGCGAACCTCCTGTATGTAACGCCGCCGTCTTTCCACATATTCATCGGTCATAATGGGCACATCCTTTCTATTATCTGCTCTATTTTATGACAAAGCATCCGCATTCATGCCCGATGTGCCCAATCTAGCTCAATGGAGCCAATTTGAGCGACTCCGTCTTTAAAACGGATGAAGAAAATCTTTTTTCCGAATCCGCAGCGACATAAGACACGCGAATAAAAACGCCGCCAAAACAAGAAGGATATACGAAACGCCAATAAATTCAAGCGGTACGTCAAATGTGCATCTGACCATCCCGATTCCTTTTAAAAACAGCGCGATAATCGGATTCATGACCGCCGCGCTGACTATCATCCCGATAAACGCAGAGAGGATGATCGCCGGCATAAAGCTTGCCGCCGTCTGTAAAATCAATTGTCCCGTGGTATATCCCAAAGACTTTAGTATTTTATAATCACGCCTCTTTCCTGTGAGCAGAGCTCTTACGAGCAGATACAAGACAAAAACAATGACCGCCAGGCTCAGGCACAAAATTGCAATTACAATCACCGTAATCACGGAAACATAGACAGACGCCGTCCCGTCTATTACTTCCCGTACATTGACCGTGCGAAGCACTCTGTCTTTCAAACGTTCGACAATATCCTCGTGAAACGCATCCACATCTACGTCGTCCCTTACCGTGCTGTAATAAGTTACAATCAGCATCTTACCCATACGCTCATAGCCGCTTCGAAGCATCAGGCAGTCTTTTCCGAGATAGTTTGACGTCTGTGTAAATCCGCATATAATAAAATCCGCCTCCTTGCCTTCCGCCGTCATGGTAATCTTGTCTCCGACTTCAAGCTTTTGCTCTGCGGCGTATCTCGCGCCGATAAGCATTTCATTCTCATATTTTGGAAATCTTCCCTCAATACAAAGATTCTGATTGTTAAGATTCCTGCCGTCGTCGATCACAATCGCGTTCAATGCAAGATGTCCCACGTGCCGCACCTCGGTTTGATGGAAAAGATAGCTTCTGTCTACACGCTCGTCTTTTCGCATTTCCTCTAAAAAATCCGCCTCGTCTTCCGTTGAAACGCTGATAAAAGAGTCCGCCGTCTCTCCCACAATCAGCTCTATCATAGGCTGCATATCAAAAATCACATTCTTCGCCATAACCCCGGAAAATACGACAATCAAAGAAATCACAAACATTGTGATGCAGATAATGATATTCCGCTTCTTTCCGGACAACGCCGTCTTAAACGCAAGCGCAGCGTTCACCGGAAGTCCGGTCGTTTCAAGCGGAATGCGGTTATGTTTAAAGCTGTGCGTCTCTATCCCCTGGCGCAGGGCAGAAATCGTCTCTAAACGCTTTATTTTGCGGGCGGAAAACCACACTGCAAGCGCGACAGTCCCCGCCGTCGCCGCAAACGTAATCAATAACGGGACAAACAGAAAGCGAACCTGATAAGGAATTCCGGTCTGTGAAACCATCATGCGATTTACTGACGGAAAAATGCCGTAGGAAAGCGCGATTCCGACAGAGGCGGCGGTAAGCGTAAAGCCCAAAAACTGAAACAGAAGCGCGCCAATCAATTGATTTCCCGTATATCCCACCGCTTTTAGGACTCCGAGCTCTCTCATATTTTCCTGAATATCATTCGCCGTATTTGACGCGATCACGACAAGGACGATCACTGTTACAAAAAATGCCATCGCGCTGATAATTGCGGAACAAATCATCTGGGAAATATAGCGGGAATTAGAAACAATCCCATAGGAGTTGCTTATCGCACAGACAGCCGGAAACCTTGCGCCGACGGCATTTTTTATTTCCGCCTCAAAATTTTCCGCTTCCCCTCTGTCCGAAATCCTCACGGAAAGCATAGTAGACTTCGCTGCCAATGATTCCTCCCTTAACTCGTCAAAAACGTCGTCCGTCAGCAAAAATGCGCACATACCGCAGTTATGGGAGCCCGTCATCACACTGTTATAGAATCCGCAAACCGTATAGCTTAGCGTCCGATTTCCGATTTGTATCTCTATGGTATCTCCGGCCGCATAATTATTGCTTTGTGCAAAGAGAACGGGGAGATATATACCGCTCTCGTCCGCTCCGTCCTGTACGATCTCATATTTCCCCACAGTCCGCGCGAGCGCGCTCTCCTTTTCCAGCGCCAGAAAATCAGACGCAAGCGTTCCTCCGCTGTAATCTATGGACGCCTGCATCCAGAGTACGTCATCCACGCAAAACTCTATGCTCCGCGCGTCGTCTTTTACGGTCTTTTTAAGAAACCGTCGAAAATCCTGCCGATCGCTGTCAAAAACCGCGGTGACATGCTCGCCGTTGAGTCTGTCGTGGGATCGCTCGAAGTTTTGTTTATAATCCGTTGCCAGAATCAGCCAGATATTAAGCAGCATCGCCGCGAATATGATCAAACCAAAAATTACGGCCGTCTGCCCTTTTGCCCTGCGAATATTCGAGCGGACGAGAATCAAACTTTTTCTCATTCGCTACCACCCCATTTCCTGCAAAAATACGGACAGCTTTTCATGGCGTTTTTTATCATCCGGCACATACGTTCCGAGATCGCACTCCCCCAGCACAGAGCCGTCTTTTAAATATAAAATGCGGTTTCCCCGTCTTGCGGAGCGTATATCATGCGTAACCATTACGACGCTCTGCCCCGCCTCGTTAAATTTTGTAAGCACATCCAGCACATGCCGCCCGGTTTTGGAATTTAATGCCCCGGTAGGTTCGTCCGCAAACAGAATTTCAGGAGAATTGATCAGCGCGCGCACCATCCCGACCCGCTGCGCCTCGCCGCCGGAAATCTGAGTCGGAAATTTTTTCTGTGTGGCCGCGTCGAGATCGACCGCTTCAAACAATTCTTTTGCCCGGGAAATAACTCCCTTTTTATTCTTATTCACGAGAAGCCCGGACGCCAGTACGTTGTCCATCACACTCATTGTGTCGATCAGGTAAATCTGCTGAAACACGAAGCCGCAATGCTCGCGCCTGAATACCGCAAGCTGGTCCGAATTCAAGTCGGAGATCACGGTCCCGTTAAATGAAATCGTTCCGAGCGACGGCGCGTCCATTCCGGAAAGCGCATACAGAAGCGTGGATTTACCGGCGCCGCTGGCTCCCATAATAACCGTAAAATCGCCTTTATACAGCTGTAAATCAATGTTTTTAAGGACATGCGACAGCGCGCCTTCTCTCGAAAATGTTTTGCTTAGGTTTTCTGTTTTTATTAAAGTTTCTTTCATTTAAAAACCCTCCCTTCTACAAATACATTTTACAAATGTAATCCTTAACTGCCTTTACGCATTCCTTAAATAAACCTTAAATCGTCCCGCTAAGCGGAAGCGTCAATATCACTTTCAGACCGTGCCGTCCGTTTTCAATCGTCAGCATTCCATGCATCTTATTCATAAAGTAGTCGGAAATATAAAGTCCCAGCCCCGCGCCCTCAATGTCCTTTGAATTGCTTCCGCGCCGGAATTTCTCTTTTAAATGAAAAATTTCAGAATCATTGAGTCCGCCTCCGTAATCTTCTATGGCAATCACAAGCTGCCTTATCTGTATTTTGGCCGTAACCTCAATATCGGTATCCGCATAC
>CANDCP010000011.1 GCA_947383215.1 uncultured Roseburia sp.
GCATCGCTGATAAAAATAATCGCTTTCTCTGCTCCTAACGCTGTACTACTCATACTTTCTTCCTCCATTCTTTGATGATTGACCATAACAAAAAAGGACACTTCTCTAAAATTTTCTTTTAGAAAAATGTCCTTGTTGGTACAAATATTAGAATGTATCCGCACAACGATAAACGTACATGGAAGTATTATTCCGTATTATTCGTTTAAAATTTGTTGCACTTTTGTTGCAGTAGCGTGACCGTAGGTGCTTCAAACCCGCATAAACACTGGCTTTATTTGTCGAGCGACTTCATCGTCGGGAATAACAGCACATCCCGAATCGCCGGAGAATTTGTCATAATCATAACCATCCGGTCAATTCCAAATCCAATACCACCTGTCGGCGGCATTCCATGTTCAAGCGCATTCAAAAAATCCTCATCCGTATGGTTCGCTTCTTCATCGCCTGCTGCAAGCAATTCCTCCTGCGCGGCAAAGCGTTCGCGCTGATCAATCGGGTCATTTAGCTCGGAATAAGCGTTCGCCATTTCCCAACCGTTAATAAACAATTCAAAGCGCTCTACATACTCCGGATTTTCCGGTTTCTTTTTTGTCAATGGAGAAATCTCTATTGGATGATCCATAATAAAAGTCGGCTGAATCAAATGTTCCTCTACATATTCCTCAAATAAAAGATTTAAGATGTCGCCCTTTTTATGTCTGTCCTCATATTCAATATGAAGCTTGTCCGCCAGAGCTTTCGCCTCCTCCGTCGTCTTCACCTCATTAAAATCGATACCCGCGTATTTATTTACGGCCTCCACCATCGTAAGACGCTCAAATGGCCGGGAAAGATCAATCTCATGCTCACCGTATGTAAGCGTCAGAGTACCGTTAACCTCCTTTGCGACATGACGGTAAAGGTTTTCAGATAAATCCATCATACCGTGATAATCTGTAAAGGCCTGATATAATTCCATGAGGGTAAATTCAGGGTTATGCCTTGTATCCACACCCTCATTGCGGAACACGCGTCCGATCTCATAAACGCGCTCCAGACCTCCGACAATCAGCCTCTTTAAATATAATTCCAGAGAAATACGAAGCTTCATGTCCTCATTTAAGGCGTTAAAATGCGTCTCAAAAGGTCTCGCCGCCGCACCGCCCGCATTCGAGACAAGCATTGGCGTCTCAACCTCCATAAATCCCTGGCTGTCAAGATAGTGGCGGATACTGCTGATAATTTTTGAACGCTTCACAAACGTTTCCTTCACATCCTGGTTCATGATCAAATCTACGTAGCGCTGGCGATAGCGCAAATCCGTATTGGTTAAACCGTGAAATTTTTCCGGAAGTATATTTAAACTCTTTGATAAAAGCGTGATTTTTGCGACATGAATGGAAATTTCCCCTTTCTGCGTCCGAAAAACTTCGCCTTCAATACCGATGATGTCGCCTACGTCGTATTTCTTAAAATCTTTATAAGAATCCTCTCCCACACTGTCTCTGGCCACATATGCCTGGATATCGCCCTTTAAGTCCTGGACATTACAAAAAGACGCTTTTCCCATCACGCGCTTTAACATCATACGCCCGGCAACGCTTACTGTCTGACCCTCCATCCCGGCAAAGTTATCTTTGATTTCTGCGCTATGGGCCGTAACCTCATACTTTGTTATTTCAAACGGATCTTTCCCGTTTGCCTGCAGATCCGCCAGCTTCTCACGCCGCACCTTTAACAGCTGATTGATGTCCTGCTCCTGTACCTTCCTCTGTTCTGCCATCTCTGTTCTCCTAACTTTTCGCCCCAGTCACCTGCGAATAATATCCTTAATTTGATCTCTGAATTTCCAACACCTTGTACTTCAAAATATCGGCCTGTGTCTCCACCTCAACTACATCGTCAACCGTCGCACCGATTAACGCTTTTCCGACCGGCGATTCATTCGAAATTTTACCTTTTAAGCTGTTCGCCTCAGTAGAACCGACTAATTTATATTCAAGCTCCTCATTATATTCCATATCTAAAATCCTGACACGGCAGCCAATATTAATCTTATCCAGATCCACCTCTTCTTCAACAACTACCTCGGCATTTTTTAAGATCTTCTCAATTTGCTCGATTCTCGCCTCTATATCGCGCTGTTCGTCCTTTGCCGCATCGTACTCGGCATTCTCAGACAAATCGCCCTGTTCTCTCGCCTCTTTAATCTTCTGGGCGACTTCCTTACGTTTCACCACTTTCAAATCCTGCAGTTCATTCTCCAGTTTCTGCAATCCCTCGTAAGTTAAAATGTTTTTCTTATCCATGATTCCGTTCCTTCCCTCTGTATATTTATTTCCTAAAACAAATCATAAAACACGTTCCAGATAAAACTCACGCTCAAATCTGTCCTCCGACGAAAAATCATCAACCGCCGCCGCCCCTTTAACAATCACAGTATTATAACCGATAGGCACCGCAATGTCAAGATTTTGCACAATTTCCCACGGCCTTTGATAGACCGGCAGATAAAAAACATCCTCCTGCATTCTGACAGGTACCCCGCCGGCATTCCAACCGAAATCTATGACAAAACTTCCGGGAGGAAATGAAACGGCAGATTTTTCTGACAGTTCAACAAGAAGCCCGTTTTCCTCATACATTGTTTGAACAAAATCTTCAAAATATTCCATACGGCCGGTATATATCATAAGACGGTTCAATTCCGGCGCAATCTGGCGCAATACGGAATCAATCTGCCGGTAAATGCGGCGCAGCTCCCGCTCTCTTTCATATTCCTCGATATGGCTCTCCCATTGAAAAACACGATCACTTTCATCGATTTCCCGTCCACAATCCCCAAAATCACTCGGTTTCTTTAGTTCGCCGGCGTCAAAATCCAAAACCACCGGATAAAATTCGCGATAACTTTTTCCGCCCCGCTCAAGAAGCGCTTCGATTACCCGGCGCATATACGGAATACACGGATTATCCGGAAACGGCAATGGACGCCTCTCCTTTCTATCCGGTGAAAGAAATTTCCATCCTTCATCGGAAAGCGGCAATTTTCCTGTATTTTTCAACCATTTCAACAAAACGAACGGTTTCCTTTTTTTCGCAGATTTTACAAAATGTTTTTTACCTTTCACATGCAACAATTCCAATCATTTTTAAATATTATCATTATATGCTAAAAATGTGTATAGTAATTCCTCCAATTCCTCATAAGTTTCTACTTCATTAATTTTTGTTCTTAATTTTGCGGCATGTTTATAACCGCCGGTATACCACGCGGCATGCTTTCGCATCTCCCGGATACCAAGAAAACTGCCTTTAAATTCTACCTGCATTCTGGCATGACGCAGTACCATCTCAATCATTTCTCCTAAAGAAGGCGCGGGCAAATGTCTGCCGGTTTTAAAATAATGGTTAATCTGAGCAAAAATCCAGGGATTTCCCTGCGCGCCCCGTCCTACCATAAACCCGTCGCAGCCCGTCTGTTTTCCCATAGCTATCGCATCCTCCGGAGAAAAGATATCGCCGTTTCCGATAACAGGAATTTTGACAGCTTCCTTCACCTGCCGGATAATCTGCCAGTCGGCCTTTCCCGAATAATACTGTTCTCTCGTGCGCGCATGTACCGCAACCGCCGCAGCGCCGGACTCCTGCGCAATTTTTGCCATTTCGACGGCGTTTATATGCGCGTTATCAAACCCTTTTCGAATCTTTACGGTCACCGGCTTACGAATCGCTCTCGCGGTGGCTTCGATAATTTTTCCGGCAAGAAGCGGATCTCTCATTAACGCAGACCCGTCCCCATTGTTTACAATCTTAGGAACTGGACATCCCATGTTGATATCCAAAATATCAAACGGCCGCTCCTCAATTTTCTTTGCCATCTCGCTGATAATCTGGGGATCGGAACCGAAAAGCTGCAAAGAAACGGGATGTTCGCGCTCGTCAATAGAGAGAAGACTCTCCGTATTTTTATTGTTATAAAAAATTCCCTTAGCGCTGACCATTTCCATGCATAAAAGCCCCGCTCCCTGCTCCCTGCACAAAATGCGAAACGGCAGGTCGGTTACCCCTGCCATCGGCGCCAGTATTACATTATTTTCTAATTCTACATTTCCTATCTTCATCTGTTCTGCTTCTTATAAATCAGGCGCATACCCTGTAACGTCAGCGTCTGGTCATATACGTCAATACAATCCGTTTCATTTGCAATTAATTTTCCAAGCCCGCCGGTTGCGACTACCTTTACCTGTTTAAAACCGGATTCTTTTATCATATGTTTCACGATATACTCGGTCTGGCCGATCTGTCCGAACACAAGCCCGGCCTGCATACTGCTGATCGTCTCTCTCGCCAGTATACTTGCGGGCTTTTTGATTTCTATTTCCGGAAGCTTGGCGGCATCCTCCCAAAGAGCCTTTGCAGAGATACGGATTCCCGGAGAAGTAACGCCTGCGAAGAAATTCCCCTCTCCGTCTACAAAATCATACGTTGTGGCCGTCCCGTAATCAATTACAATCACGGGACCTCCGTACAGCTCATAGGCTCCGACTGCATCTACAATTCTATCGGCGCCAATCTGTCTCGGATTTTCAGACGTAATGCGAATTCCCGTCTTTATTCCCGGCTCTACGACAAGAGGCTTTATATGAAAATATTTAATCAGTCCGCTGCACAGAGAATGCATCATATTCGGTACGACAGACGAGACAATCACATCCGTGATATCTACCGGCTTTATCTGATTCATCTTCAGCAGCTCCATCAACACAATCCCGTATTCATCAGAAGTCCGCTGCATTTTTGTGGTCATTCGGAAGGTAGTAAGAAGCTCCTCCTTATCGAACACGCCAATTGTAAAATTGGTGTTTCCAACATCAATTGCAAGTATCATTCCACGTTCCCCCTATTCTCATCCTCTAATTCTCTTCCAAGAAAAAACACCTTATAATACATCTCCAAAGATTCGAGTAATTCCCGACGCTCTCTCTGAATTTGTTTCACCTTTAAAATACTGCCGATCTCGTCATACGCAAAATCGCCTTCTTCACACTCCGTCTTTAGTAAAAGCTGTCCTTCCCCGTCAAAAACAATTCGGAATACTCCGCCAATATCCTCCACGTATAACACGCAAAGAATTTTCAAATCTTCCTTAATACCTTCCGGAAGCCCACAGAACTGTTCGTTCAAATAAAACTTCTGCGAATACGCGCTGGCTCCGCACAATACAATTTCTTCCTGCTGCATATGCAATCCTTCCCGACTAAAATCATACATAACCGTAAACCCCGCGCACCGAAACCTCGCCGGAGGAAACAAGACGTCTTTTCCCATCCGTATCGACAATCAGTTCCCCGCGATTTGTAACTCCAAGCGCAATCCCTTCATAAGGCTCCCTTGGATCTAAAATCCGTACTTTCTGATTAAAATTAATAAGAAAATGATTATATTCCTCTACAATCCGTGATAAATCCTGTGTTTCCATATATTTTTCGTAATAACGTTCAAACTCCTCGCACACGGCTTCGATCAATGCGGCGCGGTTCGTCTTCCTGCCGCACTCTAAATACAGAGACGTAGCGATCTTATCAATTTCATCCGGAAATTCCCGGTTCTGCACATTAATCCCGATACCCACGACAATATGATTTACATAGTCAATCTGCGCGTCCATCTCCGTTAAAATACCACAGACCTTTTTTTTGTTTACCACAATATCATTCGGCCATTTTATAAGTGGCTTCAACTGCGTGAGAGCCGCTATCCCCTTTACAACCGCAAGCGCCGCAACCAAAGTCAGCATAGACGCGTTTCCCGGCTCAATTTCAGGCCTTAAAATAAGCGTCATAAAAACTCCCGTATCGGCCGGGGACTCCCATCCCCGGCCGCGGCGCCCCTTTCCTGCCTCCTGGCGCCCGGCTACAACCAACGTTCCATGATCCGCGCCCTCCTGCGCAAGGCGTCCGGCCTGTATGTTTGTAGAATCAAGGACATCATAGTAATAAATCTTCTTTCCGATCCATTCTGTCTTTTGAACGCTCATCAATTCGTTTTCATTTAAAAGATCCGGCGCAGAAACAATGCGGTACCCTTTGTTTGTTACCGCCTCAATCTCATATCCCTGTTTTTTCAATTGGTTGATCGATTTCCAGACGGCAGTCCTGGAAACGCCAAATCTCTCACATAGTTCCTGTCCCGATATATAACCGCTTTCTTCGCGAAGCGCCGCAAGAATCTCTGCTCTCATTCCTACCTCCGGTCCGCCAGATTATCACTCACTGCATGTCCGCCAGCGTTGCGAGCATAACGGCCTTAATCGTATGCATTCTGTTTTCCGCCTCATCAAATACAACCGATTGGCTGCTCTCAAATACTTCGTCTGTCACTTCCATTTCCGTCAATCCGAACTTCTGATGCACATCGCGCCCGATTTTTGTTTCCAGATCATGAAACGCCGGCAGACAATGCATAAAAATAGCAGAATCCCTGGCACGTTTCATCACGTCCGCGTTCACCTGATACGGAAGCAGCTCGCGAATACGCTCCTCCCAGACGTCGTCCGGCTCGCCCATAGACACCCAGACGTCCGTATACACAACATCTGCTTTATCCAAAGCCTTATCCACATCCTCCGACAACGTAATTGTCGCGCCTGTTTTGCTTGCCACTTCCGTGCAGTAATCGACAAGCTTTTGATCCGGAAAATATTTCTTCGACGTACAGGCTACAAAATGCATGCCAAGCTTTGCGCAGGCGACCATCAGAGAATTTCCCATATTATAACGGGCGTCTCCCATATAGACAAACTTCACGCCTTCTAATTTTCCTAAATGTTCCCGTATCGTCAGCATATCGGCGATCATCTGCGTCGGATGAAACTCATTTGTCAATCCGTTCCAGACCGGAACTTGTGCATACTTTGCCAGCTCCTCTACAATCTCCTGTCCGTAGCCGCGGTATTCAATACCGTCAAACATCCTTCCGAGAACGCGCGCAGTATCTTTGATACTTTCCTTTTTTCCGATCTGAGAACCTGACGGATCTAAATATGTAACGTGCATGCCGAGGTCATGAGCCGCAACTTCAAAAGAACATCTCGTCCTTGTACTTGTCTTTTCAAATATCAGGGCGATATTCTTTCCCGTCAGGCTATCATGACGGATTCCCCGTCTTTTTTTCTCTTTTAATTCTGCGGCAAGATCTATGAAATATAAAATCTCCTCTGTTGTAAAATCCATCAATTTTAAAAAACTGCGTCCCTTTAAATTCATACCCTTCTCCTTTCACGCGAATGGCGATATCGCCGCGCTTTCTTATATTAAATTAATACGGCAAAGTCTTTCCTGATGATACAAAATAGAGAAATCGGGCTGCCGCAGATTATGGACAGCCCGTTTCTTTTTCCTATATTATCTTATTCCTGTTCAGAAGCAATCTCTGTGACAGATTTCACAAGACCGGCCACACTCTGAATTTCGGATGGAATAATAATCTTCGTCGCTTTTCCGTCTGCCGCTTTCGCAAAAGCCTCCAGGCTCTTAAGCTGCAGTACCGCGTTGTCCGGAGCCGCTTCCTTCAAAAAGCGAAGCCCGTCTGCATTGGCCTGCTGTATCTTAAGAATTGCGTCTGCCTGGCCCTCCGCTTCCCGGATTGTCGCCTCTTTCTTCGCCTCTGCACGCAAAATCTGCGCTCTCTTCTCGGCCTCCGCGTCAAGGATCGCCGATTCCTTTTTACCCTCGGCGACAAGGATCGTTGATTTTTTCTCTCCTTCGGCCTTCAGAATTGCCTCGCGTCTCTCACGCTCTGCTTTCATCTGCTTTTCCATTGCGTCTTGAATCGCTTTTGGCGGAATAATATTTTTAAGCTCTACACGGTTTACCTTGATCCCCCAGGGATCCGTCGCAACGTCAAGCGAAGCTCTCATCTTTGTATTGATTGTCTCCCTCGATGTCAGCGTCTCATCCAGCTCTAAATCTCCAATAATATTTCGAAGCGTTGTCGCCGTAAGATTCTCGATTGCCATAAGCGGGCGTTCCACACCATACGCGTAAAGCTTCGGATCCGTAATCTGGAAATAGACAACCGTATCAATCTGCATTGTTACATTATCTTTCGTAATCACCGGCTGCGGCGGAAAATCCACTACCTGTTCCTTAAGCAGCACTCTCTTGGCTACACGGTCAATAAACGGAATTTTAAAATGTATTCCTACCCCCCATGTTGCAAGGTATCCTCCCAGACGCTCTACGACGACCGCGTGGGCCTGAGGAACAATTTTGATACATGATGCCAAAATAATAAGCACCACAACGACTAAAATAATGACTGCTAAAATTCCTTCCTGTGGCATATATTTACCTCCAATCATGAATAGCTTATGCAAAGGCCATTCTGCTTTACATAAGCTATCTTACTATACTTTATTAAAGATTACAATACTTTTAAAAAAACACATGATTTCCTATAACAAGACCGGAAATTCCGGAGCTTGCTCTTCTGAAAGAAACCGCTCCTCCCGTATTGTCATAACCGCCGATTGCCTGCTGCGCGGCCTGTAAACAGCTTCCGCTGACGCCTGAAGCGATAACCGAGGCAACCTTTCCGTTTCCTGCCGGAGTAAATTGGCCTCCCTGATAAATCACGCCATAAATACTGGACGGATACGCGCCGCTTCTGACACGGTTCATGACAACCGCTCCGACGGCTACCATTCCTTCATAAGACTCACTGCCGGCTTCACACTGAATTAATGCTCCAAGCAGCGTAACGTCATCAACAGACGCCGCTACGGATGCGTTCTGTGTCACTGACGGAGCCTGCGCCGCCGCCTGTTTCATCTGAGCCGCTTTTTCTGCAGCCTCTCTTTCTCTGGCCGCCTTAATGATTGCCTGTTCTTCTTCTATTGTAATTCCGGAGCCGTATGCAATTCCAACCTGAACATATTCGGCTTTTACATAGGCGCCTGCGCCATTATAATCGACAGCTACCCAGCCGTCCGCATTCTCGGCGTCCATTTTAACATTTAATTTGTCACCCTCCGCCGCGGACGCATATACGGCTGCTTCCTCGCTTGGAGTCTGTCTGATACGAAGTCCCGTTGTAAGGACGGTCGCCTTTACGCCGCATACTTCTCTGGCAAACTCTAAAGCTTCCGCTCCCGTCAGACAATATTCCGACTTTACATATCCGTCAACATTTCCGGAAACAATATGTGTCCAGCCGTCCAACTGTTCTACAATATCAGCTCTGTCGCCACGATGTAATTTACCTGCCAATTCCGAATTTTCATCCGGCTGTGTACGCACATTCAAAGTTTCGTCTACATTTGCCATCAACTTTGTGCTCCACTCCTGCTCCTCTGCCGTAAGCTTTGGCGCCTCTTCTGCCTTAGCCGCTTTCGAAACCGTGATCGTTTTCGTTTTTTCCCTGCTAACGCTTAAAGCGGAAAAATCTACTCCCGCTGAAGCATGTACGAATGCAAGATCATCAAAAACTCCTGCTACGCTGCTTTCAGACTTGAATGCAATGATCTCGCCTGCCGGTATCTGGGCCTGTGGAGATACTGCCGTGATTGCAGTCATTGTTACCAGCATTCCCGCTACAACCGTACTCTCAATCACTTTTTTGTTGAATCTCATAGGAAACCTCCGTCTTGTATACTTATTTATAATTTAGCGCTGACTAATTCCGTTTCAGTAAGTATTACACGTATATTCCATTTTATGCATTTCTATTAAAAATATTACAGATTTATTACATCGTTTATTACGTTACAGATTATAACAAAGTGACCTGATCTTGTCAAGTATATTTATCCAAATCCTTGCATTCGCCTATAAATCGCCTTTTTAATGGAAAAACTGCAATAAAAAAGAAGGCGTTTTGGCCTTCTTTTTTATTGCATATTTTATAATCTTTTTAACAATTCTTCTCTCTGCGCCTCGAATCCCGGTTTGCCAAGCAGCGCAAACATGTTCTTCTTATAACTCTCAACACCCGGCTGATTAAACGGATTCACGCCAAGCAGATATCCGCTGACGCCACAGGCAAATTCAAAGAAATAGAAAAGCTCTCCAAGATAAAATTCATCCTGCTTTGGAATCTTTACCATAAGATTTGGAACGCTTCCGTCCGTATGCGCCAATATCGTACCGTTCATGGCGCTCTTATTGATAAAGTCCATATCCTTTCCCGCCAAATAATTCAGACCGTCAAGATCTACCGGCTCCTCCTGAATGAAAACCTGCTCGCGAGACTCTTCTACATTTAATACTGTCTCAAACATAATTCTCGCGCCGTCCTGAATAAACTGTCCCAGGGAGTGTAAATCTGTCGTCAAGTCAACAGAAGCAGGGAAAAGTCCCTTCTGATCCTTACCCTCGCTCTCTCCGTACAGCTGTTTCCACCATTCCGAAACAGAGTGAAGACTCGGCTCATAATTCGCCAGAACTTCTACCGACTTGCCCTTTCTAAGCAATATGTTTCGAACCGCCGCATACTTCAAAGCGTCGTTATCCTCAAACTTCTGTTCCAACGCAAGCTTTCTGCCCTCCGCCGCGCCTTCCATCAGTCTGGAAATATCCGCGCCGCTCACTGCAATCGGGAGAAGGCCTACTGCCGTGAGAACCGAAAAACGTCCGCCCACATCATCCGGAACGACAAACGTCTCATATCCTTCCTCCGTTGCAAGATTCTTTAATGCGCCCTTCGCCCTGTCAGTCGTCGCATAGATCCTCTTTGCAGCCTCTTCTTTTCCATACTTCTTTTCCAACATCTCTTTAAAGATACGGAATGCAAGCGCAGGCTCGGTAGTCGTACCGGATTTTGAGATAATGTTGACAGAGAAATCTCTGTCGCCGACAACATCCACCAATCCCTTTAAATATGTCCCGCTGATGTTGTTACCCGCATAATAAATTTCCGGCGTTTTTCTTACATCCTTCGAAACGTTATTGTAAAAACTATGTCTTAAAAACTCAATCGCCGCTCTTGCTCCCAAATAAGAACCGCCGATACCAATTACGACCAGAACCTCGGAATCAGACTGAATCTTTTCCGCCGCCTTTTTTATTCTGTCAAACTCCTCTTTATCATAGTCCACCGGAAGGTCTATCCATCCAAGATAATCATTTCCCGCTCCCGATTTGCTTACAAGCTGCTCCTTTGCATCATCCACCAGCTTACTCATATAAGATACTTCTTCATCACGAATAAACGAAGCCGCTTTTGAATAATCAAATGTCACCTTTGCCATTGCTATTCACTCCTTTGTCCTTCTTGATCATAACAAAAATTATGACTCTCTTCATTATTCATCATTGTAACAAACTAACACCTTTTAATCAAGGAAAAATTTCCTGCAGCACAGCATTAAAAACTTCTTCTTCCTGCTGTCTTTTCCGCTGAGAAATTGTCTCCATCATCTGAAGCTCCTGGCCGGACATGACACGCTGCGGCTCGATTTGCTGTTCCGTCTCCACCTCCTCTTCCATGATAACATTGATATAATCCTGTACCGCCTTATGTATTTTTCTCACGTAACGCGACAACCGGCGCACCATAAAAATGCATACCAGCAGCATTATCATTTGCACCAGAAGCACACCGGTTATTCCGATATCTTTGTACTTCGACAATGTCTCCAAAACAACTTCCATCACATCATCCCTTTCTTTCAAACATTCTGTAACAAAACCACTTTTCTGATTTTCACTTACATTATAAAAAAGCTCGTCCTCTTTGAAAAGAGGATGAGCCTGTTTTTTCGTCGCATGTTGCGACATATTGTATTTGATTTAGACGGCAATCAAAAATATTCATTTCTATCTACTAAATATCCTGAAAAACAGCTTCCAAATTCTTCATTTACATTAACCAGGCGGTTATAGGAACTGTTTTCCATAATTTCTTTCAGCACCTCTCCGGAAGAGCTTCTGTTCATAGAGACAAGCCAAAAACGGTAATCGGCTCCGGTAAACATGCTTAAAATACGGGAATTCCACCTTCCGGAGCTGGCCCCGTCCGGTATCGTTACAACGCGAACGCGGTTTCTTATAAAATGAAAACGCTTCGCAAAGTCCTCCATATACACCCTGAGACTGAGATTTCCCAACAAAAGGACGCCAAAACACGATATTCCGCGTTCTCTGTCCGTATGCCGCTTCATCACACTGTGATCCTGAAACCGCATACAGCGCATGTCGCATACATGGTTATCATTCTTTTTTCCCGGCATGCATTTCAACACTTTTGAAAACGTTTTCTCGGTAAAAGAGCTGTCCACTAACTGAGGAGAATCCCAAACAGGCCCTGCAAACATTACAATTGTTGCCTGGATCAGCGGGATTGCTTTACCTTGATGCACACTTCTTATCAAGCGCTGATTTTTCTCCATATCTAAGCCATATGCACCAAAGTAAAACATCCAACCGTTTTTTACCATATAACCGGCTTTTTCCACCGGAATATATTTACCTTCTGCGCACTTTATCATCTCTAATATATTTTCATCTGCTTTTTCAAAATAAGTTCCGTCAGGAATTTCGTTTATATCTTCCGTAATATCCCCGCCGTTTCCATATACAAAATGAATGTTTTCAACTCCCATCTGCATTAGCGTGCTATACGGGTCGTGCAAAAACTGCATTACGCTTTTTGGAAACGGCATCGTATGCGTAAGCATCCGCCTTCTCTCCGGCATAATATATGGAAGCACAATTGTGTGAACCGTATGTGTTTTTAACAATTCCATCATACTCATAATATAGAATAAACGAAACTCGCCCAAAACTAAAAGATCAATATCCTCATCCGGCAAACGGTTAAAGGAATCAAAAACGCTGTTACACACCTGTGAATTTACCTTTTGAAGATTATTTTCAGACATGTACACATAGAATGTTTTTTCATCTATTCGGGTATCCTCAATATAACCGCACTGAATGATTCCCCCCGGAACATTTTCAAACAAATATCGAAAATAGCGCGCCTCCACCTTATTATCCTCCTTAAATTTTCATTTGTTTATTACCTGCAAGTCTTTTCTTGACTTTTATTCATAACAGTATAATAGTATAATATAAGTAATACATGTAAAAACCGTATTTTTATTCCTCGTAACGTAAACATTATTTTAGAAAGGATTATTTATGAAAAAAATAGTCATGACAGGCGGCGGTACGGCCGGCCATGTAACACCAAACATTGCATTGCTGCCGAATCTGAAAAAATCGGGATTCGAAATTTCTTACATCGGCTCTTATCAGGGAATGGAAAAAAATCTGATAGAAGAACAGGGAATTACTTACTATGGTATTTCCTCAGGCAAATTAAGAAGATATTTTAATTTAAAAAATATAACCGATCCCGCAAGAGTTGTAAAAGGTTTTTTTCAGGCCAAGAAACTGTTAAAAAAACTGCGCCCTGACGTTGTCTTTTCCAAAGGCGGGTTTGTTTCAGTTCCTGTCGTTCTGGCAGCAAAAACGCTGCGCATTCCGGCTATCATACATGAATCCGATATTACGCCGGGCCTGGCCAATAAGCTTGCAATTCCGGCAGCTTATAAAGTTTGTTGTAATTTTCCGGAAACATTAAAATATCTTCCAAAAGAAAAGGCAGTTCTCACTGGCTCTCCAATCCGCGCGGAATTATTGAGCGGTAGTAGAAATACTGCCCTATCATTCTGCAAGTTTTCTTCCGAAAAACCTATCATTCTGGTTATTGGCGGAAGCAGCGGATCAAAATTTTTAAATGACACGATCCGCAGTCTGCTTGACATTTTTTTAAAAGATTATCAAATTATTCACCTGTGTGGAAAAGGAAATCTTGATAAATCTTTAAATCAAAAAGCCGGATATATCCAATTTGAATATGCCAGCGGGGAACTGCGCGATATGCTCGCCGCTGCAGATCTTGTTATTTCCCGCGCCGGCGCCAATTCTATATGTGAACTTCTGGCATTGCATAAACCAAATATTCTAATCCCGCTTTCCGCGGCTGCCAGCCGCGGCGATCAGATTTTAAACGCTAAGTCCTTTCAAAAACAGGGTTTCTCTTATGTATTAGAGGAAGAACAACTGTCCGCAGAAACCCTCTGCGAGGCAGTCAAATATGTCTTCCAAAATCGGAATTCCTACATGGATGCCATGAAAAAAAGCAAACAGTTGGACTCCGTCGATACAATTATTAAATTAATTGAATCTGCTGCTAAAAACCGGCGCAAATAGTTATAAAAATAATTTTTATTATAATTAACCATACAATAATAAGTCCACTGATTGTGCATATTTTATTCTTATCCACGAACAATGGACTTATTTTTGCAACCGATTTCCTCTTCCAAAATATGAATATACTTACATTTTGGCGACGTAATCTATGTTAAACTTCATAACTCACATTTAATGATAGTAGTAGATAAAATCAGCCTTCGCCCATCCCCACGTACCTGTTTTCAGGCGTTTTAAATAATACCATCCGCTCGGACCGCTTGTACTGATCGTTATATTGATGTGAACAGCCTCGCCTTTATACATCAGCTCTAAGATTGTCGCTGAGGTAGACGGCTCCTTTCTAAGCCTTACACCGTTGTCCATCACTTCTCCGTTCTGCGCTGCAAGAGGCTGAATCGACGGAATACTTACAATACCATACACAAGCCCGTCGTCACCCGTAACACACTGGCTAAATTCCGCCATTCTCGACAATGCCGCCGCCGGCGCTACCATTTCAGCTGCAGGCATCTCTTTTGCACCTACGGACGCACACTCTAAAAAGAGCATACAGAGCGCTGCCATTATGCAGCCGATTCGCTTTAGTTTTCTTGTTTTCATGTTTTTGAATTCCTCCTTAAATTGTTTTTTGCTATTTTTATAGCTTTTTATATGTACGGAAGAAACTTCCCTCCGGTACAAACGTATTACTTGTATAATTGTATTCTTCTCTGTACCAAATTACTTTTGTTAATAAAAAATTCATTTGCCTGTCTTCCCTCCTCATACTTGCCGTATTCGCTCAAATAGTTAAACTCGGCTATACGATTTGTCTTACAATTGTATTCCACAACATACCCCGCTCCGCTTTTCAGTTCAAACAGATATGTAATCATTCCTTTTTCAACGGTCCCGATTTTGATATTTTCATAGTATCTGGCATACGCATTCTTTAATTCTTCCCCGCCGTCCAACTGTCTGTTTACCGTTTCTGAGATTGTCTGATATACCTCTTCCACAAAATCTCTTTCGAACACGCCAATCAACCTGCCGCCGTCGCTCTCCAATAAGTTAGACGCTCCGATAACGGCTCCGTTATTGACATTGATAACAACTTCACAGATACATGTCCCCTTTTCCTTAAAACTCAGAATAAACATCGTCTCCTCAAGATCTAATGTCTCTATGGAATAATCCGCTTCGGATACATCCAAAACAAGTATTTCTTTTGCCGTATCGACCGCTTTCTTAAGCGCTTCCTCCTCCGACATCGCGTTTTTATTATTTTTCAGATTTTTCCTTGTATTATCTACAATGTCCTTGTTCAATAAATGAATGCTGTAATCCCTCTTGTAATAGAAATCGATCAACTCGAGTATTTCTTCATCCGTCAATTCGCGCTCCGGTAAATAAAAGGCGCCTTCCTTTATTGAAAAAACAATGGTCTCGTATTCTGTAAAAGTATCCCCCGTTTCTATCTGTTGCAAATCTCTTTTTGGATATACGCCTTTAGACTGGTAAGCAATCCTCAACTCTTCAATCCGTACAGCCTCGCTTTCTGAAAATTTTCTGGAATAGATATCGCGGTCGGCGTCGGAATTTTGCGCGCCGTCTCGATATCTTTTCATTTCGGTCTGTCCCATAGCTTCCATCCGTGCCTGCACATAATTTACAGTGGCATAGACGCCGACAGAACTAAACAGCAATCCGACAGCCAGTAAAACGGCGACGGTCCGCCCGAAAAACGCAGGCCGAACGGGATACTTTTCCGTCTTTTTTATATTATTCAACAATTTGTCAATATTTTGTTCATAACCCGCCGGAATATTAATTTGTGACTGCTGTAATCTTTTATAAATTTTCTCATCAATATTCTGTCCCATAGTCTTTCATACTTAACGCCATTTTTACGGCGCCCCCCATTATATTTTTTGTCTGTTAAAAATACCCTATATATATAAGACACATGAGAAGCCCATTTGGTTCCATTAAAAATAAATTTTTTTATTTTTTTTCAAAAAATGACCGCCAAGGACTTTTCCCTAGCGGCCATGACTGCTATTTTTTGATTTTTTGTCTTTTTCCGGTGATTCCTCTCGCCTTCAAAATTTTCCTGTAAGATTTCAGTTTTTTCGAAGGAACCTTGATAACCGCCTTCGAATGTATCCCTTTAAACGCCTGCTTGCCTACCTTTTTTCCGGTCAGCTTAGTTGTCCTAAATATAACGGTTCTCAACTTCTTAGCCTTATAAAATGCTCTCTTTTCTATTTTAGAAACATTTTTTCCTATCGTAACCGCCTTTAATTTTGTACACCCTTTAAAAGCATTTTGCCCGATACACGTCACCTTATAGACAACTCCGTCAATTGTCGTCGTAT
Source organism: uncultured Roseburia sp. (assembly GCA_947383215.1). GTDB lineage: Bacteria > Bacillota > Clostridia > Lachnospirales > Lachnospiraceae > Roseburia_C. Next base: position 16,568 of record CANDCP010000011.1, read on the forward strand.
CCGGTATAACGACTGCGACCGCTTTTTTATCGGCTCTTATGTAGCTAACTGCAGCGCCCTTAGCGTCAGACTTTGTTATCTTATAAGACGCCCCTGTCTCTTTATCCTGGATAATATCTCCGACGGAAGGCTTTGGATTTGATATCGAATTATTTTCCCCCGTACCGGTCCCCTGCTTATTTCCACATCTGCTGCATATACCGTTTACATAATTATGTCCCAGCGCCGGTTTTGTTTCCGCCTCTTTCATATCCTCATACCTGCTTCCGTCGTATCTGCAAAACGCGGTATAAACCGTTTTTTCTGCGTTTATGCATGTCGCAATCTGCGTAACCGCAGGATAAATTTCACATTCCCGACTTGCAACGGTTTCATTTCCGAAAGAACAGATAAAGTCTGCCGTACATTTTTTATAATCATTTGACCAGCGATAAACAGGGGAAATATCGTGATTTGACAAGTCCTTTTCCCCGTAAGATTTATGACAGATCTCACAAACAGCTTCTTTTGAACACGTTGCAATTCCTCCCTCATGCTCGTCGGCCGTTATTGTAATTTCGACAGGTTCCAGCGTATCTTCACCCGTATACTCCGCAACCGCGGTAATTGTCTCGCCTGCGCTTAAAATCTTATCCTTGTCATCGTCGCTCCACTTCCAATTTGCGGGTAAATCAATACGTCCCACCGTTTCAAGACCGTGAGATACGCTCATAACGGATTGCGGCTTCGACGGCGTTTCTCCGTCTCCCTGTACTTCACATTCATAAGAATATGCAGCCTGAGGATTATACTTCGGACGAAACGTAATCGTTGTTTTTCCAGGACGCAGCATTGTAAAATATCCCATTGTCCCGGATGCCTCATCCCATCGCATTATTGTAGGATCTTCAACCAGTACCTCTACCTCTTTATTGTCCGCGTCTTCCGGAGTGACGCTGTGAATCCAGTAATACAACTTCTCTCCCTGCTTTTTTTGAGGATTAAATCTGGAATAATAGTATCCGTCCCCCAAATCTTCATTCCAAAATATACTCATTTCCGTCACTACTTTTATCTGCTCTGCCAAATCGCAGTGCCCGCATTTTAATTCTACACTACCGTCTGTCACCTCACCCTGAGCTTCAAACATATGTCCGTTCTCGAATTGCCTCATCCCATTTTTTGATAAATCTGTTAAATCTATCTCATAAAATGTGATCTTCGCATTTTTCCACGTATACCACACCAGCTTGCCATTTACCGCAACAGGAACGCAATCGGATAAGTTACCGGCCATCTCATATATTTCATCAACCCGTTCCCCGTTTTGGTTTACTTTCGTATAATATACCGTATGATCCCTTGACCAAAGCACTATGTAGCCGTCGTCTCCTGTTTTTACAAGCTGAGGCGTTGAAGTCGTCCCGTCTCCCTCTTCATAATTTGTAAGCCAGTTCATGGAAATCTCGTTCGTATTCTTGTCTACCGCCGCCACAAAGATATTTCTGGTTGTTCTGGTTAAATTATCATCGTCCTGTATGACAGAATTTCCCGCAATCAAATAAGAAGAATCCGTGATTTCAAATCCCCCTATCGACGCTCCGGTCGTATTATGTCCGATCTCCCCCGGAAAGGCAAGCACATCTGTCACCGCACACGTATTGTTATAATTCGGCATGAACTTTCCGGTCGTTATATCGGTAATATACTTTATCAGCACAACGGATCTCGGATACGCGTCTCCGTGGTCAACGGTAATTATATGATTGTCTTCCACCTTAATAAACTGATTGAACGAATGGCTGACATATCCGTAAGCGGAATTCATCACTCCGGTGAAAGAATCTGTAATCTGCATGCTTTCCATATCCAACTGAATCATAACATTGGCCTGATGGTTACGGCCGTCAGAAGCCTGATACATTTCATGGGAAGTATGGATTAACAGATAATTCCCGGCGACGTCCATGCGCGCGCATCCGGCGTCAAATGGAACCGTCGTATTACAGTTACTTAACCCGGCGGAGGAAATTTTATTCCACTCTTTATCGTACTTTGTGATGCGGTATACCTCTACGCTGTCCGACTCGTCGGGATTCTCCTGCCCTGTCAGCAAAAAATAATATCGGTCTGTCTCATAAAATCCTCCAAAAATCGGAAGCTCTGTTGAAATCAATTTCGTAGAGAGCAAATGATACGACATATCGTAATATTCTACCAATATGTCGTCCATGGAACAGCTTTGAACGCGCATAAGCTTATCGTCCTCACATACAGTTAAATAGGAATTTATCGAATTCGCCCACCTCGCATAATTCTGACTTTCTATGTTTTCTCCTTCATAGACCGTACAGGTCTGCCATTCCACAGACTGTGTTTCATTCGCATCTGCCGCTTGCGGTGAAAAAATTTCCGCAAACATTGCAACGCTTAAAAAAACGCCCAAAAATTTTTTTCTGATTCCTTTTTTCATATTCTTGTCTCCTTTTTATAAATAATAAAATGATTACGGACGCTTGTTTACCGGTAAAATTATGTTTACCGTAAACCGTTCACCCTCCTCCGAAAAATCAACGCTTCCGCCCTTTTCTTGAATTAATTCCCGTATAATTTCCATTCCGTATCCATGATTTGACTTATCTTCCTTTGTCGTCATTCCTTTTCTATGCAGCTTTGAACCGCACTTTATATTTTTCTCTACGGGATTTCGAATTAAAATAACGGTATGATCCTGTACCCTTTTCACTTGTATTTCTATGATTGCGTCTGTCCCCGTCAACTTATGACACGCTTCCACTGCATTTGATATCAGATTTGAAAACAAGGTACAAATCTCATAATCACTCATGTCAATCGACAGACAATCGCACTCTATCTCAAAATCTATCGACTCTTCGCGTAAAATGTACTTTGTCAAAATTGCATCCAGCAGTTCATTTCCGCTCCACGCCTTTAATCTCCCCAGATTTTCAATTTTTTCACTGAGTTCTGCCAGATACCTTAAAAGCTCCTGATACTTTTTTTGTTCCGTAAAATATCTTATCGAAGTGAGATGAGCTTTCATGTCATGACGGATTTTCCTGATTTCCTTCTCATTGTCCAGAATTTCTCTGGTATATGCCCTGGAAGCCTGGAGCAGCTCCTCTTTTAATTCGCTTTCTTTTTTATAATGCAGCCGCCGCTGATTTGCCGTAAAAAAAGCAACCAAAACAAGATAAAACAGTAAAATCGACATTGTGATTCCAAGTACTACTATATTTTGAACGATTCGGTTTGAATACTGCGTCCCTAATTTCAGCGTCGGCATAAGAATAAAATACAGGCACATCCCGCCTGCCGCCGCCGCTCTATAAAAAGATTCTGGAATTGTCCGAAAAAAATTTTTATTTATCCGATATCCAAAATAACCAAGAGACAGAATCACAATTACGCTAAGCGAATTTTGGAAAATAACCTCCGGGTATTTGGCAAAAAATACGTAACAGATCCGACCGCTGATAAAAGAGAGAATAACGGAGCAAAAACAGTTTATATAGCCCAAAAACCAGACTACCGTCAAAAAAACAAGAAAACGATGTCTTATTTTTCCTTCTAATAAAATTAAAAACAAGACGCACGTTCCCGCTATATGAATCGGTACAGCATTTTCTATGTAAAAGGCAGAACCGACAAGACATCCCAAAACGAGGAAAACAGACAAAATATATCGAAAAACATTTTTACAAAAGCTCTGGCGAAGGACCGCTAATGCCAATAGAAACAACTGTACCAACTCCATCATCCATATTACGGTCGACTCAAATATTTCACCCATACATACTCTTCCCCGTTTTCAAAATTTTTCTGCCATTCGGCGTTACCGGCTGCTAACTTCTATATTTTTTCAAATATAAAAACCATCTATGATTTCTATTTTATCACAGATGGTTCCCTTTGCAACTGATTTTATTCTGTTTTGTCCGGAACAACTTGAATTTTATCAGCTTCTTCAATCATTTTTTGAGTGATTTCTTCATCCGATAATCCCTCGTATCCCTCTAACTGTTCCATAGTATTGAGTTCTTCTGCCGTATTATTTTTTGATGGTTTATTCTCAGAGACATTATCCTTTTCCTTACAACCGCAGAGCGCAAACATAAATATCATCAATCCTATTACAACTAATCTTTTCATTTTTCTATCCTTTTCTAATTATTTTCCGTTTCATTTAAAAAGAACCCGCCCACAAAATAATCGCCGCTGCTCTGTAAATGAATCTTGTTTACCATCTTCTCTACTTCTCCTGAAATATCATATTCCATCAAATTTTCATAATCCATTAAATAGATGATATCAGGATTCGTTTTAGAAACTTCAAGCTGTAAAATACTTCCGTTATATTCCATACTCTTCACAATCTCTTTTTCCGGCAAATGCATGACCTCAATATAGCTTTTCTTTTCTTCAAATAGATCCGTATACGCAATATATAAGTCATCGCCAACTACCGTTAAATTAAATGCATTATTGTGCGGCAAAGTAATATTTGACATAGAATCATTTGTAGTATCATATTCATATAAAATATTGTTGTATGCAAAATAAAGCTTATCCTTATATACTTCTAAAAAACATGGGGAATCATCCACATTCATTTCAAGTAATATGTTATATTCCTGAGCGGAAATGTTAAACTCACAAAAAGAATATTTATCATCATCTAAATGTGAAATAAATCCGAATATTCTTCCGTCTAATACAGCTATTGTATCCAACAAACAGTTTTGTATTTCCATCGTTTCTATATTTTTGTTGTTATACTGTTCCAGATAACTGATTCCATTCAAATTACTACAGATATAAATTTCTTCATTATCATAAAAGAAATCTGTTATATTCGTTCGATTAAAATCATACTCGTTGATTTTTCCGTCACTTAAATGAAGTGCGATTACTTTTCCGAAATCTAATTTCTTGGCCTTTCCCTTTGGAAGTAAAAACAACTTATTATCTTTCACGCATGAATTACAAAAACCGTCATATGATATATTTGGATAATTATATGAAAGCGTATTTTTTTCCTTCATACCGTCGTCTAAAAAACATATCTTCGTCTTGTCTTTATATTCTGTCGTATAAATTAAGCCAATATGATAATCTTTGGAATAATGGCTGCCACAGCCTGCCAGTGATAATGTCATCACGAATAATAAACAAATACTAATTACTTTCTTTAACATGTTTTCTCCTGTGCTTTAGATTAAAATATCCCATCTACAATATATCAACAAATATTTTGTAAATTTTTCTGCACGCATCACATTATCAGTCCTGTCCGTATAAATCAAGAACTTTCTGACGAACGGTCGTTTTTTCTGTTAAACGGTCGTTTTTTAGACCTGGTCAATCAAATATTGCTTATATGCCTCCTTCAGCTCTTTCTTCCGCCGTCTTGCAATGACAAGCTGTTCCCCGTTGTCAAGATCAGCCTTTTCTCCCACACGCAGCACATGCTTTAAATTTACAAGGCAGCTTTTATGGATGCGAAAAAATCTTGCGCCCTCCAATTCCTTTTCCCACTCCAAAAGGCCTTTATCACAAAATGCTTCCTTTTCTTTCGTAACCACACAGGAATAAGAACCGTCTGATTTTATAAACAAAATATCCTGCAGTTTTACGGTATGTATTTCTTTTTCTTTTCCAACCAGGACAATCTTCCTCTGATTTTCAAAATCACACATCCTGTCGAGATAATAAAACAGCTTTTCCTCCGATACAGGCTTTGTCAAAAATCCGCATACATTCTCGCCAAAGGCTTCCTGCATTGCTTCCATATGACTTGTAGTAAAAAGGATTTTCGTGCAGCTCCCCTGTTCACGCAAATACTCCTTTAATAAAATGCCGTCCGCCTGCCGCCCTATCTCAATATCCAGCAAAAGTATATCCGGCTCCTCATTCTGCCGGCAATTCTCCCTGTATACTTCGGCATTTTCAAAGAATAAAATTTCAAAATCAATTGCGTTGATATTTTTATATTTATTTAATATATCCGCCAACATATCGCGATAAATTTTTTCGTCGTCGCAAACTGCAATTTTTAACACAAACTCCTCCTTACTGCAATAGCATCCGATACACATCCCTCTTACTTATCCCTCTGTCCCCCGCAACCCTCTTCATAGCCTCTTTGCGTTCAATGCCCTGATTCTCATAATAGGCCATATGCTCCTCTAAAGACAGTCCTTCCCAGGACTCCCTTCGTTCTCTGTCGATCTCCTCCCTCGATTTTCCTGCGAGTATCAAGACATACTCTCCGCGCGGATTGTGATCTTTATAGTAATCTAAAGCATGTTCCAGAGTTGTTTTTACCGTCTCCTCGTAGCGTTTCGTCAGCTCTCTGCAAATACTGATTTCCCGGTCCCCAAGCGCTTCATGCAATTCCTTTAGCGTTTTGACCAGATGGTGAGGCGCCTCATAAATAATCATCGTTCGCGTTTCCTTTTTTAATTCTTCTAAAATGAACGACCGCTCTTTTCTGTCGCCTGGAAGAAACGCTTCAAACGCAAATCTTCTCGTAGCCTGACCCGACATTGTGAGGGCCGTAATACATGCGGCAGGTCCGGGGAGAGAAGTCACCTCAATCCCCTGTTCCTGACAAACACGTACAAGCTCTTCTCCCGGATCCGATATTCCCGGCGTTCCGGCATCCGTAATCAACGCGACATTTTTTCCATTCTTTATTTTCTCCGCAAGCTGATACGCCTTGTCAAATTTATTGTACTCATGGTAACTTGTCATCGGAGTTTTGATTTCAAAATGGTTTAACAGCTTAATGGAATTTCTCGTGTCCTCCGCCGCAATCAAATCCACCTCTTTTAAAGTGCGCAGTACCCGAAACGTTATATCCTCCAGATTCCCGATCGGAGTTGCGCAAAGAAATAATTTTCCGGCCATATTCTCTCCTCTTAATATCCGTATATATCATAGATTTCATCTGTGTATACGCCCTGTTCCTTATACACAATCAAAGGTTTTTCCACCGTCATTCTGGGATTGCCGCCGCGCATTCCCTCAATCAGAACCATATTCGGCTCTTTGTCAATAAAAGGGTATACAAGCTTCATGCGCTTCGGCTCTATGCCGTAACGCGTCATACAGCAAAAAATTTCCGACAATCGAAACGGTCTGTGAACCATAAAAAATCTGCCTCTCGGCTTTAAAATGCACGCAGTTTCCCTTATCACATCCTCAAGCGTACATAAAATTTCATGCCTTGCGATCGCTTTTGCCTCGTCCGGATTCTTCAAACCGTGCTGTCCTATCATATAGGGAGGGTTTGTTGTGATAACATCAAAAGAAGATGCTCCAAATATTTTTGAAGCATCCTTGATATCTCCTGTCACAATCTCAATTTTTTCCTCCAAATAATTCAACGCTACGCTGCGCCTCGCCATATCTGCGCTGTCCTCCTGTATCTCAAGTCCGCAGAAATATTTTCCTTCTGACTTAGCCTCAAGAAGGATCGGAATAATTCCGGTTCCCGTGCCAAGATCCAACACGCTTTCCCCGCTCTTCACATGGGCGAAACCGGATAACAAAACGGCGTCCATCCCAAAACAAAAACGGCCCTTATCCTGAATAATCCGATAACCGTTGCGCTGCAGCTCGTCAATACGTTCCCCGTCTTTTAAGTTATTTTGCATCGTCAAGTTTTGATTTGCCTCCTCGATCCTCCAGCGCCGCAAGCTCCTTTAATTCCTCCGCTGAAAGCTTCATGTTTTCTCTTCTTCTCCTCGGCCTGAACTTTAACTGATCCACCTTATATTCCCGAAGCTCTTTTTCATCATCGATAACAAGCAATACTTTTACACGCTGACGAAGCACGCTGACGCTCTGTACCTCTCCTTTTAATCCGTCGTCCGTCGTCACGGTATCCCCGACATTCGGCAGGCGGCTGTTCAAATACTCATACGTCTCCTGTTCATTTTTCAGACAGCACATCAGTCTTCCGCAGACGCCGGATATCTTCGTCGGATTTAAAGAAAGATTCTGCTCTTTTGCCATCTTAATAGAAACCGGTGCAAACTCCGACAAATAAGATTTACAGCAAAGCTCCCTGCCGCAGATTCCGATTCCCCCTAATATCTTCGTCTCATCGCGCACTCCAATCTGACGGAGCTCAATCCGCGTGCGGAATACCGCCGCCAAATCCTTTACCAGCTCACGGAAATCAATTCTTCCGTCCGCGGTAAAATAAAACAAAAGCTTGTTATTATCAAACGTATATTCCGCCTCGACCAGTTTCATTTCCAGCTTATGCTTTGCAATCTTTTCCTGACAGATGCGGTACGCCTCTTTTTCTTTTACTTTATTCTTCTCTTCTATCTTATCGTCTTCAAACGTCGCGATGCGAATTACCGGCTTTAACGGCTGAATGATACTCTCGTCGCTCACCTCTCTCGGCGCAATCAATACGGTTCCGTATTCCACGCCCCGCGCTGTCTCCACAATCACATGCGTACCGACCTCCATCTTTGCCTCCTGTTTTCCGGGTGCAAAATAATAGATTTTACCGGCGCTGCGGAATCTGATACCTACCACTTTTATCATGTCAATTCTCCTTTATTGTTAACAGCAGTAATTCCATTACCAATTCAAAATTTACATTGGCGTTTAAACGCTGTTTCGCTTTTTCCAAAGCCTCCAAAATAATCTCTATCCCGTTATAAGAACTCTTGCTGGCCTGCTTCTTGATATCATAAACCTCATCTTTAAAAATAAGAGCGTTTACATCCATTGTCGCCTTATACACAAGCATGTCCCGATACCAGATCATCATAATATCAAGATAATCGTTAATCTGCAGTTTATATTCGTTTATCTGCTTCACGGCCTCCCCAAGCTCATAGAGTTCAATATCCTTAATTCGTTTCATCAGCTGTACGGCCGCCGCCTTTAACTCATTAAAATTTTCGGAAGAAGCGAGCGCAATCGCTTTTCCGACGTTTCCTTGGGCAAACGCGACACAAACCTTCGCCTGGTAATCCGGCACCCCGCGATTCTCCATCAGATACTTCAAAATAACGTTATCTGGAACCGCTTTCAGGTTCAGTGTTACGCACCTTGAACGAATCGTCGGCAAAAACGCGTCGGCATTCGTAGTAAGCAGAAGAATCACCGCATACTTCGGCGGTTCCTCTATGGTTTTCAAAATTGCGTTCTGCGCCTGTATATTCATCTTTTCCGCCTCGTCCACAATATAAATCTTATAGGGACTGCCGTACGGTTTCACGTCGATATCGTGATTTATCTGCTTTCTGACATCATCTACGGACAGCGTATTCGGTTTTTCATGTTTTACATATATAATGTCCGGCTGATTATGATTTAATGCCTGTTTACAGGAACGACATGTAAGACAGGGCGTATTCCCGCTGCGTTCGCATTGAAGCGCCATGGCAAATGCTTCCGCCAACATATTTTTTCCCGATTTATCCTGCCCGTTTAAAATATACGCGTGTGAAACCTTACCCGTAGAAATCGCGTTCGTGAAGTGTTCAATAATCTGTTCATGTCCCACAATGTCTGCAAATCCCGCCATATTCCTTCGCTCCTTTGTATTCTCAAAATCCCAAGCTTATTTTAAGTAAATATATCCAGCAACAATCCCCGGATCTCTCCGATCTTATTTAAAATACTGATATGGTCCTTTTCATCTTTTACCAGCTCCGATGCCAGCTCATCCAAAGTCGCATCGACAAGCCGAATAATTCCATATACACGGTGACGCCCTTTTCTGTCAAGAAAATTCTCCCTCGAAAACTTATGGGAACGATTCACTACTTCGTTCATAAAATCTTTTATCATCCCCCTGTATTTTTTCATATCCCGGATATCCATATGCTGCGCAATCAAATTTCCCTGCGTAGTGATATCGTTCAGCATCATATTTAATTTTTCCTGAAGTCCCGCCTCTTCCACAGCGCTCGTCAACGTAAACTTAAAGCTTCCGTCTCCCGTCTCAACCGGAGCCGTCGGCGCCGCCTGGTTTACCGGCATGCTCTGATTCACCTTTATATCCATAATTCATCACCTTCACAGCTAAATCTGCGCCTTCATATACTGCAATATATGATCGACCGTCTCTCTCAAATCCTGATTTTCAAATCTCTTTTCAATACCCAGCCGCATAATGTTTTCTTCGGAAAAATCATTCTCATCGGCCAAAAATCTGCGGCACATTTCCGCATATTTCGGAATATCCTGCATCCGCTCCCGATCCAAAGCCCTCTGGAGGCGCGCTCCGTCATCTACCTGTATATATATCGGCAAAACATGTTCCCTGCCATAGTATTCAAGCAGCTTCTCATACGATTGAAGCGTGCCGATCACAAGATAATTTCCGGACTGAAAATCTACCTGCCCGTCGTCTACCGTAAAATATTTCCAAACTCCATGTACCGTATGATATATACGAAGCTCAATCACGCGTCCCTGGCTTTCTAAGTTTTTAAGACCCTCCTCATCGGTAAAATGGTAGGTAATTCCCTCCTCTTCGCCGGTACGGATCGGCCTTGTAGTATATAGTACAATTTTTTGGAGAAGAAAATCCCTGTTTTCCAGAAGCATTTTATAGATTGTGTCTTTACCGGATGAACTCTTTCCCATCAGACAAAATATCTTCCCCATATCCGCTCCTTTATTCGATCGCTAATTTCTCTTCTTATTTAGTATAATGTATTACAGACGAATTGACAACTTGAATCCGCATCTTCCCATCGATCCCCTGAACGTTTAAACCCATTTGAACGCACTTTGTAAGCTGCCCTATCATATCGGAAGAAATTTCTTCCCCCGGGACAAGTACTGGAATTCCCGGAGGATATAAACAAATAAAATCTGCTGCGATAAATCCGCAGGCGTCAGAAAGGGCTATCGATTTTTTTTCTTTTTCCCACGCGTCTGAAATCTCTAAACGCTTCTCTGTCTTTCCGTAGATATCTTCGATAAAATCCGGCTGTATCAGATTACAATTTTCTTTCTCAATCTGCCTGTCTGTTTCGTATAACGCATTCAAAAGCCTTTCAAATCCCCCGTCGGTATCCATGACAGAAGTCATTGCAAGCACATAGGAAGCGCTGTACATTTCCATCTGCAGACGATATCGTTCTAACAATAAATCATAAAGTTTCTTTCCGCCAACGCCGCATTCCTTTCCGCTGATCCTGATTTTTGACGGATCAATACAAAAACAATTCTCATCCTTACTTTCCAAAGGAGCGCTTACCTTTAAACAATTTAATTTTCCTGCTCTGCAGTAAAAATCAGAAAGTTTGGCCGCATAATTTTGAAATAATATTTTCCCTCTCTGCTCCATCAGCCGAACACAGCGATCCATACCTGCCATAAGGACGTAAGAAGGAGAGCTTGTCTCATAAATTCCCAAAAAACGACTCACCTTTTCTTCGTCTACCCTGTCTGTGCAGATGTGAAGTAACGCTGTCTGCGTCAAACTCGGGAGAGTCTTATGCATACTCTGAATTACAAGATCTGCTCCAAGGCTTGCGGAGCTTTTTGGAAAATAAGAATGAAAACCAAAATGAGCGCCGTGCGCTTCATCTACGATAAGCGGAATATTTCTCCGATGGACTGCCTCGGCTATGGATTTTATATCGGAAACAACGCCGTCGTAAGTAGGGGAAGAAATAATAACCGCCTCAATGTCAGGATCCCTTTTTAAGGCCTTCTCTACGGACCTTGGCGTAATACTTCCCTGAATTCCTTCCGATGTAACGGGGGGATAGAGGTAAAACGTCTTCAACCGGCGCAGATAAGCTGCATGATATACGGCTTTATGACAATTTCTTGCCATTAAAATTTTTCCGCCCGGCTTTGTCACAGAACTGACCGCAGCCAAAATACCGCATGTGCTTCCGTTAATCAGATAAAAGCTTCTTTTTGCGCCATACAGCAAAGAAGCGCGCCGCATCGCCGATTTTAAAATTTCTTCCGGTTTATGTAGATTATCAAAACCGTCTATTTCTGTTATATCGATCTCATAGGGATTCAACGAAAAATCCAGGCGGCGTTTATGCCCCGGCATATGGAATGGATAATAGTCGTTTTTTGCATAATTCTCCAGTCTTTTATCAAGATATATTTCTTCCGTATATTTTTTCCACATTTCTCTTTCTCGTTTTCACAAATAATTACAATAATCAACAAATTATCCACAATATGAACAACTTATCCACATAAAATCATTTTTCATCAACAAATTAATCAAGAAAACGACCGACCTCCGGCATCCAATCTCCTATAAAAATCAAATCTTTGCACATCATGTCCCAAATAGGAGACAAAAAGAGCACTACTTTATCCACAATCTCTTCCCAATCCGGAGAAGATTTTTTTTCGGATTTTAAATAACGCCTCCATTTCTTTTTCATATAAGAATAGCTGCGATAATTTTTTATCATCTCCAAACGATTTTTCTCAATGGAAAGTTTTTTTGCCTGACATTCCAGTGCCAGCTGCTTTTGTACTTTTCTTCCGTCTAAAACCTCTTTCTCTAAAATATTATAAAAACGCAGATAGATACCCATATCGTTAATCAGTTCCATTTTTTCTAAAATTTCAAATAAGTATTTTGCCAGGACAAGCTCTGTTGGATAAGAAATTAATTCAATCTGCTCATCATTTCTCAGGCTTGAACGAAGTTTTATTTTTGCGGGTTCTACTTTTTCGTCATCCAGATTTTTCACTTTAACTCGAAACGGAATCTGCATCTGATTTAAATCCGCCTCGATCTCTAATCTGTAATCCTCATCATTTGGAAAAATCTGATAGTTCCAGACAATATCCTTATTATTCTCTTTTTCTATCAGCGTCTTCATAATTTCTTCTAAAACTTCAGCGTTTAAGCATTGTTCATTTGTTTTTCCGTCCTGTAACCCTTTATAATAAAAGTCCAGGCAATTCACAGGTTTTTTTCGATAGTTTTTGATATGAAGGTTTCTGTAATTTTTAATCCAAAAATTTCCGGCATAATTAGATTGTGACAAAAGAATCAAAAATTCTTCCATCAAAAAAGCGAGAGACGCGTTGGCATAAGGAATGGAAAGCGTCTCACTTTTTATCTTTATAGCCGTTTCATTGAAATTACCGTGCGCCATTACAACCACACCCCAATTCTGTTCTGCACCTTTAAAACTACCTTGCGCTCCCTCGCATACATCATTAATTTCGCAATATCCTTCTCCGGTTCCCTGATATACTTCATTAACGCAGCCTTCATCGTATCGTGTTCCAGCCGTTCTTCATATTTTAAACATTCGCAAATCAAACGCTCTTTCTCATAAATGTGAATTACTTCTCCGTTAAACGGTATTTCCGTTACCCCAATCTTTAAAACATCAGGCTCTGTGTAATAGGGATGAATTAACGGATATTCTATTTTGAATCTGGACTTTGAAGTGTTTTTGCTGACCGCAAAACTCCACGCAAAAGGGCGCTGGCTGATATATCCGTAATAGTAAAGCGCTGTATCCATTGTAAGAATTGCATCCGGAAACAATCCGTAAATGATTTCCTCTTCCGTTTTTTCTTTGTAATTCATGCTGTAATAACCGCTTTTTACATGGTCCAAAGTACCTTCCGCGACAAGCCCCTGAATCCCACGGTATGTCAATCCCAGGGGATAGAGCTGCGACGCCTTTATGATTCCTCCGTTTTCTTCCATTAACTTTTCAATCTTTGGTAAAATCTGTTCTTTTTTTGTACGATTCACGTTTCATCCTCCCACAGAAAAAGTTTTTCATGATATACCATGTTTACAACCAGTATAAAACTATTTTTTGCCACTTGTCAATTTTAATATATGCTAATTTAGACAATAATACCCAATACCGGCAGCTTGTTGACATCTTTCTTATTGCAGCGACAAAATATGTGACTTATAATATGACATAGAATGATTTTAAATGTCTTTTTTTACTATAATGATTCGGGTATTAAGAATAACCTGACATTCTGGTTCAACGACAAATATATGGAGAAAACTGCGTATGGAACGGAAAATTAGAAAAAACCCTTCACGTGAAGAATGCGAAAAAATTATTAGAAGAATCCTTGTGACAGAAGCTTCAGAAAGAGGATGCAACAGACATTTCAGGCATCCTTCTGATTTTATGTCCTTTTTTCAATCTCTTTATCCACCCTCAGACGCCCTGACAAAACAAGTCCAGCGCGCCATTAAAGCGATGGATATGCCAAAGGATGAGAATGGATATTACATTGTCAATAAAACTTCAAAACAACTCGAACAGGAAACGGAAATTAAACATTTTTTTGAAATCGGAAATGTCTCCGTAACAGATTTATCGCTCTCACAACCCGTATTTTTAAAAGCGGATCCTTCGATTCAATCGTATTTAATGCATATATTAACCACTTCTGTTACTTTTGAGCGGTATATTGATACAATTATGGAAGCAAACGGCGGACTTATCATTTATACGCAGTCTAAAACAGAATTGTTATCCGCTTTAAGCGCCTTGATGCCCTCTTAATTTCAGTTTTTTTTTATATTCAATAATATTTTTCAGAAAATTATGTGTTCGAATTTTAATGTCCTAAACAACAGAAAACGACAATATTTTAATAAAATATTGTCGTTTTCTGTTTGTCATATTAACGCCGCCGAAACCATCTTTTTCGTCTGTGTTTTCTGGTATCTTTAATGGTACGGTATCTTCTTTTATTTTCCCTGTTTCCGAAAAGCCTGTGTTTTATAATATAAAAATTATCTGCAAGTACTTTTATCAGATAAACAAGCGCCGCAAAAGCCAAAAGACCAATTATTACCAAGATTACTTTTACTACATTTATATGAAATCCCTTGCCCCCGGCGTTGAGAGAATTCTCGGTCTCATTCTCACTTAAATTCGTGCGAAACAGAAAACTTTCTATTTTCGCCCCCGTAGTTATAATATTTGCCTCTCCGACTTCACGTCCGGCAAACGTATATTTTAAAGAGGCAATTACATTATCCTCTTTATTTTCATAACTGATCTCCGGCGTCGCCTCCGAAAATTCCGCCGTCTTCGGAAGCACGATCACGCCCTCTTTGTCAAGCTCCGCAAACGGTTCGTTTACATTTAAGCTATCTACGTCTTTATTTTCGTCTGAAAAACGTTCTTCGTGATCCGATACATTCAATATTTGAAAATTATCAAAACAATAATTATATAAATTAATAGAATCTTTCCACTGTGACGGCGAGACTGTGTTCATTACCACACAAATCAAGGTCATTCCGTCTTTTTCTGCAAATGTGACGAGCGTACTGTTTGCCGCCTGCGTATATCCTGTCTTTCCACCGGTACAATACTCATATTTATACTCGCCAAGCGTCCGAAACGGATAGAGCATTTCATTATGATTCTGTAAATAAGTCTCCTCATCATGCTTATTTGTAGGCGGAATCGTATATCTCGCAGTCCCTATAATCATACGAAACTTCGCGCTCTTATAAGCTTCTCTGGCGATCAGTGCCATATCGTAACACGTCGTGTAATGCTCCGGATCCGTCAAGCCATGAGGATTTGCAAAGTGCGTATCCGTACACCCTAATTCCTTCGCTTTTTCATTCATCTGTCCGACAAATCCTTCCATGCTGCCGGAAACATGTTCGGCCACCGCATATGCGCAGTCATTTGAAGAAGCGAGCATCAATGCATACAGGCATTCTTCCATCGTCATCTGCTCTCCCACATCACGATAAATACTCGAACCTTCCGTTTTGTATATCGCATCTTCCGAGAAAGTTACGACGTCGTCCATATTTGTTTGATCAAGCGCCAGCATAGACGTCATAATTTTTGTAATGCTGGCAGGATAATGCTGCTCATGAGAATTTTTTTCATACAAAACCGTGCCCGTCTTTTGTTCGATCACAACGATGCACGGAGATTCCGTATCGGGTCCGTTTGGCCAGTATTCCGCAGCAGATACATCCATTTTATTCATAAAAATCGAACTGACGGCGCAGAGAGCCGCCAAAATCAATCCCTTATATTTTATCCTGTTCCTCATACTTTTCTCCTGTATTCTAAAGCGAATCATACGCACTCTAATACCTCTAGTATAGACTTTAGATAGTTATGATGCAACACTTTTCAAAAGAAAACTTTTCAATCTCGTTGTTTTATTGTAAAATATATGAAAACAATTTTGGAGGTTCTTATGAGACTTAGAAATATACCTGCGGCCGCAAATGCGATTGCAGAAAGCGAATATTGCATTTTAGATTACACGGAACACAAAGGAGAATGGAAAAAACTGTTTGGCAACAATCATCCGCTCGTAATGGAAATCGGAATGGGAAAAGGAAGATTTCTGATGGAACACGCGGCTTTACATCCAGATATAAATTATCTTGGCGTCGAACGCTACGGAAGCGTTCTCTACCGCGCTTTACAGAAAATGGAGGAACACCCTCTTTCAAATATTCGTTTTCTCTGTATCGATGCAGAAATCATACCTGAAATTTTTGAGCGGGAGGAACTCGACTATATTTATCTGAATTTCTCCGATCCCTGGCCGAAAGACCGCCATGCAAAACGAAGACTGACCTCCAGAGAATATCTGAGACGCTACGATAATGTACTCAAAAAAGAGGGACGCATTGAATTTAAAACTGACAATCGTCCTCTGTTTGATTTCTCCTTAGAAGAAGCGAGAGCTGCCGGATGGAAGATAGACGCCTGCACCTACGATCTGCACAATGATGAAAAAATGAGGAAAGGAAATATCATGACAGAATACGAGGAAAAATTTTCTTCCAACGGAAACCCCATTTGTAAAATGATTCTTTCACGATAGTATCAGATCAGTATTTTTCGTCAAAATGATTTCTGGTCAACGTTTCTCTCGGCTGCAACACAATAAAATCTTTGTCCCAGTTCCCGGTAATCAACTTTTCCAAAATTACCGTGGAGCCGGGAATGATCTTTACATCTTTTTTTAAAAGATCGCCGCATTTTTTTGCATACTCCGACACCGTTTTTAAAGGGTAGGCGCCCGTATCGATCACATCGATCCCGCTATAACCGCCATACAGGTCTTTTAACATTTCCTCTCCCATATTTTCTCCATATTTCTTCAAAATAAACTGTGCCTGTTGATAAATTCCTTCTCTGTCTAAGATCCATCCCCTTGTCAGATAATAATGCCCGACAGTTACTCTATCCTTATTTGGAAAATGGTCCCAACCACCGTAATTGTCAAGTAAAAGCTGATGAATGCAATCATGAAAACGCGGGATCACAAGCTTTGTATTATCACTGACAATTCCGGACGTACTGTTTCCGCATAAGCCAAAGGTAAGCAAAATCGCTTTTTTATCCTGATTTTCGTTTATCAACCGCTGAAGAGTCTGTTTTAAATTTTCCGGAGAATTGTGCATTCCCCTCTGAATCCAGATAACGGGAAGTTTTGAATTCGTTTTTCTGTAAACGCTTTTTAACTCATCCATAAGCATTGCACAGGAAATAACAATACTCTCCTTCTTATCCACATCGCTCAACGATATTACTCCTCATAAACCTTTTTGGCAAATTTTCCTTTTTCACTGAGCACAAAGATACATACGCCAAGCAAAAAGATAAAGACAGAAATAATCTGCGAAGTTGACAAAAATCCAATACTTCCCCGGTAATCGTCTCTCAGAAATTCTATAAAAAATCTTCCAAAACTATATAGGAGCAAATACATTGCGGCAATTTTTCCGTCTTTTCGTTTTTTCTTTGCATATGCCATCATAAGGAATGCAAACAGAAAATCGCCCGCGCTTGACAAAAGCTGAGTCGGCATCAGTCTTACGCCGTTTGGAGCTATTTTAGAATTTTTAAAAATAATACCTATCGGAAGCTCTGTCTCTCTTCCGTAGCAGCACCCTGCAAAAAAACACCCGATCCGGCCAAACCCTTGCGCCAACGCGACCTGAGGCATAACCAAGTCAAAATATTCCATAAAATGCACTTTCTTTTTTCTGCAATAGACATAGCTGGCCGATACGCCTCCAATAATTCCCCCGTATACAACATATCCAAATCCAAAATCCCATAAAATAGACGGATCGTTTACTATATTTGGAAGTTCAACAATATAATAGAGAACTCTGGCTCCAATTAATCCTCCAAGAACCGAACACCAGAAAATTCCAAACAATATATCCGTATTAAGCCCTTTTTTCTTTGCACGGTAATCGCTTACAAAATAAGCGCTGATAAATCCGATTCCCATCATCAGCCCATATAAATAGATTGTCACCGGTCCAATCTGAATCTCATTTAACATAAATGTGTCGAAGCAATTAACAATTGCTTCTTCCTCCTTTTTTATAAAAAAACTTATCATTAATACTATAATAGAAAATTCTAATATTGTAAACTTGCTTCTCAGTCAAAAATATAAATGTTATGTCATATTTTTGACTGAAATGAATAAAATGAAAAGAGAATAAAAATGAGTTTGCCTATAATGAACATGAGTCAAAAGCTTCTTCTTATTTTATATAAAAAACCAAAGCTGCACCGAAAACTATGCAATCTCGGAAATTCATTCAGAGAAATAAGCAAATGTTTAAAAATGAAATAAAAAAACACCGCCCCCATGACCTAATGTCATAAAAACAGTGCTTTAGAATGCGCCGCCAGGGGTTCGAACCCTGGACACCCTGATTAAGAGTCAGGTGCTCTGCCAGCTGAGCTAGCGGCGCTTTTTCTTTAACGCAAGAATTATTATAATATATATATTCATAAATTGCAAGCATTTTTTATGATTTTTTTATTTTTTTGATTAATATCTTAAATTTACATACTTGCAAGTAAAGCTGCAATCTCGTCCGGCGACATTACTTTATTTGGATTCGACAGATCTAATTCCGGCGCTTTTATCTCCTTAGGAGCTTCTTTTTCTTCCTCTGTCTCGTCCGGTTTTTCCGCTTCTTCTACTTCCTGTGCTTCTTCCGGTTGTATCTCTTCCGGCTCCTGTATCTCTTCTGTTTTCTCCGCTGCCTGTTCCTGTATCTCAGCCGGTTCCATCGATACGTCATCATTGTCTGTAAACGAATCACTCAGCAATTCTTCAACCGGCTCTTCCTCCAGACCGGCAAACAAATCATTTTCCGAATCTAAGACAAAGTCATCCTCTGAATCTATAACCGGCTCCTCGTCTTCAAACACTCCAATCTCCGGTTCAGTCTCTTCTATATGCTCCGGTTCCTCATTGACGTCAATCATAACCTCGTCGTTAAAATCCGAAGATACGTCCAGATTTTCAATATCGTTCAATTCTCCAATTGACGGTTCTTCTTCGTTAAAATTTGATACCGGCTCAAAATTGTTTCCGGATTGACGCGGCAGACTGACAGACTGAAGAATCTGATTCTTAACGGACAATTCCAATTCTCTCATTTTTGCCGTTATTTCTTTATTGGCCTGATCTATCATGAGACGCTGCTGCTGCAAAAGCCTATCATTATTTGAAACGATCATGTCTTCAAAAGAAGAAATCTTATCAATCATTTTCTCATTCGAATTCATCAGGGCATCCGTATTTTCTTTATTCCGGCTGATATTAACTTTTGCGATCGCTTTCTGCGCCGCGATAATTTCTTCTGTCGGCGTCTTTGTATTATCCTCTAAGAACGCAAGGCGGTCGTTGAACTCTTCAAAATTTTTTTTCAGGAGTATATAAGTCGCTTTTTCCGAATTAAAAATATTGTCAAGCTCGTCCAACAGATTTTGTTCTTTTTCATAATTTACCTGAATAACCGAAATGACAAGAATATAAATTACCGCAATCAACAAAACCGTTACAGCTACAAGGCCTTCAAAGTATTCATAAGAATTGATCATCATGTATATTTCTGCCAAAAACAGAACGAATGCAATCATTGCTGAAAAGGCAATTCGAATCTTCCCCGTATTCTTTTTGCCATGCGCCTTGTTAGAATCTTTTTTTTCCATTGTAACATCCTCCTTGATTTCGGTATATCCATATAATGCATCTAACTGGATTCGAACCAGCGGCCTACCGCTTAGGAGGCGGTCGCTCTATCCTGCTGAGCTATAGATGCAAAAAATTACTCCTTAAAATTCAGATATCCCTGCATCCAAATATTTCCTTTGAATCGTCTTCCCACAGAAGGCTCCCCTAAAAGATCTTCGGAATTAATACAGATATCATAAACCAGGTCGTTGCAGTCAATCGTCATAATATAGACTTTTTGACCGGTCAATCTATTTATAACAGTATCGCAGTCCAGGATAATTCCCAAAATAGAATACTGATCGCTTTCAACGCCATATGGCATAAAATACGTATCTACAATGCTGAGAACATCTTCACGCTCTACTCTCTTTGTAATCATAGAATACAGATCAATATCTTCAAGCGTAAGATTTTCAATCGCGTCTTCATCCCCCTCTCTCGCCGCAGCAATTAAATAATTTCTGTTCTGA
Source organism: uncultured Roseburia sp. (assembly GCA_947383215.1). Classification (GTDB taxonomy): domain Bacteria; phylum Bacillota; class Clostridia; order Lachnospirales; family Lachnospiraceae; genus Roseburia_C. The sequence goes on from CANDCP010000011.1 coordinate 37,054, forward strand.
CTGTTTTTCTCTGTCTTGCGCACCTGCCTCTCATCTTTGCTGATTGGAAGAAGAATTTTTCCATTTAAAGAGAGAGCGGACAATGTTGTAGAAATGCCGTACATTTGATTCTTCAATTTCTTTTCCAAAAGAAATTCTGAAATGTTCTGAAGATAAAAGATCAGGGTAACGCCCAGTTTTAACTCATCACATATTCCGGCATATGATTCTTTTTCAATATGTTTCTCAATATCTACATTCTCATATGTGGTGACTTCTCTTCCGATAAAGTAAGGGACGTAGTATTCTGCCCGGAAAGATTCATTTTTGTGATATTCCCCGCACACATAAATTCCAAATGAATCGCTGAAAGATTTTGTGTAAATTGCAAAATCCTGATTCTTTGAATCCTTTGCGATATCAAATTGATCCGGATGATTTACAATGTCACTTACTAACTTATCTATTTCTTTCTTATTCATATCGTGGAATCCGATTGCCCTTAAATAACTGTGCATTTTACTACCTCCCCTCTGCTTAGAATTTCTCTCTGTCCTCTATTATATAATAGGTGAATTATTTTTGCAATTTTATATTTAAAATTTCTATAAAAAACTTACACATCCGCAGATCCTTTTGCCATTTCAAGCGCTTCCTTTTCTTCGTCGGCAAGAGCGATTATAGAATTGCCGTCAATGATCTCTTTTATATAAGTATAACATCCCTCTCTGCTGTGCATGGCGTTGATAATAAATCCGTCATTTTTTTCATTCAGCATGGCAATAGAAAAACTTAATTTTCCTCCCATTTCATGAAACGCGTCGTATTTTATAATTCCCATCTTCTGATATGTAAACTGCATCGTTTTAAATATCTTTTCAATATTTCTTTGATTTCTGCTGTTTGATTCAATCAATGAATCAATTTGATCAAGGCGCTTTGACAATATCTCTTCCAATGACTTTGCATTCTTTCCGTCCATAAAAACAATATATCTTTTCTTTAATTTCTTCATCTGGACAATATTTATAATTGTAAGTATCATCAAAAGAAAAACAAGCGCTGCCAGTCCGATTACGATATAGTCTAATTCTATTCCAAAATACTCTGATATACTCATTTTATTTCCTCTTTCATTTTAAGAACGAATGTTCTATTTTTTGATTGTCTGTAAAAGTTCATAAATCCGATTCAGTTCCTGTGGAGAATAGTATTCTATTTCTATTTTTCCTTTTTTAGAATCTTTCTGATGAATAACTACTTTTGTGCCAAGAATCGCCTTCATATTTTCCTCTGCTTCCTGATAAACCGCATCTAACTTTATTTTTTCCGCATCATCTTCTTTTGCCGCAGATTCCTTCCCATTTTGCATTTTCTTCATAAGTTTCTCGGTCTCTCGCACAGACAATTTTTCATCAAAAATTTTCTGGGCAACGGCATATTGTTTTTCTGCATCGTCAATTGAGAGGAGAGCCCTGGCATGTCCGGTTGTAATCATATCGTCAATTACCATCTGCTGAACTTTATCGGTTAATTTTAAAAGACGCATAGAATTTGTAACTGCAGTCCGACTCTTTGATACGCGCTCCGCAATTTCATCTTGCTTTAAATGAAACTCATTTAACAATCGTTTATATGCAACCGCCTCTTCAATCGGATTTAAATTTTCTCTCTGAATATTTTCAATCAGAGATATTTCTACAATTTCCTGCTCTGTTAAATTTTTAATGATAACGGGAACCTTTTTCAATCCGGCCAGTTTTGCAGCGCGCCATCTTCTCTCTCCCGCAATAATCTCATAATATTCTTTTTTATCCTGAACAATAAGCGGTTGCAAGACGCCAAATTGTTTTATTGATTCTGATAATTCCAATAATGCGTCTTCATCAAATGTCTTTCTTGGCTGTTCCTTGTTTGGTTCCACTTTTAAAATAGGAACTAAAACCTCATTTTTTTCAGCGCCTGAGTTTTCGGATGAAGTCTCCGCATCTCTATTTGGAATTAAAGAATCAAGTCCCTTTCCCAATCCACCTTTCTTTACCGCCATTTATACATCCTCCCTGCCGACTACTTCTTTTGCTAACAAACGATAACTCTCTGCTCCGGCTGATCTGCTGTCGTATAAATTAATCGGAAGTCCATGACTTGGCGCTTCGGCTAAACGAACATTTCTTGGAATAATTGTTTTATAAATTGTTGTATTTAAATTATTTTTAACGTTGTCAACAACCTCATTTGATAAATTTGTTCTCGAGTCATACATCGTAAAGACAACGCCCTCCATCTTCAGATTCGGATTCAGTCTCTCCTGAACCAGGTCAATTGTATGGATCAACTGACTGATTCCCTCCAAAGCATAATACTCACATTGAATCGGAACAAGAATCGTATCTGCCGTCGTCATTGCGTTGACCGTCAGCATATTAAGCGACGGAGGACAATCAATAATAACATATTCAAAATCATCACGAATATAGTCAATCGCATTTTTCAGTATATACTCTTTATTATTAATTCCAAGCAATTCTATCTCCGCACCCGCAAGATTGACATTAGAAGGAATTAATTGCAAATTCTCAATTTCTGTTTTATGTATGCTCTGTTTTACAGTACACTCGTCCAACATCAATTCATAAACGGTATTATCCATTTCACTCTTATCCATCCCTAATCCACTCGTTGTATTTCCCTGTGGATCTAAGTCAATTACAAGTACTTTTTTTCCTAATTCTGCAAGACATGATGATAAATTAATTGAAGTGGTAGTTTTTCCGACTCCGCCTTTCTGGTTTGCTATCGCGATAATTCTTCCCATTATTTTTTCCTTTCTGGTAAAACAAAATCTATTTCAGATTTCTTTTTATAACTTGCATATCAATTATTATAACACAATATTCATCTTAAAAACATAGTAAAATTTACAATTTCACTCCTCATAATTATATTTTTATAGCAAATAATCAGCAACAATGTTTCACGTGAAACATTGTTATTTTTTCAGATAAATTTTTATAATGTTTCACGTGAAACATCCCTGTTTTTTTCATTCAAAGACATTTTCATTCTTTCTATTCCATCTTTTAATTGAGGAAGATAATTTTCCATTTCAATTTTTGAACGATTTCTATCTATTTCCATATAAGAAACAGCCGACTCTATTTTGACGATTATCTCTTCCATTTTCTCTACTTCATCACTGAAATACTTATTTTTCTCAGCAATATATAATTCCTTTTCTCTTTCCATTTCAATTTTTTTCCTTTGAATGTAGTCGACAATCTCATCAATTTCTTTTTGTCTGTTTGCATTTATTTGAAAATCATTTCTATTCTTACTGATTTTAATATCTATTTCTCTCTTCTCTTCCTTTAGTTCCCGTAACTTATTGACATTTTCCATATAATTTGTTCTTGGCGTAAATGTATTATAATTTGAATCCGACTCTCCTTCCAATATCTCTGCAAATCTATCAATCTCCAATATACGATTTTGCAATTTTAAAAACTCTCTCTCTAACATATCTCTTTCATCAAACAATTCCTTTTTTACTTTTTCTAAATAAGATTTTATCATTATTTTCCTCATTTCTTTTTGTCGAATATCAACCACAGCAATTATTTCTTTGATTATATCATATATTAATCACTTTTATAAAATATAAATCAAAATTCAGATAAAAATTTTATTTTTTATTTGTAAAGAGATGTAGAATTGTTTATAATAAAAATAGTAAATACTTTTCAGAGATATTCATCATCTTCATATTACGGAGGAAATCATATGAATAAAAAAGCAAAAAAATTGATAGTATGTTCAACATGCGCCACACTTGGAATCTATTGTGCAAATAAAATTTTAAATTATACTGCAACAGTTAGAAATCTTTTATACAATCCAAACGGTGAATATTATAATTGGAAAAACGGAAAAATATTTTATACGGTAAGCGGAGCAGGATCGCCGGTTCTTCTCATTCACGATCTTCACCCGGCAAGCTCATCCGTAGAATGGACAAAAGTATTAAAGAAATTAGAAAAAAAATATACGGTTTATACCATTGACCTGTTAGGCTGCGGACGATCAGAAAAACCTAACATCACATACACAAATTATCTGTTTGTTCAACTATTAAATGATTTTGTAAAAGACATTATAAAAGAAAAGACAGTCGTGGTATCCACAGGAAAATCTTCTTCTTTCTCCATCATGGCTGATATTATGGACGCAGACAACTATAAAAAAGTTATCGTAATCAACCCGGAAGATTTTTCTTCTCTCACAAAACAACCGACGAAAAAAGAACTTTCTTATAAACATATATTAGATTTACCAATTTTTGGAACTCTTCTGTACAATATAGAAATGAGTAAAAATCATATTTCAAAATTATTCCGCAACGAATATTATTTCAATAAATCATCAATATCCATAAAAACAGAGGACATGTATTTCGAATCCGCACATATCGGTGAGGAAAAAGGGCGTCATCTCCTGTCGAGCATACGCAGTAATTATACAAACGTTAACATCAGACATGCTATTCCAAAAATAAAAAACCTCTGCATGATAACAAGCAAAGGCAGAGCAGATCATATAAAATCGACAGACGAATATACGAGATTAAATGACAGTATTGAAGCGGCATCTATATCAAAATCAAAGTACCTTCCTCAGTTAGAGGTTCCGGATAAGTTCTTTGAAGTTCTAAATATGCTTATAGAAAAATAATAATTTTTGCCGCTTGTATTTTTATAAAAAGGTATTTTTATTGTCAAAAGGAGAATCAAAAAAACTCCTTTTGACAATAACTTTTACAATGGATGTTTTGACGGAGTTCCCGCTTTTCTCGGATATATCTTTGGCGTTTTCTTTTTCTTACTAATAATCACAAACGATCTGTGTAGATCATGATTTCCAAACTGAAACTTATATACCTCTTCTATCTTTCCCCCCAGAAGGAACAAAGCGTTTCTTGCATCCTCTACTTCTTTACTGATTTCCCCTGACTTATAAGACACAAATTTGCCGCCTAACGAAACAAACGGAAGACAATACTCACACAATGTTGAAAGATTTGCAACTGCACGGGACACACAAAAATGATACTGCTCTCTATATTCTTCTTTTCTCCCAAGGTCTTCCGCCCTCCCGTGTACCGCCTCGATTCCTTTTAACTGAAGTTCGCCGATCACATCATTTAAAAACTGAACCCTTTTATTCAAAGAATCCGCTAAAGTAATCTTTAAATCCGGATAAATAATTTTAAGAGGAATACCCGGGAAACCTGCTCCCGTTCCCATATCAATCAAATTATCATTTTTATTGAAATCTATAACCGTTCCAAGAGAAACGCTATCCAGAAAATGTTTTTCAACCGCCTCATTAAAATCCGTAATTGCAGTCAAATTCATTACTCTATTTTTCTCGACAAGCATTTGATAAAATGTAATAAATTGCCGCTCCTGAACTTGTGACAATGTAATATTCCACTTTTTTAAAACAGACTTAAAATAATCCAAATTATACTCCATGATTTTTTCCTTCCACTTTGCCTTTTCTCTTTTGCTGCTCCATATAAACAAGAAGCATTGAAATATCAGCCGGAGAAACTCCTGAAATTCTTGAAGCCTGACCAATCGAAATCGGTCGGTATTGTTTTAATTTTTGTCTGGCTTCAATTCGAAGGCTGTCCACCTCGTCATAGTCAAAATTTTCCGGTATCTTTTTTTCCTCAAGCTTTTTAAAATGTTCAACCTGTTTAATCTGACGTTTAATATATCCGTCATATTTTATATGAATCCCTACCTGCTCGCAAACTTCAGCCGGCAGCTTCGGACGATCAGGATCTATTTTCCCGAGATTCTCATACGACAACTCCGGTCTTCTTATCAGCTCCGCAAGCGTCGTACCCGTATTTAAGGGAACGCTCCCAAAACTCTCCAATACTTCCTGAACATCCTTATTTGCACCGACCGTCACAGAATTTACTCTTAAAATTTCATCCTGAATTAACTTTTCTTTTTTTAATATCCATTCATATCGTTCTCTCGAAATCAAACCGACTTGATATCCGTATTTTGTCAGACGCAAATCTGCATTGTCCTGTCTCAGCAAAAGGCGATACTCTGCCCTCGAAGTCATCATGCGGTATGGCTCATGATTCTCTTTTGTGACTAAGTCGTCAATTAACACCCCTATATAGGCTTCCGAGCGGTCTAAAACAAGTTGACTTTTACCTAAAATACTCATCGACGCATTAATCCCGGCAATGATTCCCTGGGCCGCAGCCTCCTCATAACCGGAACTGCCGTTAAACTGTCCGGCGCTAAACAAACCTTTCAAATTCTTAAATTCAAGTGTCGGAAGAAGTTGATTCGGATTTATACAGTCATACTCAATCGCATAGGCGTTTCTTACAATTTCGGCATTCTCAAGACCGGGAACACTCCGATACATCTTATATTGTACGTCTTCCGGAAGAGAACTCGACATCCCTCCGATATACATCTCATTTGTATGAATGCCCTCCGGCTCTATAAAGACCTGATGTCTGTCTTTATCCGAAAATTTTACCACTTTATCTTCTATGGAGGGGCAATATCTTGGTCCCGTCCCCTCAATGATTCCGGCGTAAATCGGCGAGCGATCTAAATTTTCCCGGATAATCTCATGCGTTTTCTCATTCGTATAGGTAAGCCAGCATGACGCCTGTTCTATCTGAACATCGTCAGGATTTGTCGTAAAAGAAAAGGGAACAATTTTCTCATCTCCAAGCTGTTCCTGCATTTTTGTAAAGTCAATAGAGCGTTTGTCAATTCTTGCAGGTGTTCCAGTTTTAAAGCGGAATATTTCTACATTATTATCTCTCAGAGAATCTGTCAGGTAATTCGCAGGCTGCAGTCCGTTCGGACCTGTATAATTAATCACTTCGCCATAAAGACATCTTGCCCCCAGATATGTCCCGGTACAAAGAATTACCGCTTTCGCAAAATACTTTGCGCCCGAAAATGTCTTCACACCGATAACCATTTGACGGTCTGTCATAATTTCAGATACCTCCGCCTGACGAATTGTCAGATGATCCGTACTCTGAAGAGTTTTTCTCATTTCCATACTATAAGCGACTTTATCTGCCTGGGCACGGAGAGAATGAACGGCAGGTCCCTTCGATTTATTGAGCATCTTAGACTGAATAAATGTTTTATCAATATTTTTTCCCATTTCTCCGCCAAGCGCGTCGATCTCTCTCACCAGATGACCTTTTGAACTTCCTCCGATATTCGGATTGCAGGGCATCATTGCAATACTATCTACGCTGACCGTAAAAATAATTGTATCAAGACCCAATCTGGCACAGGCAAGCGCCGCCTCGCACCCGGCATGTCCGGCCCCCACCACACAGACATCATATTTTTCTTCTATCACAGACATTATAATCCTTCTTTCCAAAATAAAAATTAATTTTAAATTTTATTTTCCAATACAAAACTTGCTAAATATCTCATGAACTAAATCATCGTCAACCGATTCCCCGATAATGCCGCCAAGCTCCTCATAAGCGCTCATTAAATCAATTGAATAAAAATCTTCGGGCATTTTATCTAAAATACTTTGCATCACCATTTCAAGACTGTTCTTAGCGCATAGCAATGCATTCTTATGGCGAATATTCGTAATAAACACTTCGTCATTAAATTTCAGCTCTCCCTGAAAAAACATCTCTTTCACTGTCTCTTCCAATTCCTCAATTCCGGTACGGTCCTTTGCAGATACCGAAATAATTTTGTTTGAAAAATAATTTCTAATTTCCTTCTCGGTTGTTCTCTTAGGCAAATCAGATTTATTCAAAAGAATAATAACATTTCTTTGCTCTAACATTTCTATAATATTCATATCATTTATATCAAGATTTGTAGAAGAATCCACAACGTATATAATAAGATCTGCCTTATCCACGCAGGCTTTCGCTTTATCCACACCTATTTTTTCAACGACATCATCCGTATCCCGAATCCCGGCTGTATCGACAATGTTAAGAGTTATCCCATTCAAATTAATCTGTTCCTCAAGGATATCTCTCGTTGTCCCTGCAATATCGGTAACAATCGCGCGCTCCTGTCCGACAAGCACATTCAAAAGAGAAGACTTTCCGGCATTTGGTTTTCCGACAATTACAGTAGAAATACCTTCTTTTAAAATACATCCGTTTTCTGAAGAAACAATTAATTTCTCAATTTCATCTAAAATATCCTCTATCTCATCCTTTAACCTCTTATCATACCCGTCGATACTGATATGCTCCGGATCATCCAAAGCCGATTCTATAAAAGCCAGCTCATGAATTATTTTCGCTCTTATATTTTTGATTTTTTCCTTTAAAGCGCCCCGAAGCTGATCTATTGAGCTTTTTAAGGCAAAATCATTTTTCGACTGAATAATATCAATTACGGATTCCGCCTGAGACAAATCGATTCTTCCGTTTAAAAAAGCCCGCTTTGTAAATTCTCCCGGTTCCGCCGGTCTTGCCCCATTCTTTAAAACCGTTTCCAAAATTCTTTTCATAACGAGAACGCCGCCATGACAATCAATTTCTATTGTGTCTTCCCGCGTATAAGTGTTCGGCGCCCTCATTATAAGAACCATAACTTCATCAATAATTTCATCGCCGTCATACAAAAAGCCATAGTGAACCGTATGACTGCCTTGGTCAGATAATACCTTTTTTCCATTCTTGGCGCGGTATATCTTATCAATTACAGAAAAAGCTTCCTCTCCGCTAATCCTGATAATACCGATTCCCGAAGGGCTCATCGCTGTCGCAATTGCGGCAATTGTATCCGTATTCATCTCAAATTCCTCCCAAAAATAAATATGGGAATGGCAAAATAATAATTATGTACTATTTTACCAATCCCATAAATGATAGCGGCATTCTTCGCCTTTTCCTATTTTTTCAAAGTAACGACTACGTGACGGTACGGCTCATCACCTTCGCTGTGAGTTGCTACATATTTATCATTTTGCAGTGCCGAATGAATTACTCTTCTCTCAAACGGATTCATAGGCTCTAAAGAAACAGGACGTTTCGTCCTCTTTACTTTATAAGCAATATTTCTTGCAAGATTTTCCAGCGTATCTCTTCTTCTTTTGCGGTAATCTTCCGTGTCAAGCTTTACCTTTACATAATTATCGGACTGTTTATTTACCGCAAGATTTGCAAGATACTGAAGAGAATCTAAAGTCTGGCCTCTCTTCCCGATAAGAATTCCCATATCGTCGCCCTTCAGTTCTACCTCGAGAACATGACTCTCTTCATTATGGTTTACGATAATTTCAACCTGCATGTCCATCGCATGAAAAACCTTTTCCAAAAATTCAACTGCATAATCTTCAACAGTAAACTTTTTACGCGCTTTTATAACAGCCGGTTTGCTGTTAAACCCCAAAAAACCGGATGAACCTTTTTCAATTACTTCATAATCAATCTGATCGCTCGTCGTTCCGAATTTGATCAGCGCTTCGGTAATCGCATCATCCACAGTTTTTGCCGAAAATTCTACAAACTCCATAAGAATACCTCCTATTTGTTATTTCTCTCATTAAACTCACGTACCATATTTACCTTTGCAGTCATGCTTCCCGGCTTAGCTTTTTTTGCATAAGATTCCGCCTGCAAAATTTTTTCTTCATTAGAATGATCAGAATTATGTGTATTAACTTTTGTGCTCATCTTCGCAGCACTCGAAATCTGATTATCGGATATCCCCATTTTTTCACGTTTCTTTTTCTTTTTCTCTTTATTCTCGGCAATTATATCATCGAGGCTGATATTTTCCATATGTTTATTTAATATAAACTGCTGGATACTCCGGAATAAGGCGCCCGCTATCCAGTAAAGTCCAAGACCGACCGGAACCGTAAAACACATTACAAAAGAAAAAATCGGCATTACTCTGTTCATCGTTTTCATAGACTGCGCCATCTGATCATTTCCACCGGAAGCGGAAGGCATCAATTTCATATTTAAAACCTGCGTAAGCCATGAAATAATCGGAATTAAGAGTGCTCCTATCACCAAAAGCCATGCGCCTGCTTCAAAAGAAGTCGTCATAATATGCCACGGGGACTCGCCGATATTCAAACCAATAAAATTATTTACGTGATCCAGCTCGCTTTGAGTTGTGGTAAAGACATCAGATAGAGAAGGAAATACTTCTTTAATGGCAGTCCACCCGTTATTTCCCATCTTATATAGGGTATCAACAATAAAATTTGAAACAGCGCCGTCATCCTTTGCCGCAAAATCGACAGACTGTGTCAATACAATACGGTTGTCCTCCATAAATTTCGTTAATTTATCAGCAAAACCGGAAACGCCCATAATACCTGTAACGGCATTATCAAAAATTCCCTTTACGCTTCCTATATATGCCGGAACATTATAAATCACACGGTAAAGAGCAAACAAAATCGGCATCGAAATCAACATATACATACAGCTTCCGGTTGGAGATACGCCATATTTTTCATAAATACTCTGCGTTTCCTCCTGCATCTTCTGTACAGACAGCTGATCTCTTTTTCCCTGATATTTTTTTTGCACTGCCTGAAGCTCCGGCTGCATCTTTTGAGATAACTTTGAAAATTTCTGCTGTTTATATGTTACCGGGAACATACATAGATAAATCACAAATGTTAAAATAATAATTGCAAGACCAATATTTTGAATTCCAAAAACATGATCCATCACATAATAAATTCCACTCATGACCCATCCCAAAAGCTTTGCAATCGGTCCTAAAATGGCGCCGTCATACTGCGTTAATATAATTTCTGCCACACAAATTTACCTCCTAAGTTTTCTGCCTCACAAACCGCAGGCGCTCTTTAAAACAATTTAAGGAACAGGATCATAGCCGCCCTTCGAAAAAGGATTGCATCTTAAAATTCTAAAAACGGCAAGCGCTCCCCCTTTTACAGCGCCGTATTTTTCCACAGCCTCTAACCCATAAGCAGAACAAGTCGGATAATACGGGCACTTCGTAGTTTTCATCGGTGAGATATATTTTCTATAAAATTTAATCAAAGTAATTAAAATTTTTTTCAAAATCATTCTACCTTCTGTTCATTATAGATTTTGTGAAGACCTCCAAGATGCAGCAGCGCACTCTCGATTTCACAATAAGAAGCAGATTTCGCCGCCGCCCTCGCAAGAACTACAATGTCTAAACCACTATTAAACATGTCTTCGTGTAGTCTGTAACTTTCTCTCAATAAACGCGTAACGCGATGTCTTATCACGCTGTTTCCAACTTTTTTGCTAACTGATATACCGATTCGATTTTTTTCGCACTCATTTTTCAAAACATACATAACGAGATATCTGTTTGCAAAAGACTTTCCGAATCTATATACATTTTGAAAATCATAATACTTCTTCAATGATTCCATTTCGTCAAAAGGCCCTTCCAAAAATCAGCATAAAATAAGAAGAAAGACCACAAATGATGTGGCCTAAGCTGATAATTTTTTTCTTCCTTTTAATCTTCTTGCAGCCAATACCTTTCTTCCGCCTGCCGTACTCATTCTTTTACGGAAGCCATGAACTTTCTTTCTCTGTCTGTTTTTCGGCTGAAACGTCATCTTCATTTTTGCCCACCTCCTCTATATTAAAAAATATCATTTCAATTATAACAAAAAAAAGTTCTAAGTCAAGTAAATCCTGTATTTTTTCAGATACAAATTAAACATTGATAAATTGACGTTTTTCGTTTATTATAAAGAGAGTAGTATCTTAGGAATAGTATACATAGAAACTGGAGATTTTCATGGACGAGATCATAGCAAAGTGGGAACAAATTTTACAGACCGTAAAGGACGAGCATGAATTGGCGGATATTTCCTTTAATACATGGTTAAAACCGCTGGACGTATTTGCCGTAAAAGAGAATACATTATATATCCTGGTTCCTGACGAACAGATGGCTCTCAGCTACATTAAAAAGAAATTTACGCTTCCTATTAAAGTAGCTGTCGCCGAAATAACCGGAATGGATCTTGATATTGAATTTGTTATGCCGGAGCAGGCAAAAAAAATGAAAGTTTCAAAACCAAAGAACCTGAATTTTATAGAAAGCTCCGACAAGTCAGGATTAAATCCCAATTATACCTTCGATACCTTTGTCGTCGGAAATAATAACAGACTTGCTCACGCAGCTTCCCTCGCCGTAGCGGAATCGCCAGGTGAAGTATATAACCCTCTGTTTCTATATGGAGGCGTCGGACTTGGAAAGACACACTTAATGCATTCTATCGCTCACTTTATCCAGTCCGGCGAACAGGAACTCAAAATCCTTTACGTTTCGTCTGAAACGTTTACAAATGAACTGATCGAGGCAATCCGTAACGGAAACAATACGGCGATGACGAAATTCCGGGAAAAATACCGAAACATCGACGTACTCTTAATTGACGATATTCAATTTATCATCGGAAAAGAGAGTACGCAGGAAGAGTTTTTCCACACCTTTAACGAGCTGTATCTTGCAAAAAAACAGATTGTAATCTCCTCGGACAAGCCGCCTAAGGATATGGAGACGCTGGAAGAACGAATCCGGTCGCGTTTTGAATGCGGGCTTATCGCCGACATCGGTTCTCCCGATTATGAAACGAGAATGGCAATCCTGCGCAGAAAAGAGGAAACGGACAATTTTCACCTTGACGATGAAATTCTCAATTATATTGCCTCAAACATTAAATCAAATATTCGTGAGCTTGAGGGAGCGTTGAACAAACTTCTGGCATATTCAAATTTGGAAAATACAGATATTACAATGGATGTCGCGGTAAAAGAGCTTCAGAATATCATTGCGCCGGACAAGCCAAGAGAAATTACTCCTCAGCTTATTTTAGATGTGGTATCGGAACATTTCCATATTACTACCGAACAAATCATATCAAAAAGCCGAAGTAAAGCGCTTATTAAACCGCGTCATATTATCATGTACCTGTGTAAAAACATGACGGGCTCTTCCTTAGAAGTGATCGGCTCCCTTTTAGGAGGCCGCGATCATTCTACGATTATTCACGGAATCCGTAAAATTGACAGCGAATATGAAAGCGACGAAAATATAAAGAACGTTATCAACACTATAAAAAAGAAAATAAACCCTAATTAACCGGCCTTAAAACCTGATCTGTTCATGCTTCAAGGCACTTATAAACATGTTGTTGTGAATAAAGCATAAAGACCATGTGAATTTCTCTGGACAAAGGTTCAACCTGCGTCATCGCAAATGAGCCCGAATGATTTCCACCATTTTTATTCACCCTTTTTCCAGAAAAAATCCTCCGCGGTTTTCACAGCTTATACCTTATTTAAAATTCAGACAACCCGCTTAACTTAAGGCCTGTAAAAGTTATTCACTTATAAACAGCCTCTAAGATTAAGACTTTGAATTTATTATTTAATTATTTATTCTCAATCCCGAAAGGAGTTATACACAAAATGAAAATTATCTGTCCGAAATCAAATTTGCTTTACGGAGTAAATATCGTGTCAAAAGCCGTTCCGACAAGAACCACAATGGCAATCTTAGAATGTATTTTAATTGACGCCTCTTCCGACGAAATCAAACTGACGGCGAATGACATGGAACTTGGAATTGAAACAAAAATAGAAGGAGAGATAGAAGAAAGAGGAATCATTGCGTTAGACGCCAAGATTTTTTCTGAGATCGTCCGAAAGCTTCCGGATAATGACGTTGTCATAGAGACGGACCAGAGCTTTAAAACGATTATTACGTGTGAAAAGGCAAAATTCAACATTGTAGGAAAATCAGGGGAAGATTTCTCTTATATTCCGTATATTGAGAGAAACGAAGCGATCACAATGTCGCAGTTTACATTAAAAGAAGTGATTCGTCAGACAATCTTTTCAATTGCGGACAATGATAACAATAAGCTCATGACGGGAGAATTGTTTGAGATTAACGAGAACAGCTTAAAAGTCGTTTCTCTGGACGGTCATCGCATATCTATTCGAAATATTGAATTAAAAAATAATTATCAATCCAAAAAAGTAGTTGTCCCTGGAAAAACTCTGTTGGAAGTGAGCAAGATTCTGCCGGGCTCTTCGGAGGACGACGTAAATATTTTTATCACAGGAAAACATATTTTATTTGAATTTGAAAATACAATTGTAGTGTCGCGCCTGATAGAAGGCGAATATTTTAAGATTGAACAGATGCTCTCTTCCGATTATGAGACAAAAGTCAGGATCAATAAAAGAGAGCTGTTAAGCTGTATCGACCGTGCGACGCTTCTTGTAAAAGAAGGCGATAAAAAACCGATTATTATGAATATTTCTGATGAGACGATGGAACTTAAAATCAATTCGTTTATCGGTTCCATGAATGAAGAGATTGATATCGCAAAAGAGGGAAAAGATATTTTAATCGGGTTTAACCCGAAATTCTTTATCGACGCTCTTCGTGTGATCGATGAGGAAGAGGTTACGTTATATATGGTGAATCCGAAAGCGCCTTGTTTTATCAAAGACGAAAACGAGACATTTATTTATCTGATTTTACCGGTAAACTTTAATTCGTCTGCAAATTAGAGAAAACTATTATCGTGAGGAATTTATGGAAGTTATTAAGTTAAGAGAAGAGTATATTAAGCTGGGACAGGCATTAAAGGCGGCCGGAATCGTGGATTCCGGCGTAATCGCCAAGCTTGTGATACAGGATGGGGCAGTAACGGTAAACGGTGAAGTGGAATACCAGAGAGGGAAAAAACTTCATGACGGAGATATTGTCACCGTAAACGGCGAGACAATTAAAATCGAAAAATGATTATAAAAACCATAGAATTGCATAATTTCCGAAATTATGAAACCTTAAGGATTGATTTTGACTGCGGTACAAATATTTTATTCGGGGATAATGCGCAGGGAAAGACAAATATTTTGGAATCCGCGTATGTCAGCGGGACGACAAAGTCGCATAAGGGAAGCCGCGACAAGGAAATGATCCGATTTGGGGAAGACGAATCCCATATACGAAGTATCGTAGAAAAAAACGGCGCGGTTTATCAGATCGACATGCATTTGAAAAAGAACCGTTCAAAGGGAATTGCCATTAATCGTGTTCCGATCAAAAAGGCGAGCGAATTGTTCGGCGTTTTAAACATTGTATTTTTTTCGCCGGAAGATTTGAATATTATAAAAAACGGACCTGCGGAGCGCCGCCGTTTTCTGGACGCGGAGATCTGTCAGCTGGATAAAATTTATTTGTCTGATTTAACAAAATATAATAAGACGTTAAATCAGAGAAATAAGCTTTTGAAAGATATTTCTTTTCATCCTGAACTGGAAAATACGCTTCCGGTGTGGGATATGCAGCTTATTTCTTACGGAAAACGTATCATTAAGCGAAGAAAAAAATTTGTAGAAGAATTAAATGAAATAATTTATGGAATACATAAGAAAATTTCCGGAGGAAGGGAAGAGCTTTTTCTGAAATATGAGCCAAGTGTAAAAGAGTCGCTTTTTGAGGAAGAGGTAAATCGTTTTAAACCCCGGGATTTAAAATACAGCCAAACTTCCGTCGGGCCTCACAGAGACGATATTTCTTTTTTTATCGGTGATATTGATATCCGCAGGTTCGGTTCACAGGGACAGCAGAGGACATCGGCGCTGTCGTTGAAATTATCTGAAATTGAATTGGTAAAAAAGTCCATCGGCGATACGCCGGTTCTGTTATTGGACGATGTTTTGTCTGAACTCGATTCAAATCGTCAAAACTATCTGTTAAACAGTATTCACGATATTCAGACAGTAATTACGTGTACCGGGTTAGACGAGTTTGTGAAAAACCGGTTTCAGATTGATAAGGTGTATGAAGTGATTGGCGGAGAAATATTTGAGAGAGCATAGGATGCAGGGGTTAGAAAATCGATGTCAAAAATAGGAGGAAGTTGAATGAGCACGGAATACGGAGCGGACCAGATTCAGATATTAGAAGGATTGGAAGCAGTCAGGAAGAGGCCTGGCATGTATATCGGAAGCACGTCTGTGCGCGGATTGCATCATCTCGTGTATGAGATTGTGGACAATTCTGTGGATGAGGCGCTGGCAGGTTATTGTAAATGTATTGAGGTAACGATTAATAAGGATAATTCTATAACGGTTGTAGATGACGGGCGAGGTATTCCGGTCGGAATGAATCATAAAGCGGGGAAACCGGCGGTGGAGGTTGTATTTACCGTACTTCACGCCGGCGGCAAATTTGGCGGCGGCGGATATAAAGTATCCGGCGGACTTCACGGAGTGGGGGCTTCTGTTGTAAATGCGCTTTCAAATTGGCTGGAAGTTCAGATTTTCCATGAAGGAAAGATTTACCAGCAGAGATACGAGAGAGGAAAAACAATGTATCCTCTGAAGGTGGTAGGGAACTGTGACGTGAATAAAACGGGAACGCAGGTGACGTTTTCACCGGACGGAAGTATTTTTGAAGAGACGGTTTATGATTTTGATACGTTAAAGCAGCGTCTCAGGGAGACGGCATTTTTGACAAAAAATCTTCGCATTACACTGCGCGACGACAGGCAGGAAGAAGTTGTGGAGCGCACGTTTCATTATGAGGGCGGTATCAAAGAGTTTGTTACATACCTCAACAGAAGTAAGGAGGCGCTTTATCCGGAAGTAATCTATTGCGAAGGGGAAAAAGACGGCGTGTTTGTAGAAGTGGCGATGCAGCATAACGATTCTTACAATGACGCGACGTACAGTTTTGTAAATAATATTATCACTCCGGAAGGCGGAACACATCTTGCAGGTTTTCGAAATGCAATTACAAAGACGTTCAATCAGTATGCAAGAGCAAACAAAATTTTGAAAGAGAACGAGGCTGCATTATCCGGCGAGGATATCAGAGAGGGATTGACTGCGATCATCAGCATCAAGATAGGAGAACCGCAATTTGAGGGACAGACAAAGCAGAAGCTCGGAAACAGTGAGGCGAGAGGGGCCGTAGACAGCATTGTGAGCGAGCAGTTGACGTACTTTTTGGAACAGAATCCCGCGATTGCGAAATCAATCTGTGAGAAATCTCTGTTAGCGCAGAGAGCGAGAGAGGCGGCAAGAAAAGCGAGGGATCTGACGAGAAGAAAAACCGCGCTTGAGGGAATGTCTCTTCCGGGTAAGCTTGCGGATTGTTCCGACAAAGATCCGAAAAACTGCGAGATATTTATTGTCGAGGGGGATTCCGCCGGCGGTTCTGCCAAGACCGCCAGAAGCCGCGCGACGCAGGCGATCCTTCCGCTTCGAGGCAAGATATTAAATGTGGAAAAGGCAAGGCTCGACAAAGTATTTTCGAATGCCGAAATTAAAGCTATGATTACTGCCTTCGGTACTGGGATCCATGAAGATTTTGATATCGGCAAACTGAGGTATCACAAGATTATTATTATGACGGATGCGGATGTGGACGGCGCTCACATCAGTACGTTGATGCTTACGTTTATTTATCGTTTTATGCCAGAATTAATTAAACAGGGCTATGTCTATCTTGCTCAGCCTCCGCTCTATAAGATTGAGAAAAATAAAAATATTTGGTATGCTTACAGCGATGAAGAATTAAACAAAATTCTTGTGGAAATCGGGCGCGACGGCAATAATAAAATACAGCGCTATAAAGGACTTGGAGAGATGGATGCCGAACAGCTCTGGGAGACGACAATGGATCCGGAGCGCCGCGTTTTGCGCAGAGTAATATTTGATGAGGAGGCGGCGTCCGAAATTGACGTAACTTTTACAACGCTGATGGGAGATAAGGTAGAACCGAGACGGGAATTTATTGAAGCGAATGCAAAATACGTTCAGAATCTGGATATATAGGAGGGATGGATAAATGGATGACAATATATTTGACCAGGTGCATGACGTTGACCTGAGAAAAACAATGGAGACCTCCTATATAGATTATGCGATGAGCGTAATTGCGTCGAGGGCGCTGCCGGATGTGAGGGACGGATTAAAGCCGGTGCAAAGAAGAGTGCTCTTTTCCATGATAGAGCTCAATAACGGACCGGACAAGCCGCATAGAAAATGCGCGCGTATCGTCGGAGATACAATGGGTAAATACCACCCTCACGGAGACAGCTCTATTTACGGGGCGTTAGTCAACATGGCGCAGGAGTGGTCAACCCGTTATCCGCTTGTAGACGGCCATGGAAATTTCGGTTCCGTGGACGGGGACGGGGCCGCGGCAATGCGATATACAGAGGCAAGACTTTCAAAAATATCGATGGAGATGCTTGCCGATATCAATAAAAATACCGTAGATTTCATGCCGAACTTTGATGAGACGGAGAAGGAGCCGGTTGTTTTGCCGTCGAGATATCCGAATCTTTTGGTGAACGGTACGACTGGGATAGCCGTGGGAATGGCGACGAATATTCCGCCTCATAATCTTCGGGAGGTGATCGGAGCGGTTGTCAGAATTATTGATAATCAGATAGAAGAAGATCGCGGGACGGATATTGAAGAATTGCTTGAAATCGTTAAAGGGCCGGATTTTCCGACAGGCGGAACAATTCTTGGTACAGGCGGAATCAACGAGGCGTACCGCACGGGGCGAGGCAAAATCAGAGTGCGGGCGGTTACCGATATTGAGCCGATGCAGAACGGAAAAAACCGGATTGTTGTTACGGAGCTTCCGTATATGGTAAACAAAGCGCGCCTGATTGAAAAAATCGCGGAGCTTGTGCGGGACAAAAAAATTGACGGGATCACGGATCTGCGCGATGAGTCCGACCGTCAGGGTATGCGTATCTGCATCGAGCTGCGACGTGACGTAAATCCGAACGTTGTATTAAACTTGCTATATAAACATACGCAGCTTCAGGATACGTTTGGCGTGATTATGTTAGCGCTTGTAAACAACGAACCGAAGGTGTTAAATCTCTGTGAGATGTTAAATTATTATCTGATGCACCAGAAGGATGTTGTGACAAGAAGGACAAAATATGAGCTGAATAAAGCAAGAGAGCGCGCTCATATTTTAGAGGGCTTATTGATTGCGCTCGACAATATTGACGAAGTAATCAGCATTATAAGGAGCAGCCGGACAACCCAGGAGGCAAAAGAGCGGTTAATCGAACGTTTCGGTTTAAGCGACGTACAGGCGCAGGCAATTGTCGACATGCGTCTTCGCGCGTTAACCGGTCTGGAACGGGAAAAAATTGAAGCGGAATATAGAGAGCTGATGCAAAAAATTGCGGAACTGGAAGCAATTTTGGCAGATGAGAAAAAGCTTCTCGGCGTGATCCGTGAGGAAATTTTAATTATTTCCGAAAAATACGGGGATGACAGGAGGACTTCTATCGGATTTGACGAGTACGATATTTCTATGGAAGATTTGATCCCTGTGACAAATACGGTTGTGACAATGACGAAGCTCGGATATATCAAACGAATGAGCGTTGATAATTTCAGAAGCCAGCACAGAGGCGGAAAAGGAATCAAGGGAATGGAAACAATAGATGATGATTATATAGAAGACTTGTTTATGACAACTTCTCATCATTTTCTGATGTTTTTTACCAATATGGGAAAAGTGTACCGAATGAAATGTTATGAAATTCCGGAGGCCGGAAGGACTGCGAGGGGAACGGCAATCATCAATCTCTTGCAGCTTTCGCCGGGAGAGAAAATAACCGCTGTGATTCCGATCAAAAGATATAAAGAAGGCGAATATCTGTTTATGGCGACCAGGAGGGGAATCGTCAAAAAAACTCCGATTATCGAATATTCCAATGTCCGAAAGACGGGACTTGCCGCTATCAACCTTAAGGAAGACGATGAACTGATCGAGGTAAAGAGAACGAATAATAAAAAAGATATCATTATTGTTACAAAATACGGCCAGTGCATCCGGTTCCATGAGACAGACGTCAGAAGCACGGGACGCGTGTCTATGGGCGTGATCGGAATGAGTCTGGCCCACGGCGACGAAGTAGTCGGAATGCAGTTAAACAGCCAGGGCGACGCGCTTATGATCGTATCTGAGAGAGGTCTTGGAAAGTGTACGTTAATGTCAGAATTTTCACCGCAAAACCGCGGCGGCAAAGGCGTAAAGTGTTATAAAATCACAGAAAAGACAGGAAATATTGTGGGAATAAAAGCCGTTAATCAGGAAAATGAAATTATGCTGATCACCACGGAGGGAATCATTATAAGAATTCCGGTAAAAGGAACAACATTGCTTGGAAGAGTCACCTCGGGCGTAAAGCTGATTAATCTTGATGAAGGCGTAAAGGTAGCAAGTATTGCAAAGGTGCGCGAGGATAAAACGATAATCGAGAATAGCGCTTCGGAACAGGAACAGATAAAACATGAACCGGAAGGTTCAGAAGAAACATAAAAATAAGAAATAGTATCTTAAGCTCAAAAAAGTTTAAGATGCTATTTTTTTTTGAAAAATATCTGTTTCCTGAATCGTATTCTATATAAAGGAGGAAACAGTATGAAAATATGGAAATGTTTTGCCTGCTTGACAGTTTTCGTTTTGTGTCTAAGCGGATGTAATGAAAATAGAGAAACCGATAAAAAACAAAAAACGGAGGAAACATTCTCTTACGATCTAAAGGACGTATCGTCGTTTACGGTATCCGGGGGAGATTTGTATGTGTCTTACATCGGAAAAAATAAGATAGAAAAGTTAGGGAAAGACGGAGAGAAAAAAGAGAGCTATGATTTTAGCGACGGGGATCATAAATATCTGATGCATTGTGAGAATGAGCTCCTGTCCTTAAATTTTCAAAACGATCATTTATTGCTGGAAGAGATGAATCTTGAGACGAAAGAACTGAGAAGCAGGAATCTGCAGGATCTGAGAAGACAATTTACGGATATAAAATCGACTGCCGTTACAAAAGAAAATATTTATCTGGTTTATCTGGCAGAAGTATATGACGGCAGTCAGGAGACGGTTCGTTTTTGCGAGACAGATAGCTATTCCTATATGGGTGAAAAGGCTGTAAAACTCAATCGAAAAACTTTAGAGACAGAAGAGATGCCGATTGACAATGTGATTTTTATGTACCAAATATCGGAGAAAGAGCTGATGTTTTACGCGTATGATGAGATCGGGGGGTATTATTTTACAATTTATCAGACTGACAGCGAAAAGTTTGGAGAAAAAAATTACAATAACCAATTTGATTTTATAAATGGGTTTGCCGTAAAAGAGGATAAAAAGACAATTATTTCCTGTCAAAACGGCAGACTTGTCACAGCCCGGATAGATGACGAAGAAACGCAAGCGGAATTTGCGGAAAATGTTTTTATATGGTATGGGAATAACCTGAAGTGTCAGGGAGATGAGGTTTATGTTTTAGACAGTAATCAGGATAAAAATAACATCTTAAGGATGGATTATGAAATGGCAAATCGTGGTAATAAAGAGATTCGCTTTTATCAGACGCAAATTTTTGAAGAACCTTACGGATGCGGATATAAAATGCATCCGATCGTGTTGGAAGAAGAAGAGTTTGCTCTCTCTGTTCTTGCAGGGGATATGGATTATGATATGTGTATGATGGATTCTTCTTCTTCTGTTTCCCGGGAAATACGCGATCAGGGAGCTTTTTATCCGTTAAACGAAGTAAAAAACGTAATGGAGTATTTAGATTCCTGCCACCCGTATATCAAAGAAGCGGCAGTCAATGAAAATGGAGAGGTTTGGATGTTGCCGATTTCTGTGAGTATTCCGTTTCTTTTATATGGAGAGGAAGGCTGTGAAAAAAACGGAATTGATATGGAAAATATAGAGGATTACGAGTCATTAATTGATAAAGCGGAAAAAATATGCCAAAATCAGAATTTACAGGAGTGGTATAGTATCAACGGGTTTCAAATACAGAGCGATCTGATGACGCAATATAATTCTGAGTATGCGAAAAAAGGAGAAAGAGCTTCGTATCAGAATAAAGAGTTTGAAAAAATATGCCGCTTATTAAAGGAAAAAAGCGTTTGGAAGAATCCTGCGCTGCATACATTTATGATTTCAAAACAGAGCGTGGAAAAAGAGATATATTATAGTCAGTTTTTATTTGAGCTTAGGACAGATATGCTTAGTCTCGGAGAAGAAGATTTTCAAAATCTGTCGGCCAGAGAGACGCCGAAAATTGACAGGAAAATGAAAAATAAAGGAAGCTGCGTCTATTTTTGCGTAAATCAAAATTCAAAAAATCTTGAGAGCGCTCTTTCTTATATCAGCGATTACTGTGAATATATGAAAACGAGAAACGACACTTATATGTTTCAGGATAAGACAACTTATCCGTTTTCCGATTCTTCCCTCACAGAGGATTGTTATGAAATATATTCCAATGGAGAAATCTGTTTTGAACTTCCGGAAGAAATATTTTGGAATCAATACCTGGATTTTATGAACGGTAAAATAGATTTTGAAGAATTTTCAAAAGAAATCGAACGGAAGACAAATATGTATAACAATGAATAGGAGTCAAATTATGAAAATAAAAAAAACAATTGTATGCGAAATTATAATCGGATGTAGTCTGTTAATCGGATGCAGTCGTCCGGAAAAAGAAAAAAATGTGGATAATAACAGCGAAATCGTCATTGACGTTGGATTAACGGAACATACGGAGACAGAAGCATGTTCGGGAATTGAAAAAGGGAGTATGGAGATTGGAAATAAGTCGGAAATTTTGTTGAAGAACGGAAGATATTATCAATCAGAAGATAAGAATTTTTTTGTAAATGCGAAAGACGAATTAATTGCAGAGACAGGAGACGGCAACGGCAAGCTGTATGACGGTTTTGTCTTTGGCGGTCTGA
This sequence comes from uncultured Roseburia sp., assembly GCA_947383215.1. Taxonomy (GTDB): domain Bacteria; phylum Bacillota; class Clostridia; order Lachnospirales; family Lachnospiraceae; genus Roseburia_C. Next base: position 59,903 of record CANDCP010000011.1, read on the forward strand.
ATTATTATAAAGACAGGCTTTATTTTATAGAAAAAAATACTTATAAAGTGTATTCAGTGAAAGAGGACGGAACCGATCTAAAAAATGAGGTAGAGGAGGAAGTTTATTATCTTCTGATGTGCGAGGACGGGATGGTTTATGTAGATAAAAATAGTAGTCTTTTCCACAAGGAGAACAGCGGAGAAGTGAAATTGATAAAAGAGGGTCCTGCGATTTGGGAAAATGTATATGGAGAATGGATTATATATGTAGATTTATCCGGGGAGGAACACCCTGTCATCGCCTATAATTTAAAGACAGAAGAAGAACATAAAATTTTGGACTACGGTTTTTTTACTGTTTTGTATGACGACGAGCTCTTCTATCAGGGAGAAGATTCTTTTATCTATCAATTAAATCTTTTAAACGGAGAAAGAAAAAAGATAGCCGAGGTATGGGGACAAAATTTCGTAAAAATAAAGGACAGGTTATATTTTTGCGGCGGAAATAAAATCAGTTATGTAAATTTGACGAATGCCGTTATTACAGATATTTATGATATTGGGAAAAAAACAATCCAGGAAATGTGGGAACAGGATGGAATGTTATATTTTAAAGAGACTTTTGAGGAGAACGAAACTTATAAAATATATGAACAAGAGACGGGAAATGTGATCGATTATGAATAAAAAAAGAAAAAAAATACGGCTGTCCTGGAATAAAAAATGTTGTATCTGCATGTTTCCGGCAATTATCGGAACGCTTGTTTTTTCACTTATTCCATTTATCAGAGTCGTCTATTATTCCGGTATAAAAAATCAGTTTGATACAAGCTTCGCTCTTTTTTCAAACTATGAGAGAGTATGGAAAAATGAATACTTTAGAATTGCGTTTAAAAACAGCGTGCAGTTAATTTTAATCTGTGTTCCCATTCTCGTTGTCATTGCAATTTTAATTTCATTGATTCTTGTCTTTGGTAAAATGCAAAAAAGAAGAATACAGATTGCGTTTATTTTACCTATGGTAATACCGACAGCCGGCATTGCGGTGATATGGAGACAGTTTTTCTCGGAGATAGACAATATAATTCCCGTGTATCTTTTATTTATCTGGAAAAATGTGGGGATTTGTATTATTCTTTTAACTGCCGCCTTTGCGTCGATTCAGAAGGATGTGTATGAAGCGGCCTATCTGGAGGGCGCAAATTCCGTACGACGGCATATTTATATGACGCTGCCGATAAGCGCGCCGACGATATTTTTTACAACGCTGCTTTCCATTGTAAATTCTTTTCGGATTTTTAAAGAGAGTTACCTGTATTACGGTACGAATTATCCGCCGGACTACGGATATACGCTTCAATATTATATGAATAACCATTTTTTGAAATTAAATTATCAAAATCTGTCCGCTTCTGCAGTTTTTAGCACCTTATTTGCGGGGATAGTGATTGCAGCCGGAATGAGTTTTATAAGGAGGTTTCAAAATTGAAAAAATATTTGTTAAAATTTCTTTTTTTGATGTCGGCCCTCTTATTTATTCTTCCGATTTTATCGACGATCGGAATGTCTTTCTGGCAGGAAAAGTTATCCTTACAGCCATGGATAGATTTGCTGCTCGATACGCCCGTATTTTATAAGATGTTTTGGAATTCGATGTTTTATGCGTCTGTAATTACCATTTTAGAACTCTGTGTTGCGACGCCGTGTGCGTTTGGCCTGGTAACTTCTAAAATACGCGGAAAAAAAATAATTTTCATGATTTATCTTATATTAATGATGATGCCTTTGCAGGTGACGCTCCTTCCAAATTATATCGGATTGCGCGAAATGGGACTGCTTAATACAAGGGCGGGAATTATTTTTCCAATGATTTTTTCCGCTTTTGGAATTGTAGTTTTACATCAATATATGTTAAATCTCGATGAAGCCCAAATAGAGGCTGCGCGCCTGGAGACAGATTCTGTTATTAAAATATTAATGTATGTGGTAGCGCCGCAGATGAAAGCGTGTATCATTGCCACGTCTGTCTTTCTATTTGCGGAATGTTTTAATATGTTAGAGCAGCCGATGCTTTTTTTGAAGGAAGAAAGGCTTCAAAATCTGACTGTTTTTATGATGAATGCGTCCGGTTATGAGGGAAATGTTTTATTTCCTGCTTCGGTAATCTTTTTGATACCTGTATCAATTTTGTACCTCTATTTTAATGACGCTCTGGAAAAAGGAATAAAATTATGAGAGAAAAAAAGGGTCTTCTGTTTTTTACATTGTTTTTCTGGCTTTTTATGATTTTTTTTACTTTATTTTCAAATAATCTGCACAACTGTATGCTGACAAAGGCAGAGATTTATTATCCTAAAATGCGGATGTTTTATCTGAAAGACGGAACAGACAATGAAGTAAGACAAAAATGTTATGCGATTCCCGCCTGGATGGAGGATTGTGATTTGTTTATTGCACAGACAGAAGAAAAAAACGGGCAAGAGCGAATTTTTGCAAGAAATATTCAAGTTAAGCTTGGCGAGAAAGAAGGTTTATTTTGTCCGATAATAAGCAATGATTATTTTGGAGAACCTTTAATTTTGCGATCAGAAAACGTACTGTCGGACGGAGAAGAAATTTATGTGAAAAATTGGAGATAAATATGGGAAAACAAGAGGAAGATTTTGATGAAATAAAAGAGGCCGTATTTCTGTATAGTAAAATGCTTTTAAGAATCGCTTTTACTTATTTAAAAAGTATGCATGATGCGGAAGATGTAGTGCAGGATGTATTTCTTGTATATCTGACAAAGAATATAAAGTTTGACAGTGAGAATTATAGAAGAAACTGGCTGGTGAGATGTACCGTCAATAAATGCAAGGATTTGCTCAAAGCTTCCTGGTATAAAAGCTGGATTCCGGTTCCGGAAGAAATTGAGGATTCGATTCCGGAAGAGTCGGAGGTTATCCAGATGGTACTGAAACTGGAAAGAAAATACAGAATACCAATGTATCTTCATTATTGCGAGGGATATTCTTTAAAAGAAATTGCGGAATTATTAAATAAAAAAGTATCATCCGTCGGAACGTTACTTTCAAGGGGAAGGAATAAACTTAAAGTAATGATAGAGGAAGAAAAGACGGACGGGAAAGGAGAAAAGAGATGAGAGATTTCATGCAAAAATATAAAAAAGAATTAGATGATTTGAAAATCCGGGATTCTTTTGAGGACGAAATATTTAATATGATTACAGATTCCCAAAAAAAACGGCTGATAAAAAAGAAATTTTATTTTGCAAAAATAAGCCGTGTTGCAGCTATGCTTTTGTTCTTTATCGTTATCGGCGGCAGCGGATATGTAATGGCAAAAAGCTGGAATATAGACGATATTTTGCGCGAAAGATTTTTTGATAAGGTGTCGGCCGATAAAATTAAAAAAGGAGAGTATGATGAACTGGCGGCAAGCGGCGAAAACGGGGAGATCACGGCAAAATGTATAAATACGATGGGAGACGAGCGGACATATATTATGCTGCTTGAGGTGTCAATAAAGAAGGAAAAAGTGAGAGATAACAGGGATCTTGGATTTGGAATCAAGGCATATTGCAGGGGAGATAATCCAAGCGATTACAAGGTGACATCCTGTCCGGCCGAAGTGACGGAGGAGGACGATGAGACGGTTCGATGTCTTGTAAAATACGAGATGCCTTTGTATTTTGCAAATTATTCTTCGGGAAAAGATGAGGAGATCATAATCGATATATGTAATTTTATTTTGGATTATAAAGAGAACCCGGAAATTCATTCTGTTTACGAGTTGGAAATTCCGGTAACCTTGTCTATGGATTCGATACAGAAGGCAGAAAAGATTGAAGTTAATCAAAGTATGATGATAAAAAATCGAAAGGTTTTTATAGAAAATATTTGCCTGTCAGAATACAAGACAGAAATTGAGATTAAATTTTATGCAAAGAATTACAACGATGCAAATAAATTCTGGAAAATCATGGCGATGGATTATATTATAGACGATAATTTGGAATATAAGGATCAGAAAGTATATCTGAAGCTGTATCATAACGGAAATCCGGTTGATTTTGCGGATGATTACAGAGATTATGCAGCAGTTAATTCTTCAGATCAAAATATGGAAAAGAAAAATGAAGAGAATAATCCGGGCGACTATGTGAATGTTTTGAACTTAAAAGCCGTCGATTATAAAGACGGAGATACTCTGGAGCTTCGATATGGGGAGTCTTGTATAAAAATAAAGTAAAATTTTTTATATCTTTTTTCATTCCGTTGGACTAAAAAGGAGAATCTGCTATGTTGCGGATTCTCCTTTTTGTGAAATGTCTAAAGTTCAAAGATCTGAATATTTTTTTCCATCTCATCGGCAATCTGTTTTAAACCGATGGCGTTTTGGGACATATCATTTATAATTCCGTTTGCTTCGGACATAGACGCCGCCGTCTGCTGTGTGCTTGCCGCATTTTCCTGAGCAATAAAAGCTAAATTTTCAACGGTATCTACGACTGCTTCACGGGAAGTATCTAATTGTTCTGTGTGTGCCGCAATTTTTCCCATAGCTTCTATGGAACCCTCGACGCCTTTAATGACCTGGACCATTTTTGTGTTTGTGTCAATAACGTTTTTATTTTGATCTTCCATAATGGTTTTCACTTCATTCATGGTCTGTACGGCCTTGTCAGAGTCGTCGAGCAGTTTGGATACGATCTCGTCAATTTTTCTGGCGGATTCGTCAGATTGTTCCGCAAGCTTTTGAATCTGCGACGCGACAACTGCGAATCCACGGCCCATTTCTCCGGCGCGGGCCGCTTCGATGGAAGCGTTTAGCGAGAGAAGATTTGTTTCTTCCGCAATATCGGTTATTAAAGTGGTTGCCTCACGGATTTTTTGTGCAGAAATATTTGTCGTCGTAGTCTGGTCTGCAATAACACTGATAGAATTTTTTGCGTGTTCATTGATTTCCTGCAGTTCGTTCAGAGCGGTGGAAGCAGATTCGCTCATCTCTTTAATCAATTTTGCGTTCTCATTCATCTGTTCGATTTCTTTAACGGTATTTAATATCATACTTCCCATATGCGAGACATTTTCGGTAGCCTTTTGAGTATGTTCCGCTTGTCCGTTGGCTCCCTGCGCAATTTCATCGACTGCAATATCGACCTGACGTATATTTAGCGCTGTTTTTTCGGCCTCCTCCATCAGATTACCGGAGGATACGGAGAGAGCAGAGCTTTGTTTTTTGATATTTCCAATAATAGTTATCATCTCGTCTCTGAGTTTGATAACCGCCCTGCAGAGATTGCCGATTTCATCGGATCGCTTTATAATTTTATTATTTAATTGAACGTTCAAACTGCCGTTTGATATTTTTTCGAGAGCGCCTTCCGCAGTATGTAAATCTTTTACCATATTGTGGACAATAATAAATACGATAATAAAACATGTAATCAATACGACGCCCATAATGAGAAGGATCTGCATGATGATTTTTAAAATTTGCGATCTGGCGTCTTCCTGCGGCATGCCGGCAAAAATCATTCCGATCGCTTCTGTCGAACCATTTTGATACAGCGGAATATAGTATCCAAAATATTTTTGACCCACTACGTTTACGTCTGTCGAAAAATATTCCTGGTTTTCGTCTATTACACATGCGACAATCTCTTCTCCGGCTTGCGTGCCGACCTGGCGCTGTCCGTTTTCATCGAGAACGGAAGTCATATATCTTGTATCTCCGAAAAAGACGGTAATGTCGATATCTGCGGAAGCTTTCAGATGATCCGCGATATCTGTGTTTTCTGTGATATTAAATTCCCCTTTATAGAGGCTGCCAGATTCATCCGTAAAAAATTCTCCCGGATCTGTATACTGCAAAGTGTCGCGGACAGACGTTGCGGAAGCGCGCAAAGCATTTTTAATGTTATCGGTTAATACTTCGCTGATTTTCTGGTTTCCCAAAATGGCAGTTGCGATGCCAAGGCTTACCAGAGGTACTAAAGCTATACATAATATTTTTGCCCTTAATTTCATAATTATAACCCCCATACTTTAACATGAAATTTTCAAATAATATTAAGTATAGCATAAAAGTGTTAATAAGTAAATTTAAGAAAATATTCCGGCAGAGATATTTTTAAGTTTACGCCCAGTTCACACAGCGTTTTATCAAGCGCGTAAAAGGTTTCTATCATATTGCTTATCGTGGCGTTCGTTCCCATATGGCCGATTCGAATTACTTTGCCGAAAAGCTCGTCAAAGGAGCCGGCAAGCATAATATTGTATTTTTCTTTCATAATTTTTAAAATTGCATCTGCCGTAGTTTCCTGCGGGACGTCAAAGACGGTTACCGTATTGGAGAAACCGCTTTTCAGATGAAGTTTTAATCCGGAGGCTTTTATGGTTTCTCTGGTTGCGTTTGCAATTTTGGCATGGCGATTCAACATATCCCAATCGGCGGCGATATTGTCAAATGCGGCGCGCAGCCCGTAGATATCGCTGATCGGCATCGTATAAGGAAACCATTTTTCTTCGTAATAGTTAAAAAAGGCAGTAAGATTGGCGTAAAATGAAGCGACGGGCGTTTTTCTGTTTTTCATGGCGGCTTTGGCGTCTTCACTGACGACTACAAAGGTAAGTCCCGGAGGTGCGGAAACGGCTTTTTGCGAACCGCCGCACAACAAGTCGATTTGAAATTCGTCTACATGAACAGGTTCGCCAAACATTGCGGAGACAGAATCGACGACCGTCAAAATCCCGTATTTTTTCAGGAGAGGACAAATTTGACTAATGTCATTTAGCATACCGCTTGGCGTGTCGCAGTGTACAATTGTGGCATATTTATAGTCATGATGCAGTTCAAGATAAGAAGCGAGCGCTTCTATGTCAAGTGTGTGGAAATAATCGGCGTGGTAAAGCTCCGGTTTACCGCCGTATATGGAGACAAATTCTGCAAAGCCCTTTCCGTAAATTCCGTTATCTATTACGAGAACTTTATCCTGAGGTTCTGTAAGAGAAGCGCAGGCGGCTTCCAGCCCGAGGATACCCTCTCCGTTTAGAATATAAGTTTCGTTTTTTGTAAAGAGCAAAGAGCTGATAAGATCGCAGGTTTCTTTATAAAATGTTACAAAATCCGGATCAATGTCTGGATTTGTACATATTCTGCTCCTGGCAGCTCGTACGTTTTCTGCAACCTGCGTGGGACCTGGCGTCATAATTTTATACATATTTTAGTTCCTTTCCTGATTGGGGCATCAAAAATGAATTGTCTTTAGAGCAATCTTTCTTAATTTTTCAACACTGATTAAAACGATAACGGCAGCCGTACCGATTTGTACGATATTCCCGGGAACAGAGGCTGCGGGCGTAATCCAGTTTCCGTAAATAATAGCCTCCGCGATATAATAACCGGCTATTTTTATGATAAGTGCCGCGAAAATGGCAAGAAGATGAAAGCCGAATCCTCTGTGTTTTTCTGTAATTGCACCGACGGTATACCCCATAAAGGCGACGATAAGAAGCGTAAATGGCGCCCATGCGGTCCATCCGGAGAGCAGATCGAATAGGGCCATTCCAACGCCGCCTGCAATCGCGCCGATTTTTTTGCCAAAAATAATGGCGCACAAAAACAGAGGAACATTTCCAAGGTGGATTAGGCCTCCGTTTGCCGCGATTGGAAGGCGAATATTGATAAAGGCAGTAAAGACATAAATCAGAGCGATAAAGATGGCTGTAAATGTGATAAATTTGATATGGCTAAGCTCCAATGGTTTCGTATCTTTTGTGAAAACCGGTGATATTTTTGTGTTTAACATATAAATTCCTCTTCTCATAGTTCAAATTGGCGCCGTTTCAATTATAATTGTTTTATTATATTAGGATATTTTTGGATGGTTGAAAAAGTCCAATTTATAAAAAAATAACCATACCAATTTTGAAATTGAGAAAATAAAAAACAGAAGATAGAAAAATGTAAGGTAATGGGATATAATAGTTTATATTTTGATTGGAAGGTGAGAATATGCCCCAGACATTTTACGAAATTGTATGGATTTTTATTATTTACGCGGTTATAGGATGGTTCAGTGAAGTTGCCTACGCAGCTTTAGAGCGCGGAGTATTTATTAATCGCGGTTTTTTAAACGGGCCTTATTGCCCGATCTATGGCATAGGAGTTTTAGTTGTAGTGGTAACATTGACACCGTTAAAGAAAAACCTTATTATTTTGTATGTCGGTTCCGTTTTTTTAACGTCTGTATTGGAATTTATTACAGGATTTGTAATGGAAAAAATATTTCATAATAAATGGTGGGATTATTCGGATAAACCTTTTAATATTATGGGGTATGTATGTTTAAAATTTTCCGTGTTGTGGGGATTTGCCTGTACGTTTATTATGCTGGTAATTCATCCGCTTGTTTACGGATTTATTCGTGTGATCCCGCGTATTTTGGGTACGGCGCTGATGTATATTTTCATGATTTGTTTTTTTGCGGATCTCATTGTAACTGTGTCGACGATTGTAAAGTTTAACAGACGTTTAAGATTAATGAATGAAATTGCCGGAAGGTTAAAGCTGATTTCAAATGATATTGGAGAGAATGTATATGAGAATGTTATGGAGGCGCTTGAGATAAAAGAGGATCTTGAAAAAGAGAGACGAAATCTTAAGAAGCGTTATCAGGAGCTTATCGAGAAAAAATCTCCGATTGAAAATCGTTTGTTAAAAGCATTTCCCGGGATAAAGTCAAAGGAAAATGATGAGATATTACAGAAAATAAAGAATCGGATTCAGGAAAAAAGGAGAAGGAATGATAAGAACAGTTAAAACGGATGATATCATTAAAAATGTAAAAGAAATGTGTATCGAGGCAAACCATTATTTATCTAAGGATATGGATATTGCGATGAAAAAAGCGGTTCATACGGAAACGTCGGAACTGGGAAAAAAAATTTTAAACCAGCTTCAGGAAAATCTGAAAATTGCGGATGAGGAGATGATACCGATCTGCCAGGATACGGGAATGGCAGTTTTGTTTCTGGAGATTGGACAAGACGTACATTTAGAGGGAATGTCTATTGAAGACGCGGTAAACGAGGGGGTGCGTCAGGGGTATACAGAGGGATTTTTAAGGAAGTCTGTTGTAAGAGATCCTCTTATTCGCGAAAATACAAAGGATAACACCCCGGCGGTAATCCATTATACGATTGTTCCCGGAAGCAACGTAAAAATTACAATGGCTCCGAAGGGATTTGGAAGCGAAAATATGAGCCGGATATTTATGTTAAAGCCGGCGGATGGAATAGAGGGCGTAAAAAATGCAATACTCACGGCAGTCGCAGACGCGGGACCGAACGCCTGCCCGCCTATGGTTGTAGGCGTGGGAATCGGGGGCACATTCGAAAAATGTGCATTTCTCGCAAAAAAAGCGTTAACCAGAAGCGTGGAAGAGAGATCCGATGTTCCCTATGTAAAAGAATTGGAAGAAGAAATGTTGGAGAAGATCAATCAGCTTGGAATCGGCCCGGGCGGACTTGGCGGAACGACTACGGCTCTTGCGGTCAATATTAACACATATCCGACTCATATTGCGGGGCTTCCGGTAGCGGTCAATATTTGTTGTCATGTTAATCGACATGTAATTCGTACAATTTAGGAGGAAAAATGGATAAATATGTCAATACGCCAATTACAGAGAAAATAACCGCAGATTTAAAAAGCGGGGATTACGTTTATATTACGGGAACTGTCTATGTGGCAAGGGATGCGGCACATAAACGTATGATAGAAGCGTTAGAACGCGGAGAAGATCTTCCAATAGATATAAAGGATTCTACTATATATTATATGGGACCGTCTCCGGCAAGAGAGGGAAAGGCGATTGGATCCGCCGGCCCTACGACTGCAAGCCGTATGGATAAATATGCCCCGACGCTTTTAGACCTCGGATTAAAGGCAATGATAGGAAAAGGAAAGCGCACCCGGCAGGTAATCGACGCCGTAATAAAAAATAAGGCCGTATATTTTGCGGCTGTGGGAGGAGCGGGCGCGCTTTTATCGAAATGTATCACGAAGTCAGAAATCGTCTGCTATGAGGATTTGGGAGCGGAGGCAATTCGAAAAATCGAGATCAAAGATTTTCCTGTTATTGTCGTAATCGACTGTGAAGGAAATAATCTCTATGAGTCTGTCTTAAAAAATAATGTATAAAAACTGTATAAGAAAAGAAAATATGGAAATACTTGTTACGGAATAAGGTGTATTTTGTAAAAGGATTTGGGAGTTGAAAACTTTTTTGTAAATCCGGTTATAAAAAATTAAAAAAAATGTTGACAAAATGCATTTCTTTTAGTAATATTATCTATGCGTCATGTACGCAGAAAATAATCATATATTTGATGGATTATTCAGGAGAAATACTCAAGAGGCTGAAGAGGCGCCCCTGCTAAGGGTGTAGGTCGGGCAACCGGCGCGAGGGTTCAAATCCCTCTTTCTCCGCTTTTCATTTCCCGTCGACAGGAAATTATTTTTTTGCAAAAAACTGTTGACAAATATATGATAAAATGGTAACTTATAGAAGTTGCCGACAGCAACAAAGAGAACCTTGAAAACTGAACAGTGAAATAACCTTGAAAGATTC